>CALWKC010000014.1 GCA_944381165.1 uncultured Lachnospira sp. | reverse complement strand
AATATAAATTTATGAAAGCGGGGACAAAACATGAAAAAGAAACTGATATTTATTTTGCTGTGTGTATTTATTCTTACTGTATTTACAGGGTGCGGCGGCAGCTCAGACAATGATAACGATGTTTCTGATAACCAGAGCGGAAGCCAGTCTGTCGAAGCAGAAACGGAAAGCGACACTAACGATGCGGAAGAAGAGGATATAGGTTATTGTCATAAATATTTTGACACAACCAAGTTTGACGCGTCTAAGTTCACAGGAACAATATATGATAAGAACGGAACGTCTTATAATGTTGAGGAGTTATTGGCTGCTTCAGAAAACGGCTCAATAACCCTGTATACCAACAGCTCATATTTTAAATATTATCTCACTTCCGATTTGGATAAAGAAGCTGCCGCGCTCCGTTATTCCATGGTTTCCTTTGAAAACAATGATGATTTGGAGTTTATAAGGGAGACTCTTGGGGAGCCGAATTGTATTCTTGAAAAATATTATGACACTGAATACGGAAAAACAGGCAATATTGGTCTTTTATACGATTACGGCGACTATCTGATAGAAGTACAGGTGACCGACTACAGCTTATGGACAGACTATTCATACACTTGTCCTGCTGTGAACTCATTATTCATCCTAAACAAGAGCACATGGTTTTCAGACTCCACCTTAGTGGGAGGAATAAACAGTACACATTTTAAGGACCATACAGTATACGGTACCGAAATTAAATAACCGCAATAAAATGAGCTGCCGCATTAAATATGCGCAGCTCATTTTATTCCTGTCAATTCCTGTTTACTGCATGCTTCTTCTTATGGAATATCTTATATATCCAAAAAATGATTGCCCCGATTACGGCAACAAAGAATCCGTAAAACATCAACCATGACTGTATGCTTGAGACAACAACCGCATTGCGGTAATCCGTTCCCATATAATAAATTGTAACTTTGCCGTCCTTAACTCTCGCCCAATCACATTCATACGAATATGTATTTCCGTCAGGCGCTTTCCATGTAGCGCTTCTCTGTCCCGATACATAATCGAGAGTCACCGGAGTTCCGTTAATAATATGCTTTAATTCATTTACATGCATATAAATAATACCCGCAAGACCTATCGCCATGAAAAAAAGAATTACCACAGGAAGCTTTGCATCCGAAATTTTAGCCTTCTGTTCCTCCCGCGAGTCATATCTCCCGCTTCCGATACCGCTCCCCTCAAAATCCGCATTATTGCGGTTCATTCTGTCTCTTGTGTACAAATCATTCATTTTCATCAACCTCCTTCATTTCACTCAGCCGTATATTTTTTTAATTTCATCATATTTTGCAGTTGTTATAAGCGCATCGTAATCTTTTCCTCTGAATTTTACTATGTACGTCCACCTTCCGTAAGGCTCTATTCTGCTGACATAGTCCATGTTGATGATAAATGATTTATGACTTCTCATAAACTGCGGCTTCTTGAGTTTTTCCTCTATTTCGCCAATGCCCATTGATGTTGTAAACAAGCCCTGAAGCGCGTGTATTTTTGTAGTTCCTCCCTGGCGCTCAACCATAACAATCTCGTCTATATCTATAAAACTTGTGCTCTCCCTGCCTCGTATCATCAGCTTATCGTGAATTTCAGGCGCAGCCGTCCTTTCGTTTTCGAGAATTCTTCTCAGGGTGCGCTCTATCCGCCCGGTATCAAACGGCTTCACAATATAATCATATGCGTAAATATCAAATGCGTTTGACATATATTCACTGTGGGCAGTCACAAATATTATTTTTAATTTTGTATTGAGATTTGAAAGAATTCTCGCGCACTGGGCGCCGTTTACCCGTGAGCTTGCGGTCTCGTCAGCCTCGTCCTCCTTTATCTCTATATCCATAAACACAATATCCGGCTTAAACAGTGAATATTTTTCAACAGCCTCATGAAAACTGCCGCAGGACGCGACAACTTCAAATTCCTCATTTCCGGAAATTATTTTCTCGAGCAGCTTTCTTATGCCCGGCTCATCTTCCACTATCATCACTCTCATTTTCAGCCTCCATGGAAATCGCTTTCACCGTAAGACGCGAATCTCTTATACTGCAAATAACTATTTTTGTTCCCTTTTGTATGTAATTTCCCGCAGAGCTCACATCAAATTCTATCCCCTCAAAATTTCCTTTGCCTGAAGGTCTCAAATCCGTAACCGCAACTCCCTCTTTTCCCAGAAGATATTTGAGGTCATCCTCCCCTAAATATCCCGCTTTACTCGAAATTGTGCTGTCCAGCACAATCGGAGAATTCATTCTGGCTTTAAAGATAAAAATATACATAACCGAAAATACCGCGAGCAGTATGCACATAATTATTATCACAAGGAGAATTCCCTGAGTTACATCCTTTGCAGTCATAAATACTCCGGCAATAAGACAAACAGCTCCAGTTATTCCCGGAACGCCGATACCCGGGATATACATTTCCACCGATACGAGAATAATTCCCGCTATTATTAAAATAATTCCTATAATTTCTAATGTTCCCATAATCCCATCCTCTCCGACTGTTTAAAAAACTCAGCCTCAAATACCGTTTCATGTTTTGATGAATCTACCCTCATCCGACCGCCGTGCTCCTTTAATATCCTCGTCACGATAGCAAGCCCTTCTCCGTGTCCCGGCTCTTTCTTGGTCGTATATCCCGACTTAAAAATATTTTTCTTCTCTTCCTCTGTTATAACAGGACCGTTATTTGTAATTCTTATAATATAGGTATCCGGCGTCTCATTAATCTCTATGTAAACCTTTTTGTCCTCTCCTTCACGCCCGCCGGCTTCCACTGCCGTCATTGCATTGTCTATTATATTCGACATAATCTTGCACAGCTCCCAGCCCTCAACGCATATATTTTTAAGGTCAGACTTAACCTCAACATACATATCAATGCCTCTTGCCTCCGCAGTCTGCATCTTTGCCATGAGCAGGGCGTTCACCGCCGGTATTCTTGTCTTTAACGCTTTTCCGACCTTCATCATGTCATTAAAAATAGGTTTCAGATAACTGCGCGCTTCCTCATATTCTCCTATTTCAAGCAGTCCGTAAACAACCTGAAGCTGATTGATATAATCATGGCGCTGGCTCCTCAGTTTCATGTTCAGTCCTTCAAGATTGTCAATAGTCTCTGCCGCCGCTTTATATCTGTCAATACTTGCAAACAGAGCCTTTACAAGATACACAGCCGCCGCAGCCGCAATCAATATAAACACGATAATAACAGCGATAAAAATTTTATCCATTTATAATGCTCTCTTTCCGAAAACGCAATTCGGGTCCCTTCCGCAATATTAATATACTTTTCTTTAAGCCGTATATAAACTCTTATTTCTTTAAATTAGTCTTTCGGTTTCCAAACTGTCACATTAGTACAGCTAAATTCTTTTTTAAGTATAATATCTTTTTCCGATCGTATCAATACGCTTATGTTTAAATAACCTGAGTCATACAATTATTGTGAACAGCCTTTTCATGTGGTATAATAGCGTCAGCGTAGCTGACGCTATTATACTCGCGCATTAATTTATGCGTTCACCGCAAAAATTAGAGCGCTTAAAATCCGCCGGAGGCTCCATGTCCGCCTTGCGGACATGGTATAATAGCGTCAGCGAGCTGACGCATGCAAGTTTGCTTTGCAAACTTGTTTATGGGCAAAAAGCTGCCCAAAGCTATGGTATAATGGCGTCAGCTTTAAAGACTTGTATTTACACCCGGAACGGAGATCTGTATGTTCAAAAGAAAAGACACTAAAAGACTTGCCAAAACGGCACTGAAAAAACACTATCTTATATACGTGATTGTCTGCTCAATTTCAGCAATATTGGGAATACAGTATGTCAGCTCAATAGACATATTTAAAATGGGCTTTAATAATTTAAGGTCATACAGCGATGTGGTAGATTCGGGCACAACCACCGAGATACCGGGCATATCAGACGTGTGGTCGCTTCTCGCACGCGGTGAGTTTGAGAAAAGCCAGGACGCATCAAAACAGCTTCTTGAAAACAAAACCCAGCCGAAGAAGTACGCTTTTATGGATAAAACCTTCGGACGAAGCAAGGGAGTGCTGTCACACGTCGTTAATCAGCTCTCATCCGGAGCTATTCTTATAACTGCATACTCATCAATACAGTTTATTGTGGTTTCCAGAAGCGTCACAACTGCAGTTTTCATAGCGTTAAGTTTTTTTACCGTTTTGTTTATATGGATTTTTATACTTAACGTCTACAAGGCGGCGGCAAAGCGTATTTTTCTTGAAGGACGTATATACAGCAGGGTTCCTGCCTCTAAATTTATGTTTTTTATGAAAGTAAAAAAATGGATAAACGCCTCCCTCACCATGCTTCTTACCACTGTGTACAAAACGCTCTGGTCGCTTACGATTATAGGGGGCTTCATCAAGGAATGCTCCTACTTTTGCGTTCCTTATATTGTCGCTGAAAATCCGGGAATTTCTCCAAACCAGGCAATCACACTGTCAAGGAAAATGATGCGCGGTCACAAATGGGAATATTTTGTGTTTCAGCTCTCATTTACAGGCTGGAAGCTTCTCGGCTTCTTAACAATCGGCTTGTCCGACCTGCTTTTTGCCAACCCGTATATGGAGACAGCTTTCTGCGAATATTTTATATATGTTCGCTCACTTGCAAAAGAAAACAATATAGAAAATATAGACCTGTTAAATGATACATTTTTATATGAAATACCTGACTCGCAGCTTTTGAGAGAGACGTACAGCGATGTGTGGCATCTGCGCAGCATGCCTACCCCCGACCTCTCACACAGGAAAGGCATATTAGGGAAAATACTTGACTTTTTCGGCATCACACTTGCTTACGGAAAACGTGACGCCGAGTATGAGAAAAGCGTTAAGTGCAGCGTAAAAGCCGAACATTTTAAAAATGTTTCCGAGGGACTGAGCTACCCGTCAAGGCTGTCCCCCTTTCACCCTGAGGAAAGCAGACAGCGCCTTGAATATGTCCATTATCTGAGACACTATTCCGTCACATCGCTTGTCTTAATGTTTTTTATATTTGCGTTTGCAGGCTGGATATGGGAGGTAATGCTTCACTTTATAACAAGCGGAAAATTCGTAAACCGCGGAGTACTGCATGGACCGTGGCTGCCGATTTACGGCTGCGGCGGAATACTTATACTCACAGTGCTCAATAAATGCAGAAAAAAGCCTGTAATGCAGTTTGTTTCTGCTGTAGTATTATGCGGAATAGTGGAGTACTCAACCTCGGTCTATCTTGAATATGCCAACAACGGTCAGAAATGGTGGGATTACAGCGGATATTTCCTGAATATAAACGGCAGAATATGCGCGGAGGGACTTTTTGTGTTCGGGATGGGCGGACTTATTATCGTATATTTTGCAGCGCCTCTGCTTGACAATCTTATAAGAAAAATCCGCACTAAGCTTTTAATTCCACTCTGTGCGGCACTGCTGATTATTTTCCTCTGCGATACCGTGTACTCTTCAAAATATCCCAACACAGGAGAAGGTATAACAAAAGCAAATACGGAAATAATTTCCATTGAGTCATGGAGGCATAAATGTTAGCTGTATATCTATCTCCCGTTTATATTTTAATAAACTTTTATTTTGCGCGCTGGCTGCTCAGATGGCTCAAAGCCTGCAACACAGTTACCTCCCACCCGTGGATTAAATATCCTGTAATCGGCATATATATATTTTTTGCCTCTTCAATTCTCACGGGCTTTCTGCTTCCGCACTGCTTTATTGAGCGGCTGCTTAAACGGATAGGAAATTACTGGTACGGGGTAACTCTATATACTGCTCTGACAATTATAACTGCCGATATTATAAGAAATATTCTTAAGCGCTGCCGTTTTATTAATAAGGAAAAGCTTCATTCAAGAAAAACCTTTGTGATAAGCGGAGCTGTCTGCCTTATAATTATAGCAGCCGCATCCTTATACGGTGTGATAAACGCAAGAATAATAAGGACAACCAGCTATGAAATAACCGTGGACAAGCCTTCCGCCTCCGGGCAGTTCAATATTGTACTGGCTGCGGACCTGCATATGGGCTATAATATCGGCTGCTCTCACATAAGGCAGATGGTTGATAAGATAAACGCCTGCAATCCGGATTTAGTCGTAATTGCCGGAGACATATTTGACAACGACTATGACGCTCTCGACAATCCCGATGAGCTTATTGAAATTCTTTCAGGAATTAAAAGCAAATATGGAGTATATGCCTGCTATGGAAATCACGACATAAAGGAAAAGGTACTTGCAGGTTTTACATTTAAAAACAAAAATGAAAAGCCTGTGAGCGACGTCAGAATGGATGAATTTCTCGAAAAGGCAGGAATTAAGCTTCTCAAGGATGAATACGTACTGATTGACGACAGCTTCTATCTCTATGGAAGACCTGACGCCGAACGCCCCGGTCGTGACATAACGGTGCGAAAAACGCCTGAAGAGATTGTAAGCCGGCTTGACACATCAAAGCCCATTATAGTAATAGACCATGAGCCTAAAGAGCTTAGTGAGCTGTCTGCCGCAGGAGTTGATATAGACCTGTGCGGTCATACACATGACGGACAGCTTTTTCCTCTGAATATAATAAACGATATTATTTGGGAAAACCCCTGCGGTTATTTAAAAAAGGGAGAGATGTCAAATATAGTAACCTCCGGGGTCGGTCTGTACGGTCCGTTTATGCGTGTCGGAACAATTCCCGAGATATGCAGCATAAAGGTGAATTTCAGATAAAACACGCCGCTGCAAAATTGCAGCGGCGTTTAAGTCTATTAATTAAAAATAAATATGGTTAATGTATCCTGCTACTCTTCTCTTAACAAAACCCGCTCCTTTATGTAGCTCTCCAGCACGTTTGCCGTGCGCTCCACTCCAAGTCCTGCACTGTTGATACAGACGTCATAATTTCTTGAATCTCCCCATTTGCCTTCACAGTAGCGATTGTGATACATTTTTCTTTTTTTATTCTGCATGATTATCATCGCCTCTGCCTCAGACCTTGAGATTTCGTTATGCTTTGAAACGCGCGCAATTTTGCTCTCCATGTCTGCCAGAACAAATATCGAGACTAGCGCCTCATGATTTTTAAGCACCGTCTCCGCACAGCGCCCGACAATCACAAAAGATTCTCCCTTATTGGCAAGCTCCCTTATATAATCGAACTGCATCTGCGCAAGCACCTCTGACAGAGAATTGCTGTAACCGCGCACTCTCCTCGATAAAAGCACGTTCTTTGGCTTCTCGTCATACTTTTCCATTGTATCTGCATCAAGATTTTTACTGTTTGCAATCTCTTCGAGAAGATTACTGTCGTAAATAGGAATATCAAACCTTTTCGCCAATATTTCCGCTATCTCATGACCGCCGCTTCCAAACTCCCGGCTTACCGATATAATCAACTGCTTAGCCATAATCCACCTCCATAAAAAACCTAAACCATGCTGCCGCAAATCAACAGACTCTTTCTACAATATCCTTATTCCTAAAAATATCTGACAAAAATACACACTGTGGCAATGATAAGAACAAGCAGAGTCGCAGGCACAACCTTTTTACAGTATCTGCCCCATCCTATAGGATATCCTGCCTTTGCCGCAACGGCAGTTCCGACGACATTAGCCGACGCTCCTATTGGGGTCGCGCTTCCGCCTATATCCGTTCCCATAGACAATGCCCATGAGAGCGTTGCGAGGCTTGCCCCCTCGACTGCCGCCAACGACTTTATTATAGGAATCATAGTTGCTGCAAATGGAATATTATCCACAAACGCGCTTGCAAATGCTGAAAACCATATAATAATTGCAGCCATCAGCATTGCATTTCCCCCGCTTATTCTGCCGATAAAATCCGCAACAATCTGAAGAATACCTGTCTGCTCAAGACCTCCGACAACTATAAACAATCCCACAAAAAATAAAAGCGTCTTATAATCAACCTTGCCGACAATCTCACGTATATGTCTCGGAGCTGTTAAAACAGTAACCGCAGCAATAAAAAGCCCGATAGACGAAACCGTAAGCCCTGTCACAGAATGGGTTACAAGCAGAACAACTGCGCATACAAATATAACACAGCTTATGACAAAGCCCTTTCTGTCCTTTATGGCTTCCTTCGGGTCGGGAAGCGAGGCAATGTCAGCTCCTTTTCCAGCAATGCCGCCCGAGAGCTCAGAATGAAACGCAAAGTAAAAATAAATCACTACTGCTATCAGCGCTATTCCCGCTATGAGCCCGGTATTTGTAATAAAATCAAAAAATGAAAAGCCTAGCGAGGTTCCTATAATAATATTGGGCGGATCTCCGCACATAGTAGCAGAGCCGCCGAGGTTGGCACAGAATACCTCCGCTAAAATCATAGGCACAGGATTAAACTTTAAAAGCTGCGACAGCTCGACAGTGACCGCCGCAAGAAACAGTATAACCGTAATGCTGTCAATAAACATAGCAAGAACTGCCGACACAACCATAAAGGTTATAAATATGGGAATTGTCCTGTAATGTACGAGCTTTGCAATTCTCATGCACAGCCACCTGAAAAATCCGACTCTCGCCATCCCTTCTACCATAATCATCATTCCGGCGACAAAAATAATTGTCTCCCAGTTGATACCGCTTGAAACCTCCTCGGACGTCCCCGCTGCATACCAGAAATCAGCCGTAAAAATACTCTGAATATTAAGCGTCTCCACTATAGCCGGCGTACTGTGCATACATAAACCGAATACCAGCAGAAGCGTCAACAAACCACATCCCAATGTCACATAATGGCGTTCAATCTTATCGATAACAATGAGCACAAACATTGCCACAAAAATCACAACCGCCAAAATTTGTCCTACCATCTTCTCTACCCCTTTTCCATAATAGTATATTATCTGTTTCTATGACAAAAGCAGAGCCGTAAGCTGCTCCACACTGTCAACAATATAGTCAGCCCCGGCTTCCTCAAGCTCATTTTCCCGGGCATAGCCGAACCTCACACCGACAGCCTCAATCCCCGCATCGTGAGCGCCGTTAATATCCTCTCTTCGGTCCCCGACCATAATTGCATCTGCCTTCATCTCATACAAAACTTCCTGCGTTATATCTTCACTGCCGTTAATGCGGTTAAGCCTCGCAAAAACCTCCTCTATAACCTCGCTCTTATACTTCCTCGTTCCGTCAAGCTCACTTCCGACTGCAACGGTAAAATATCCGGACAAATCAAAATGCTCAAGAATTCTTACGGCAAAAACCTCCGGCTTACATGTTGCAAGCGCGAGCGTCTTTCCTGCTGCTTTAAGCGTCTCAAGACAAAATCTTATGCCTTCTATCACTTTATTTTCAAATATGCCGACGTCTCTGAAACGCTCTCTGTACTTCTCAACTGCACGCCATGCATTTTCAGGCGTCATATTGTGAAAGCGCTGAAAGCTCTCATCCAGAGGCGGTCCTATATAACATTTGAGCTCGTCAGGATTTTCTACTTCAATCCCCTGATCTTTAAGCGCATACTGTACGCATCTTGTAATGCCTGTTTTGGGGTCGGTAAGCGTACCGTCCAAATCAAATAAAATAAACTGCTTATCCATTGCTATCAGTAAACTCCTCTACAACAACTCATAATAATCCTTTATAAACAGATTACAATTCTCTCTGATATACCGCTCGTCGGCGCGCGACGCCTCGTCGCTCACGGCAACCGTGTAAAAGCCTCCCATAACGGCTCCTCTTACAGCCTCGGCGACATCCTCAAAAACCGCACAGCTCCCGGTGCCGCAACCGCATTTGTCAGCAGCAAGCTCGTACACATCGGGAAATCCCTTGCCCCTCTTTACCTCGTCGCTCTGCGTAAAACTGTCAAACAAATCATAAATGCCGTTTCGCTTAAGACACGGCTCGTACAGGGCTCTGTCCGATGCCGTTGCAACCGCAAGAGAGTATCCCATTTGTTTTAATTTTAAAAGAAATTCCCTCGCTCCGTCTTTGAGAATTATATCATTCGCGTAGGCGTCAGCAGCCATCTCAAACCATTCGGCGGCAATTTTCTCAGGTGATTCGGATAATCCGAAACGCTTTGCGACATACTCGGAGCCCGTCACAAAATTATGCGTCTTTATCGCCTTGACAAAATCCGGAGGCACTTCAATTCCTCTTTTTCCCAGAAATTCAACATCCACCTGCTCCCACACGCCGGTAGAGTTTATAAGTGTGCCGTCCAAATCAAATATGGCACACTGAAACCTTTCATAATCAAATCTATCCTTCATACATTTTAATTCTGTTATTCTTATTTTTAACACTCATGCTGTCGGTGTATGACGTGATAAAGTCACTGTAATTCTGATTGAGAATCGTCTGTGAAATTGCCTCGTCATTATCCTTATCATAGCTTCTCTCAACAAACATCACAACACTGCATTTGCTCTCATCGGCATTCTCAATAACCGTTATGTCGCCTGCCTGACGAGAGCTGTCAAACAGCCACTCACCCTCATCGCCTGTTATTGATGACTTATAGACAGACGTCTTAAGAGACGCGTCAGCGTCGTCAGTATATGTATCCGCATCCTCCGCAGTATACTCTGCACAGAGCTCGTTAAATGAAGCCTCGTCCGTAACCCTTGACATCATCTCCTCAGCCTTAGCCTTCGCATCGGCAAGCGACGTCTCGTCATTTTCAGTCTCGGCTGCAATATCCAAAATCCTGTAATTTACTGTATCATATTCGTCCTTGTGTTCCTGATAATATGCAGCCACCTCTTCCGTGTCCGGAGCGAGCTCTAACTGAAGCTCCTCCTGAAATGCAGCCGCCTTCAGATATTCGCAGATAAATCCTTTGAGATTTTCCTCACTGCTGTGCTTTCCGAAAACTGTTTTATAATACTCGCTCACCGAAACTCCGGCAGAATCAGCCGCCGACTTAAAATCATCAACAAAACTGTTGTAATCATCGTCCGCGCTGTACTCATACCCTCTCGAGTCCGCCTCCTTCAAAAGCGCTTTATATTCCATAATCGTAGAGAGCGCATTATTTGCAAAATAGTCATACCATGTGTATGAAGCATCGCCCCCATATGTCTGGGCAGAATCCCTTTTAGAAGAATCGTATCCCAGATATGATGTAAAATAATCTCCGTATGTCATACCGCTGTACAATTCCTGATTTAAAATATTCTGTTTAGTCATGGAATAATAAAAATCAAATTCTATCTGGCTTATCGAATCTCCGTCGACAGCTATATACTCATGATGAACTTTATCATAATTAAGCCATGCTGCTGTTCCGGCAGCCGCAACTATTATCACGGCGATAACCGCTGCCGCAACAGAAAAAATCTTTTTTCTTAAAGCCTCTTTTCTCGCCTGTTCTTTTCTTTTTTGTACTTTTTTGTCATATTTAGTGACAATTTTTTCCTGTGTACCGTTTGATGACGCATTGCTGCCCTTTACTTTTGCCATTACCGTAAATTCCTCCATAGATTATTAATAATTTTAATTAAAATTTTTATTCTTTATCTTCTCCAGCTCATCCAGCCACAGCGCCGCGCTTGCATCGCTAGGCATTCTGAGATCGCCCCTCGGCGAGACCGCAACAGAGCCGACCTTAGGTCCGTCCGGCAGACATGAGCGCTTAAACTGCTGTGAAAAGAAACGCCTTATAAATGTTTTCAGCCACTTATATATAACCTCGTCCTCATACGCTCCCTCAAACGCGTGTCTGGCAAGCCTGTAAAGCTTTTCAGGTCTGACGCCGAATCTTAACATATGATACATGAAGAAATCGTGAAGCTCATAAGGTCCTACAAGATCCTCCGTTCTCTGCGCTATCGTGCCGTCCTTCTCTGGCGGCAGAAGCTCAGGACTTACAGGAGTGTCGAGAATGTCAAGCAGCACCTCCGCAAGCTCAGTCTCCCCGCAGGTATCGGCATAATATCTTACAAGATGTCTTACCAGCGTTTTCGGCACAGAGGAATTGACCCCGTACATAGACATATGATCGCCGTTATAGGTTGCCCATCCAAGAGCCAGCTCCGACATATCGCCTGTTCCTATAACCATTCCCCCTGTCTGATTGGCAATATCCATTAAAATCTGTGTGCGCTCCCTCGCCTGTCCGTTCTCATATGTCACGTCGTGCACATTTTCATCGTGGCATATATCCTTAAAATGCTGCCTTACAGCCTTCTCTATGGGAATTTCCCTCAGAGTACAGCCAAGCTGTGCCGTCAGCTCAACGGCATTATTATAAGTTCTGTCCGTAGTTCCGAAGCACGGCATAGTGACGCACGTTATAAGACTTCTGTCAAGCCCGCAGGCGTCAAAAGCCCTGACCGTCACAAGCAGGGCAAGCGTTGAATCCAAACCGCCTGAAATACCTGCAACAGCGCTCCGACACCCTGTGTGTACAAGTCTCTTTTTTAAACCGAACGTCTGTATATTCAAAATCTCCTCGCAGCGCTCATTTCTCTCCTTTTCATCCTGAGGCACAAAAGGCGTTCTGTCATAATATCTCTGCAAATCCAGCTCTTTTATTTTTGTCCTGAAATAAACAGTTGTATATCCGTCGTTTTCTTCAGCGGAAACAAATGTCGTCATTCTTCGGCGTTCGGATTTAAGCCTGTCCAGATCCAGATCCGCATAAATCTGTTCCCCCGAAAACAGCTCTGCCTGCCCCAGAACAGAGCCGTTCTCACATATTATATTATGTCCCCCGAACACAATATCCTGAGTTGACTCACCCTCTCCGGAGCTTGCGTAAACATATCCCGCAACAAGTCTTGCCGACTGTCCGCTGACCAGCTCGGTCCTGTACCTGCGCTTTCCTATTGTCTCGTTGCTCGCCGAACAATTTGCGATAACCGTGGCGCCGTGCACGGCAAGTCCGATGCTCGGAGGCTGTACAGTCCATAGATCCTCGCATATCTCGGCTCCAACAACAAACTGCGTCATATTCTCACACGCAAACAAGAGCTTTGCACCCATAGGCACCTCAAAATCACCCACATGAACTGTCACGCACTCATCAAAGCCGGGCGTGAACTGCCTGCGCTCATAAAATTCTCCGTAATTAGGGAGACATTTCTTAGGGACAAGTCCCAGCAGCCTGCCTTCGCAAAAAGCCGCCGCCACATTGTACAGCTTACAGTTATACTCAAACGGAAGTCCTGCAAAAACAAGCATTCCCTCGTATTTTTCCGACTCTCTCACAAGCTCCAAAAGACTTTCCTCAGCCTGCCGGATAAGCGTCTCCTGCAAAAACAAATCGCCGCAGGTATATCCGGTAATGCACATCTCCGGAAATACCGCAAGCGATACATTCCTCTCTGCCGCCGATAACATAAGTTCCTTTATACGCTCTGTATTATAGGTGCAGTCCGCCACCCGTATAAGCGGAGTCATCGCCGCCGCTCTTATAAATCCGTGTTTCATGGCTGTCTCCATTTCAAATATTTTTATAACATTTTACTAAAATTAAAGTTACATATCAATATCTTATATTATTTTTGCCATGTTTAATAAACCCAAACGGACAAAAATCCGCCGCCCAATGATTTATCATCATTAAGGCGGCGGATTTTTTCGCTCTCCTTTGCTCTTTCTACACAATAAAATTTATTATAATTCCTGATACAAGAGAAAAAATAATCACATAGGCAATATAAAGCACAAAACGCTTTACACCCAAAACTATTTTTAAAGCTCCTAAATTAGTTATTTTTGTTGCCGGACCGGTTATCATAAACGCAGCCGCGCTTCCCATACTCATGCCGTCCACAAGCCACCCCTGCAAAAGCGGTATTGTTCCGCCCCCGCACGCGTAAAGCGGCACACCGACAGTTGCAGCCATAAGCACGCCGAAAGCCTCATTTCCGCCGAAGATATGCACCATGATGTCAGACGGAACATAGCGCTGAAACAAGGCAGACAGCATAATACCTGCCAAAAAATACGGTCCTGTCGCCTTGATATTCCGCCACAGATTTTTGATAAACCTGAACGCAATATTGGGGTCTGTATCCCGGCTTTTTGGCTCATCAAAGCCCTTAAAGTTAAAAAAAGATTTTTTTCCGTAAAAAATACGAATGAGTATTCCTGCTGCAAGACCGCACAGAAAGCAGCAGATAATTCTCACGAGGAGGGCTGTTCTGCCCAGTGCCGCGCTGTATATAATAAGCTGCGGATTTAACAGAATTGACGACATCATAAACGCAGCCAGCCAGTCGTCTTTAATCCCGCTTTTTGAAAACGAAGCCGCAATCGGTATTGTGCCGTACATGCACAAAGGTGATGCTATGCCGAGAACACTCGCGGCAGCAATACCAAGAACACCCAGTTTTTTCTCCCCGAGAGAGCGGAAGGTATTATGTATCCTGTCCTTAAGAAAAACAGATACGGCGGAGCCGATGAGCATACCGATTACCCAGTATATAAAAATCTGCTCAAGCTGTACGCTGAAATAATACCAGAGATATATAAACTCCCTTCTAAGAATTTCATACATTTCTTATTTCTCCTCTCCTGTCTGCGCAGTTCTTCTATTTTCCGAAATATTCAGCAATTTTTTTCATTCTCTGCATCTGCGCAACCTTAAAAGGACAGCGCATATCACAGTGTCCGCAGGAAATACAGTCTGACGCCTTTTTTTCCAGATTTGCGTAGTGGTTTGCAGCCAATTCATCCCCTGCCAAAGCCAAGTCATAGTATTTGTTGATAAGACCGACATCAAGTCCCGCCGGACACGGCTGGCAGTGGTTGCAGTAAACACATACGCCCTCTGCATCCTGAGGAGTAAAGCTCCCCAAAACCGAATAGTCTCTCTCCTCTGCCTGTGCCTCCGTAAATTTAAGAAGCCGCTGTAAGTCTCTTCTGTTTCTCACACCCGGAAGAACAGTGATTACTCCCGGCTTATCAAGCGCATACTGAATGCACTGAAATTCCGTCAAAGCGCGATGAAACGGCGAAGTCTCCGCACTCAGGAGTTGTCCTCCCGCAAAGGCCTTCATAACCGAAATTCCCACTCCTTCCGCCTCTATTTCCTTTTCGCCCGACTCGCATATACCGCTTGTTCCGATACCTATAATACTAATCTTTTCATTTCCTCTCGGCAGTTTTCGATATTCCATTTCTATCTTAATGTTCAATTCCTTTTAGTTATCAATATTCACAAGCTCGTAGGTGCGGCTTCCAAGCCCTATTTTTTCCGCTTGCTCCAGTGTGTGAAGCCCGTTGCGTGACTCTATGCGTTCAATAAGCGAACGGCCGTCCTCTGCTTTATATACAAGGTCGACGCAGGCCTGGTCGAGAGCCACCGGGTCGAAGGAAGCCAGAATGCCTATATCGTGCATATCAGGCTCTGCCGGATTGCTGTCGCAGTCGCAGTCAACTGAAAGCCTGTTCATAACATTTATATAAAGAATATTTCCGTCAAGATAGTCCGCCACTGACTTTCCCGCCTCCGCCATAGATTCAAGAAAGGCATCCTGCTCTCCGCCCCACATGCTTCCGCCCGTGCCTCCGCTGTGAATATGCGCCTTTCCTTCGCTTGATGCGATACCGATTGAAATATTTTTAATGGCTCCTCCGTAACCTGCCATCGCATGTCCCTTAAAATGCGACAGAATAATGTAATAATCGTAATCCGCAAAATGAGAGCCGACATAATTTTCAGTCAGATTGTCCCCGCCGCTGACAGGCAGGACCATAGAGCCGTCCTCATCCATTATGTCAACCTCAGCTATATCAGTATAACCGTGGTCTCTCGCAACCTGATAGTGCATGGCTGTATTTGCGCGCGAGCCTCCGTAAGCTGTATTGCACTCAACAATGGTAGGATTTTGAAAGGACTGAACAAAGTCTCCTATTAAATCAGTCCTCAGATAATTGCTTCCCGGCTCTCCGGTGGATAATTTAACCGCTATCTTTCCTGTCGGCGAGGCATTCAGCGCCTCATACACCGCAATCAATCCCTCAGGCGTAACTTCAGAGGTCATATAAACCTCAGAAGGCACGTCTTTCGAGGTATCAGCATTGTCTCCAATAACGCTTTCGTTATTTTCATGCTCATCAGCGCTTAAACTGTTTCCGCCTGCAGGAGTTTCCGATTGAACTGTATTCTTGCCTCCGCAGGCAGTCATTGTGCACATTAACAAAAAACAAAGCATTGCCGAAATTATTCTTCTCATTTCTACCTCCATTCTGCAGAATTCACCGCTGTCGTTTCTTCACACAAACTCCATACTAATACACTTTATCTGAAATAATTGTAAGCCTCATGCGATATTATGTCTAATGCCTGCTTTCTATTTTTCATTATACTGTTCAGGCATTTTTTCAGAGAACTTGCCTATGGAAAAAAGAGTTCGCATGCGAACTCTTTCGCTAGGCGCGGATTCGTAAGAATAATTACATTTCCGCGCCTCTGCGAGCCTGCGGAGCATTTTTATTCTATAGGAAGTTCAAAGAACTTTCCTATAGAATAAAAAATAACCGGAAAGCTTTGCCTTCCGGTTGTGTCACATAGCCGCCGCCGAACATCCGGCAGCCTCCCTCCATGCACAGGAGTATTATTCTATCTGTCAGCATTTTCCAAATCCTCTTCATCGGGATTTAAGGTATAGTGTATACTGTTGTTTGTACTGAATTCATCGTCAGTATGTCTGTAAATGTCGACGCCTCTCGGCTCCACATCTGTCTCCGGCTGTTTTAACGGATCTGCCGGGTCCGTCATTTCATCATTCATGTTATCAACCGCATCATTTATAATATCGCCTACTCCGGTTGCCGCATCTGTAATAACTTCCTTGGCTCCGGTTGCTGCATCGGTGACAATTTCCTCAACTCCCGTTGCGGCATCAGTGACAAGCTCCTCTATAACCCCGTTATCTGAATCAGGATTACTCCCGGTCTCTTCGTTTTCCTTATTGCCGCAGCCTGTAAGAGCTGCCGCCGCAAGAACTGCAATCACCGCAAGAACAACTATTTTGCATTTTTTCATAATTTAAACCTCCATACTGATATTAAATGACTATTCTCTTTTTCATTTTTAGTATGGGCGTTTTTCTCTATTATATTCGACATTAGTCAGTGACGCGCTGTATATTTAATTTTCAAATTAAACCATGAATAATTAAAAAATTTTTATTTTCACATCGCATTCAAATTATTTATTTTTAAATGACGGCTCAGATACTTATACAAAATCATCGTCAGCACTCCGGAAATTACCGCTTTCACAAAGTTAAACGGTGCAACCGCAAGCACCACAAAGGTGAAAATGTTATGTATATTCGCATTTATCGCCTGCCCCATTGAAATAAACGATTCTATCGGCATGCCGTAGAGCTCCGAATATTTCGGCAAAAGATAAAATGCGTTTAGGAACACGCCTGACACAATCAGAGACAGACCTCCTGCGATAAGCCCTATAACGGCTCTCTTCTTTGTCTTGTGATAATGATATATAACCGAAGCCGGTATCATAAAAAAGCATCCCAGTATAAAATTGGCGAAATCCCCTACAAACGCCGTTGAAGTGCCCTTTATAAACACTTTAAGAATAACCTTTACCGCCTCGATAAGAACTCCGGCGCACGGTCCGAGCATAAACGAGCCTATAAGCACAGGTACCTCGCTCAAATCAAGCTCATAAAAGGACGGGGCTATAAACGTCAGAGGAAATTCAAAATACATTAAAACTACGGAAATTGCGGCAAGCATTGCCATGATGACCAGCTTGTTGATTTTGGTCTTTTCAGAAGAGAACTTAATACCGTTCTTTTTTTCGATTAGCTTTTCAAATCCAAAAGCCACAAAATATACCACTGCCATTAAAACAAGTGATACAAGTACAAATACAATGTTTTTCTGCAACGAATCAAATAATTTCGCTAAATTTGCCATTTTTACACGCTCCTTCTTCTTTCATCCAGACTATACTGTCGGTTTAAGATTCTCACTTAATCGGCCAATCAGGCTCGCGGACTTATTATCTGGCTGTCCAGACACATCACCGCCGGTCAAGAATTGACATTGCTGTCTCACTTTGCCCTGAAGGTTGGAGTACAAAACTCACTCTTCGTATTCAGTTGTAAAATGTGCCGCAAGCGGCACGTTTTCCTGCGGAAATTCCTCGGGAATTTCACGCTTATAAAAAGCCGGTACTGCTGACAGATATAAATCTTCCGGCTGCGTCACACTATATCACTGCGACGCAGTCTTGTCAATATAAAATCTCAAATCAAATGTATCAGTTCAGCCCGCGCCATTCTCAAAGCTCTATATGTTCCCTCTCAAACCAACCTGCTATTTTTTCAACCGCCTCAGCGATCGCTGCCTCGTCAAGCACAAGTGCAAAGCGCACATGATTTTCACCGAGGCTTCCGAAAGCGCTGCCCGGCGTACACAAAACGCCTGTATTTTCAAGCATCTGTATACAGAATTCATCAGAATTTTTAAAATGCTCAGGAACCGGAGCCCACACAAACATAGTTCCCTCAGAGTACGGCACCCTCCATCCGATACTGTTAAGACCGTTGCAGAGCGCGTCTCTTCGCCTCTGATATGCCTGCTGCTGAAGAGCCACTCCCTCCTGCGGTCCGTTCAGCGCCGCCACAGCAGCCTTCTGAACTATGTAACTGGTTCCGTAGTCGAACTGGGAACGAATTGTCTTAAAATGTCTGATAACCTCCGCATTTCCGAGCGCAAACGAAATTCTAAGCCCCGTAAGATTATATGTTTTTGAGAGCGAATTAAACTCTATGCCGACTTCTTTTGCCCCGGGAACAGACAGAAAGGAAAAGCCTCTCCTTCCGTCATACTCAATCTCCGAGTAGGCGTTATCATGCACTACCAATATATTATACTTTCTGGCAAACGTCACAAGTTTCTCATAAAATTCTCTGTCCGCACATGTACATGTAGGATTGAGAGGATATGAAACGACAATCATCTTTGCCCTCTTCGCCTTCTCCTCATCGATTTTATCGAGCACAGGCATATAATGATTATCCGGGTCAAGCTCATAATAATCAACAACCGCATCATTGAGATACGGCCCGACCTCAAAAATAGGATAGCCCGGATTAGGCACAAGCACCAGATCACCCGGATTGCAGACCGTCATCGCCACATGTGCAAATCCTTCCTGTGAGCCGTTGATTGACATTATCTCTTCGCGGTTAAGCTCCACGTCATAACGGCGCTTATACCAGCCGATTACCGCCTCCTTGAGCTCATCCGTATCGACAAGCGAATACTTATAATTTTCGGGATTTTTTGCAGCTTCCACAACCGCCTCCATAACATGAGGAGCCGGACTGAAATCAGGCGTTCCAACAAAGAGGTCGTATACCTTAACTCCCTTTTTTTCAATCTCTGCCTTTCGCTCGTTTAATATATTAAAAATATTAGGCTTAAAAAACTTTGCTTTTTCTGAATATTGTATTTCCACATTAATCACCATTCCTGCACATGCTGTTCCATAAGAATGTGCGCCCAATGGGCGCACATCCTCACAATACGGCAGATTTCACCTTATCTGCACTGTTTTTAATTATTCTGCGGCTTTGTATAACGCGTAATATCCGCCATTCCGACTTCGAGCACGCGGTGTCCCTCAAGCAGCCTGTTCTGTATATTTACAAATGAGACAACTTCAAGAACTTTGCCTTCCTTTGTAACCATTTCATGCTGATAGCAGGCAAAACGGCTCTCGATAAACTTTTCCCTCAAGTCCGCTATAATCTCGTTATACTCCACATCAGGCATGAGCTGCTTAAAAACAAGACCAGCCTTTACATCTTCATCCGTATACCCCAGAAGACTTGTGAAGCCTTCATCGATATTTAAAATCTTACCGCTTCTCATCTCCATAGAATAGCGTCCGTTAGGTATCGAATGCATTTTTCTCACATCTGACATAATGCTCCTCCATTTCTGAAATATTTAACTCAATAAAACAATATTTACTAACTCTATTAAACAATATTTCCGCGCTAAAATCAACCCGGCTTTACAAATGACTCGGACTGAACTGTTGCAGCTTTAAGTTTGGCAATTACTTTGAAAGACTTTCAAGACGCTCCGTTACCTGTGAAAGCATCTGCTGATACTTTGCAAGCTTTGCCTTCTCCTCGTCAATCTTTGCCTGAGGAGCCTTAGAAATAAATTTTTCATTTCCAAGCATTCCCTCGCAGCGCTTAATCTCTCCGTTTAATCTTGCCTCTTCTTTCTTAAGGCGCTCTATCTCCTTATCAATATCGACAAGCTCTGCAAAAGGAATGTAGAGCACAGCCTCCGGAATTACCGCAGATACGGCGTCCTCCGGAATACCGGACTTATCGCTCTGAACGGAAACCTCGCCCGCATATGCAAGCGTCGCAAAGAATACGCTTCCGTTCTCAAAAATTTTCCTTATGCTTTCGTCCTCAGATACCACAAACACCTTAGCTTTTCTGCTCGGCGCGACGTTCATCTGAGCGCGGATATTCCTTATATTTCTGACAGCCTCCTTAATAGTCTCGATTGCCTTCTCCTGCTGAGGAAAATCAAATTTATCTCTGTGTACGGGCCAGCTTGAAATCATAATTGACTCTTCCTCATCCTGAATATTGCAGAAAATTTCCTCGGTGATAAACGGCATATAAGGGTGCAGAAGCTTTAACGCGTCTATAAGCACTGTCTTTAATGTCCATATAGCTGCGTTCTTAGTCGTATCCTCATCGTTATAGAGGCGAGGCTTAACCATTTCTATATACCAGTCGCAGAATTCCTCCCATATAAAATCATTGAGCTTCGCGACAGCTATACCCAGCTCGTATTTTTCCATATTTTCGGTAACCTCGGTGATAAGCTTATTCATTTTTGAGAGAATCCACTTATCTGCCTCTGTGAGATTATCAGGCTGTGCGTCTGTCGTCTTAATCTTGTTGTCAGGGTCGTTCATCATGATAAATCTTGATGCGTTCCAGACCTTGTTTGCAAAATTTCTGCTCGCCTCTACTCTTTCCCAGTAAAAACGCATATCGTTTCCCGGAGCATTTCCGGTAATAAGCGTGTAGCGCAGCGCGTCAGCTCCGTATTTCTCAATGACTTCAAGAGGATCAATACCGTTTCCGAGCGACTTGCTCATCTTGCGTCCCTGCGAATCTCTCACAAGACCGTGAAAGAGCACCTTGCCGAACGGTTTCTCTCCCATATGCTCATAGCCCGAGAAAATCATTCTGATAACCCAGAAGAAAATAATATCATAGCCTGTGACAAGCACATCAGTAGGATAGAAATATTCAAGCTCAGGCGTTTTCTCAGGCCAGCCTAGTGTTGAGAACGGCCAGAGCGCCGATGAAAACCATGTGTCGAGCGTGTCAGGGTCCTGCTCTATGTGAGTACCTCCGCACTTAGGACATTTTTTCACCTCATCGGCAGAAACAGTCATCTCGCCGCAGTCCTTACAGTAATATGCAGGAATTCTGTGTCCCCACCAGAGCTGTCTGGAAATACACCAGTCGCGGATATTATCGGTCCAGTTGTAATATGTCTTATCCATAGACGCAGGCATAAGCTCGATGTCTCCGTTCTTAACTCCCTCAACGGCAGGCTTGATAAGCTCGTCCATCTTTACAAACCACTGCTGCTTAACCATAGGCTCAACAGTTGTCTTGCATCGGTCATGAGTACCTACGTTATGCACATGGTCCTCAACGCGGACAAGAAGTCCCTGCTCCTTCAAATCCTCGACCATAGTTTTTCTCGCCTCATAGCGGTCCATTCCCGCATATTTTCCGCCGAGATTATTAATTGTCGCGTCGTCGTTTAAAATATTTATTTCTGGAAGATTATGTCTCTTTCCCACCTCAAAATCGTTAGGGTCGTGAGCCGGCGTAATCTTAACTACGCCCGTACCGAATTCCATATCTACATATTCGTCCGCAATAATCGGAATTTCCCTGTCGGTAAGCGGCAGCTTCACCATTTTTCCGACTAAATCCTTATATCTCTCATCCTTAGGATTTACAGCGAGAGCCGTGTCTCCAAGAAGCGTCTCGGGTCTTGTAGTCGCTATTTCCACAAAACGCCCTTCCTCTCCTGCGACAGGATAATTGATATGCCAGAAATGTCCTGCCTGCTCCTCGTGCTCAACCTCTGCATCCGAAATAGAGGTATTGCACACAGGACACCAGTTTACAATCCTTGAGCCCTTATAGATAAGCCCCTTATTGTAAAGATTTATAAATACGGTCTGAACCGCCTTAGAGCAGCCCTCGTCCATTGTGAAACGCTCTCTGTCCCAGTCGCATGAAGAGCCGATTTTTTTGAGCTGGCTTGTTATCGTTCCGCCGTACTCTCTTTTCCACTCCCATGTTCTCTTTAAAAAGCCTTCTCTTCCGAGCTCGTGCTTGTCGATGCCTTCCTCCTTAAGCGCGTTTGTGACCTTTACCTCTGTTGAAATACTTGCGTGGTCAGTTCCCGGCACCCACAATGCCTCATAGCCCTGCATACGCTTAAATCTTATAATAATGTCCTGCATTGTGTTGTCAAGCGCATGACCCATATGCAGCTTACCCGTAATATTAGGCGGCGGCATAACAATAGTAAACGGTTTCTTGCTCCTGTCAACCTCGGCGTGGAAATACTTCCTGTCCAGCCATTTCTGATACAATCTGTCCTCAATCTCAGACGGATTGTAAGTTTTTTCCAGTTCCCTGCTCATTAAATTTTCCTCCTGTTCATGGTTAAGCTGGTGCGCATCCTTACAGCTTTTTTATCTCAGGTGACTTTGTTCCTGTGATAAAAAAGAGTTCGCTTGCGAACTCTTTCGCGAGGCGCGGATTCATAAGAATAATTACCTTTCCGCGCCTCTGCGATCCTGCGGAGCATTTTTATTCTATAGGAAGTTCAGAGAACTTTCCTATAGAATAAAAAAGCCCTCTGCAGAGCTTTTATTGCACTGCAAAGGGCGTATAAACGCGGTACCACCTTTGTTTAATCACCGGAAAATACCGGTAATCCTCTAACATTCGATAACGAGAATGACTCCGTTACGGCCTACACGGCGCCAACACGCAAGCTTTTAATCAAACCCGCTCCGCTCTTTAAAAGCCTGGATTTCAGGCATATGCGCTTTCAGCCGTACTGCTCCAAAGCTACCTTCGCCACAAAACCTTCCGAAGCCGTCTTACAGCCGGCGGACAGCTCTCTCTTGCGGTGTTTTTGAGCTACTCCTCTTTTTCACAGCATTTCAGTTATTTGCATTAATTGTACTAATAATAATAGAATACAAAAAAAAATGCAAGCAGAAAATATATTTACAGTTCTATATCAAGCTCAACCGGACAATGGTCGGAGCCCATAACCCCGGTATGGATAGCAGCGTCTTTAAGCCTGTCCTTTAAAGCCTCCGATACAAGAAAATAGTCAATACGCCACCCTGCATTTTTTGCGCGCGCCGAAAAGCGGTACGACCACCACGAATAAATATCGGTTTTATCAGGATAAAAATACCTGAATGTATCAATAAAACCATCGTCGAGAAGCTCCGTCAGCTTTCCGCGCTCCTCGTCGGTAAACCCTGCGTTCCTTCTGTTTGTCTTAGGATTTTTTAAATCTATTTCTCTGTGAGCCACGTTCATATCGCCGCACACAATAACAGGCTTGGTCTTTTCAAGCCCCTTTAAATACGCGTGAAAAGCGTCCTCCCAAAGCATTCTGTAATCCAGCCTTGCAAGCTCGTTCTGAGAATTAGGCGTATATACCGTCACCATATAAAAATCCTCATACTCGAGAGTAATCACGCGCCCTTCATGGTCGTGCTCCTCTATCCCTATGCCGTATGAAACCGAGACAGGCTCTTTCTTAGCAAATACCGCCGTGCCCGAATATCCCTTTCTTTCGGCATAATTCCAGTACTGAAAATATCCCGGCAATTCCAAGTCAAGCTGTCCTGCCTGCATTTTGCTCTCCTGTATGCAGAAAATATCGGCGTCCGCCTCCTTAAAATATTCAACAAAGCCCTTCTGGACGCACGCCCTCAAACCGTTTACATTCCACGAAATTAATTTCATCAATTCTTCCTCTCCGCTCCAATTAATCCAGCAGAAGCTGGTCTACAGTAACAAAAATAAATCCCTTCGCCCTGAGCTGGTCTACAATCTCCAGTGCAGCCGCAACCGAGGAATCATAAATATCATGCAGAAGAATTATATCCCCGTTCTTAGCATTTTTTACAACGCTCTGCACTATCTTTGAAGTATTCTCCGTCGCCCAGTCGTCAGGGTCCACGCTCCAAAGCACGGGCGTCATATTCACACTGCTTAAAAGCGCGTCAGTATACGCACCAAAGGGAGGACGTATATACTTTACCTCCTCTCCGGTAATTGATGTAATAAGCTCATTAGTGTCGGTAATTTCCTTAATCGCCGCGCTCATATTCGACGCGTCAAGCTTAATATGAGAATAGGTGTGGTTGCCGATAAGATGCCCCTCATCGTGCATTCTCTTTATAAGCTCTTCATTTCCCTCTATGCTCTTGCCTATTAAAAAAAAAGTTGCCCTCACGCCCCGCTCCTTGAGACCGTCCAGCAGCTTTTCCGTCGTCTGTGAATTGGGACCGTCGTCAAACGTAATTGCAACCATTCTGTCATACATCCGGTCAATGGCGTCAGCATCTCCGTAATCTTCCGACACAATATCCGAAGCTCCCAGATCCGAAGACAGAACTTCGTCCGACATACCATAATTTTGCGAATTATTATCTCCGTTATCACCGGCTTCTCTCTGACCTGACATAAGAAAAAATAATATAATTACAAACAAAAAAATAAAAACCATACATAATCGACAGACAATTCTTTTTTTCAGAAAATTAAGAGCACCCTTATTTATCATAAATAATACCAATGCATAATGTCTTATCTATAATATATGTATGATTTATTTTTGTATTCCTTAATACAAAATATCAGCTCTGTCCAAGATATGAATCAAGCTCGTCTGTGAGCTCGGAAAGCTCTGTCTCAAGTGAAGCGGCAATCTCGCCGTACAGAAGTTTTCTCGCTGTGGCAAGCATCCTGCTGTCGGCTGATTTCATCTTCCGCAAATCCTTTGCGCGCTCATTTTTAATATTGTACAGAACGCGTATAAGATGAAGCAGCTTCATAGGCTCCTGTGATTTTATCATCTCGTCATACTGCGCAGGCGGAATATTTTCATTGAGCCTGCTGTCTGCCCGGCAGTTCTTTGCTATATTTATAATTTTCTCGGCTTCTTTTTTTGTAATTATATTTCTTATCTGCACCTTAGCGCTGTTTACCGGAGAATAAATTATTCCCTTGTCATCATAAACCGGCTGCAGGAAATAATAGTCACCCTCAATTCCTTTAATCGGCGGGGCTGAAATATCTGTAATTTCACAAACACCAACCAGACCATACACAACCTTATCATTTACTTCAAACATTCTAAATCCTCCATTCGCTAAACGTACACTAAAATCTTAATCCTAAAACGTAACAAACCTCTTTTGTTATTATACATTATTTTTTTTGATTTTTCAAAGAAAAAATGTATTGCAGATTTCCCGGAAATTTTTTTTGTACAAAAAAAGAAAGCCGTCTTAAATTGATATGTACCTCTTTACCGGACAAAACCGGTAAGGAGGATACATACAAAATAAAGACAGCTTTCATAAATTAATTATATTTTATCGGCTCAATATTCTGCTGTTAAAAAATATAATTAAAAATGCCGTATGTAATTAATAAAGGTCAACCTTTCCTGCAACCTTTCCGTTTGCAACATAATAGCATGCGTTATCTTCAGGCTTGAGGTAAAGCTTCAAATCACTGATTGAGACATTCTGCTCTTTGAGATCCGCCTCGACACGCTTGATAATCTCAGCCTCATCTATCTGATTTCCGTTAAACTGAACAAACAGCTCTTTCTTATATTCAGAACTCTTCTTAGGGCGTCCTGCTGTCTTTTTATCTGCTGTCTTCTTTGCAGCTGTGCTCTTCTTTGCAGTCGTCTTATTGTCTGTTGAATCTTTCTTTGGCCTTCCTCTCTTAACTGCCGGCTTAACAGCCTCGTCTGCCGCCTGTGCCTTCTCTGCCTTTGGCTCTTCCTTCTTTACAGCCTCAGTCTTAACTGCTGCTGCCTTTACAGTTTCACTTTTGGTCTTTTCTGAATTAACATCTTCTGCCTTTGACGATACCTGCTGCTTTGCAGCCTTTCCAATCATCTCATTTTCCTTCATTATGATTACCTCCTCATCAGGCATTAATTACATGCCAAAAAATTTTTTATTGTATCGACTGCCTCAGCTGCATCAGCTCCGTCAGCCGATATTTCCACCTGCATGCCCTTTCTTAATCCGAACGCCATCATTCCCATAAGGCTTTTTGCGTTAATATATTTGCCGTCGCACTGAACTGTAATGTGACTCTCAAATTTGCAGGCTGTCTGAACAAGCTCTGCTACCGGATTACCGTATGCATTTTCAATGTCTGCTACCTCTACCATTTGTATCATACTCTAACATACACCTTTTACTTTCTAAATAATTTTACAGAAAAAATTTATTTTATCTGCAACTACTTAGAAAATATACTCTATCCAAAATCCAAAGTCAACAGTATTAATTTTTTTTATAAAAATTTTTATTATTATTTTTACACTTTAAATCGTTTTGTCATCAAAGCCCATAGAATACAATTCTCTCATCTGTTCATCAATAACGCCGGACGGCTCGTAACTTTTCAGCATATCCAATAATCTGTTTATTTTTTCATCGTCTGTCGAATATTGTCCCATATTGTCCAAAACATTATTTTTTAATTCTAAAATACTCTCATATTTTTCCGCTTTATTCTGACCCGTCAGAGCGCTCACAATTCCGAGAGCATATGCGCATTCATAATTTCCCGTCATAACGGCATTTTCAAAATTACATTTTATCTGAACAGCCTGCTTTGCCAGCAATGGTACCATAATAATCTCCATTTCTGAGAGTTTTACAGCTCTGCCTTAAATTTTTTAATATATTCCTTTACTGCGTCCGCAGAAAAATTACTCTCCTCAAGCAGCTTTATAAAATGTGTTCCCACAATAGCTCCGTCTATAATGTCCTCAAACGGCTTAACGTCCTCAGCCGTCTTAATTCCAAAACCCATCATAACGGGAACGCTGCTCGTATTTTTAACCTCGGATAAATAATCTCTCAGATTTTTATGAAAATCCTTTACGTCACCGCCTGTAACTCCCATCTGAGACACGCAGTAGACGAAGCCTCTCGAGCGTTTTACGATTTTAGAAATTCTCTGCTTTGACACAGGCGAGACAAGCTCGATAAACACAGGCGCGCCCGGTGTGTTTTCAAGCTGCTCCATAATTTCATCCTGCTCCTCGTACGGAAGGTCGGGAATAATTAATCCGTCGACACCGCATTCTGCGCATTTTTTTACAAACGCCTCCAGCCCGTAGTGATAAGCGGTGTTGTAATACATCATAAATAATATCGGGACCTCGCAGCCCTCGTCTCTTAATTCTTTCATCAAATCAAAAATTTTTTCAAGCGTAACGCCGTTTTTTATAGCCTCAACCGATGCGTTCTGTATGACGGGACCGTCCGCAACCGGATCCGAAAACGGAACTCCGAGCTCAATCACGTCAATTCCCGCTTCCTCCTGCGCAAGAATAATTTCCTTTGTCTTTTTTATATCCGGAAATCCGGCAGTCGTATATGTAATAAAGGCTTTTTTATTTAATTTTTTTAATTCCGCCATTCTGTTTTCAATTCTGTTCATTATTTATTCGTCTCCTCTCCGTTCAAATATCTCTGTACGGTATTGACGTCCTTGTCGCCGCGTCCCGACAGACAAACTACTATAATTTTATCCCTGTCCATTTCCTCAGCCATCTTAAATACATGCGCAAGCGCGTGTGAACTCTCTATCGCAGGAATAATTCCCTCCGTCCTGCACAGCTCCAAAAGCGCATTCATAGCCTCGTCGTCCGTAACCGAAACATACTCCGCCCGTCCGCTGTCACGAAGATACGCATGCTCAGGGCCTACTCCCGGATAATCAAGTCCGGCAGAAATAGAATGTGCAAGCTCGATATTTCCGTTTTTGTCCTGCAAAAGATAGGTTTTCATCCCGTGAAGAACTCCTACCTCTCCCAGAGCCATAGCGCTTGCATGCTTTCCCGTCTCAATTCCCAGGCCTCCGGCCTCAACGCCGACAAGTCTCACTGAAGGCTCATCTATAAAATCAGCAAACATGCCTATTGAATTAGAGCCTCCGCCGACACATGCAGCAACCACATCAGGAAGTCTTCCCTCTTTTTCCAGTATCTGTCTCTTGCTCTCCGTTGAAATAATGCGCTGAAATTCCTTAACCATTTTAGGATACGGGTGAGGTCCGACAGCCGAGCCGATAATATAAAACGTATCCTCGGCGCGCTCAGCCCATGTTCTAATTGCCTCGTTTGTAGCGTCTTTTAAGGTTGAGCTTCCGCTTGTTACCGGCTGCACCTTAGCGCCTAACATCTCCATTCTGAAAACATTTAATTTCTGGCGCTCTATATCCTCGGCGCCCATGTACACTGTGCACTCCATATTAAAAAGCGCTGCTCCCGTAGCCGTAGCTACTCCGTGCTGCCCCGCTCCCGTCTCCGCTATAACCTTAGTCTTGCCCATTCGCTTCGCCAAAAGTATCTGACCTATAACATTGTTGATTTTATGAGCTCCCGTGTGGTTTAAATCCTCTCTCTTTAAATATATTTTGGGACCGTATTTCTCACTCAGACGCTTCGCATAATAAAGAGGCGTCTCTCTTCCCACATACTCCCTGAGATAATAGTGATACTGTTCAATAAATTCAGGGTCTTTTATCGCCTCCTCAAAAGCCCTTTCCAGCTCGTCAAGCGTGTTCATAAGCGACTCTGACACGAACTGTCCTCCAAATTCTCCATAATATCTGTTATCATTTTCTTTTCTCATAGTATTCCTCCATTCCGAATAAAAATAATTTTTTACGCACGCATGTTTCTCACCCGCCGTATAAAATCATCAACCTTTTTAAAGTCTTTTCCCGGGCCCGACGCATTCTCAACTCCGGAGCTCACATCGACTACATCGGGAAAAACTTCTGACACAGCCGCAGCGACATTTAAAGAATTTAATCCTCCTGCAAGAAAAAACTTTTTTCCGGCTTTTCTTATATTTTCCCCCAGCTCCTTTATAAGCTGCCAGCGGAACGTCTTTCCGCTTCCCGGCGTACCCGCGTCAAAAAGCACTCCGTAAATTTTATCATTTCCAAGCATTTTATCAAGCTCTTTTAAAATATCTCCGGAAATTCCGTACTCAGGTATGTTTAACGCCCTTATCACAGGAACTTTAGTGCGCTCTAAAATTTCATCGCCCAAATTTCCATGCACCTGAATATAATCAAACCCGGCAGTCTCAATTTTTTCTATCTGCTTTATATCTGGTGAGACGACAACTGCAGTCTTTTTTATTTTTTTATCCAGCAGGGCGATAATTTTTTCCGCCTGCGCGGAAGAGACATTTCTTCTGCTTTTTTCATAAAATAACACCATTCCGGCATACTCGGGCGCGCACTCGTTCACAACCAAAGCGTCCGCTTCCGATACAAGACCGCATATTTTAATTTCCGTCATAAATACCCTTCCATTCCAATGCCAGCTTTTTGGGATTTTCATTTTCCATAAATGCCGTTCCGATTAGAAGCGCGTCCGCACCGCTTTCCTTCAACGCCGTTATGTCATCTGCGCAAAGCACTCCGCTCTCCGAAACCAGCACCGTACCCTCCGGAGCCATAGCCGCAAGCCGTCTGGTGGTGTCAAGCGTCACCTCAAACGTCTTTAAATTGCGGTTGTTTATCCCTATAATTTTAACGCCCATATTAATCATCCGCCGCATTTCTTCCTCGTCGTGCACCTCGCACAGAACGTCAAGACCGAGACTGTACGCCAAATCATATAAGTGCTTAAACAGCCCGTCGGGAAGTATCGCCGCAATCAGAAGCACTGCGTCCGCGCCTATTACCTTTGCCTCATACACCTGATAATCTTCAATAATAAAATCCTTTCTTATAATGGGAAGCCGGGTCATTTTTCTTATCTGCCTCAGATAATCCGGGCTTCCCAGAAAATAATCCTCCTCAGTAAGACAGGAAATCGCATCGACCGCCTCATTGTACTGGCTTATCCTGTCGGTGAGCTCAATTTTATTATTCATTTTCCCGTGGCTCGGCGAAGCCTTTTTAAATTCGCCTATAATTGAAAGCCCGGGCTTGCTTAAAGCGTCATAAAAGCTGACGGCTGCCCGGTCTGACTCAAGCGCAAGCCGTCTCATTTCCTCCTCGCCGACTGTCTCCTTCTGAACGGGAAGTCTTTTTTTCTTAGCTGCAACAATATCATCAAGAATCATATTTGTCCTCCGTTCTCAAATCCTGTCATTGACAAAATTCTCAATCATTCTCTTTCCGTGCTCCGTATAAATCGATTCAGGGTGGAACTGAAGCCCTGCCGTCCTGTATTCCCTGTGTCTTACAGCCATAATCTCACCGTCGTCAGTCTTTGCAGTCACCTCAAGGCAGTCGGGAACTGTCTGCGGAAGAATTGCAAGCGAATGGTATCTCGCCACCTTCACAGGAGAAGTTATTCCGTCAAAAATCCCCGTTCCCGTATGTTCGATAAGAGACTGTTTTCCGTGAAATATCTTTTTTGCGTGTGCGACTGTCGCCCCGAATGCCTCTCCTATGCACTGATGACCGAGACAAATTCCGAGTATCGGCGTGCTCGGGGCAAACCGCTTTATAACCTCAAGACATATCCCTGCCTCCTTCGGGCTTTTCGGTCCCGGAGAAATCACAATGCGCTCAGGCTCCATAGCCTTTATTTCGTCCGCCGTAACACAGTCGTTTCTCACAACTTTTATGTCGCTGTTAAATGTCCCGATATACTGATACAGATTATATGTGAATGAATCATAATTGTCGATTAGTAAAATCATAAATTTTCCTCCTCAACCAGCGTTTTTGCCAGTGCCATTACCTTATTGCAGCACTCCTGATATTCGTTTTCAGGCACAGAGTCAGCCACAATTCCGGCGCCTGCCTGAAGATATACCCTGTCGCCCTTTTTGATCATTGTCCTGATGGTAATACAGAAATTCATATTTCCGTCAAAGGCAAGATACCCCGTCGCTCCGCCGTACAGCCCGCGCCTGACTGTCTCAAGCTCATCTATAATCTCCATTGCTCTTATTTTGGGAGCGCCGCTCAATGTCCCCGCAGGAAGAAACGACGAAACCATGTCAAACGGATGATACGCTCCGTTCTTCTTTCCCTCAACTAAAGAGACAATGTGCATTACATGAGAATATCTCTGAACTCTCATAAACTTGGAAACCTTTACGCTTCCAATCTGCGATACCCTTCCCATATCGTTTCTTGCCAAATCAACAAGCATAACGTGCTCAGCCTTTTCTTTTTCATCGGAAAGCAGCTCCTCCTCAAGCCTCTTATCCTCCTCGGCAGTTTTCCCTCTCTTTCTTGTTCCCGCGATAGGACAGGTATATACCTTTGAGCCGGTCTGCTTCACAATCATCTCAGGCGAGCTTCCTATAATCTCAAAATCCCCGAAATTATAATAGTAAAGATACGGCGAAGGATTTAAAATTCTTAACTGCTTATACAGTTCAAAACCGCTCTGTTTTGTCTGAATAGTCCAGCGCTGAGACAGCACCGTCTGGAAAATATGCCCCTCGCGTATATACTCTTTTATCCTCTCAACCTTTTCTGAATATTGTTCAAGCGTATCTGATTTCTTTAAAATTATTCCGTCATGGTGCTTCTTTGTTTCCGGCTCAGGGCTTATTTCTTTATTCGGCGTTCTCGCTTTGTCTATAAGTGCCTGCGCCTCCGCAAGAGCCCTCTTTCGCCCCTCCGGCGTATCCTCGTCAAGCACAACCGCCGTAAAGGTCTCAGCCATATGGTCGACAGCTATAAATTTAAGAGCAAGCATAAGCTGTATTGTCTCAATGCCTGTTTCATCCTCGTTTTCGTCGGGCAGCTTCTCGGTATATCTTATAAAATCATAGCCCAAACTCCCGACAAGTCCTCCGTTGAACTCGTCTTCTGTATCGTCTGAATGCACCTCAAACGAGCTGAAATATTCCTTTAAAAGCTCAAGCGGATTTCCTTTGAGCTGCGTGACGCTCCCGTCTCTTTCCGTTATCACTAAAGACTCTCCTTTTGACTGGACAAGCGCCTCCGGGTCAATTCCCATAAATGTATATTTTCCGCTTTCCTTTTCATTGCTTTCCATTAAAAAACCTATTTTTTCGCTTCCAAGATTTTCATACATACACACGGCAGTCTCGTTTACTATACTGACCGTTTTTTTGTATGCCCTTAAAATTCTTTTCATCATTTTTAATGCAATTCTCCATTTCCGGCAAAAAAAATAATCCCCGACAGCATATTATATGCCGTCAGGGACGATTAACCGTGGTGCCACCCTTATTTTGCGGAAAAAAGAACAAAAAGACCGCCTGCGAACTCTTTCGCGTGGCGCGGATTCGTAAGAAGAACAAAGAGTTCGCAAGCGAACTCTTTCGCGAGGCGCGGATTTGTAAGAATAATTACCTTTCCGCGCCTCTGCGATCCTGCGGAGCATTTTTATTCTATAGGAAGTTCAGAGAACTTTCCTATAGAATAAAAAAGGCATATCCAAAACTGGATATGCCACCGTTTGTTCAATAATTCCGCCTCATTCCGATACTTACGCATATGCGTTAATATCATACCCCTGTAACGTGAGGTCACGTCGCCGGCTACTCATCGCTTTTCGCCAACGCATCTCCCAAACCCATTCCTTAAGGCCTTCCATATCAGCTTCCACCGCTGCTGACTCTCTGTGATGTACGTGCCAGAAGTACTCTTTTGTTCATCGACTTTAAAATATTATTCAAATCTTTATCAGATATTATCATTTTACGGAAACCGTGTCAACAATTTTTTCACAAAACACATGAACAAACACATGAAACACATGAAAACCCGTAACAGTTCAGCCCGCGCATTCACAAAGCCGCGTCTACGGCGCTTTCCCGCTGCTTTGCAGCTAACTTTGCTCATAATTGGGCGCTTAGCTCCTCTATGCTGTCAATCCTGTGTATATATCTCCCCTCCTCGACATTTCCGAAGCCGTAAGAGGCAAATATAAAAGGAATACCCGCGTCCTCTGCCGATTTTGCATCTCCCGCCGTATCTCCAACATATACGGGGTTTTTAAGTCCGTTTCTTTTGATAAGAATTTTATTGCTATCTCCCTTGCTTAGGCGTGTTCTTCCCCAGCACTCAGTATCCTCAAAATACCCGGAAAGACCGTGAGCCTTCAGAAAAGCCTCAATATATCCGTCCTGACAGTTGCTCACGATAAACAGCCGGTATTTTTCCGACAAATAATCGAGTGTCTTTACAAGCCCGTCAAAAAGCTTTCCGCCGTGAATTTTCAGATATTCATTCTCATACACGCACAGCTCGTCCATAAAATTTTTCTGTGTCTCGCTGCTCTCATCCGGAAACAGCCTTGCTGAAATTTCATACATCGGAAGCCCCATGCAGACGCTCAAATCTTCAGCCGTTATAGGCTCCCTGTGTATCTCAGGATGTCTTTTCAGCACATCATTCCATGATGTACATACACCGTCAGTGGAATCCCAAAGCGTACCGTCCAAATCAAAAATAATACTGTCAAACATTTTCCAATTCCTCCAAAAGCTTACCAAGCTGTTCTTCACCGGTAATATCGTATACTATCGAAAAACAGTCCCTTGCCAATCTGTAGTCTGAGCTCTCCATCATAATTTCACCGACACGGTAAATAACACCAATCGTGTCGGGAGAAGGCCCCGGCTCAATTCCCTCTCCGTCAAATATTTTCTGCATTTCAGCAATCGCAAGCTGCGGAGTTTTCTGCTTTAGCGCCGACTCAATATAGGCAAGCTCGCTGTCGGCATTTTCCGTGTGATAATATATATTGCTGTAAATATAGCATGCCCTCGCCGTCTCAGGCTTATATTTTGACAGAAAATAAAAACCCATATTTCTGTAATATCTCGCCATTGTAGCCCTCGTACAGCAAAGCCTGTACGCCTCCTTAGTCACGATAAGGTATCTCTCCAGCATATTGAGATACTTATAGCACTCGGCAAGCCCCAAAACCGCGTCTAAATCAACAGGATTCCAGCAGATTGCATTTTTGTAGGCATCGGCTCCCGCCTTATATTTTGCGCCCTTCACACACAAATCACCGTATGTCCTGTAATACTCACCGTACGGAAGCTCGCTGCACAGCACCTCACAATCGGGCTTATAGTAATAGGCATATAAATAATACTCCATAACGTGATTGAGACTTATATAAATTTTATTCTCCGCTCCCCGGCTGTCCTGCGGTTTGCTGATGCTAATATTTCCCCGAGCGTCAACCTCTCCCGCTCTTCTTTCTTTAACCTGCTCGCCAATGGAGTCAAGCAGTTCGCCGAGCAGTGCGGTCTTGTCTGACTGCCCGCGCAAAATCATTTCCTTATATTCGGAAAATTTATTTTTTAACTCTTCGAGATTTGTAATATCCAATTTATCCTCTTTTCCGGCTCCCGGTCACTTTATTTTTTGACCTCTGTCCTCTTTTTTCAGAACATGACGATGCCCCTCTGATTACAGCCAGCATAACAGCCGATGTTCTCGGAGCAACACGGACTGTTCTGTTTTCAAGAACATGCACATCCTCAATATCACCTGAACATATTACTGTCTCCCATGACGAATCTGCCGGAATTTTAGGAAGCGCAAGCTCATGCTCCTCCCAGTGCATATTGTATGCAATATATATAAGCTCATACGAGTCAGAACTGCCCGCATATCTGCCGCAGTACATTATTCCTATATGCCGGTTAAAATTTTCCGTAACCTGATACCATGCCCCGCTGCCGTGATAAGATACATCCGGATAGCCGCAGGATACCGGGTCGGAGGACAAAAGCTGTTCCCTCATATGAAGAATTCTGTGCGACCTTCTGAATTCAATTAATTTTTCCACAAACGCAGTCATATCACAAGCCTCATCGGCTCTTTTCCAGTTAAGCCATGAAGTCTCGCTGTCAATACAGTAGGGATTATTGTTGCCGCCCTGGCTGTTTTCAAATTCATCTCCGCCTAAAATAAGCGGCGTTCCCGCAGAAAACATCAGCATCATAAGAGCGTTTTTCATCTGTTTCTGTCTGAGCTGAACGATTCTTTTCTTTCTCGACTTGCCCTCGACGCCGCAGTTCCAGCTGTAATTAAAATTTTCACCGTCACGGTTATTTTCACCGTTTGCCTCATTATGCTTTCTCTCGAAGCTGACAAGGTCATTTAACGTAAATCCGTTGTGATTTGTAACATAATTGATAACTGCCGCATTATGAGGGTTATTTCTTGTGACATTTATAAAATCCCCGAGCTGGTTTTCATCACCTTTAAGAAAACGTCTCACAGTTCCCGAAAATCCGTCATTATAGCTTGCCATGTGACGCATGCTTCCCCGGTTTCCATCCCAGAAAACCGTGATAATCTTCGTGCGCGAAAGCACAGGGTCATTGGCAGCAATATCAAGCGCAGACGCCCCCGCATACAGATGCACTCCGTCAATGTGATACTGCGTCACCCAGTAGCGTATGCAGTCAAGCACAAGCTCCGGAGTTTCCCTGTCAAAATACATTTCCATTATAACCTCTATGCCGTTTTTGTGAAGAAGCTTTACCATTTTCTTAAATTCTGTCGTATAATCTGATTTTGCCGAAGAAATCGAGGAAAAGGATGCTTTAGGCGCAAAGTGAAACGCCGGGCAATACCCCCAGTAATTCACCGGGATTTTGGTGAACGGCGCGTCATATCTGCCCTGTATGTCAGTATAAAACTGCGGAAAACGGTACATCTCATCATACTCGTATGCCGGCATAAGCTCAAGCGTTGTTATTCCAAGCTTTTTCAGATAATCGACCTTTTCCGTTATTCCCGCAAAGGTTCCCTTGTGCTTTACACCGGAGGTACGGCTTTTGGTAAATCCCCTCACATGTATCTTATAGAAGATACTGTCCTCGTACGGAAGCTCAAGCGGAGCGTCTCCCTCCCAGTCAAAATTATCGAGAACAATGCGGCTTAAAAAAAGCTTATCTTCATCCTCTATTCCAAAGCCTGTACAGCATGTCACTGTCTTTGCATATGGGTCAACAACTGTTTTTCCGTCCAGCTCATAGCAGTACATCGCCTTGTCAAGATTTTCTCCCGAAAGCACACACGAAAAAACATTTCCTGTTTTATATGATTTATCAAGCTCAAAGCGGCGCTTTAAATTTTTGCCGCTGTCATATATAAGCAGAGCCGCCGTGTCAAGGCCGCAGGCAAAAGAAAAATTATAGGTAGTTCTTGCAATTTTATCAGCGCCTGGTTTTAAAGGATTTCCCTTACTTATTGTTATCATTTTCTCTTCCACCCTTCGTGCTGTATAAACCCGCCATCGCAGATTTATCAAGTTTGTCCTATTCCCGCCAAACATCTGCCAACATTATATAATTTTCCGGTACATTTTCATAGCTTTTTTTGCACAATTTTGTTGCAAATTTCATTTTTGATTTTAAAAAACGCTCAAAAAGCCCGAAAATAAGCAAAATCTCAAATCACAGTTTTGGAATTTTGCTTATTTTCAGGCTTTGCACAATTTTTATCAAATCCCTTCACAGTCAAACGACGGAATAAAGCTCTCTGTAGCCGTATCTCCCTCCTGGATATATCCGTTTACAACTCCAAGCCCTATCGCGTAGTCAACAACCTCATCATACTCCCGCCGTGTGACTTTTCTGTTTAGTTCGGGATATTTTTCAACCTGTGGAAGCGGTGTGTACTGATTCATAATACTTATATATATATTGTCTCCAAACGTCTCGTACAGATATTTTATAACCGCCTTTGAATCCTTTGCAAGACCGGGCAGTATAAGATGACGCACTATCATTCCTCGCGTCATAAGCCCCTTTTCGTCAAATACCGGACTTCCCACCTGTCTGAACATCTCCTCCAGCGCTTTTGATGCAGCGTCAAAATAATTGGAGGCGTTAGAATACTTAAACGATGCCTCCCTGCTGACATATTTCATATCCGGAAGATAAATATCCACAATGCCCTCAAGCATTTTTAGCGTTTCAACCGACTCATAGCCCCCTGTATTATATACGACAGGAAGTAACAGCCCGCGCTCCCTTGCCCTCTTCACCGCCGTTATTATCTGCGGCACGTAATGCGAAGGAGTCACAAGATTTATATTGTCAGCCCCTTTATCCTGAAGCTCAAGAAATATCTCCGAGAGCCTCTCCTCAGAAATTATCTTCCCGGTATTTCCTGCTGCTATTTCACTGTTCTGACAGAAAACACACCTGAGCGTGCAGCCCGAAAAGAACACTGTGCCCGAGCCGCCGGCTCCGCATATGCAGGGCTCCTCCCACATGTGCAGCGCCGCCCTTGCCGCGCGTATCTTTGCTGTCATACGGCAGTATCCTTTTTCGCCGTTTTCTCTGTCTGCCCCGCAGCTTCTGGGACATAACGTACATCCGGACATTTTTATCCTCCGTTCTGCGATTTTTATTTATCGGCCTTCATCATCTTTTCAAGCTTCGCAAATGCCTCTTTTATTCCTCCTACCTCGTTGACAAGTCCTTTCTCAACTGCCTCCTGTCCTACAAGAATAGTTCCCAAATCCTTTGTCAGTATTCCCGTATTCATCATCATTCTCTCCAGCTCATCAGCCGAAACATGTGAATGCGTTGATATGAAATGGACAATTCTGTCCTGTATCATCTTAAAATAGTCAAAGGTCTTAGGCGCGCCGATTATTGTGCCGTTCATTCTCACAGGATGAATAATCATTGTCGCCGTAGGAGCTATAAAGCTATAATCGGTGCTCACCGCAAGCGGCACTCCTATACTGTGAGAATCTCCGAGCACAAGCGAGACCGTAGGCTTTGACATTGAAGCAATCATCTCAGCAAGCGCAAGACCTGCACTCACATCTCCTCCGACTGTATTTATAAGAAATAACACGCCGCAGATTTCATCGTCATCTTCTATGGACGCAAGCTGCGGCAGTATATGCTCGTACTTTGTCGATTTGCTCGTCGCCGGAAGCACATCATGCCCCTCTATCTCGCCTATAATAGTCATTAAATGTATTTTACCATGTTTTTTGTTATTCTCAAGCACTACCTGCCCGTAATCCTGGATTTTATTATCCTTTCGCTCGTCGCGCTGGGAAGAATCACCGTTTCCCTTGCCCTTTTTTGCGTTCATTTCCGCGCTGTTTTCCTGCTCTGCCAACTTTCGTCTCCCCGCTTTCATAAATAATTAAATTTGTATTCTCTTATATTTTGCAACAAAGAAAGCATATTTATTCAGCGTAAAAAATTCAGGATATTCATTTTTACGGGGCAAAAAAAGTTAATAATATGTCTTTACTTTTTTTAATTATAGTGATATTATATTTCTCGTGTCATGATTACTTTTGACACATTTAATCATATGTGTGCTACCATGGCTCAGTCGGTAGAGCGTCTCACTCGTAATGAGAAGGTCGCCGGTTCGATTCCGGCTGGTAGCTCTTATGTTAAAACCGCTGAAAAGCCGTATGTATTCGGCTTTTCAGCGGTTTTATAAATATCTCTCTTCCGCCCCTGTCAGCTATGAAACCTTTGATGTAATTTTCCCCTCATAAATATTAATTATCTCATCAGACAGATACTCAAGCTCCTCCGTATCATGACACGCAAGGATTATTATAGCGCCGCGCTCTTTATGCTTTTTTAAAATTTCTCTCACCTGAAGAGCACCCGACTCGTCAAGCGCATTAATCGGCTCATCAAGTATAATTATATCGGGATTTTCCATTATAGCGGCAGCAATGCCAAGTCTCTGTTTCATTCCCAACGAATATTTGCGATAAGTTCTCTTGTCATCCGGCTCAAGCCCCACATCTCTTATCGCCTCACATATCTGCTCCTCGCCGATTTTTTTCTGTATGGAAGCAAGTACCGAGAGATTTTTTTTGCCGGTATACGAGGCAATAAATGCCGGATTTTCAATCAAAGCTCCTATACTTTCCGGAAACGACATGTCCTTACCGAGAATTTTCCCATTAATATCTATTGTCCCTTTAGTCTTAATAAGTCCGCATATTGCACGCATAAGCATAGTTTTTCCGCTTCCGTTTTTTCCTTTAAGCCCATACACCTTTCCGCCCTCAAAATGCAGATTAATGTCATCAAGCACAACGCTTCCCTTTAATTTTTTTGTTACATTTTTCAGATCAATATACATTTTACCCTCCATGCAAATCAGTCATATAATCACAAAATATCTTTATTATTAAAATATATATACCCTGCAGAGACACTTACAATCCATACGGCAAGACATATTATAATGGGTATTGCCATTCCAATGCCGTTTGGATTAATCTCAATATATCTTTTTGCCATCATACAATTTCCGATCCATATTGGCTTCATACTGAACGCTGATATTATGCACACTGCTATCACGGAAATATACCCGACCGCTTCCCCTGCAAGAAAAGATAAAGCAACCTGCATACCTGAAATCGCAAGCGAAGCACAAATCGGCAATACAAATATCTTAATCCAAAAAATAACAGGTACTGTGTCATACGTAATTCCGAAAACCCTTTTTAAAAGAAAAATATCAAATCCCGAAGAAAAAACATTTACATTTTCCATTATAAATGTCATTAAAAATACAGCGACAAACGCTCCAATATATACCATGACATAGTATAAAAATACTGTTACAACAGACCAGAGGCAGATAGACAGCCACCACCACAACCTGTTTTTTACCTGTAACAATGATATTTTACCCATTTTTTTTAAATTTCTTAGAGGGTACATTCCGACTATTATTGCAAGCATGACATTCCAGATCAGATAATTATCTTCAATTATAAATTCCTTTCCTTCTGCCGGATTATACTCCTGCATTCCCCTGAAAATATATGCCACGACATTTAAAAATGTAAGCTGCTGTGTGTCAGAATATCTTTCTATCGCGCTGTTTCCTATAAATATATACACCATACTTAAAGAAAAACTCACAAGCATAACAGTCAGAAAAAGATACCATTTTACAATTATTCCCTCCCTTATATGCAGCTTTAACTGGTTAAACATTACATGCAACTTACTCAACTCCCCCATATATATCTCATTGTCTTCATTTTCCCTGAAACAAAACTAATGCAGCTTGAGATAATTTTTCTTTTTAATAATTATAATTGACACTGCTGTCAAAACGAGTATAACAACTATCGTATAAATTATAAAATCACTTATATTTATTCCATTCATAAAAACATTAGCAGGCTTTAGAGTAATTCTCTCAAAAAATATATTTTTACTAAAAGCTCCTCCCGTTTCCGCGAAATAAATTATTATCAGAATAACATATCCAACAGCAGGTGTTTCCGTAAGCCACCATAATAAAGACATAAGCGTACCTGACACAGTTACCGTAAAAAATGTAATCAACACATAAAAAACAATAATCTCTGACAAGTCTGTTTTTTCTACAATTCCACTCACCAGATAGAACGGATACCCCTCATAGCTTTCCCACTGACAATCCATACTCACAGGTACAAGCACAGAACTTGCCGCAACTGTACAAGCCTGTAAAATACTTACGGCAAATGCTGTCGCTGCGATTTTAGAAAATACTCTTATAAATATTTTCCATGCACGCTTTACTCTCATAATAACCATTGTCCTGAATTCATTTCTTATGATAATTACTAAAATCATCATCTGCCCCAACAACAATGGAAGCTTACAGTTATATTCATCAAAAAGGAAAATATCATGTATACAATAATCAACCGTGCCGATTCTCCTGCAGCAAATTTTTGTCACAACACATATAACAACTGCAGTATAAATAATATATACTATCAAACAACCGCTTATATTGATCCTGCTCATCAGCTTTCCGATTTTATCCCTCATTGCCAGCCTCCAGAAAACACAAAAACATGTTTTTATTATATTCAGTTAAATATAAGTTCAATTCTTTTAGGATAAAAAGAAAAAACAAGCTTATATTCATAGCTTTTCATTTTATCAAGCTTCGTCGGATATACTAATCCATCCGCAAAAAAACCGAGACATACCAAATCTTTGTCCTCTCCCGGAGCAAGAGCCGCGACACTTTCCTGAGGATTATCAGTACTCATCGGAGAAGCACCGTTAAACCAAACCAGAGGCTCCGTAACAACCTCGGCATGCTGCGGCAAAACAAAATACACGCTCGAATCCGTAACATTTTTCACATTAACTTTCATAACAACAATTCCGACACTATCAATGTAATCCTGAATATATCTGCCCTCCTCCTCAATATAACTGAAGGTCTTATTGTCAGGATATGCCTCTTTAAATTCATCATAGCTGTAAACATCATATTCAAGTGCCCTAATCTCACAGCCATACCACTCAACGTATCCATTCTCTTCATTGGTGACTACATCAGCAGCAGGATATATCATATTAATCCTGTAAATCATAACTGCTGCAACAACTGCTCCAATAAAAACAAGTGAATACACAATTATATTAACTTTCTTAGAAAATATCATTTTTTATCCCTCTCCACATAAAAAATGCTGCCGCAGTTACGCCTATAATAAGCGCTTCCGCCAAAATAATCGTTCCCGTCACTCCGCTTCTGCACATATACAACAAATCAGCAGGCGCAATCTGTATTTTCAAAGCCTGTGAAAATAATTTCAAGCCGTAATATATTCCAAACGGAAATATTATAATAAAAAATGCATAATCAAAAAATGTTGTGCATGCTAATCCAAGAGATGCAAAAATACCTCCGTAAATAAAACAAATAATCAGATATATCAGCATATATAAATATGGCTGAGAATAAAATATATCTTTCATAAACGCGTCTCCGCCTCCGATAAAACGGCTGTTTGGCACCGGTACAAGCGACGGCAGCATACATGCAGTCAGTATCAGATTCAGCAATATCGGCAGAACAACAGCAGTGCCTCCGGACAAAAATACAGCTATGTACTTTGCCGTCAAATATTTCCACTTTTCACATCTTATGTACAGCGATTTTACAAATCCCTTTCTGTCTTCATGATATGACACAGCAAAAGGTATAGTCGCCAATATAGGAAAAATATTTAAAAACAGCGTTCCATAAGGAGACAGTGAGTCTGCCATCATAAAATAATTGAACACAGACGTAGGGTATGATGTTATTCCGGCTGTAAATCCGGATAATATTCCCGCATTTCGCGCCGGAATTACCCTTAAAATAAAATGTACTATCGCAATACAAAATCCAACGAGCAGCGACAGCAGCAAACCTTTGCTTCTGAAAGCCCTCTCCAACTCAATTTTAATAATTCTGCTCATACTTCTCCTTGTTTATACTTTTAAAAATCATCAAAGCCGCAGTCAGTACAGCCTCTCTCCGTCCTTTATAAGCGGCAGCAAATACGTTCCGTAAGGTAAATCTGAAGCAGATGTGCTCCCCCATCCCTTAAGATATTCGGAGCTGAGATATAAATCATAGTAGTCTTCTCCGTCATACTTTCCAAACGACGAGTCCATGAGCCATATCTTTCCGATTGCTATGGCATACACTATTTCAACCTCTTCGCCAGCCTCAAGTTTCACCTTTGTTGCATCAAGCCTTCCATTTCTCACAACACCGGTATTTCTTGCTGTATTAAACAAACAATAACGCCCATATTCTCTCCATTCCCCGTTTGGTCTTCTAAGGACAAACGACGGCGAACCATCCATCACCTGCTGGCTATTTCCGCTGTTTTTATACCTCACCTTTATAAACAATATATCCTTGTCATTATCGGGATTTGAATGGTAGCTTCCGTCTGCTTCGATGCGTCTTATATCCTTGGTCTGCTCATACTCTATCAGTTCTTCAACCTTCTGATGTACGTAGCTGTCGTCGCACAGCTCATATATCCCTTTTATGTTCTGAGCAACCGTCATCTCTACAACCTCAGCTCTTATATCTCCATACTCAAACCAGTTTCTATCCTCGACAATTTCTGCTTTCTCTATGTTCAGCGTGTAAAAATATCCGTTAACAAGAGGATCATACATTGCTCCGAATTGGTTTGTCTCTCCCTCTGACATCTCCTGAGTCTCTGCCTGGGTCTCGCTTATCTTTTTTTCCGCAAGCGACTTTATATTCTCGTTTATGACATTCTCCGCAATGGACTCCGCCTCCGCCTTACCGCTGCCGTACTCAGCGCAGCCTGCAAGCAGGCCGGCTGACAGCAGCATAAAAACAACAGCTATTCTTAAGGACAGAAACGGAAATCCCTTCCTAAAATCCGCTGTCCGCATACCAGTACCCCGTAAATACGCAGCCGTCAGAAGGTATATAGTCGCCTATGGCAACAATTTTACATAATTTTGAACCATTTTCTCCTATTGAGTTTCCTATAAGCGCCCATGTTCCCTGCTCAAAGTACACCATCTTCTCACTTGCATATCTTTCCAAATTATCACATGCGTAAGCGTAGTATGACGCACCGGGAAATTCCGACCATGTACACTGCATAGAGCACCAGTCTGTTGTATCCTTTGCTACTAAGGGCGTCTCATCTCTATGTCCCTGATACTGCAATGCAAAACTAAAATCATTTGACACTCCTCTTGCAGCCTTTACAGACAAAGCTCCTCCACCTGATACAAGCAGCATTACAGCTGCAAATACAGCTGTATTTTTTAACACCATCTTAACCTTATTCATCATAATAAAGTCCTCCTTAGATTTTATAATGTTAAACGTATACATATGTACTGCGCTGTGTCATTACACTATGTAATATGACATATACTTTTACCTCCCCTCCTGCTGTAAATATATACGTAATAACCTCTCATTTAACATATCTGAATTTTACCGAACTAAACCCTTTTATAACACAATATCATATATTTTTATTTTCACAATAAGGTGGGAGCTTTTTGCATTATTTTGAGACGTTTTTGCAATAAAATTTATACCTATCTTAGTAAACCAACAGCTAATCAGTACATCCTCTCTCCGTCCTTTATAAGCGGCAAAAGATATACACCATATGGTAAATCCGACACTGATACAGAACCCATTCCCCTAAGGTATTCAGATGTAAGATACAAATCATAGTAGTCTTCTCCGTCATACTTGCCAAAGGAAGAGTCCATGAGCCATATCTTTCCGATTGCTATGGCATATACTATTTCAACCTCCTCCCCTGCCTCAAGCTTCACTTTTGTTGCATCAAGCCTCCCATTTCTCACAACCCCGGTGTTTCTTGCTGTGTTAAACAAACAATAACATGAATAAGCTCTCCATTCCCCGTTTGGTCTTCTAAGGACAAACGACGGAGAACCATCCATCACCTGCTGGCTATTTCCGCTGTTTTTATATTTTATCTTTATAAACAGTATGTCTTTATCATTATCAGGGCTTGAATGATAGCTTCCATCAGATTCATAAAATTTAATATCTTTACTCTGTTCTTCCTCTATCAATTCTTCAACCTTCTGCTGTATATCACTGTCGTCGCACAGCTCATATATTCCCTTTATATTCTGAGCCACCGTCATCTCTACAACCTCAGCTCTTATATCTCCATAATCAAACCAGTTTCTTTCCTCGACAATCTCCGCTTTCTCTATATTCATCGTATAGAAATATCCACCAATAAGAGGGTCCGCCTTTGCTCCGAAACGGTTTGTCTCTTCCTCTGAAAGCTCCTGTGTCTCTGCCTGCGTCTCGCTTATCTTTTTTTCCGCAAGCGACTTTATATTCTCGTTTATTGCATTCTCCGCAATGGACTCCGCCTCCGCCTTACCGCTGCCGTACTCAGCGCAGCCTGCAAGCAGACCGGCTGTCAGCAGCAGCATAAAAACAACAGCTACTCTTAAGGACAGAAGCGGAAATCCTTTTCTAAAATCCGCTGTCCGCATATTTTTATTTCCCATAGTAAAGATACCTCTCTTAGTAAACCAACAGCTAATCAGTACATCCTCTCTCCGTCCTTTATAAGCGGCAAAAGATATACACCATATGGTAAATCCGACACTGATACAGAACCCATTCCCCTAAGGTATTCAGATGTAAGATACAAATCATAGTAGTCTTCTCCGTCATACTTGCCAAAGGAAGAGTCCATGAGCCATATCTTTCCGATTGCTATGGCATACACTATTTCAACCTCCTCCCCAGCCTCAAGCTTCACCTTTGTTGCATCAAGTCTTCCATTTCTTACAACCCCGGTGTTTCTTGCTGTATTCATCAAGCAGCCACGCCCATAATCTCTCCACTCCCCGTTTGGTCTTCTAAGGACAAACGACGGAGAACCATCCATCACCTGCTGGCTATTTCCGCTGTTTTTATACCTCACCTTTATAAACAATATATCCTTGTCATTATCGGGATTTGAATGGTAGCTTCCGTCTGCTTCAAAGTGTCTTATATCCTTGGTCTGTTCATACTCTATCAGCTCTTCAACTTTCTGATGTACGTAGCTGTCGTCGCACAGCTCATATATCCCCTTTATGTTCTGAGCCACCGTCATCTCTACAACCTCAGCCCTTATATCTCCGTACTCAAACCAGTTTCTATCCTCGACAATCTCTGCTTTCTCAACATTCATGTTATAGAAATATCCGTTAACAAGAGAATCATACATTGCTCCGAATTGGTTTGTCTCTCCCTCTGACATCTCCTGTGTCTCTTCTTGGGTCTCGCTTATCTTTTTTTCCGCAAGCGACTTTATATTCTCGTTTATTGCATTCTCCGCAATGGACTCCGCCTCCGCCTTACCGCTGCCGTACTCAGCACAGCCTGCAAGCAGGCCGGCTGTCAGCAGCAGCATAAAAACAACAGCTACTCTTAAGGACAGAATCGGAAATCCTTTTCTAAAATCCGCTGTCCGCATATTTTTATTCTCCATAGTAAAGATACCTCTCTTAGTAAACCAACAGCTAATCAGTACAGCCTCTCTCCGTCCTTTATAAGCGGCAGCAGATACGTTCCATATGGCAAATCTGAAACTGATGTCGCACCATTTCCCTTAAGATATTCGGAACTGAGATACAAATCATAGTAGTCTTCTCCGTCATACATTCCAAACGACGAGTCCATAACCCTTATCTTTCCGATTGCTATGGCGCATACCACTTCCATTTCCTCCCCCGCATCAATCCATATCTTTGACGTGTCTATGCTCCCGCTTAAGCCAATAATCCCTGCATTCCTTGATGTGTTTAACAGACAGGCACAAGAATATCCTCTCCACTCACCATTTGGTCTTTTAAGAACAAACGCGGGGTTTCTGTCAATCACCTGCCGGATTTTTCCGCTGTTTTTATACTTAAATTTTATAAAAAGTATATCCTTGTCATTATCCGGATTTGAATGATAGCTTCCGTCTGCTTCGATGTGTCTTATATCCTTGGTCTGCTCATACTCTATAAGCTCTTCAACTTTCTGATGTACGTAGCTGTCATCGCACAGCTCATATATCCCCTTTATGTTCTGAGCCACCGTCATCTCTACAACCTCAACCCTTATATCACCATACTCAAACCAGTTTCTATCCTCGATAATCTCTGCTTTCTCTATATTCATCGTATAGAAATATCCACCAATAAGAGGGTCTGCCTTTGCTCCGAAACGATTTGTCTCTTCCTCTGACATCTCCTGTGTCTGTGCCTGCGTCTCGCTTATCTTTTTTTCCGCAAGCGACTTTATATTCTCGTTTATTGCATTCTCCGCAATGGACTCCGCCTCCGCCTTACCGCTGCCGTACTCAGCGCAGCCTGCAAGCAGGCTGGCTGACAGCAGCAGCATAAAAACAACAGCTACTCTTAACGACAGAAGCGGAAATCCCTTCCTAAAATCCGCTGTCCGCATACCAGTACCCCGTAAATACGCAGCCGTCAGAAGGAATATAGTCGCCTATGGCAACAATTTTACACCAATCAGAGCCGTTCTCCTTAATCGAGTTTCCTATAAGCGCCCATGTTCCCTGCTCAAAGTACACCATCTGTTTGCTTGCATATCTTTCCAAGTTATCACATGCGTATGCGTAGTATGACGCACCGGGAAATTCCGACCATGTACACTGCATAGAGCACCAGTCCGTGGTATCCTTTGCCTCTGTCGAAGTCCAGTCCCTGTCTCCCTGTGACTGAAGCGAAAAACTAAAATCATACGACACTCCTCTTGCAGCCTTTACAGACAAAACTCCTCCGCCTGAGATAAGCAGCATTACAGCCGCAAATACAGCTGTATTTTTTAACACCCTCTTAACCTTATTCACCATAATAAAGTCCTCCTTAGATTTTATAATGTTAAACGTATACATATGTACTGCGCTGTGTCATTACACTATGTAATATGACATATACTTTTACCTCCCCTCCTGCTGTAAATATATACGTAATAACCTCTCATTTAACATATCTGAATTTTACCGAACTAAACCCTTTTATAACACAATATCATATATTTTTATTTTCACAATAAGGTGGGAGCTTTTTGCATTATTTTGAGACGTTTTTGTAATAAAATTTATATATTAAATTCTTCAAATTTTTTTCTGAGTTCATCTTTTCTTGCCCTCGATACAGAGAGCATCACCGGTGCATTCTGTCCGAACCTAACGAATTCCAATTCGACTGACGACAGCTTCTTAACATACCTCAAATTTACAATATAGCTGTTATGAGCATATTCAAAACCATATTGAGACAAAACACTGTATAATTCATGAAGTTTTTTTTCAGTGTTCCATATTTTATATTTTATATTTTCCACGTACAGCGGACATATATTTATTTTACATCCCCTCTTTGAACACTCTATAAACAATATTTCCTCCGGCAAAAGTTTTATATGTCTGTTATAGTTATGTCCCAAAATCACCGGCTCACTGCCAACTCTTTCCGCTTCTCCAAGCAGTTCAGAAACTTCAAGCTGCATCCTATTGTCATCGTAATCTTTATACCAGTACCTGAAAGGACGATACTTTATTATATTATCCACCGGTTTACAGATATTTGTGCAGCACACAAAAACCGCCTGCGTATATTTTTGTCTGAATACTCGGGCGGTTTCTTCAATGTCAACATCAGACAGCTCCATATCCATAATAAGAACGTCACATTGAGATTTTGCCTTTTTAATATAACTCAACAAAGCTCTGCCTGAAGCAAATTCAACAAACAGAGTTCTATTAGGATTTTTTAAAACTGTTTCTGATTTTAATATTAAATTTTTTAAATAATATATATACTCCTTATCACTGTCACAGATAACTATATTCATATTAATCCCCCCTGTTTAATATATCTGTCTTACTGTTTATCCCTTATCTTCGCCGGCATTTTTCCGAAATGGCGTTTGCAAACCTCTGCTCTATTTCATTAGTCAGCTCGGAAATGTACTTTTCATTGTGTACCGGGTCAGGTATACGTTTGTCATATGCGACAAACCCGCCTGCCATATTCTCGTGTCCGCCTCCGCCGCCGATGCCTTCAAGCGCGGTATTGGCAGCCTTTCCGGCGTTAATGGAGCCGCTGCTTCTCACTGAGATTTTAATTCCGTCGTCCTTAACAGAATACACCACTGTATTGTCGGTGGTGTCAAGCATCATTATAAAATCGGAAATCGCCGCTATAAGCGGATCCTGACAGTTATAACCCGCATTCGCAAACGCAGTTTTCCCATACATTTTAATACTGTTGATTGCGGACGCATATGCCTTTAAATCCGACTGCCTCATTACGTTCCTGTCAAGCTCAGTAAGTTTTTTTCTGTCAGCAAGATTATACAGTCTGTAAAACATATCCAAATCAAGATTTGAAACGCCTCTGGTCAGGTTCGCCGTATCAATTTTGATACCATAAAGCAGAGCGGTTGCGACGTCACTCGTTATCCTAATGCCGTCCTCAAAAATATACTGCGCTATCATCGACGCACACGCTCCCACCTCAGGTCTTATATCCGAAAAAGCATACCGGGCTGTTCCGAAAACAGGGTGATGGTCAATGCACACCACTTCATCCCCCGGCATATCCTCAATATTTGCGTTTCCCTTCTGCGAATCTACAAGTATAATCTCGGCATCCTTGGCCATTTCCGCCATGTCGCAGTATTCAACAATCTCTATCCCCAGCTTTTTTACCATGGCGTTTGAGCTGCCGTGTTCAACCTTTCCCTTATAAACAATCGTAGATTCCAATCCCTTGCTGCGAAGAAGATACTGCAGACCATATGCGCTTGCAATCGCATCGGGATCCGGAAAATTGTGAGTCTGCACATAAATATGCCTGTGATTAAGTTTACTGATCATCTCGTCAAAATCAATCATTAAAATCCCCTCTTTTATCTTAAAATCAAATGTCTATATGCACACATTCTACTATATAAAAATATACTTTGCAATAATATGCTTTTATCTGCGGTACGCGGCGTCATTTTTCGTTTTTTGCTGACAAAGGTTATCTGTCTGCATAATATAAAATATAACTTGATAGGAGCCCTGTTATGAATCCAATTCTTTCTGTAAAAAATGTAAATTATTCTTATCATACACAGGACGGTGAAACTCCTGCTCTCAGCAATATCAGCTTTGATATTATGCCCGGCAGCTTCACCTGTATCGTAGGTCCGTCTGGATGCGGAAAATCTACACTGCTTTCCCTGATTTCAGGGCTTTTGGCACCGGACGAAGGCGAAATATATATAAAAGGCTCTCCCGCTGCGGATTCGGCAATGCATATAGGTTATATGCTTCAAAAGGACAGTCTTTTTGAGTGGCGTTCCGTCTATAAAAATGTTCTTCTTGGCCTTGAGACACGCAAGTCATGTACGCCTGAGAAAAAGGAACTTGTAAACCAGATGCTTGACACCTACGGACTGGGAAATTTTAAAAACGTAAAACCCTCGCAGTTATCCGGAGGAATGAGACAGCGCGCCGCCATTATAAGAACTCTGGCGCTTGAGCCTGATATTCTTCTGCTCGATGAGCCGTTCTCGGCGCTTGACTATCAGACCCGCCTTGAGGTCAGCGACGACATCTATCGTATTCTCAAGGAACAGGATAAAACCGCAATCCTTGTCACACATGATATTTCTGAGGCCATAGCTATGGGAGACCGCGTTATAGTATTGAGTGCCCGCCCCGGACATATAAATAAAATTATTGACATTAATTTTGACTCTCTGAAAGAAGATCGTACACCTTTCAGCGCAAGGAGTTCACCTGAATTTCCCGATTATTTCAACATGATATGGAAGGAGCTGGTACAATGAGCGAGCAGCAAAAAATTTACCTGAAAAAACAGAAACGCTATAAAACCACAATTACTCTTTTAAGATTTCTGCTGTTTGCAGGCTTTCTTATTCTGTGGGAAGCCGCTGCCAGACTGGGTTGGATTGAAGCGTTTATCTTCAGCTCTCCTACAAGAATTGCAAAATGCTTTTATAAAATGGTCATGGACGGAAGTATATTTAAACACACCGCCATAACGCTGGGCGAGACCTTTTTAAGCTTCGGAATTATTATTGTATTCGGTATAGGTGCCGCGCTCCTGCTGTGGCTGTACACCCCTCTGTCAGACGTACTTGAGCCCTATCTGGTTGTGCTCAACAGCCTTCCGAAATCAGCGCTCGCACCAATGCTCATCGTCTGGCTCGGAAACAACGCAAAGGCTATTATTGTAACGGCAGTTTCGGTAGCTATATTCGGAACTGTCTTAAATATTTATACCAGTTTTGCCGACACCGACCCTGATAAAATAAAACTTATGAAAACCTTCGGCGGAAACCGTTTTCAAATCCTCACTAAGCTCGTCCTCCCGGCGTCGCTTAACACTATAATAAGCAACATGAAGGTAAACATCGGACTGTGCCTTGTCGGAGTAATTATCGGTGAATTTCTTGCCGCAAGAGCCGGCCTCGGTTATCTTATTATTTATAACAGCCAGATATTCTCCATGGACCCAATCGCGATGTCCATTATTATACTTTGCATCATATCAATAATTCTGTTTAAAATTATTGACCTTCTCCAAAAGATTGCAAAAAAACTCTCATGACTTTTAATAACAAAATCAATCATATCTGCGCTATATATCAGCCGGATAATTCTCACATCGGGATTATCCGGCATTTTATAAATATTCTAAATTTTTTCTTGACTTTATATATTATAAATATTATTATAGTGCTATACTACTCAAATAAATAAATGTCTGTTATATTTTATTTATTACTTTTAATAGAGGAACGGTTATTTTATGATTTCACTGATACTAAAGGACACGCGTACTTTTATGTCAAACCTGCTGATAAAAGACACATTTGACCGCCTGCTTTTATCTGAGGCTGTAATTTCAACAGCACATACATATACAATTAACGGCGAGATAAATAAAAGTTTTTTTTCTGAGGAGGAGCTCTCACAGCTTTCCAGCACTTCATATGCAGAGTGGCTGTCTGTCAGGCCCTTCTGCTACAGCATTATCAGGGGAAACAAGGTGCCCACAGGCATGAAGATAATTTTTCTCCTTCCGGATACATATGTGAGCGATGTTCTCGCCGGCGCAGACACAATTTTAACCGAAAGCGACATTAACGGTCTGTTTCTGAACATACGTTATTCGGACGGCAATGTCACTGTCGTCACCGGAACTTCACTCAGTTCGTTTTCTCTCGACAAGTCGGTTGAACATGCTTTTGACAAATACGTCCGCCTCTTTTTTGAACAGTCGGGCATAGCTTTTGAAGAGCAGTAACAGATTTCATAGAATTTTTAGAAATACGCCAACCGCCTTTTTATGCACGTTTCCGCGCATTTTATTAGCACTCATTATAAATGAGTGCTAATTTTCTCTTGACTTTCATCTTTTGCTGTATTAAATTACATCTTAGATTTATTTAAGAACATCAATTTACTATGAATATATGATTGGAGGATGACTTTTATTATGGCAAATGAACACGGAAACTTATCTATTAACAGTCAGAATATTTTCCCTATTATAAAAAAATGGATGTATTCCGACCATGATATTTTTTACAGAGAATTAATTTCAAACGGATGCGATGCGATTACCAAGCTGAAAAAGCTTTCTATGATAGGCGAATATGAATCGCCTGACGATATTGACTATAAGATTGAAATAAAGGTAAGTCCTAAGAACAAAACCATTAAGATTATTGACAACGGTATGGGTATGACACGCGACGAGGTTAATGAGTACATTAACCAGATTGCTTTCTCAGGCGCTGAAGCTTTCCTTGAAAAATATAAGGATAAGGCTAACGAGGACCAGATTATCGGCCATTTCGGACTCGGCTTCTACTCTGCGTTTATGGTTGCAGATAAGGTAACTATCGATACGCTGTCTTTCCAGAAGGACGCCAAATCTGTCCACTGGGAATGTGACGGCGGCACTCAGTACGACATGAGCGACTCTGACAAGACAGATGTCGGAACTGTAATAACACTCTATCTCAACGAGGACAGCTATGAATTCGCAAACGAGTATAAGGCAAGGGAGGTTATCGGAAAGTACTGCTCTTTCATGCCGGTTCCTATCTATTTAAGCAATGAGGACGAAGAGCCGAAAACCGAGGAAATCCCGGAGGATGAAGTCACAGAAAAAGATACCGTCTTAGATACCTTTATCAAAGAGGCTGAGACAGAGGAAGTTGAAAAAGAGGACGGCACAAAGGAGACAGTAGAAAAAACTCCTGCCGTTAAAATGGCTAAGATTGTAAAGCGTCCTGTTGCGCTGAACGATATTCACCCGCTCTGGACAAAGCATCCAAATGAATGTACCGATGAGGAATACAAGGAATTTTACCGCAATGTATTCCACGACTTTAAGGAGCCTTTATTCTGGATTCACCTCAACATGGATTATCCTTTTAACCTTAAGGGCATTTTATATTTCCCTAAGATTAATACAGAGTACGAATCAATAGAGGGCACTATAAAGCTTTACAACAACCAGGTATTCGTGGCAGACAATATAAAAGAAGTTATCCCTGAATTTCTCCTGCTTCTCAAGGGTGTAATCGACTGCCCTGACCTTCCGCTCAATGTCTCAAGAAGTGCTCTTCAGAATGACGGATTTGTAAAGAAAATTTCCGAGTATATCACCAAAAAGGTCGGCGATAAGCTCTCAGGTATGTGCAAGACAGATAAGGAATCTTACGAAAAATATTGGGATGACATCAATCCATTTATAAAATTCGGATGCTTAAAGGATGAAAAGTTTGCCGAAAAAATGAATGACTACATTATATTTAAAAATATTCACGGCAAATATCTCACTCTCAAGGAATGCCTTGAAGAAAACAAGGAGCATCATGAGAACACTGTATTTTACGTTACGGACGAGACCGAGCAGAGTCAGTATATCAATATGTTTAAGGAAGCCGGCATAGATGCGGTTATCCTCACACACAATATTGACCAGCCTTTCATCACTCACCTCGAATCAAAGAATGAAAATGTTAAATTTGCTAGAATTGACGCTGATTTGTCCGACAGCTTCAAGGAGGAGACAAATGAGGATGAACTCAAGGAAATATCCGAAAAGCTCACCGAAACCTTTAAGTCAGCCTTAAAGAAGGATAACCTCAATGTCAAAGTTGAGAAGCTTAAAAACGCCTCTATTTCTGCAATGATTACATTGTCTGAACAGGACAGACGTATGCAGGATATGATGAAGATGTACAACATGTATGGCATGGACCCTTCTATGTTCGGACAGAACGGACAGACACTTGTGCTGAACGCAAACAATGAACTTGTAAAATATATTTCCGAACACAGCGACGGAGAAAACACAGCTCTTTTCTGCGAACAGCTCTATGACCTTGCGCTGCTCAGCCATGCGCCGCTCACACCTGAGCAGATGACAAACTTTATTGCCAGAAGCAATAAAATTATGGAACTGCTTGCTAAATAAGTCATTTTAACGTATTATATTAAGGGGAATGGCACTGAGACATTATTGCCTCAGTGCTTCTTTTTAAATGATTTTATTTCATGAAATGATTCAGATTAGAGGTTATTATGTCAAATTACAACGATAAATACAGCAGATACAGACTTTCAGATGACGAAGATACCAATGACAAGCTTAGCGGAGAATTTGATGATGACTATATCATCTATGAAGATGCCGACGACGATGATATTGACGACTACATTGACGATTATCTTCTTGACGAAGACCTCGACAGTTTCAATAATTTAGGAATACAAAACGATACATACTATTCGACAGGCAAAAAACAATCAAGAAAGAAAGCTTCCAAAAATCCTTTTCTGTCAGAGATTTTAAGCTATGTGAAAATAATTATAGCTGCTTTTATCATTGCCTTTATTTTTACGCAGTATATTATTGTCAACGCTCAGGTCCCTACCGGCTCAATGAAAAATACAATCATGGAGGGCGACAGGCTTATCGGTTTTCGGCTCTCATACATTTTCAGCAAACCGGAACGCGGAGATATTATAATTTTTAAATATCCCGATGACGAGACACAAAACTTTGTAAAAAGAGTAATCGGTGTTCCCGGTGACGTAGTGCAGATTATACACGGTACGGTTTACGTAAACGGCGAGGAGCTTGATGAGCCATATTTAAAAGAGCCTATGGACGATAACGAAACAGAAGAAACGTATGTCGTTCCCGAGGGTCATTATTTCGTAATGGGCGACAACAGAAACGATTCGCTTGATTCCAGATATTGGAAAACGAGCACCTATGTTTCTGAAAAGAAAATTTTGGCAAAGGTTATTTTCCGATATTACAACGAGACAGCACATAAAATTGATTTTAAATTGTTCTGATGAATAATAAACAGATAAGATGCAGATAATAAACATGTCCGGATTGCCGGGCATGTTTTTATTTTTTATTCTATAGGAAAGTTCTTTGAACTTTCCTATAGAATAAAAATGCTTCGCAGTATCGCAGAGGCGCGGAAAGGTAATTATTCTTACGAATCCGCGCCTCGCGAAAGAGTTCGCTTGCGAACTCTTTGTTCCAGAAAACTGCGTTTCCTATAAAAAACTAAATCTATGTTAATGGTACTTTTAAACGTACCGGAACGGAGGAAACTATGACTGCATTGGGATGTAACGTAAACTCTTGTACACACAACAAGGATAACTGCTGCTGTCTTTCGTCAATTAAGGTTGAGGGGTCCTCGGCATGTAAATGTGATGAAACCTGCTGCGGCAGTTTCTATGAGGCTGACAGCGAGACTGCAAAAAATGCTTCTGAATCTCCAAAAATAACATTAAACATCGCATGTGACGCATCAAACTGCGTCTATAACGATAACCAGAAATGTAATGCCGACCATATTGACATTTCCGGTATCTGTGCATCAGAAGCCTGCGAGACAGTCTGTGCTACATTTAAGTGCAAATAAGCATAAGACTTAAAGCTTCATTTCAGTACTAAAAAAAAAATTAAAAATTCATAAAAACGGGAGGACCATGATTTTAAATTGTCCTCCCGTTTTTAACATAAATTCGTCCTATTTACCTTTTATTTGCCTTCAAAATTTCTATGACTTCCTCCTGAGTCGCACACTCCATTACCTTCTGCGTAACGGCGTCGGCATCAGCCTTGCTCCACTTACAAATTGCCGCTCTCGTCGCCAGAACCGAGCCTGCGCTGACGCTGAACTCCTCAAGCCCAAAGGAGATAAGCACCGGTGTTAGAAGCTGGTCTGCCGCAGCCTCTCCGCACATTCCAACCATTATGTTTTCCTGTTTTGCGGCTCCTATAATTCTTTTCAGCGAGCGCAAAACTGCCGGATTAAATACAGAATACAGATATGCAACTTTTGAATTTCCGCGGTCAACAGCCATTGTATACTGAGTTAAGTCATTTGTGCCTATGCTGAAGAAATCCGCCTCTTTTGCAAGCAAATCTGCTATCTCACTGGCAGCCGGAGTCTCAACCATTATTCCGACCTTTATATTTTTGTCGTAAGAAACACCCTCTATGTCGAGCTCTGCCTTTATTTTTTCAACCAGAGCCTTGACGTCTCTCACCTCTTTCACACATGTGACAAGCGGTACCATAATACTGACTTTTCCGAAAGCGCTTGCGCGAAGAATTGCCCGAAGCTGCGTTTTATATATGTCTTCCCTGTTAAGGCAAAATCTTATGGCGCGGTAGCCAAGAAAAGGATTGTCTTCTTTCTCAAGTCCCAGATATGGAATGTCCTTGTCTCCTCCTATATCAAGAGTTCTTATAATAACCTCCCTGTCCTTCATAAGCTCAGCAGTCTTTTTGTAAGCCTCAAACTGCTCCTCTTCTGTCGGGAGCTCTTTGCTGTTCATAAACAAAAATTCTGTTCTGAACAAGCCTATGCCCTCCCCGTCATTTTCAATTACCTTTGCAGCGTCATCAGGCTTTCCTATGTTGCCGTACAGAACTTTTGAAATTCCGTCAGCCGTCCTCGTCTCTTTTCCGCGGTATTTTTCCAGTCCGGCTCTCGCCTCAAGAAACTCATCTCTTTTTTTGCGGTATTCTTGAGCCTGTGCTTCGTCAGGCTCAAGAATGACAGTTCCCTCGCTTCCGTCAAGAGCGATCTCCATGCCGTCCTTAACTTTTGATATAATACCTTCAACGCTGAACACGCCCGGAATCTCAAGCGCCCTGGCAAGAATAGCAGAATGTGAGGTAACTCCTCCTGTCTCGGTTATAATTCCAGCAACATTTTCCTTTACAATCCCGGCCGTCATAGACGGAGTGAGGTCTTTAGCCACAATAACCGTTCCAGCGGGAACTTCTCTTATATCTTTTTCCTGTGTCCCTGTAAGAATTCTCAAAAGACGTGTGCGTATATCGCGAATATCTGTAGCACGCTGCATTGTAAGCTCATCTTCCGTCATATTAAACATCTCGATAAACTGAGCGCACACCTCGTCAACAGCCTGCTCAGCACACATTCCCTGCATGATCTTTTCCTTTATCTCGTCCTGTATAAACGGGTCGGATATCATCACAACATGCCCCTCGAGTATTTCAGCATTTTTCTGTCCTGCCGACAAGCGCATACTGTCTGCCATCTGCATTGTCTTTTCCGTAAACACATCCACCGCAGACTGAAATCGTTCCGCCTCGGCAGCAGCGTCCGAAGGTTTTATCTTTTCATAAACAGGAAGCTCATCACTGATTACAACAGCTCTGCCCACACCGTACCCTGCAGAGCCCCCTATTCCATAATACATATTACCATTCCTTTCATTCACCAAGTCCTGATTCGATAAGCTCTACTGCCTTATCGAGCGCAGCCTGTTCATCGTCGCCCTCACATTCAATCACAATTTCCGAGCCGCATTTCATACACCCCGCAATAATATTCATGACACTTTTTGCGTTTATTTTCTTTCCGTTAAATATAAGATTAATATCACTGTCAAAAGACTTCAGCTCCTTTGCGAGCAAGCCTGCAGGACGCATGTGAAGCCCCTGCTCATTTTTAATTACAACCGACTTTGAAACCATATATTTTATCCTCCATTCTAATCCAAACAAAAATTTATATTACAGATAACTGTTATTTTTTAGCCATTAGCTCTTACAGGATTCTTTAAAAGAGAAAGTACAACGGCTCCCACTACACTTCCCACAGCCAGCGCAAGCAAATACAGAGGCCAGTTTCCTACTACCGGAAATACGAATATTCCTCCGTGAGGAGCTCTCAGCGTACAGCCGAATAACATAGAGAGACCTCCTGATACCGCCGAGCCTATTACGCAGCTCGGTATCACGCGAAGAGGGTCCTTTGCCGCATAAGGGATTGCCCCCTCTGAGATAAAGCACAAGCCCATAATATAATTTACAACACCGTTTCTTCTGTCCTCTGCCGACCATTTATTCTTAAATATAGTCGTAGAGAGAGCTATCGCTATAGGCGGTACCATTCCTCCTATCATTACCGCTGCCATAACATCAAAATTCCCTGTCGCAAGCGATGCAGTTCCGAACACATAAGCAGCCTTATTTACAGGACCGCCCATATCGACGCTCATCATTCCTGCAACTATAATTCCAAGAAGAACCTTTGAAGTATTACCCATGCTGTTAAGCCAGTTTGTTATTCCTGTATTAATCCAGCCCATTACAGGATTTACAGCGCACATAACCAAACCGATAATGATAATTCCTCCGAGAGGATAAATAAGCATAGGTCTTATTCCGTCCATACTCTTCGGAAGCTTTTCAGTAAGCTTTTCAAGCAGAAGAACAACATATCCGGCAACAAAGCCCGCAAGCAGCGCAGCTAAAAAGCCTCCCGATATTCCGTCTGTCTTTCCCTGCGCCAGTTCCACAAAATTAGTTCCGTTCATCGCAAGAACACCGCCTGCAAAACCAACGGCAAGACCAGGACGGTCCGCTATGGATGACGCTATAAACGCCGCAAGAATAGGAAGCATAAACCCAAAAGCAGCATTTCCGACAGTCTTAAAAAATGCCGCAACCGGAGTGTTCATACCGAAATTTTCCGGATTTACAGCATAGTCATCCAAAAGGAATGCAAGGGCAATCATAATTCCTCCGCCTATTACAAACGGAAGCATATGAGATACACCGTTCATCAAATGCTTGTATATCACATGTCCAAAGCCCTCTTTTCCTTCCTTTCGCGTGTGTGCCTCATCTATTCCACGCTCATCGTGATACACGGGAACTTCTTTATTTACTATCTTTGAAATCAGCTCTTCAGGCTTGTGAATTCCATCAGAAACCTTTGCAAAAAGAACAGGTTTTCCGTCAAACCTTGCCGTTTCAACATTTTTGTCCGCAGCTATAATTATACCGTCACATGCCTTTATTTCCTCATCTGTCAGTCTGTTCTTAACGCCTCCTGAGCCGTTAGTTTCAGCCTTGAGCGCATACCCCATCTTCTGTCCAGCCTGTTCCAGTGCTTCCGCCGCCATGTATGTATGGGCGATACCTGTAGGACAAGCTGTTACTGCCAAAATCTTATAGCCTTTGTTTTCCGTTTTTAATCCGCTGCCGTCACTCTCTGCGTCTGAATTTCTGCCGCCTGACGCCGCTTCAGCTCCTGAATTCTCCTGCTCGCTGCCGCTCTCCTGCGCGCCGAACTTCTCTTCCTCCTTTGCGTCTACAACAGCCAGAAATTCGGATTTATTCTTAGCTTCCAGCAGCTTATTTTTAAATTCCTCATCCATGAGAAGCACCATAAGTCTGGACAATACCTCAAGATGAACGTCAGAGCCGCCCTCAGGCGCCGCAATCATAAAAAACACATTTGACGGCTGCTCATCGAGAGCCTCATAATCAACACCTGCCGGAACAGTCATAGCCGCAAGTCCCGGTCTTCTCACAGCCGCGCTCTTGGCATGCGGTATAGCAATTCCATCGCCTATCGCCGTTGAGCCCTGCGCCTCTCTTGCCTCAATTCCTTTCTTGTACTCCGCCTTATCTTTAAGATTTCCCGCTCTGTCCTGAAGCTCTACAAGAAAATCAATCGCTGCCTCCTTATCCGGAACAGACACTCCAAGCTCAATTCCCTTTTCGTTTAATAATTCCGTTATTTTCATATTTGCCCACGTCCTTTCTTCGTATAATATACAAAATATCTCAAAATAACGTATCCTGCGTCAAAATATAATTACATGTCTCATAAATTATTATCAGGCTGTATAAATTTTTGATTATAGCTGTCTTAATAATTTCTCAACCAGCTCTTTGCCGGCAAGTCCCTCTGAAAATGCCGTCGCGCTTCCGGCTGCTGTACCGTACTTTAACGCCTTTTCGTAATCCATATCCTTTATATAGCTTGCGACAAATCCCGCAACCATGGAATCACCAGCTCCAACTGAGTTGACCACCTTTCCCTTTGGAACGCCTATTCTATATACCTGCTTTGTCTCCGATAAAAGCAGAGCTCCTTCTCCAGCAAGAGAAACCAGCACATTTCTTGCCCCCATATCCTGAAGCTTTCGGGCATAAAATGTAATTTCCTCCTGCGTGTTGCACTCCGTATTAAACATTTCTCCCAGCTCATGGTTGTTCGGCTTTACCAAAAACGGATGATATTTCAGGACATTAAGAAGAAGTTCCTTCGTAGCATCCACGACAACATTTACATTCTTGCCACAAATCCGCTCAATAAACTTCTCATATACATTTGAAGGAAGACTTCCCGGTATGGCTCCTGCCAAAATCAGCATATCTCCGTCGGATATTGAGTCCAGCTTCCTGTAAAATTCATCCATTGCAGCTTTTGGAATATCGGGTCCCTTGGCGTTAATATCTGTCTCCTGCGAAGCTTTTATTTTGACATTTATTCGGCTCATTCCGCTTTCCAGACGAACAAAATCAGTTGCTACGCCAAGTGAATTTACGCCCTTCTCAATTTCCTCGCCTGTAAATCCGGCAATAAATCCCAACGCGACATTCTCTACCCCAAGATTGTGAAGCACTGTCGATACATTAATTCCCTTGCCTCCATAAAGCATATACTCGCCTGTACTGCGATTTACCTGCCCCGGCTGCATTTCATCCAGATTCATCACATAATCCAGAGCCGGATTTAACGTGACCGTATAAATCATTTCTGCAACACCTCCTTTATTAATGTAGCCTCCCTATACTTATCCTTGACACGGCTGTCCGTAACAATACATGCTTTTTCAATAGGCGCGAATGTAACAGCATTAACTTTGCCGAACTTCGTATAATCCGCAAGAACAAAACTCATATAGCTGTGCTTCATCGCCTCGCTTTTTATCAGAGCCTCCTCGGCGTCAACAGTTGTATATCCGTATTCCGTATGAATACCATTAGTTCCGATAAAAGCCTTCGTAAAATTAAATTTTCTGATAAAAAGCGCCGCATCAGAGCCGACAACCGCCTCAGTGAGAGGCTTTACAAGCCCTCCTACCATGTAGGTTTTAAGTCCCTTTGAGATAAGCTTCTTTGCATGCACGATACCGTTTGTGACATAGACAGCCGCAACATCTTTACTGATGCTGTCAACTAAATATTCTGTAGTAGTTCCGGCATCTATATACACAAAATCCTTATCCTGAATAGTTGAAGCCGCATATCTTGCAATAGCTTTTTTCTGCTCGACACATTTAGTATGTTTTGTAAAGACATCATCCTCATGTGTCAAAAATTCTTCCTCAACTATTGTAGCGCCTCCGTGAACACGCTTAATTTTTCCGAGCTCATCCAACGCGCTCAGGTCGCGTCTGATTGTCGCCTCAGACACGCCAAGTTCCTTGACAAGCTGAGCAACCGTTACAGTGATATTATTCTCCACTAATTCAGTAATCAAACGATACCGCTCCTGCGTAAGCATATCTCACTTCATCTCCTTGCTTCTTGTATCTCTAACGATAAAATAGCATCATTTTCAATCAAAGTCAATCATTTTCAATCAAATTTATGCAAAAAAATAAGGGACCTGCAAATATACTGAGGGACCTCAAATTTAAAATACCGGTGATGACAAACATATCTTTAAACAGCGATACATGTCTAAATACAACAAACAGGCACGTTTTGCAAAACAATATAACGGCAAAAACGAAAGTCAATAACATTTTTGTCCCTTGATAAAAAGATGTTCAAACCCGGCTATAATCCCTTAATATCATTCTTATAAAACATTATGGGGGATGATTTACATGGGGGATTATACGGACGTGCTC
>CALWKC010000013.1 GCA_944381165.1 uncultured Lachnospira sp. | reverse complement strand
AATGGAGCAAAAAGAAACCCCTAATTCCCCCATGAATGGGGGACAGGGGGTTGAAGTGTCGAAGACACTTTTTTATTCTAAGAGGCAATTCGTATTTTTGCCTTGAATTAAGCATTTATTTGCTGCGTTCAGACACAAATATATCTACAAGACGAGAAACCTCGTCAAGACATGAGCCGCATATTGTTCCTGCTCCGGTGGCGTCCTGAACCTCTTCGACTGTTCCGGCGCCGGCGTCAACGGCATCCTTAATCATTTTGCCTGTAACACCAAGACATGTACATACGATTTCGTCAAGATTTTCCATATACTCTCCATTCCGCCGCCTTTGAAAGACGGCATAAACATTTTTCTGTGCTTGCTATCGTTTAAACCGATTTCATTTTTAGGGTGTGCATATTTTTAAGATTTATGCATCTTATGAGCTGAGCGCTCGATCACAAGCAAAATTATTTTTAATATTGTCAAAATTATTGTAATAAAAACGGGATTGTTATATGATTTGTCCATGTGAGAAGATTATGTCAAAAAACATAGAATAAGAGCGGGTTATTCAAGGTATGTGTTCTGATGAACTGGCACATTTTGAAATGATAAGCACAATGGTGCATCAGCTCACCAGAAATATGACGGTTGAGCAGTTGAAGGGAACGCCGTTTGAGGCGTATTATGTTGACCACACGGCTGCTATCTGGCCGCAGGCGGCGGGAGGAATTCCTTTTAACGCATGCGAGTTCCAGTCAAAGGGCGACGCGATTACCGACCTAACAGAGGATATGGCAGCAGAGCAAAAGGCGCGAACGACATATGACAATCTCATACGTCTCACTGATGACCCGGATGTGCTTGATCCGTTAAGATTTTTGAGAGAGCGCGAGATTGTGCATTTCCAGCGTTTCGGTGAAGCTTTGTCAATAGTTCAGGATAAACTGAATTCTAAAAATTTCTATGCGTTTAATCCGGCATTTGACAAGAATTGCAAATAGAATTACAGTGAATAATAAAAATAACAATAAACATATGTTTACGCATGAGAATATACAGACGTAAAAGGAAAGGAAACATATCATGAAAGAGAAAATATTTACAATACCGGTAAATGATGCGTTTGACAGCGACTGTGAATGTCCGGTCTGCTATATGAAAAATGTTTTGGAGCAGGCTGCGGTGGAGTACACTATGGGACCGAGCTATATGGAGGATGATATAAGGGCAAAGACAGACGAGATGGGGTTTTGCGAGAAGCATATTAAGGCTGTCTATGACTGTGAAAACCGTCTTGGCTTTGCTCTTGTGATGAAGACGCACATGGACCGCGTTATTGCCGAGATTGAGGCAAAATCGGCAGAGCCGGTTAAGGGAAAAACACTGTTTGGCAAGATGCAGCCGCTGTCGGTTACGGATTATACCAAATCACTTCATCAGAAATGCTTTGTATGCGACCGTATTGAAAATACATTCAGGCGGTATATGGATACGATAATATACCTGTATAAGCAGGATGAGAGTTTCCGCCGGAAATATCAAAGCTGCAAGGGCTTCTGTACAGCTCATTACGGGGAGCTTATCGAGACGGCATCGGGAAAGCTCAGCGGACAGAACCTGACAGAGTTTGTTGAGACAACCAACAGGCTTTATCTGGAAAATATGAAAAGAGTCCGTGATGACGTTGAATGGTTTATTAATAAATTTGACCATAAATATGCACAGGAGCCGTGGAAGAACGCAAAGGATTCTCTTGTAAGGGCTATGATAAAGACTGAGTCTGTACTTCCTGAAGAGCCTAAGAGTAAAAAGAATTAACTGACAATAAATTAAAGACAGCAGACATTGAGAGAGAAGTGATATATCCGGGTTAAGCCGGCGGTTTGCCGAATTTACTTAGGACATATATATCAGCTGTTATTTCCCTTGTCTGCTGTCATTTTTATTTTTTTCAGGTATAAAATGCCGCCTGTCTGTACCGGAGGAAGGCCGTATGCTGTTTCAAGCCTGCTTCTGTGCTGGCTGAGTCTGCGTGTCCGCCTCTTGGTACGGGTTAATGCTTATCGATACATATTCTCTCGGAGTATCGTTATTTATAGACGCAAAATCTAAGGTGTTGAGATTATCTTCAGTTGAGGGTGTCTGTTCCTCTTCCTCGGATTGTTTCTGACTTTGTTTTTTACTGTGTCTGTTTATGAGTGCAGTGACGGCAGCGGCTATGGCTCCGGCGATAGCTGTGGCTGCAAGTATCTTTTTGAATTTTTTAGCCATTTTATTAACCTCCTGCTATAATAAGTTTTTGTGGTACAGTACATTAAGATTATCTGCGTACATATACCTTTTTAAACTTTCTGCTGTTATATTACTCCATTAAATTTAGATTGAAAAGTCTCAAAACAGTATAAATTATAAAATAATAATAAAATTGCAGTACATTTCCGGTGATGTGGTATAATGTGCACAAAGCGCCTATGGCTGGCACTGCGCCAGCTTTGCCGGCTTGCAGAGGAGCGGAAAGACAATTATTCTTATGAATCCGCGCCTTGCGAGAGGGTTCGCTTGCTAACTCTTTGTTCAAAATTACATTTGGGAGAATATATTGATATGAAAGCAGAAGAAATAAAAAATACAGTTGTCGTAAGTGATTTAAAGGATTTTGATTTGGGGCAGACGATGGAGTGCGGACAGTGTTTTCATTTTATAAAGCTTGGAGAAAATGAATACGGGATAAGCGCATACGGGCACCTGCTCCATGCGAAACAGGATGGAAACAGCCTGTACCTTTATAATACCGGAATAGAAGAATTTGATAACATATGGCGCCATTATTTTGATTTGGACAGAGATTACGGTGAAATAAAAGCTTTTCTGCTTAATGATGACGAAAAGCTCCGCGAGGCTGTGGAGACTATGTGGGGCGTGCGTATTTTAAATCAGGAGTTTTTTGAAACGCTGATTTCGTTTATAATTTCTCAGAATAAGCAGATACCGCATATTAAGCAAATTGTCGCAAATATTTCAAAGGGGTACGGCGAGTATCTCGGAAGTATAGACGGTAATGAGTTTTACAGATTTCCGACGGCGGAGGAATTGAGCGCAGCGAGCGAGGAGGAATTGAGAGCGTGCAAGACGGGCTTTCGGGCTCCTTACATATGGAATGCCGTTCAGTTTGTAAAAGACGGTATTTTAAACGAGGAAGAGCTGAAAAGCTGCGGCATAGAGGAGTGCAGAAACAGACTTATGCAGATTAAAGGCGTAGGCATGAAGGTGGCGAACTGCGTGAGTCTTTTCGGACTTGGACACAGAGAGGCTTTTCCGGTGGACGTATGGATAAAGAGAATTATGGAGGTTATGTACTTTAACGGTAAGGAGCACTCAAATAAAGAAATTGAGGAGTACGGAGTCAGACATTTCGGAAACTACGGCGGATATGCGCAGCAGTATTTGTTCTATTACGGAAAGACTGAAAAAATAGGCAAATAGATAGTCTTTATTCTTCTTTGTCGCAGTGAACAGATTTATAAAAAATATATAATCAAATCATTAAATAATTAATATATTTGAATTAGCTGTTGACAAACAAAAAGGGTAGTGATATTTTAATGTTATCGCGATTAGCACTCAAAATAAATGAGTGCTAACAAAATATAGGCTGCCAGCACAGACAGAATAAATGACAGCAGAATGGAGGAATATTAATTATGAAGTTAGTACCGTTGGGCGACAGAGTCGTAATTAAAGCATTAATTGCAGAGGAGACAACAAAGTCAGGAATTGTTTTGCCTGGTCAGGCAAAGGAAAAGCCGCAGCAGGCAGAGGTTGTGGCAGTAGGACCTGGCGGAATGGTTGACGGAAAAGAAGTTACAATGCAGGTTAAGGTCGGCGATAAGATTATTTATTCTAAGTATGCGGGAACAGAGGTTAAGCTGGATGACGAAGAGTATATAATTGTTAAACAGTCAGATATTCTTGCTGTTATCGAATAAAAGCTGTTGCAGACCAATACATTTTTATAATAATTAAAGAGCAGTTTCCTATGAATTTGGAAATAAAGAAAATCAGGAGGCAGTAATCATGGCAAAGGAAATTAAATACGGAATTGAAGCTAGAAAAGCATTGGAGTCAGGCGTTAATAAGCTTGCGGACACAGTAAGGGTTACGCTCGGACCTAAGGGAAGAAATGTAGTTCTGGATAAGTCATACGGCGCACCGCTTATCACAAACGACGGCGTTACAATCGCAAAGGACATTGAGCTTGAAGATAAGTTTGAAAATATGGGAGCACAGCTTGTAAAGGAAGTTGCCACTAAGACAAACGACGTGGCTGGCGACGGTACAACAACGGCTACTGTTCTTGCGCAGGCAATGGTGAACGCAGGTATGAAAAACCTTGCAGCAGGCGCTAATCCTATTATTTTGAGAAGAGGTATGAAGAAGGCTACTGACTGTGCAGTTGAGGCTATTGCAAAAATGAGCCAGAAGGTCAACGGAAAGGACCAGATTACAAAGGTTGCCTCAATTTCAGCCGGTGATACCGAGGTTGGACAGCTTGTCGCTGATGCAATGGAGAAGGTTTCAAATGACGGTGTTATCACTATCGAAGAGTCTAAGACAATGAAGACAGAGCTTGATCTTGTAGAAGGCATGCAGTTCGACAGAGGTTATATCTCTGCATATATGGCAACAGATATGGATAAGATGGAAGCAAATCTTGACGACCCGTATATTCTTATTACAGATAAGAAGATTTCAAATATTCAGGAGATTCTTCCTCTTCTTGAGCAGATTGTGCAGAGCGGAGCAAAGCTTCTGATTATCGCTGAGGATATTGAGGGTGAGGCTCTAACGACATTGATTGTAAATAAGCTGAGAGGAACATTTAACGTAGTAGGCGTTAAGGCTCCGGGATACGGTGACAGACGTAAGGAGATGTTAAAGGATATTGCAATTCTTACAGGCGGTCAGGTTATCTCAGAGGAACTCGGACTTGAGCTTAAGGATACAACAATGGATATGCTCGGCCGCGCAAAGTCAGTTAAGGTACAGAAGGAAAATACTGTAATAGTTGACGGTGAGGGCAGCAAGGAAGATATTCAGGCAAGAATTGCTCAGATTAAGACACAGATTGAGGATACAACATCTGATTTCGACAGAGAGAAGCTTCAGGAGAGACTTGCAAAGCTTTCAGGTGGCGTAGCTGTTATCCGTGTAGGTGCGGCAACAGAGACAGAGATGAAAGAGAGCAAGTTAAGACTTGAGGACGCTCTTGCAGCTACAAAGGCAGCAGTTGAAGAAGGCGTTATCTCAGGCGGCGGCTCTGCATATATTCACGCATCTAAGGAAGTTGAGAAGCTTACAAAGACACTTTCAGGCGATGAAAAGACAGGTGCAGAGATTATTCTTAAGGCGCTTGAGGCTCCTCTGTATCACATTGTGGCTAATGCAGGACTTGAGGGCTCAGTTATTATCAATAAGGTAAGAGAGTCAGAAGTCGGAACCGGTTTTGATGCATTAAATGAGACATATGTAAACATGATAGATGCAGGTATTCTTGACCCTGCAAAGGTTACAAGAAGTGCTCTTCAGAACGCGACAAGTGTCGCATCAACACTTCTCACAACAGAATCAGTTGTGGCAACAATAAAAGAAGACGCTCCGGCAATGCCGGCAGGCGGCGGAATGGGAATGATGTAACGCGTATCCTACGAGCGCTGCGACATAACAAAAATAAGACCGCACGATGTGCTTGCACATCAGTGCGGTCTTATTTTTGTTATGACATAGCGCGACAGCGCGTATCTCCCGTATCGCGAAGCGATATGGGAGATAACGCAGTGCTCGTAGGATAAAGTGGAGGAGGTAAGGGCGCGACAGCGCGTATCTCCCGTATCGCGAAGCGATATGGGAGATAACGCAGTGTTCGTAGGATAAAGTGGAGGAGGTAAGGGCGCGACAGCGCGTATCTCCCGTATCGCGAAGCGATATGGGAGATAACGCAGCGCTCATGCATTGACATAATGTATCAGATGATGTATATTAAAAAAAGAAAATATGTTTAATAAATATTCAGGAAATGAGGACGGTTATGTATAACGTATCAACAGAACAGATAATTAAAGTAAAGGCTCCCAAGAACTCAATTATATTCAAGGCAGTTATGATTATCGCCTGTATACTTGCCGCAACGACTATTCCTGCGACAAATGCTTTTGGAATAATATTGTTTGCGGTGCTGGTCGTTTTCACTGTTTTTGTTTTTAGATATTACAACGCCGAGTATGAATATTCATTTGTGGACGGCGAGATGACGGTGGACAGAATTATGGCGAGGACCAGGAGAAGAAGATGCGGGGTGTACGATATAAGCAAAGCAGAGCTTGTGGCGCAGGTTGGCTCGCAGGATGCACTCAGACTCGAGCACAGACAGCTGAGGACTCATGATTATACATCGAATGAGGGAAATGAATCATGTGTGGTAATATATACATTTAATTCAAACAATGAGCTTGAAAGAATTTATATTGAGCCGTCGGAGGAAATGCTTAATGCATTCATGGAATGTGTCTCAAAACAGGCTTATAAGGTGCCGGATGATTTTAAGCCTTATACGCGCAGGACAGAAAACACAAAATAATATAGCGCAGCAATTTAGTTTAATATAGATGAGCAAAGTCAGCTGCTCAGCGGCGGGAGGGCGCCACAGGCATCTTTGCGGACGGCGCTGCCTGAGCTGATGCATTTGTTCATATTTTCTTTGGGAAATTTCTTGACTTTTAATTTGCTATTTGTTATATTGTCACATAATATTTATACCAAGGGCAGATTGCTAATCTGCCTGATACACAAAATATCCGCGGCATGAAAATGTTCGGATATTTTTCTACCAATAGGAGCTTTTGCTCCTTAATATTAAGAAGAAAGAGAGGATACGGATTACAATGGGTAAAATAATTGGAGAAGGTATTACATTTGATGATGTGTTATTGGTACCGCAGTATTCAGAAGTAACGCCTAACATGATTAACTTATCAACACAGCTTACAAAAAACATTAAGTTAAATATCCCGCTTATGAGTGCGGGAATGGATACCGTAACAGAGCACAGAATGGCTATCGCTATGGCAAGACAGGGCGGAATTGGTATTATTCACAAGAATATGTCCATCGAGGCTCAGGCAGATGAGGTTGATAAGGTTAAGCGTTCAGAGAACGGCGTAATAACTGACCCATTCTATCTGCATCCTGACAATACACTTGAAGACGCCAATGATTTAATGGCAAAGTTCAGAATATCCGGGGTCCCTATTACTGATGATACCGGAAAGCTTGTAGGTATCATTACGAACAGAGATTTGAAGTTTGAGGAGGATTTCAACAGACCTATCAGCGAGTGCATGACAAGTGAAAATCTTATAACTGCACCTGTTGGAATTACTCTCGACGAGGCAAAGAAGATTCTTGCCAAAGCGAGAAAGGAAAAGCTTCCTATCGTTGACAATGATTTTAAGCTGAAGGGGCTTATCACAATTAAGGATATTGAGAAGCAGATTAAATACCCTGCATCGGCACACGATTCACAGGGAAGACTGCTTGCGGGCGCGGCTGTCGGAATTACATCAAATGTTATGGACAGAGTGGAGGCGCTTGTGAACGCCAAGGTTGACTGTATTGTAATTGATTCGGCTCACGGTCATTCAAAAAATATTATCACGACTCTTAAAAATATCAAAGCTGCATATCCTGATTTGCAGGTTATCGCGGGAAATATCGCCACGGGCGAGGCGGCAAAGGCTCTGTGTGAGGCTGGCGTTGACGCTGTAAAGGTAGGTATAGGTCCGGGCTCTATATGTACTACGCGAGTAGTGGCAGGTATCGGTGTTCCTCAGGTTACGGCAGTTATGAGCGCCTATGAGGAAGCTAAAAAATACGGTATTCCTGTTATTGCTGACGGAGGTATCAAGTATTCAGGTGATATTGTAAAGGCTATTGCCGCAGGCGGAAATGTTTGTATGCTCGGAAGTCTGCTTGCAGGCTGTGACGAGGCGCCTGGTACATTTGAGCTGTTCCAGGGAAGAAAATATAAGGTTTACAGAGGAATGGGCTCTATTGCCGCTATGGAGAACGGAAGCAAGGACAGATATTTCCAGACAGACGCAAAGAAGCTTGTTCCTGAAGGCGTTGAGGGACGAGTTGCTTACAAGGGTCTTGTGGAGGACACAATTTTCCAGCTTATGGGTGGACTTCGTTCAGGAATGGGTTACTGCGGAGCGCCTGATATTCCGACGCTTCAGGAGACAGGAAAGTTTATAAAAATGTCTTCAGCAGCACTGAGAGAGAGTCATCCTCATGACATTCATATCACAAAGGAAGCGCCTAATTACAGCGTTGAGGATAAATAAAAATCAAGAGAGTTCCGGCTCGGAAATGAGCTTCGGGGCTCTCTTTTTGCTTGCACAATACAGGTGATTAGAGTATACTTATTTTGATATTGTCGTATACTTGCAGAAAATGCATAAAGTTTTTGATACAAATGAGCCCTGTGAGGCGCATAGGTTTTATTTGTGTTAAAACGAACAGAAACGGAGATTTTTATGAGAGACGTTTTGCTTAGCAGCTACATAGCAAAGAAACACAAGGGAGAGAAATTCACGGATGACGAGCTTAAGGTGCTTAAGGACGGAAATCTTGAGAGTATGGTTTCCACCTTTGTGCCGCTCAAGAATGAAAGATATAATCTTCAGCTTCAGTGTGTGCTTAAAAGCATGAAGTACTATATGGGAAATGAAGTTTATCTTGAGCAGGTTAATATGGAGGATGAATATAAGGAACATTTTGTGGGATGTCAGATGATGGACGGTGACGAAGAAGTCTTTTTTGCAATAGGGGGAAGTGACGACGCGCTTCTGAGCGTGGCGTCAAGATTTGCGGGAGAGGATTTTGAAGAGTTTGATGCGGACGCGTACGATGCGGTCTGCGAGTTTATTAATTGTACAAATGGTATGTTTGCCACAAAACTTAGCGACCAGTCGGTAGAAGTTGTGCTCAGACCTCCGGTTTTTTACGGCGATGCGCATATTTCGGGGAAAAACGGCTTCTACGTGGTGACGATGGGACTGCCCGATGTAAAATTTAATGTGATTATGTCAGTGTCTGACGAGATACGGTTAAAAAGTTTAAAAAGTAATTAGTCAAAATGAGGGAGATTTGGTATGGCAAAGATATTGATTGTAGATGACTCTAAGACGTCGAGAAGATTTTTGAGAAATATGCTTGAAGAGGCGGGACATCAGATAGTAGGCGAGGCGGTCAACGGACAGGAAGGTATAGATAAGTATAAGCAGTTAAAGCCTGATTTGGTTACTATGGATATAACAATGCCTGTTTTGGACGGAATTGAGGCTGTCGGAGAGATTATGGAGTACGATGCAGATGCCAAAGTCATTATGGTCACTGCGGCAGGTCAGAAAACCAACATGGTAGAGGCGCTCAAGCGCGGGGCGGCTGATTTTATTCAAAAGCCTTTCGAGAGCGAGGTTATTCTGAAGGTGGTAGAAAAAGTTTTGGAAGAATAGGTAATAGAATGTATAATTACAAACTGCTTCTCCAATATGACGGCGGCAGGTATGACGGCTGGCAGAGAATGGGGAAAGATGAATCATTAAACACTGTTGAATATAAGATTTCAGAGGTCATCAGAAAGATGACGGGTGAGACTGTGCAGATTTTCTGCGGGTGCAGAACGGAAAAGGGCGTACATGCAAGACAGCAGACGATTAATTTTAAGCTGGAGGAACGAAAGAAGCCATATGAGATACGCAACTATCTCAACCGGTATCTGCCAAGAGACATAGCGGTGCTTGACGCATGCGAGGTCGGCGAGCGATTTCACAGCCAGTTAAACGCGAAGCAAAAGGTTTATGTATATCAGTTAGACACAGGTGATGTCGCGGATGTGTTTGAGAGAAGATACAGATACCATACATTTGAAAAACCGGATTTCGAGGCCATGAGGAAGGCAGCGCGGTATTTTGAGGGAAGCCATGATTTTAAGGCATTTACAACGGCAAGAAAAAGCAAATCAACCGTCAGAAATATAAGCGGCATTGAAATTGAAAGCGTGGGAGACAAAGCTCAGATAAGAATTGCGGCGGACGATTTTCTTCACAATATGGCGCGCTTTATGGCGGGCATGCTGCTTGACGTCGGAAACGGGTTGAAAAAGCCGGAGGCTGTAAGGGATATTCTTGAAGGAAAGCCGGTGCAGATGTCTCTGCCGGCGGAAAGCTATGCGCTTTTTCTTGAAAAAATCGTATATCAGGAGGCATAAAAATATATGAAAACAATTATAGAGCATATTGCGGACTCTGTGAGCAGGGCGTTTGAGGAGTGCGGATATGACACGAAGTACGCCAAGATAACGCTGTCAAACAGGCCGGATTTGTGCGAGTACCAGTGCAGCGGGGCTATGGCTGCGGCAAAGGCTTACGGGAAAGCCCCGTTTGTAATTGCGGACGAAATAGTCGGGAAGCTTAAGGGTGACGAAATTTTTGAGAAGCTTGAGAGCGTAAAGCCCGGATTTATCAATATAAACGTATCATCACAATTTTTGGCGCAATATCTTGAAGAAATGTCTGTCTCAGAAAAATTTGGATATGTTCCAAAGGTGAGCGGCAAAACCGTTATTGTGGACTACGGCGGAGCAAATGCCGCAAAGCCTCTTCATGTGGGACATCTTCGCTCGGCTGTAATCGGTGAGAGCGTTAAGAGAATTCAGAAATATGCCGGAAACAATGCGATAGGCGATGTACATCTTGGAGACTGGGGGCTTCAGATGGGGCTTATAATTGAGGAGTTAAGGGACAGAGAGCCTGAGCTCGTGTATTTTGATGAGAATTATACGGGCGAATATCCTCAGGAACCGCCGTTTACTATTTCGGAGCTTGAAGAGATTTATCCGGCGGCGAGCGCTAAGTCGAAGGAGGACGAGCATTTCCTGGCACGCGCGCATGAGTCGACGCTGAAGCTTCAGAGAGGCGACAGGGCTTGCAGGGCTATCTGGGAGCACATTATGAATCTGTCCAAGGCAGACCTGAAGAAAAATTATGACAATCTTAATGTGAATTTTGAAATCTGGAAGGGCGAGAGTGACGCCGAGCCGTATATTTCAGATATGGTACAGTCAATGCTTGACAGCGGTCTTGCATATGAGAGTCAGGGAGCGGTTGTTGTCGACATTCAGGAGGATACAGATACAAAAGAACTGCCGCCTTGTATTATACGCAAATCTGACGGAGCGGCTCTCTATGCCACATCGGATTTGGCTACACTGGTGGAGAGAGAAAAGCTGTATCATCCCGATGCATATATTTATCTTGCAGATAAGAGGCAGGAGCTTCACTTTACGCAGGTATTCAGAGTTGCAAAAAAGGCTGGAATTGTAAAGCCTGAGACGGATATGACGTTTGTCGGCTTCGGCACGATGAACGGCAAGGACGGAAAGCCATTTAAGACCCGCTCCGGCGGCGTCATGCGTCTTGAAAACCTTATTTCTGATATTCAGGATGCCGTCTATGCAAAGATAACGGAAAACCGCACAATGGATGAGGCTGAGGCGAGGGACACCGCGAGAATTGTAGGACTTGCCGCATTAAAGTACGGCGATTTGTCCAATCAGGCGTCTAAGGATTATGTGTTTGACGTCGAGAGGTTTGCCTCATTTGAGGGAAATACCGGACCGTATATTCTTTATACTATTGTTAGAATAAAGTCGATACTTGCAAAATATATTCAGGAGGGCGGCTCTGTAAGCGGATTAAAGCTTATTCCGGCTGCGGGTGTTTCGGAGAAAAATTTAAGCCTTTCGCTTGTGAGGTTTTTCGACGTTATGGAAGCGGCATATATGGAGAAGGCGCCGCACAAGATATGTCAGTATATTTATGACGTGTCGAATGCTTTTAACGGTTTTTATCATGACACCAAAATCCTTTCCGAGCAGAACAGAGAACAGAAGGAAAGCTATATTGCCTTGATTTCTCTCACAAAGGAGATTTTGCTTGACTGTATAGATTTATTGGGTATTGAGTGTCCTGAAAGGATGTAAAAAAGGAGGGGCAGGTTTGCCGGTATATACGGCATTTTGCATAATTATATGAAAATTTTGTCTTTTGCGATTCCATGCTATAATTCTGCGGCTTATATGGAAAAGTGTATTAAATCAGTGCTTGCCGGGGGCGAGGAGGTTGAAGTTATAATAGTTGACGACGGCTCTGCTAAGGATAACACGGCGGAAATCGCCGACCGCTATGCGGCGCAGTATCCGACGATCGTCAAGGCTGTTCACCAGGAGAACGGGGGACATGGTCAGGCTGTAAATACAGGTCTTGCACATGCCACAGGTAAATTTTTCAAGGTGGTTGACAGCGACGACTGGGTGGATGCGAGAAGCTACAAAAAAATTCTTGCTACGCTTAAAGGTTTTGTTGAGGGTGAAGAGCCGGATATGGTTATTGCAAACTATGTTTATGACAAGGTTGGTGCAAAGAGAAAGAAGGTTATCCACTATGACAATGTATTTCCGGTTGAGCAGATGTTCGGCTGGGATGATATAGGAAAGTTTAAGATTGACCAGTATATACTGATGCACTCGGTTATTTACAGAACACAGCTCTTAAAAGACTGTGCGCTTCAGCTTCCGAAGCATACGTTTTATGTGGACAATATTTTTGTTTTTGAGCCGCTTCCGTATGTGAAGAAGATGTATTATGTAAATACTAATTTTTACAGGTATTTTATAGGAAGAGAAGACCAGTCCGTGAATGAGTCGGTGATGATTTCAAGAATTGACCAGCAGATTGGCGTGACCAAGCGAATGATTGATTCATTTCTTGCAAGTAATGTGTCAAATAAAAAATGCAGAATGTATATGAGAAATTATCTGCGGATTATGATGGAGGTCTCATCTATTTTTCTTATTATTTCGGGGACTCCGGAAAATCTTGCAAAGAAGAAAGAGCTTTGGAATTACGTCAAGAAGCGTGATGTCAAGCTTTTTCGCTCGCTTCGATACAGCATTCTTGGGCATACGGTAAATATTCCGGGCAAGTCGGGACGCTGGATTTCAAAGAGCGGATATAAGGTTATGAACAAGCTTATTGGATTTAACTAGAGGAATGTTTTAGTTATCTGCGCAGGAGGAGGGCATATTTATGGTACTTGATTTGTTTAAGCTGGACGGAAAGGTTGCTGTTGTCACGGGAGCGAATACGGGACTCGGACAGGGAATGGCGGTTGCGCTTGCACAGGCGGGAGCAAAGGTCGTGCTTGTGGGAAGAAGAAGCTGTGACGAGACGGCTGGAAAGATAGCCGCCTTCGGAGGCGAATGTACGCAGGTGCTTGCGGACTTATCATTGAAGGAGAGCGTTCAGGCAGTGCTTTCCGGTGCTTTGAGCGCATACGGACGAGTGGATATTCTTGTCAATAACGCAGGAATAATAAAGCGCTGCGATGCGATTGACGTCTCTGAGCAGGACTGGGATGCCGTGATAAATGTAAATTTAAAAATGGTATTTCTGTTAAGTCAGGCGTTTGCCAGACAGTTTGAAAAACAAAATGAAGGCGGAAAGATTATTAATGTCTGCTCTATGCTTTCATTTCAGGGCGGAATACGGGTGCCGGCGTATACGGCAAGCAAGAGCGCTGTTATGGGGCTTACCAAGGCGCTTGCAAACGAGTGGGCGCCAAAGGGAATACAGGTAAACGCTATTGCTCCGGGGTATATGGCTACAAATAACACCTCACAGCTAAGGGATGACGCTGACAGAAGCGAGGCTATTATTGAGAGAATTCCTGCCGGACGCTGGGGTACTCCTGAGGATATGCAGGGAACTGTTGTGTATCTTGCGTCAAAGGCTTCTGATTATGTCAACGGCTACACGGTTGCAGTTGACGGCGGCTGGCTGGCTCGCTGAAAAAAGAGTAAAAAAATGTGGCTGACGGGTAATTTGGTATATTTTCCGTCAGCCACATAAATTATTTATACGTTTTTTTGTGTCCATGTCAATAAATTGCTAAAAATAATTACAACAGGAGCGGTAACCGTTTAAAACAATACCTTACATTTATTCATATCAACGTGAGTTCGTATAAAATCAGCCGCTGCGCCCTGAATATCCTTCGGTATATCGGCTTCGCGCAGCATAGCTGTCATCTTTGATTTCTCAAACAGCATATAATATCCGAATTTTTTATATATGGTCGTAAAATTATCCCATTCATAGCTGAGAGTTTTGTCATAGTCGGGAATTTCCGCAAGTATTCCGTTCTGCGTAAGAGTAATGATACATGGTGCGCTCTCGGAGGCTTCGCGGTTTTTTAAATGGTAGTTTACGCTGCTTTTGAACTGAAAGAAAAAGATGTAAATGGGATACGCCCAGCAGGCTGCGTATATTACGGCAAGGTATGTGTTGAGGTACCCGAGACAGATAAAAACAATTGTTGCGGCAGCAGGCAGCCACGTCAGAATTGTCTCGATCGGGTTTCTGATGAAACGATTCCAGAAAACAATCTTTTTGTATTCGTCTCCGCCAGCCTTCAGTGTTGACTCGTATTTTATATATTCCATATATAACTCCGTTCTTAAAATAGTATAGCGGCATTTATCCCTGCTTTGAACATTGGAAATCAATGCCTGTATGCTTATTCGGCGATACTTTGATATAATAACATTATATTTAATTTTGTACAAGGTGTTTGCAAACCTCTTAAAATAAGATATAATAAATAAAATTACGAAGATTGGTTTTTGAAAAATTCTTATTAGGAAAGTATATGAGGGAGAGCGTGGATAATTATATTATGAAGGATGAAGCTATGACAAGGATTGTCCGTATGCTTGAGTCCGACGGAACATTTATAGAGATTATAGAAGAAATACTTTCTGAGGCAGAGCGTTATCTTTGCACTTCACATGCTGCGCTGTTTCAGGTGGGTACAGACAACACACTGGTGAATACTGTTATAAGCTATATCGCTGAGGAGGAAGCGCCGCTTAAGGCAAATAATATCCCGAGACGGAAGTTTGCAATCGGCGCAGACAGTGTAAAGTACTGTACGCTGAGCTCCTGTACCCGGGAGGAACGCGCTGCTATGGAGATTTTCGGCGTGCAGACAAGCGCAGTGGCTCCTGTTTTTGTAAATGATGAGAACAGAATGTATTTTGCGGTTTTTGACGTCCACAGCGAAATTAAGTTTGACGCGGTTAAGCGTCAGTTTATAAGTGATGTGTCAAAGATTATACAGAGTATTGCGCAGAAAAAACTTGCGAAAAATTCGCTGCTTTCCTCATATGAGGTACTGAGGGAGATTTTGAACAGCATAGGGTCGGGCATTATGGTCTTTGGGCGTGCTGACGGAGATATATACTTTGAGAATGAGGCGGCTAAAAAGACGGATGAAATCAGACGTACCATACAGGGCTGTGTGCGCGAGTATATAGGGAAAGAAAACGCCGGGCAGACAGATAAAACAGTTGTTCATTATGACCCCGAATCCGGTATCTGGTTTGAAATAAAATTTTCCGACCTTACTTGGATTGACGGCAGTGCTGTCATTGTATGTACAGCGGTTGATATTACCCAGAAAAAGAAAAACCGCCAGAAGATAGAATATCAGGCAAGCAATGATTTTTTGACGGGCTTATACAACAGAATGAAGTGCGAGGCAGATTTGCGTGAAGTTATAAAAGAGGCTCTGCGCAGCGGGCAGAAGGGAGCGCTTCTTTTTATTGACCTGGATGATTTTAAAAATATCAACGACGGTCTGGGGCACCAGTACGGAGACGTGCTGCTTCAGCAGATTGCTGCTGCGCTTCAGGGAGTTCCGGGGCTTCGTGGACGCTGTTACAGAATGGGCGGAGATGAGTTTGTTGTCATTATTAAGCCCGAACAGTACGCTTCGCTCCAAAAGATTATAAAGAATGTTCTTGCGCTGTTTAACAGACCGTGGTATTTAATGGGAACGGAATATTTCTGTACTATGAGTATGGGTATTGCGACGTTTCCGGATAACAGCGAAGACGTGCACGATATTGTAAAAATGGCTGATATGGCAATGTATGACGCCAAGAAGTCGGGAAAAAACAGATATAATTTTTATGACAAAAGCAAAAAACATAATTCAGTAAAGCGGCTGGATATTGAAAATAATATGCGTCAGGCAGTTGCCTCGCAGATACAGGAATTTATTGTTTTTTATCAGCCGGTTGTTGACGCGGTTACGAAAAAATGCGTTTCGTGTGAGGCGCTGGTGCGCTGGAACAGCAAGGCGCTGGGATTTATGGGACCGGGGGATTTTATTCCGCTTGCCGAGTATCTGGGGTTGATTACAGACATAGGGGACTATGTTCTGGAGGAGTCGTGCAGGCAGTGTAAAGCATGGAACGACGCTGGATATAAGGATTTCCGTGTGAATGTAAATCTTTCGGTTGTGCAGCTCCTTCAGAAAAATGTAGTTGAGAATATAGGTCTTATACTCAGCCGAACAGGCGTAAACCCGCGCAATATAGTTCTTGAAATCACAGAGTCGTTTGCGATAAATGATATGGAAAGGGTTATGAAGATTATTTCCGGTCTTAAGGCGCTTGGACCGAAGATTGCACTTGATGATTTTGGTACGGGGTATTCTTCGCTCAACTATATAAAACAGCTTCCGCTGAATATTATTAAGGTTGATAAGACTTTTATTGACGATATAGTGGAGGACGAATACGCTCAGGCGTTTGTAAAGCTGATTGCTGACCTGTCAAAGACAATCGGAACGCAGATTGTTGTGGAGGGAGTAGAAAATCAGGAACAGTATGAGCTGCTGAAGGAGATAGGCGTTAATTACATACAGGGATATTTTTTCGGGAAGCCTGTTCCGTCGGATAAGTTTGAAACCGAGTATCTGGGACAGATTTTAAATGGGAATTAAATATTTTCGGTGTGTCTGACAGAAAGGAGAGGAAAAGATGAGGACATTGATTAAGGGAGGCAGGGTGCTGGACCCTGCAAGCAATACGGATGCTGTAAAGGACGTTCTTTTTGAAGACGGTGTTATTGTAAAGGTTGAGGACAATATCAATGAGGAGGCGGAGAACGTAATAGATGCGGAGGGCTTCTATGTTATGCCGGGGCTTATTGATTTGCATGTACATTTCAGAGAGCCGGGCTTTGAGCATAAAGAGACTATCCGCACGGGGGCGAGAGCTGCCGCAAGAGGCGGATTTACGACAGTCTGCGCAATGCCGAACACAAAGCCTGCTGTGGACAGTGTTGAGATGGTGCGCTATATAATTGATAAGGCGAAGGAGGTTACGGATATTAATGTGCTTCCGATTGCGGCTATCACTGCAGGACAGGACGGCGAGTATATAACCGATTTTGAGCAGTTAAAGGCAAACGGAGCTGTCGCTGTGAGTGAGGACGGAAAATCCGTAATGAATGCGAGAGTGGCAAGACAGGCAATGAGGCTTGCAGCTGAGGTAGATATTCCCGTATTTGCTCACTGTGAGGACAAAAATCTTGCGGCAAGAGGCGTCATGAATGCCGGCGAAAAGGCGAAAGAAATGGGCTTTTTCGGAATAATGAATGCTGTTGAGGATATTATTGTCGCAAGAGATATTCTGCTTGCGAAAAATACGGGAGCAAGGCTTCATTTGTGCCACTGTTCGACAAAGGACAGCGTCAGAATGATAGAGCTGGCGAAAAATGAGGGCTTGGAGGTTACCGCCGAGGTTACCCCGCATCACTTTACGCTTACGGAGGATGCCATAACCAGCGATGACGCGAATTTTAAGATGAATCCGCCTCTTCGCAAAAAAGAGGATATGGAGGAGCTGAGACAGGGACTTTCAAGAGGAATTATAGACTGTATTTCGACAGACCATGCGCCTCATCACAAGACGGAAAAGGAGCGTTCGTTTGTTGACGCGCCGTTTGGCATTACAGGGCTTGAGACTTCGGTAAGCCTTACGATTACTGAGCTTGTAAATACCGGACTTCTCACTCCTCTGCAAATGGCGGAGAGAATGAGCTATACGCCTGCTCAGATTATCAGGAGCGACAGGGGAACTCTTCTTCCGGGTCGTGCGGCTGATATTACGATTATTGACCCGGACGATGAGTATGTTATAGACAGTAGTATGTTTGCGTCAATGGGGAAGAATACTCCGTTTAACGGCAGAAAGGTTAAGGGCAGGGTGCGCTACACTATTTCCGGAGGCAAGACGGTCTACTCATATAAACCGGGCTGCGAGTGCATTGTGGATAAGGATGTGCCTAAGCTCCAATAGCGCCGGTTTTACCGGCGCATACAAGTTTGCAGCGCAAACTTGGTATGGCGGCGTAAGCCGCCGAAGAGCAGGGAAAATAGCGCCGGTTTTACCGGCGCACACAAGTTTGCAGTGCAAACAATAATCTGATATGAAAGGAAATTGAGTAATGATTAATAAGCTTGTTGAAAAAATCGTAAAGCAGGGGGCTCCGGTTGTTGTTGGGCTTGACCCTATGATGAAGTTTGTTCCGAAGCATCTTAAGGAGGCTGCTTTTGAGCAGTACGGCGAGACTCTCGAGGGAGCTGCGGAGGCTGTTTGGCAGTTTAACAAAGCTATTATTGACAATATTTATGATATAGTTCCGGCTGTAAAGCCTCAGATTGCCATGTACGAGCAGTTCGGGCTTCCGGGAATGGCTGCTTTTAAAAAGACGGTTGACTACTGCCATGAGAAGGATATGATGGTAATCGGAGATGTAAAGAGAGGCGACATAGGCTCTACGTCTGAGGCGTATGCTACGGCGCATCTGGGCAGGGTGCAGGTGGGCTCTAAGTCGCTTGCTGCCTTTGACGAGGATTTTGCGACAGTAAATCCTTATCTTGGCTCAGACGGAATTAAACCGTTTCTCAAGGTTTGTGCGGAGGAGAAAAAAGGTATTTTTATACTCGTAAAGACATCTAATCCGTCAAGCGGCGAGTTTCAGGACAGGCTTATAGACGGAAAGCCTCTGTATGAGCTTGTAGGAGAGAAGGTAAACGAGTGGGCGTCGGAGTGTATGGGCGGAAAGTACAGCTATGTCGGCGCCGTTGTAGGAGCTACATACCCTGAAATGGGAAAGACGCTGAGAAAGGTTATGCCTAAGTCGTTTATTCTTGTTCCGGGTTACGGAGCACAGGGCGGAAAGGCTGAGGATTTGGTGCATTTTTTTGACGAGGACGGGCTTGGCGCGATTGTAAACAGTTCAAGAGGTATTATTGCGGCGTATACAAAAGAGGAATATGCTGAATTCGGAGAGAAGAATTTTGCCGAGGCGTCAAGGCAGGCGGCTCTGGATATGATTGCGGACATTAACGGAGCGCTTAAGTCCAGATAGCACGGGCTGAACGGTCAGTTTAAAATAAAACTTATGCGGCTTTGCCGATTTTATATAAGCGAAGGAGAATTTCGATGTCATTCAGAGAGAGAGCGGAGATTATTAAAACCTCGTGTCTTGCGGCAGGGGTTTATGAAATGTGGTTTAATACCGGAAAAATTGCGGCAGAGGCTAAGCCGGGACAGTTTATTTCTGTATATTCACGCGACGGATCAAGACTGCTTCCAAGACCTGTAAGCATTTGTGCCGTTGATGGCGATTGTCTTAGAATTGTGTATAGAGTAGCCGGAGCCGGAACGCTTGAGTTTTCGAAGCTTGAGGCGGGAGACAGCCTTGAGATTCAGGGACCATTGGGAAACGGATATGATCTGGGCGCGCCTTATGCGTCAAAAAAAGCCGTTATTTTCGGGGGCGGCATAGGAATACCTCCTATGCTTGAGCTTGCAAAGCGTCTTAACTGTGAAAAGGAAATTGTTCTCGGTTACAGAGACGAGCTTTTTCTGAACAGGGAATTTGAAAAGTACGGCAGAGTTACTATTGCAACCGAGGACGGAAGCTGCGGAACTAAGGGAAATGTTCTTGACGCTGTCCGTGAAAACGGAATAACAGGCGAGGTTATCTATGCCTGCGGTCCCACGCCTATGCTTCGTGCAATAAAGGCGTATGCGCAGGAAAATAATATACAGGCATATATTTCGCTGGAGGAAAAAATGGCGTGCGGAATCGGTGCATGCCTTGCATGTGTATGTAAATCCACGGAGCTTGACGAGCATTCCAGGGTTTATAACAAGCGCGTATGCAAAGAGGGACCTGTATTTAACGCGAGGGAGGTGGAGCTTTAATGGCAGCATTAAATTCGGCGGCAGAAGCGTCAGAGAGAGCGGTTAATATGTCGGTAGAGATTGCGGGCGTGTCGTTTAAAAATCCCGTTACGGTTGCATCGGGCACCTTTGGCTCCGGAATGGAGTACTGCGAATATGTTGACTTAAACAGGCTCGGAGCAGTAACCACTAAGGGTGTTGCGAATATTCCGTGGGCAGGAAATCCAACTCCGAGAATTGCGGAGACATACGGTGGCATGATTAACGCCATAGGCTTGCAGAATCCCGGACTTGAGACTTTCTTAAAAAGAGACATTCCGTTTTTAAATAAATTTGACATCAGAATTATCGTAAATGTATGCGGCAGAAGCAAGGAGGATTATATCGATGCGGTAGAGCAGTTGTCTGAGGCTCCTGTGGATATGCTTGAGATTAATATTTCCTGCCCTAACGTAAAAGAGGGCGGGATAGCCTTCGGACAGCGCGCTGACCTTGCGGAGGACATTACTAAAGCAGTAAAAAAGGTTTCGAAGAAGCCTGTGATTATGAAGCTGAGCCCTAACGTCACAGATATTACGGAAATGGCCAAAGCAGTGGAGGCGGGAGGAGCTGACGCTGTCTCGCTGATTAACACTATCACGGGGATGAAAATAGATATAAACAGGCGCACGTTCGCCGTTGCCAACAAGACGGGAGGACTTTCGGGTCCTGCAATTAAGCCTGTGGCTGTGAGAATGGTTTATCAGGTTGCAAACTCCGTTAAACTTCCTGTTATCGGAATGGGCGGAATTGCGGACGCTTCTGACGCGCTTGAATTCATTATGGCAGGCGCGACTATGGTTTCTGTCGGCACAGCCAATTTCAGCGACCCGATGACGACAATACGCGTGATTGACGGAATTGAAGATTACATGATAAAAAATAATGTGAAGGATATTAACGAGCTTATAGGCTGCGTAAGATAAAGGGTATGTTGAGACATCTCCGGGCTGAAATATAATATAAGTCAGTCCGGAGCCTTTTTTGTGAAACTGATTGAAAAAATAACTGCTTTATGGTAGATTAAAATAAATATCTAAAGATTTTGTTTGAAAAATATTACACGGAGATTAAAGTCATGCAAAGCATGGCTTGCTGTTTGTGCAGGAGCGTCACAAACTGTCTCTATCGCAGAAGAAAAATCGCCTGCGCATATTTTTCTTCGCGTTCCTCCGCGAGAAACGCTTCGGAATGGAGATTAAAATAAAATGGAACAATACAAAAAAGAGTTTATCGAATTTATGGTTGACTGCGATGTACTGAGGTTTGGAGAGTTCACGCTGAAAAGCGGAAGAAAATCTCCGTTTTTTATGAATGCGGGACTTTATGTGACAGGCTCGCAGCTTGAAAGGCTTGGCGAGTATTACGCAAAGGCTATTCATGACAGCTACGGCGATGATTTTGATGTGCTTTTTGGTCCGGCTTACAAGGGTATTCCGCTCAGTGTGGCAACGACAATGGCTTACAGCAGACTTTACGGAAAAGAGATACGATACTGTTCTAACCGCAAAGAGGCAAAGGATCACGGGGATGCCGGCATTCTTTTGGGAAGCCCAATACATGACGGCGACAGAATAGTCATAATTGAGGACGTCACGACCTCCGGCAAGTCGATAGAGGAGACATTTCCGATTATACAGGCTCAGGGAGATGTCACGATTAAGGGGCTTATGGTTTCTCTGAACAGAATGGAAAGAGGAAAGTCAGAGAAGAGCGCGCTCTGTGAAATCAAAGAAAAGTACGGTTTTGACGCCAACGCGATAGTAAGCATGGCGGATGTTGTCGAGCATTTGTACAATAAGCCTTATAAGGGGCAGATTGTAATTAATGATGACATCAAGACGGCGATTGATAAATATTATGAAGAGTACGGAGCAAAATAATATTTAGTTTTGGAGGGATTGTCATGGATGAAAAATTATATAAAAAAATGAAAAAAATAGGCGCGTCAAATCTGGTTTTCGGAATTGTGACGCTTGTGTTCGGAATAACTGCGGGTGTGATATTGGTAATTGACGGCGCAAGGCTTCTGGCGCATAAATCAGAAAATCTATTTTGATAAAGAGGGCTTCATGAAAAATAAAAGATTAAGAAGTCTTCTTAAGTGGAGTGCTTTTATTTTATACATTGCGGCTCTTGTGTATTTTGTGTTTTTTGCCGAGATGTTCGGAAGAGTACATGTTCCCGATAATTACAGATATAATCTTGTGCCATTTAAGGAGATAAAGCGTTTTTTGATATATTATGACCAGCTTGGAAGTACGGCAGTGCTCTTAAACCTTCTGGGAAATGTTGTGGCGTTTATGCCGTTTGGTTTCTTCCTTCCGCTGGTTACGGCACACAGGACAAAGTTTTTTAAGGTGTTTTTAAGCTCATTTGCCCTGAGTCTTGCTATTGAGCTTATACAGCTTGTGTCAAAGGTGGGAAGCTGCGATGTGGATGATTTGCTGCTCAATACGCTTGGGGGAATATTAGGTTATTGGTGTTTCTGCGTTTACAAAAAGTTTAGAGTGATGTGCAGAAACCGCAAAAAATAAAATAACAGGTTTACATTATGAAATTTTTTAACAAATATAAATTTTCCAATAAAAGCCAGACGCTTGGCGGGACAATTTCTGCCGTAATGGGACTTGCTTCTTTGGGATGCCTGTCTTACGGCGTTTTTGTTGCGTTCAAAAAGAGCGGAAACGCAGGAATTGAAGTCGGAAGCATGGGACTTCTTGCGCTTATGCTGGCGGTGATCGGTACTGTAATCGGACTGCTGAGTTTCAAGGAGGATGACAAATTTTATACATTGTCAAAAATAGGCTCAATGCTGTGCGGGATTCTGGCAGTGTTTATGATTGCGGTGTTTATAATGGGACTTGGCTTTTAAGGAGGACTGGTATGTTTGGAGATAATCTGACGGAGCGTTTTCAGCTTGCTTCGGATAGAATAAAAGAAATCTGCGTCGGCTCTGACTGTCAGCAGGGTGAGCCGTGGAGTATATACTTCAGAAAAACAGCGGGATTTATTAATAATATGACTGAGCTTGCATGTATGGTCAGGGACGGTGTATTCAGCGACTGGTCTGTTAAAGAGCTTGCAGAATATAATAAATCTCTTTATATTGATATACTTGAAGATAATTATGATAAAAGCTACGCAAATCCGGAATATGCAGTTAAGCAGTTTGGAGAGGATTACGGCAGGCTTTTATCATTTCTTTATGTGGAGCTTCGCGGTATGATTGTGTACGCCTATGAGCAGCGTCAGGCTGAGTTTACTGTGCTCATGGAACTTTTTATAGAGGTCTACTGTGCCTTTGAAGCAGAACTTCCGTCTGCGAAGGAGCTGAGGGATATTATTTACTGGTATGTGAGCGATTACAGCGATGAATTCGTTGAGTACAGAGTAAGAGAGCAGATAGACACATCGCTCTCTTTTGCCGTCGATATTATTATGAACGAGGATTTATCGGATTTGAGGTATCTGTACAAATTCGGCGACTACATTACCGAAAATGAAATAAGGACGGCGCAGCATTTAAACAGCATGTCTGAGCAGCAGATTTCGGAGATGGCTTATACTTTTACGGAAGGGTACAGGAAGGGGTTTGAGCTTACCGGTAAGGACATAAGTAAGAAAAAGACTGTGAATATACGGTACTGTCTGGGCTTTGAGAGGCTTGTGCGCGAGGAGATAAAGCAGTTTTCGCAAATGGGACTTAAGACCACAGTATACCGTGCCGCCGTAAACACGATTAACAGGAAGATGCATATAAAGGTCGGCTATTACGGTACAAGCCCTAACAGACAAATGGAGTATGACCACCGGTTTGACAGCGGTCTTTATCTCGACGGTGACTTTGTTGAGAGAAAGCTTGGCGCGCTCAGACTCGCCTACGAAAAAAATAAAGATGCAGCCGCAGTGTTCGGAGGACCTGCCGTTATGGAGATTTTCGGCGAGGAGCCTTTTGAGCCTGAGGATAAGCCCGAATGTGTGCAGCTTGACGCAAGACAGAGGGCGTTGTCAGTTAAATATGACAGGGAGGCGTCAGAGATTGTAAACTCTTACATTAAGGGAGAGGAGCGCAGCTTTACAATTATTGCGTATCCTGTGCCTCAGATAGGCAGCAATTACGAGAAAATTTTTGATGAGACGGTCAGGATAAATACACTTGATTATGATACGTACCGCAAAATACAGCAGCGTATAATTGACGTGCTTGATACTGCCGATTATGTTGAGGTCAAGGGCTGCCGCGGAAATGAGACCGATATAAGAGTTAAGCTTATGGAGAAAAGCAGCCCGGAGAGCCAGACTGTGTTTGAAAATTGTCTCGCAGACGTAAATATACCGCTTGGAGAGGTGTTTACGTCGCCCGTTCTTGCGGGGACTGACGGGGTTATAAATGTGAGTGCCGTGTATTTAAATGATTTGAAGTTTAAAAATCTTAAAGTCAGCTTAAAAGACGGAATGGTTGTCGGTTATACATGTGATAATTTTGATGATGAGCAGAAAAACAGGGCGTTTTTTAAAGAAAATGTTCTGTATAATCATGATACTCTTCCTATTGGTGAATTTGCGATTGGAACCAATACAACGGCATACGTTATGGCGAACAGATATGATATTGTCTACAAGCTGCCTATTTTGATTGTTGAAAAAATGGGACCTCATTTTGCTCTCGGAGACACCTGTTATTCCAGGGCTGAGGACATCAGTGTCTTTAATCCGGACGGCAAGGAGATTATAGCAAGGGACAATGAGATTTCAGCGCTTAGAAATACACAGCCGGATAAGGCGTATTTTAACTGCCACACTGACATAACTATTCCCTACGATGAAATAGGAAATATAACAGCGGTGGCAAAGGACGGAGAGAGAACGGATATTATCGTATCGGGACGTTTTGTGCTGGAAGGCTGTGAGGAACTCAATCGTCCGTTTGATTAAGATAACTTAAATAAAGTTTGAATTGTTGTCTGATAAGAGTTATAATGTATTCACAATAAGTGTGCGTGCATGATTACAGTTTTGTCGTCTGTCAATAATTTTGATGTGAATGGGGTGCTTTTATGAGGATTGAAGATTTTTGCGACATGAAAAAATTTGAGGAAATTATGAGCAACTGGGCTAAGAGTACAGGGCTTGCCACAGTTGCGGTTGGCGCTGACGGAAAGTATATCAGCGATTGTTATAATTTCACTGATTTTTGTATCAAGCTCACCAGGGGGAGTGATGAAGGACGAAGAAGATGTGAAAAATGTGACCGTGAGGGCAACGGGGTATACCCGTGTCATGCCGGTCTTATTGACTTTGGAATTCCGATTACTCTCGACGACGGAACTGTTCTTGGCAGTGTTATCGGCGGACAGGTACTTCCGGAACATCCTGACGAGGACAAGTTCAGGCAGACCGCTAGGGAATTAAAAATAAACGAAGAGACATATATTGAAGCGTTAAAGAAGGTAAATGTAAAGACAAGAGAGGAGATTGATGCGGCAGCCAATCTTCTCGGAGATGTTATTAATATGTTTGTGCGTGCCAGCTATGCCACAGCTCTCAACAATAAGATTTTAGGGCATTTGAGGGATGGCATAAACAATGCGGCTGAGCAGATAGTTGTGGCGAATGACAATGTAAAGCAGATAGAGGCATTCGGACACAGGCAGAGAATACTCGCGTTGAACGCCAGCATTGAAGCCGCGCGCGCAGGAGAGGCAGGAAAGGGTTTTGCCGTGGTGGCTGAAGAGGTCAATAAACTTGCACAGGGTATGTCGACTACAAGCGTGAATATTAAAAAAGCGCTCGAGGAAGTTACAGAGACAATCACAAAGCTTAATGAGTAGTTAAATCAACATAATTTTCAAATCAGAATGTGCGTTTGCGTCAGAAAATGTTTTCGCGGACGCACATAAATTTATCTCGAAATGGAGGAAAAATGGCGGAACAGAACTTGCTTCAAAGTAAAAAAAAGCAGATTATATTTATTTTTGCTGCGATTTTAGTACTTATCGCAGCGTTTGCAGCATATTTTATTAACAGTGCCTCAAAAAAGAGCGATGACACAGCAGGAATAAGCATAGAGGACTCAGACAAAAGTGCCTTAAATAATTCGCCGCAGAACAGTGACAGCGGCAGCAGAGTGGCGGCAACGGTTGAAATTGAGTTTGATGACTGTGCTGTGGCAGTCGGCTCAAGTTTTAAGGTTACGGCTTCAGTTACGCCGTCTGATACGGACAAGGCGCTTGTGTGGAGCAGCAGTGACGATAATGTGCTTTTGGTTGACGATTCCGGGGTTGTGACAGTAAAAGGTGTGGGTACGGCAGTTCTTACCGCGACAGTCGGAAATGTGTCTGACGCGGTTGTAATTGAAGGAATATCAGATGCTGCCTCGGGCTCAGCCAACGATTTGCCTGTCTATGCGGTTGACGATTCCGGATGGGTAAGCATAGGAAACACAGATACCGGAAGCTACGGAAACAGCGGAAGCTCAGGCTCAGACGGCAGTTCGGCATCATCGGGCGGCAGTGCCGGCAGCTTAAACAACACAGGAGGTACAGGCTCCGGCGGCGGAGGGGCTGTAACCGGCGGAAATGCGGGAAACAGCGGAAATTCCGGAGATGAAGGCGATAACGGAGGGAGTCAGGAAAATGTTAATTCCGGCGGCACAGATTCCACAAGCGGCGGAAATAATAACGGAGGAGGAAACAATTCCGGAAGCGGAGACGGCGGCAGCGGCTCGGATACAGGTACCGGTGAGGGAAACACAAGCGACACAATAGGCAGTATGCTGCCGGGTCTTGGTTTTTCAAGAATTATGAGCAATGTTTATGTCTATGAGGATGAGGGAAGCTACTGCGGCGAGGTTGTCACACAGCCGAATGTTGCGATTATCTATATAATGCAAAGAAGCTCTGCGTTTGACGGCGCAATAGGACAAGTTCTTGAGCTTCTTGTGCCGGGCGGCGCCGGGCAGATTTGGAACAATTATGTGTCGGCGGACAGCGACAGAACTTTTACGATAGACGACAGAAGAATTAGGATTGTAATGCCGTCAGCAGGCGGGCATTCGCAAATTGTAATATACAACTAGGGAATAATATGGTATAATGTGCACAGAGTGCACATTATACTGCGCATTAATTTTTGCGTTCACCGCAAAAATTAGAGCGCTGAAAATCCGCCGGAGGCTACATGTCCGCTTTGCGGACATGGTATAATAGCGTCAGCGTAGCTGACGCATTCAAGTTTGCTTTGCAAACTTGTTTATGGGCAAAAAGATGCCCAAAGCTATGGTATAATGTGCACAGAGTGCCTGTGCTTCGCACCTATGGCGATGGCGTGCACTGTTCCGTCGGTAAATTTTATGCATGGAGGATAACTGTTGCTAAACGAAAATAAAGTTAAAATGATGACAAAAATGGCGATATATGAAAAAAGTCAAGGTCGCAGAATGCTTAAAAATGCGAGATATTATAAGAGTGATTATATTGCCCTGAGTGTTTTAAAAAGCACTATTGCTACGACATTTGCGTATATTATTATTGTTTTGATGTACGTGCTGTGTGATATTGAGCAGCTTGTCTCAGAAATCAATACCCTTGATTATGCTGTCATCGGCAGAAAGCTCGGGCTGTATTATATAGCTGTGCTTGTTCTGTTTGCCGTTATTTCGGGCGCAGTCAGCGCGTATCAGTATAATCATTCGCGAAGCGGATTAAAAAAGTATTTTTCAAGATTAAATAAGCTTGAAAGATTTTATAACGGACAAAAAAACAGAAAGTAACGGAGGACTCAGATGGTTTTTTTATTGGAGCTAAAGGACAATATTAACAGGTTTTATAATAAGCACAATGTGTATCTTGTTCCTGCATTTAAGTTTATAATTGCTTTTTTATCATTTTTGATGCTTAACATGCAGATAGGATATATGTCGCAGATAAAAAATCCGCTGATTGCACTTCTTGTATCTGTTGTATGTGCGTTTCTGCCAAGCGGATTTACGGTAGTTGCGCTTTCTTTGTTTATGCTGGCTCATCTTTATGCGGTTTCTGCGGAATTTGCGGTGCTTGCGCTCTGTATTGTGCTTGTTATGTATCTTTTATATTTCAGATTTGCGCCTAAGCAGGGGTATATTTTAATACTTACTGTATTTTTGTGCTGGATTAAAATTCCGGAGGTACTTCCTGTTGCGGTCGGACTCGGAGCCGGAATTACAGCTTTTATTCCTGTCTCATTTGGAGTTCTGATTTATTACGTTATACAGACTGCCAGCGCATATGAGACAGCTATCACAAATCCTTCAGTGTCAGACAGCATACAGCAGATTTCATATATTGCAGAGAGCTTCATAAATAATAAAAGCTGCATTGTTTTAATTGCGGCTATGGCAGTAACTATTATTGTGGTTTATGTTATAAAGAAAATGTCTGTCGACAATTCATGGACATATGCCATCGCAGCGGGAACGGCAGTTCAGTTTATTATTATGATTGTAGGTATTCTCGCGCTTGACGCCAAAATTAATATCGTACTTATGATTGTCGGAACTCTTCTGGGAGCGGCAGTCGGATATATCTGCAAGGTTGTATTTTTCAGCGTTGACTATAAGAGAACGGAATTTGTTCAGTATGAGGATGACGAGTATTACTACTATGTAAAGGCTGTTCCGAAAATCAGTCTTGTAAATCAGGACGTCAGGGTGAAACAGATTAACGCGCGAAAAACAAGAAAGACAGACGACTTAAGCGATATAAGACGTGCTGTTGACAAACATGCCGCAGCGCTTGAGCAGGAGGATGAGGATATTACTTTTTTCGATAAATAAAATTATAAAGGCGAAAGGAGTGAAAAAATGACTGCGGTCAATAATTTCATACAGAATTATTTGTCAAATCTTTATCTGCCCAGAATTTCATGGACGGATGTCATTGAGATTATTATTATTGCATTTGTACTTTACAGTTTTTTGGTATGGATTAAAAATACAAAGGCATGGGCGCTTTTAAAGGGAATTATCATTGTCATTATTTTTGCACTTTTTGCTTATATTCTGAATCTCAAAACTATTCTCTGGATTGCCGGAAAGACAATCAGTGTGGGAATTATTGCCCTTGTAATCATCTTTCAGCCTGAACTTCGCCGTGCGCTTGAGCAGCTCGGACGCAAAAAAATCGTTTTCGGTCTGTTTAATTTTGGAGAAGGCCACGATAAGGGAGAGCGATACAGTGTAAAGACTGCCGATGAGATTGTGAGGGCTGCATATGAGATGGGAGCGGTAAAGACAGGCGCTCTTATTGTAATTGAACAGGATATGATGCTTGAGGAGTATATAAGGACGGGAATTGATGTAGACGGAATTGTGACAAGCCAGCTTCTGATTAATATTTTTGAGCATAATACTCCGCTGCATGACGGAGCTGTTATTATAAGAGGAAATCGTATAGTTGCGGCGACATGTTACCTGCCTCTTTCAGACAATGTAAATGTCAGCAAAGAGCTTGGTACCAGACACAGAGCCGGAATTGGAATAAGCGAGGTTACGGACAGCATGACGATAATTGTCTCTGAGGAGACGGGAGCTGTGTCAGTGGCTGTCGGGGGTGAGCTTATCCGCGATATTGATGAACATTCGCTGAGGAATAAGCTTGAGTATTTGAGAAAGAGAACAATAGATGTAAAGTCTTTCAAAATATGGAGAGGAAGAATAAAGAATGAAGGAAAAAATATTTAACAACTTTTCTCTTAAAATTCTTTCAATTTTATGTGCGATAGTACTTTGGGCGGTTATTGTCAATATTTATGACCCGACTACCAGCGTGACGATAAGCAATGTGAATGTCGAGCTTATAAACACAGAGAGCCTTACAGACAAGGATTATACCTATGAGGTTATAGACGGAAGTAAGATTTCAGTGTACTTAAGCGGTCCCAAGAGCATTATCACGGATATTAAGTCGAGTGATATAGTTGCAACGGCGGATTTAAGCCAGATTACGGCGTTTGCTGATTATGTTGATATTGATGTTAAGGTAATCAAGGACGGAAGAGAGATTACAAATATTGAAGTCACTCCGAGGACAACGGCGGTAAGGCTTTCCATCGAAAACAGGCTCACTAAGGAATTTACCGTAACTCCGGAGCTGACAGGAAGCGTGGCGGAGGGGCACGTGCTTTCTAATTTGAATGTCTCGCCTAATATAATTAAGATTACAGGCGCGTCTTCTTTAGTGGAAAGTATAAATTCCGTTAAGGCGCTCTGTGATGTCAGCAGAGCAAATTCCGATATTTCGGGGAGCGCAAAGCTTGTTGCATATGACAGCGACGGAAATGCTATAAGCGGCGAAAATCTGACATTCTCGAGGAATGAAGTTGATTTTACCGCCTCGGTAAGCGCATCAAAGGTAGTTCCGGTAAAAAGCGGAGGTACTTCAGGCACTGTGAGAGACGGGTATATGATTATGGGAGTTGAGCTTAGCTTTGACAGTGTTGAGCTAACCGGGGATTTAAATGTTTTAAATGGTATTTCTGAGATTGTAATTCCGGCGAGCGCGGTCAATGTTGACGGGTTAAATGCATCGAGAAGCTATACTGTATGGATTTCAGATTATGTAGATTCGGGAGTTAAGGTTAAGTCGGAGAATACGCTTGTTATAAATGTAAAAATCGCTGATATAAACAGCAGGGAGATTTCTTTTGATACTAGCAGAATCAGGTTTGATAATTTAAAGCAAGGATGCAGGGTTATAATTGAGGAGGGGCAGACAATACCTGTTGTAGTCAGCGGTGATGCCGAACTGCTGGCGGGTATTACCGAGGAGGATATAACGGCTGTGTCAAATCTTGCAGCGCTTTCTGAGGGACAGCACACGGTGTTTGTCAATTTCACTGTTCCCGACGGATGCAGTGTAACAGGTGAATACAAGGTGCAGGTATTAATAGAGTCTGAAGAACAGAGTGAAAACGAATCAACGGGTTCAAATTAGGAAAAGTTGGAGGCTTGGAATGGTAAGTGAGAAGATACTGATTGACAGTAAATTGGGAATTCATCTGCGGCCTGCGGGGGCAATGTGCGACCAGGCAATTAAATTTAAGTCAAATGTTAATTTCTCTTATGGGGAGGGAAAAACTGCCAACGCCAAAAGCGTAATTTCAATACTCGCCTCGGGCGTTAAGTGCGGTCAGGAAATTGTCCTTTGCGCTGACGGAGAAGATGAAAAAGAGGCGCTTGAAGCAGTAGCCGAGGCTTTTAAGGAAGCACTTAAGAATGATTGAAATACAATGATTTGATTGCTTTACCCGGGCAAAAGTACTATAATATATTTATATTAAACCGTGCGGGAGGAATGCCGTAAGGCTGTTATTCCTGTATGGTAAAAGCCTTCACAGGCTTGGAGCGTAAAAAAATAAAAATGGAGGATGACAATATGGGGTATATGGAAACCTATAAGGCTTGGTGCGACAACGAATATTTTGATGAGGCAACAAGGGAAGAGCTTAAATCGATAGCAGGGAACGAGGCTGAGATTGAAGACCGTTTTTATAAGGATCTTGAGTTCGGTACCGGAGGGCTCAGAGGAGTAATAGGCAACGGAACTAACAGAATGAATATTTATACTGTCAGGAAGGCTACTCAGGGACTTGCCAATTTTATTATAAAGGAGAATGCGGCTGACAGAGGTGTTGCCATTGCATACGATTCAAGAAGAATGTCTAAGGAGTTTGCTGACGAAGCGGCTCTCTGCCTTAACGCAAACGGGATTAAGGCATACATATTTCCTACTTTGAGACCTACGCCGGAGTTATCATTTGCGCTCAGGGAGCTTCACTGTATAGCGGGTATTGTTGTGACGGCAAGTCATAATCCGCCTGAATACAACGGATACAAGGTATACTGGGAAGACGGCGCACAGATTACAGCGCCGAAGGATGTGCAGATAATTTCAGAGGTAAAGGCGGTAACCGATTACAATACGGTTAAGACTATGGATATTGATGAGGCAAGAGCCTGCGGGCTTTACAATGTAATCGGCTACGATATGGACGATAAGTATATTGCGGCTCTCAAAAAGATGAGTCTTAACGGTGATGTCATTAAACAGGTTGCCGATGACATAAAGATTGTATATACGCCTTTTAACGGAACAGGAAATGTTCCTGTCAGGAGAATTCTCAAAGAGCTTGGTTTCAAGAATGTGTATGTAGTTCCTGAGCAGGAAAAACCTGACCCTGATTTTACAACGCTGGATTATCCTAATCCTGAAGATCCTAAGGCATTCACATATGCTTTAAAGCTTGCTAAGGAGAAGGATGCGGATATTGTTCTTGCGACAGACCCTGATGCTGACAGACTTGGGGTGTATTCAAAGGATACAAAGACCGGAGAATATAAGTCATTTACAGGAAATATGTCAGGAATGCTTATTGCAGAGTATCTTCTTTCGCAGAGAAAAGAGCGCGGTCTGATACATAAAAACGGAGCGTTTGTAAAGACGATAGTTTCAACAAATATGGCTGACGCTATAGCGTCAGAGTACGGCATTAAGCTCATTGAGGTTCTGACGGGCTTTAAATTTATCGGTGAGCAGATTAAGCTTTTTGAACAGCAGGGTACATATGAGTACGAGTTTGGTTTTGAGGAGAGCTATGGCTGCCTTGTGGGCACACATGCAAGGGATAAGGATGCGATTGTAGCTGTTATGGCGCTTTGCGAGGCTGCGGCGTATTATAAGTCAAAGGGGCTTACACTCTGGGATCAGATGATTAACATTTTTGATAAATACGGATATTATAAAGAAGGTCAGAAGGCTATTACTATGAAGGGAGCTGAGGGAGCTGCCCAGATTGCTCAGATGATGGATGACTTGAGAAATAATCCTCCGGCTAAATTCGGGGCATGGGATGTTCTTGAGGCCAGAGATTACAAGAAGGATGAGTGTGTTGTACTTTCTACCGGAGAAAAGCACAGCACCGGTCTTCCTAACTCAAATGTTCTGTATTATGCTCTTTCTGACAATGCGTGGTGTTGCGCAAGACCTTCGGGAACAGAGCCTAAAATTAAGTTTTATATGGGCGTTAAGGGCGAAAGTCTTGAGGACGCCGATGCAAAGCTGGAAGCGCTGACAAAAGCTGTTATGGATGTGATAGGGCAATAAGTTCAACATTTTTTAACAAGTAAAACACAATATGAACACATTTCATTGTTAGTATACAGATACAGACAAGGAAATGTGTTCATTCTGTTTCTAATGAACATATCGGTACAGAAAGGAGATAACGGCAATGTACGATAATGATTTAGATAGAGAAAGCGTAAGAGAAGACAGCAGCGCAAATACTGAAAGCACAATGAATGATGGAAGCGGTGAGGCAAATACTGCACAGACATCACAGAACGGCAGTTACAGTACTCAGCAGTCGGGAAGCAGTGAATACAGATATTCGGGAAGCAATATACCGTATAACAACAGTTCATACAGTAATTCTTCTTCCTACAGCAGCAATACAGGTTATTACAGCCAGCAGGGGCAGTATGGATATAATTCAGGAAGTTATAATTACGGAACGGGCAGCTATTCAAATTCATCAGGCGCTCAGGGAACAGGCAGCTATGGAACATACGGCGGATATAATTCTTCAAACACAACAGGCAGTGTTTCACAAAAAACAAAAAAGGCTAAGCGCCAGAAAAAACAGAAAACCGGAAAGAAGGGACTGGGAAAGAGAATTGCGGCGCTTGTTGCTGCGGCAGTTTTGTTCGGTGCAATAGGCGGAGGAACTATGTATGGAGTATACTATACTGCTAACAGAATTTATCCTGTCAGCAGCAATTCCGATATAGATATACCTACGGTGACAAATAATATATCATCGACGGCAAGCGTTGTGAATGAGGAGGGCAGTGCCCGCAGCGCGCAGATGGATGTATCAGCGGTTGCTGAGGCAGCAATGCCTGCAATGGTTGCTCTTACAGGAACAACAACCGTGACATCAAACAGTTCATCAATCTGGGGATATGGTCAGAGCTATGAGGCAAACACAAGCGGAACCGGCATTATTGTGGGAAAGAATGATACCGAGCTTCTGCTCCTCACAAATGCGCACGTTGTAGATAATGTCAATAATCTTATGTGTGTGTTTGTTGACGGTGAATCAGTAAGCTGTAACGTTAAAGGCTCAAAGTCAGATAAGGATATAGCTGTTGTTGCCGTAAACTTAAATGATATAAAGAGCTCTACACTCAGTCAGATTTCGATAGCGGAGCTTGGAGATTCGGATGAAGTTGTGCTCGGTCAGGAGGTTGTCGCTATCGGCAATGCGCTTGGAGAGGGACAGTCTGTTACAAATGGCATTATCAGCGCCTTGAATCGTTCTATTACAGTTGACAACGTAACATTTGAAGGGCTGTTTATGACAAATGCAGCTATCAACTCAGGAAACTCAGGCGGCGCGCTCTTAAACGCAGACGGTCGTGTTATCGGTATCAACTTTGCCAAGACTTCCGAGTCAGGTGTCGAGGGTATGGCATATGCTATTCCTGTATCAAATGTAAGAGATTTAATAGATTCACTTATGAACAGAGAAACCAGAACAAAGGTAAGTCTTGGTATTTCCGGTGTTGATATAACGAGCGCGATTTCAGAATATTATAAGTATCCGCAGGGAGTGCAGATACGTTCGGTTGTATCGGGCTCGGCGGCAGAGAAGGCAGGACTTGGACAGTACGATATTATTGTGAGCTTTGACGACCAGACGGTATCATCAATGTCGGGACTTCAGAGTATTATGCAGTACTACAAAGCCGGAGAGACAGTGACAATTCAGTACTATCACCCTGAGGGTACACAGTATGTATTAAAGTCGGTTGATGTTACGCTGGGAAGCAAAAATTAATAATGGCAGAATAACGTAAATAAAAAACGGCACCGTAGTTTGGGGTCACCCCACACCTCAAACTACGGTGTCGTTTTTGGTGTCAGTGATATAAAATTAGTTTTTATATATTTTATTTTCTGTTTTGTTTGTTCTTTTTTAGAATTATTTAATTGATAAATTTAATGTCAGTAGGTATACTTTAAAAGTACCATTGAGAAATGTATACTATACAGCAGGAATGGAGAAAATCATGGATAATAACGATAAGAATAATAATGAAATTGAAAAAAATAATAATATAAATAATAATACATCAGAGACATCAGGCGGAAAGAAAAATGCGGATGAGTATGAGAAGGTCTGCTATATATGCAGGCGTTCGGAGAGCCGTGCAGGCAAGATGATAAGCATGCCTAATAATATTTACATATGTGCTGACTGTATGCAGAGGACATTTGATTCACTTAACAACAGCGGAATTAATTATGACGACATGATGAAAAATATTCCGGGAATGGGCAATATAGGCGGTTTTGTGTTTGGTGATATGCAGGATAATATGACAAACAAGCAGAAGGTCAAAAAGAAAAAGGAAAAGACAGACTCCAAAAAAGATATTGATCTTACAAAAATTCCGGCGCCTCACCATATAAAGGAGATGCTTGACCAGTATGTAGTAGGGCAGGAGCATGCAAAAAAGATAATGTCCGTTGCGGTGTACAACCACTATAAGAGAGTTGCCAATGCGGATTCAGACGTCGAGATTGAGAAGTCAAATATGCTTATGATCGGACCGACAGGTTCAGGAAAAACGTATCTGGTCAAGACGCTTGCAAAGCTTTTATCAGTGCCGCTTGCCATTGCCGACGCTACCTCGCTCACAGAGGCGGGATATATAGGAGACGATATAGAGAGCGTTGTGTCAAAGCTGCTTGCTGCGGCAGATAATGATGTGGAGAGAGCTGAGCACGGAATTATTTTTATAGATGAGATAGATAAAATAGCCAAAAAGAAAGAGACAAGAAGCCGCGACGTAAGCGGTGAATCAGTTCAGCAGGGTATGCTTAAGCTGCTGGAGGGAAGCGATGTGGAAGTTCCTGTGGGAGCGACAAGCAAAAATGCAATGGTGCCTCTTGTTACCGTGAATACAAAAAATATTCTGTTTATCTGCGGCGGCGCATTTCCTGATTTGGAGGATATTATCAAGGAGAGACTTAACAGGCAGGGCTCAATAGGCTTTACCGCTGATTTAAAGGATAAATATGACAATGAGCCAAATCTGTGCAGCCAGGTTACGGTTGAAGATTTAAGGAACTACGGAATGATACCGGAGTTTCTCGGAAGGCTTCCTATTGTATTTTCACTTGAAAGTCTCACAAAACAGATGCTTATACAGATTATGAAGGAACCTAAAAATGCAATATTAAAGCAGTATGAAAAGCTTCTTGAAATGGACGAGGTAAAGCTGGAGTTTGATGATGCGGCTCTTGAGGCAATAGCCGACAGGGCTATGGAGAAAAAAACCGGTGCAAGAGCGCTTCGCTCTATTATTGAGGAATATATGCTTGATATTATGTATGAAATACCGAAAGATAATAATATAGGAAAGGTCACAATTACCGGTGATTATATTCTTAAAAAGGGAGCTCCGGTTATACAGATGCGGGGGTTTGAGACTCCTCTGCTGAGTGCGCATAACGCATAAAATATAAAACAGTATAAGAAAAATAAGGCTGAGCGCAGGTTTCATGGTAAAACCTGCGCTCAGTTAAGTTATATTATCAATGAGGCTGAATATAATAAATAAAGCTATAAAAAGGTAAAAATGATTTTATGACTTGCGGCGAATTAATTATGTCTGAAGATATTATGGATTTTGTAGTTTACAATAATCCGTGGTATTTTAATCCGGCGGCTGATTTGGAGGGCGGCTGTGTATTAGAGATAGACGACAATTTTTCCGTGGGATACGGGCTTCTTCCTCCTGAATTAAATATAACCGTAAGCGATGTAGGGTATCAGACAATCCCCAAGCTCTACGGGCTTATGGATACGTCAAGCATGGACAGCTCCGGGATTACGGCGACTCTGAATCAGCCGTTTTTAAATGTCAGGGGTCAGGGGGTGATTATCGGTTTTATAGATACCGGAATTGACTATACTCACGAGGCGTTTAAGAGCAGCGCCACACAGAGCAGAATAGACGTCATATGGGATCAGTCTGTCAATATATCGGAGGAGCAGCGCAGCGCCGAGGATGCAGAGCTTAGGCGCAGCATCGGGGACGTCTATGAATTTGGCGCCATATATACAAAAAATCAGATCAACGAGGCGCTTGCGGCGAAGGAGAGAGGGGAAAATCCCTATGACTACGTTCCGAGCGTCGATGAAAACGGACACGGTACTTTTATGGCGGGGATTGCAGCGGGAAGTTCAGAGCCTTCATTTACCGGGGCGGCTCCCGAGTGTGAGATTGCTGTTGTAAAGCTGAAACCTGCAAAAAAATATTTAAGAGATTATTTTCTGATAAATGAAAATGCGGAGGCTTTTGAGGAAACGGATATTATGCTTGGCGTCCGTTTCCTTTTAGATTATGCAAGTTCAAAGAGACTTCCTCTTGTAATATGTTTCGGACTGGGAACGGGAAGCGGTCCCAGAACCGGGGCGACACCGCTTGCGAGCGTGCTTGGAATGGCTGCGAGAAGAACTAATGTTGTGGTTGTAACGTGTATGGGAAATGAGGCAAACAACAGGGCTCACATTTCAGGGCAGGCGCAGTCCTCTGTTTCGCCCTACACCATTGAACTCAGCGTGGGAATTCAGGATAGAGGCTTTGCAATGGAAATCTGGGCTAATACGCTTGATGTATTGTCTGTTTCAATTATCTCTCCATCAGGTGAGAGCGTTCCAAGACTTCCTGCGCGTACCGGAGCGACAAATGTTCTAAAATTTATTCTTGAAAATACCGAGGTTCAGGTGGATTACAGAGTGGTGGACCCGCTGTCGGGAAATGAGGTTATTTTTTTCAGATTTATTAATCCGGCGCAGGGAATATGGAAAATAAACGTGTACAGTCTGACCAGCATAAAAGGCAGCTTTAACGCTTGGCTTCCCATTAAAAATTTTATGCAGGGCGATACGTTTTTTCTGAGTTCAACGCCCGATACAACGCTTACGGAGCCCGCTGCCGACAGCAGGATAATAAGCGCAGCGGCATATGACCATGTGACGGGGGCTATAAGTATAGATTCGGGACGCGGATATAATGCCGAAGGAATTGTAAAGCCGGAGCTTGCGGCTCCCGGGGTAAATGTTTACGGTCCGTCTGTCGGCGGAGGGTATTCATACCGGACAGGTACGAGTATAGCCGCGGCGCATGTGGCAGGAGCTGCTGCGCTTCTTCTTACATGGGGAGTTTACTATGGAAACGCACGTTTCCTGGGTACAAGTGATGTAAAATATATTCTTATCAGAGGAGCCGTCCGTGATGAAAGCGTACTTTCGGAGAGCTCGCAGGATTTTCCAAACAATGTGTGGGGCTACGGAAAGATGAGTTTGATTAATTCATTTCTTGAGCTGAGAATTACATGAAATGGACATAAATACATTTACACAGACCCGGTTTTGTAATATTATGGGCTTGTGCAGATGAAATTTAAGAGAGGATTATTAAATTTATGTCGGAAATAAAAAAACGGTTAGAGGAAATAAAGAGTGAAGGTACCGTTTACAGGGCTCTGGCGCTTGACTTGGACGGAACGCTTATGGACAGCGAAAAAAAGCTGTCCGAGGAGAATAAACACGCTGTATGGCAGGCTATAGAGGCAGGTACAGCGGTTGTCCTTGCATCCGGCAGACCTATGTTCGGGGTTATGCCGGTGGCAAAACAGCTTGAGCTCGACAAACGCGGAGGATATGTTCTTGCGTATAACGGTGGAAATATATGGGACTGCAAAGCGTCAAAAATGGTTTATGAAAGACACATACCTCCGGAGTGTATCGCAGCTATATGTGATGCGGCGAGAAAAAATCAGGCTGCTCCGCTGACTTATTTTGAGGACAGAGTAATATCGGAGAAGGCAGATGATGAGTATGTGCAAAGAGAGGCGTTCTGCAACAGCGCAGAGGTTATGCAGGTAGACAATATACCAGAATTTGTGGATTATCCTGTTGCTAAGCTTCTGGTTGTGGGAGAGCACAGCAGGCTTTTGCCTGTTAAGGAAGAGCTGGAAAAACAGTACGGCAATGTGCTGGAACTGTTTTTCTCAGAGGACTATTTTCTTGAGATTGTTCCGAAAAATGTAGGGAAAGACGTTTCTTTAGCAGCCCTTCTTGACAATCTCGGAATAGAGCAAAAGGAGCTTATCGCATGCGGTGACGGACTTAACGATTTATCGATGATTTCCTATGCGGGACTTGGAATTGCCATGGAAAATGCATATCCGGAGGTCAGGGACAGGGCTGATTATGTTACGGTTTCAAACGATGAAAACGGAGTTGCGCGGATTATAAAAGAATTTATTTTAAAGTAATAAAAATCCCATGTATAGGCGAAGCCTATACATGGGATTTTTTGCTGTTAATTAATTGACTGCGTCAGACGCTTCGGTTGGATTTTCAAGACCTTCGACATAAGTGTCAACGTCAAATACTTCTCCGTTGTAAACTCTGTTTATAAGCTTGATTGCGATATTTACGGTATCATAGTCAGGAACTACAGTTGAGGCTGTAAGACCGTACACCGTACATCTGTTGGTCTGTGTCCGTCCGCTTACCGAATATGACTGGACGTTCCATGCTGTAGAATCTGAGAGCTGGTCTTTAATCAGGTCGGTAATCATGCTGGAAGGCATGTTTGTGTACATTACCTCTGTTGCGGCGTCAAGCACAGAAGCATAATTTGTGAGAATTGCAGGAGAGGTTGCCTTATCAATCATAGCGGCAATAGCTGCCTGCTGATTTTTCCCTCTCTGGAAATCGCCTGTCGCAAATGCTTCTCTCTCACGTACAAAGGCAAGCGTCATATCTCCGTCACATTCGTTAGGACCTACAACAAAGTGATACCTTGCAGGAGCGGCGTTATAGCCGTTTGTAAATTCCACAGTGGAATTAATTGTTATACCGCCGAGTGCATCTACAATCTTTACGCATCCGTCAAAATTGACTTTTATAAAATAATCTGCAGTAACTCCGTAGAGGTCGGCAAGAGCGTCAATAGAATACTGAATACCGGCATTTCCGGCGTGAGTGAGCTTATCCAGACCTGTATTGCCTCTCGCGTCGCTTATTGTAATGTAATAATCTCTAGGCGTCGATATTAAAAGCACCTGTCTTGTTTCAGGATTGACAACGGCAAGTATGTTTACGTCGCTTCTTCCGACGTCTGAAATTGCACCGTAGCCGTCATTGCCTGAAATATATAAAATGAATGGCTCTCCGCTTGCTTTCTTTGTACCGCTCTGAACTGTTGTAGTGGAGGTTATTTTTATCTGTTCGACAACTCTTGTCTGAGACGAAAATGTCTCATCCTCCTCGGAGATAGAAGAGCGCATTGCTTCAGTCATAAGCATTGCTTTTATCTCTCCGGAATAGAGAGCCTCTGTCAAATCATTCCAGTTTAAATATTTTGATGTGTTTAAGGTAGTTTTATATTTATTATTTATCTCTTCTATTGCCTTGTTTGACAAATCATTTTCTATTGTGCTGTTGTAGCCATAGCTGTATGAGAGGGTGTCGCTGATGCTCTGAGCGCTGTCGTTTGACAGAACAATTACATCGACAACATCTGTCTGGATTTTTATATTAGTAATATTTCCGAATGCCCAGTTTACTTTTGAACCTACAAGATAACCGAAAACAAGCACTGCCGACATGAGAACTGACAGAATTTTTCCGAAGTAGTGCGCCCTGGTAAACTGAGAAGTAAAATTATACAGAAGTATTAAAATCAGAACAATAAGCATCATAATTAAATACTTTGTTGGAAGAATGTTGAGCTTGAAAATCTCAAACAGAAAAAGTCCTGAGATTACAAGCTGCAAAAAAACTAAAAGCAGACCTATCACAGCCGCTATACCGCGTTTTTTTCTGCGTTTCTCCTTTTTGCTTAATGAGGAACTTTTCTTAAATATATATTTCATGTCTTTATTGGTCTTCGTAAAAAAGTTTGACATAATTATCCCCTTTATCAGTTTTAAAGTATAATATATTGTAAATGCTTTCTAAAAAATAACAGCTCTATAAGTCAGCTGATTATAGAGAGCATGGATATTTTTTAATTATACAACAAAAATTGTAAATAACAATAATAAAAAGAAGAAATTTTATATAAAATGTAACAGTTCAGCCATAAGCTGCATGACAGGCAAATCATGCTTGCATGAATTTGCCTGTCATGCAGCTTATGAGCTGAGCGCCCAATTATGAGCAAAGTCAGCTGCAAAGCAGCGGGAAAGCGCCGTAGGCGCGGCTTTGCGAATGAGCGGGCTGAACTGTTACTATAAAATACAAATAATGGAAGGACTTAATAATTTTAAGTGAAAAAAATTGTAGAGTATTATTTAATAACAAAATTAATTAATATTATTAAAAAAACAACAGAAAATTAAGTGAAATACACAAAAAACTTGCATAAATTAATTCTGTTTAATATAATACCATTATAAAATTATTCCGCTACGGCGTTAAAAAAGGAGTACAAATAATTATGGGTTATGTTGATGAAGTCTTAGAGGTAGTTTCTAAGAAAAATGCAGACCAGCCTGAGTTTTTACAGGCAGTAAACGAAGTTCTTGAGTCACTCAGACCGGTTGTTGACGCTAATGAGGAACTTTACAGAAAGAATGCGATTCTTGAAAGAATCACAGAGCCTGACAGAGTTCTCATGTTCCGTGTACCGTGGGTTGACGACAAGGGACAGGTTCAGGTAAACAGAGGTTTCCGCGTACAGTTCAATAATTCTATCGGACCATACAAGGGCGGTTTGCGTTTACATCCTTCAGTAAATTTAAGTATTATCAAGTTCTTAGGTTTTGAGCAGGTATTTAAGAACTCTCTTACAAGCCTTCCTATCGGCGGAGGCAAGGGCGGCTCTGATTTCGACCCTAAGGGCAAGTCAGACAGAGAGATTATGGCATTCTGCCAGAGCTTTATGACAGAGCTTTACAAGTATATCGGCGCTGATGTTGATGTGCCGGCAGGCGACATCGGAACAGGCGCAAGAGAAATCGGTTACATGTTCGGTCAGTACAAGAGAATCAGAGGCACGTTCGAGGGTGTTCTCACCGGTAAGGGACTTACATACGGCGGCTCTCTTGCAAGAACAGAGGCAACAGGTTACGGTCTTTTATATATCACAGAGGAGCTTATGAAGTGCCACGGCGAATCTATGGAAGGCAAGACAGTTGTTGTTTCAGGTGCAGGTAACGTTGCTATTTACGCAATCCAGAAGGCTCAGCAGATGGGTGCAAAGGTTGTTACATGTTCTGATTCTACAGGCTGGATCTATGATTCAGAGGGTATTGATGTTGAGCTTCTCAAGGAAATCAAGGAAGTTAAGAGAGCAAGACTTACAGAGTATGCAGCTGCAAGAAAGAGCGCTGAGTACCATGAGGGACGCGGAGTATGGCAGGTTAAGTGCGACATCGCTCTCCCATGCGCTACACAGAACGAGCTTGATGTTGAGGATGCAAAGCAGCTTGTAGCTAACGGCTGCAAGGCTGTATGCGAGGGCGCTAACATGCCTACTACTCTTGAGGCTACAAAGTATCTCCAGGACAACGGAGTTTGGTTTATCTGCGGAAAGGCAGCTAATGCCGGCGGCGTAGCAACTTCAGCTCTTGAGATGAGCCAGAACAGCGAGAGACTCAGCTGGACATTTGAAGAGGTTGACGCTAAGTTAAAGAATATCATGGTAAATATCTATCATAATATTGATGACGCTGCAAAGAGATACAACATGGAAGGCAACTATGTGGCAGGCGCTAACATCGCAGGCTTTGAAAAGGTTGTAAATGCTATGCTTGCTCAGGGTGTATGCTAATCTCTGATTAACAGCTAATCTCCGAATTTAATATTTAATATTATTTATACAAGCCCTGTAAGCTTAAGCTGTTTTGGCAGCACAAGTTTACAGGGCTTTTTGTTTTCTTTTGCTGTCATCGGTGATATAATAGCGTCATTGGGGCTGTATGGCGGATTTGTCGGGGTTGTATGGTCTGTACCAGCCTCAGGCAGCGTAAGTTTAAAAGTTATTTTATTACGGAGGTTTGTGCGAATGCCTAATATATTTGACGGTGTAAGAAAAATGTCGGACGATGAAATAAGGCTTGAAATTGCGCTTTTTACACAAACAAATCTATTAAACGCCGCAAAAGAGACCGGCAACAGGGTTGTAAACGGTATCGCAGGTCTGGCGAATTCCCTGTTTCAGTCCTTTGGCAGCACGCGTTCCATGGATTATCAGGCTGTGAAGGTGCCGGACATGGTCAACGAGCAGGCGGACCGGCTTGCAGGGCTTTCCCGGACCGAGCTTGTTTTGCGTTTAAAGCGGCTTATCGCCGCAAAATGCGGTGTGCCGGAGGAAGAGTCGGAGATAACAGGAGATGACAGATTGTCGTTTCTGGCTGTAAATGAGGCGGCAAATTTGTATAATATTACAAAATATGCCACTCCGGCTAATAAAATTGAACAGGTGTGCATACATTATAATAAGGCGTTTCTTGTATCTTTACATCAGTGTATAGTCAGGCAGACGGAGGATGAGATACAGGAATTTGACAGAAAACTCCAGAAAAGAATAGATGAAATATCTATCGAGGATAAAAGAGAGCTTCATAAAAGGCTGATGCCGAAAGAATTTTCGGGCAGGGGAATAGGCAGGATACTGAGACTTGAGCGGGGAACAAAGTATCTTGAGCAGACAGTGATAATACTCGGAGTACATACGTTTGATGAGGCGTCAGTGCATGTCGCGGCAGCAGTGGGAGTAATTAAAAATATGAAGCGTATCTCTCAGTCGCTCATGGCTCAGCTTGTATGGAAATGTGCCGCAAGATACGGCGGAAGTTTCAGGGTTAATGTTTCCTCTCTGCCGTCATATGCGTCGGATGGTATTGAGGATGAACAAAAAAAGGATGATGAGGAATTCAGGGAGCTTTTAAGCAGCACAGCTGCTCTCAGGTCTCGTCTTACCGGCTGTGAAAAGCTTATGGACAGGGTTGACGAGCAGGTGTCAAAGACCGGCGAAAAGCTTCATGAGGAGAGGGAGAGACTTGTAAATGCAAGGGAAGCGTTCGACAGGCTCGCTTCACAGAAGGACGAGTATTCAAACAGACTGCACACAGAAAGCGAGACTAAGAATTATTATTCAAGGGTAAATGAAGCCAGCCGACGTCTCGAGCAGCTGGAAACATCCGTTGACAGACTTGAAAAAAAGCTTGGAGAGCTGGATACGCAGAGCGGAGATTGTGAGACGGAATTAAAGGCTGTGAGAACGGAGCTTGAGGCAGCAGAGGTAAAGTCTGACGAAAAGCTCAGGGAGCTGTCAGAAAGGCTTATGAATAAGTGGACAGCCTTTTTCTTCAGATTTACATTTGACAGCGGGGTGTTTGAGCAGGCTGTCTTGGAGTTTGATTTGGGTGAGAGGCTTACAGTGGAGGAGATGCTTAAAGAACTTCATGAAAGTTCTGATGCGGGGGCGTTTGATACGTCGCTGTCGTCAGGAGAGATAATATGCGGACTCTTAAACAAAAAAAATGCTGTGATTTTTCATGAGAAAAGAAAGATTACAAAAATAATTAAGCAGGGATGATATATTAATACAATGAAAGATAATATTAATTTGGTGAATTCCGGAAGCACAGAAAGACAGTATAATGAAGCTGTGTCGTATATTGACGCGGCAGGTCAGTTTTTGCCCGGAACAGGCGTATCGCGGGCAGAGAAAATGCTGGAACTTCTGGGACATCCGGAGAGCAGATTGAAGATAATACATGTTGCCGGAAGCAACGGAAAAGGCTCTGTATGCGCATATTTGGAGAGGATTTTGAGGGAGAACGGATACACAACGGGAATGTTTATCTCGCCGCATCTTGAGGACGAGAGGGAGAGGATACAGGTAAACGGCGAGCCTGTATGCATGGAGGATTTTGTGCGGGCGTTCTCTGAGATCAGAGCAGTGCAGGACAGGCTTGGAAAAGACAGTCTTGCGTATTTTGATTTTTACTTCGGCATGGCGCTTTTGATATTTTTGAGGCGTGAGGTTGATTTCTGTATAATTGAGACGGGACTTGGGGGAAGGCTGGACGCTACAAATGCTGTGAGAAATCCCCTGCTCACCGTCATTGCAACAATAAGCCTTGAGCACACTGCAGTTCTGGGCGATACAATAGAAAAAATTGCAGGTGAAAAGGCGGGAATTATAAAGCCCGGAGTGCCTGTTGTTTTTCTTGAGAGAGTCGATGAGTCCTTCGGTGTTATAAAAGGAGCGGCTGAGAATAACCGGAGCGAGGCATTCGGTGTATCGCAGGAGGATTATGCGGTAATTAAAAACTGTGGAAAGCGTATTGATTTTTCTCTTAGTAATGGGTATTATAAGAATGATTGCTTTTCGATAGGTACAGGTGCAGTCTATCAGGTTGAAAACTGTGCGCTTGCGCTTACGGCGGCAGCGGTTATGGAGAAGCACGGTTATATCAGACTTTCAGAGGAGCCGGTCCATGCGGCTGTAAGCGCCGTTTGCTGGCAGGGCAGAATGGAAGAGATTTTACCGTTTGTCTATGTTGACGGTGCGCATAATCCGGAAGGTATAGATGCGCTTATTAAGTCAGTGCCGTCTATTGCGGGGAACAGGAGACGAATATTAATGTTTTCTGCCGTTAATGACAAGGATTACGATAAAATGATAAAGAGACTGTGTGAGTGCGGTGAGTTTGATGAATTTGTAGTCACTCAGATAGAGGGCAGAAGGAAGCTGAGCGATACGCAGATTTACAAAGTTTTTGATAAATATACCGGACAGCCGGTAACGGATTACAAGGATGTCTGCAAGGCATTTGACGGAGCATGCGAGCTGAGAAGAAAAAGCGGGGGAGTACTTTTTTGTACCGGATCGCTTTATTTGGTCGGTGAGATCAAGAAATATGCAGAAAACAGACAATAAGGCTAAGCGGACTTTTCGGTCTGTGGCGAGAGTGACGTGTGAAGCAAAAAAGGAGTAAGTTATGATTGATTTTGATGAGGAAATTAAGAAGTTTAAGCCGAGTTTAGAGGTTGATGACGCCGAGGATGCCATATATAATAATGATGTTCCGGATATTACAGACCTTATAAATAAAATTGTTGAGGATATAGCAGGCAAGTAGGAGAAAAATAATGAGATGCTTTAAATGTGATGCGGTTCTTACAAAGGAAGGGCATTGTCCTGCGTGCGGCGTTGATGTCTCAATGTACAAAAAAGCTGTTATGGCATCAAACGCATATTATAATCTTGGTCTCTCAAAGGCCAGGATAAGGGATTTGTCGGGCGCCGTGGAAAGCCTTAAGATGAGTATTTTAATAAATAAGAAAAACATAGATGCCAGAAATCTTCTGGGACTTGTGTACTGCGAGATGGGGGATGTCGTTGAGGCCCTGAGTGAATGGGTTATCAGCAAGAATATTCAGCCTGACGGAAATGCAGCCAGTGACTATATAACTGATATTCAGTCAAACCAGAACAGATTTGAGATGATTACGACGACCGTAAAAAAATATAATCTGTCTCTGCGGTATGCGAAGGACGGAAATTATGACATGGCGACAATACAGCTTAAAAAAGTCGTGTCGCAGAATCCGAGACTTTTAAAAGCGCAGCAGCTTCTTGCTCTTCTGTATATTAAAGACAAGGAGTACAGCAGAGCCAGAAAGCATCTGAACGCAGTGCTGAAGATTGACAGAAACAATACGCTTGCGCTTCTCTATCTTCAGGAGATTGACGAGGAGCTTCAGAGCAGGAAGAAGGACAGTCAGCAGGCGCACCTTAAGAAAAAGAACAGGGAGGACGAGCGCAGACCGCTGAGCGGAAATGATGTAATTATGCCGCGCTCTTCTTACAAAGAGCCAAGCAACGGCGCTATTACCGTAATTAATATTCTTGTCGGTGTTGTGATAGGAGCGGCGTTGATTTGGTTTTTGATTATTCCGTCGAGATACAGGGGACTTACCGCAGAATACAATAAGAGTATTCAGGAGTACAGCGAGCAGCTCTCGTCAGGCAACGTGGAGCTGAATTCGCTTCAGAGCCAGCTCGATTCAGTTAAAGAGGAAAAGGCTGCTCTTGAGGAGAGATTGGCTGAGGTGAGCGGAACAGACGGGAACAACAAGCTGTTATCTGCTGTTATAACGGCAGCTAACCTATATATTTCTAATGATAATACGGCAGCAGCGGAGGCAATAGCGGACGTTGATGTAAGCTCTCTTCCGCTTGAGGAGGCAAAGACGCTGTATAATACAATTTCAGGAGCGACGATGACAGCCGCTGCAAACGATTTGTACAGCAGGGGAATGAACGCTTATTACAGCGCTGATTATACAAGCGCGGCGGATTATCTTGCGAGGTCTTACAAATGCGACAAAACGAGAGCAGATGCGGTATATTATGCCGCGAGGTCTTATGTGTCACTTAATCAGACCGACGACGCAAAAAGATACTATCAAATTATTGTAGATGAATTCAAGACAAGCGGATATCTGTCTGAGGCAGAGAACTATGTAAACTCGCATTGAGCTTGAGCAATATACTCTTTAAAGAAAAAACCTGACGGACCAATAAGTCTGTCGGGTTTTTGTGTTTGTCGGGGACAGGCAGTATTTTAATAAAGAAAATGGAGGATTGGTTAGATAATGCAGGAAGCAAATGTATCACCAAATGAAAAAAGCGAAGTCAAGCATACGGATTATCTCTATATGGTTACCGATAAAATGCTGGTTATAAGCATGATTGCGGAGCTTGACCATCATCTTGCGGATGAGATGAGGGAGGTAATTGACCATGTTATTGACGAGAGAGGCGTTAATGATATTATTTTCGATTTCAGCAGAATAGGGTTTATGGACAGCGCGGGAATAGGTCTTATAATGGGGCGCTATAAAAAAATACGCGACAGGGGCAATATTTATGTTGCAGGAGCTGGTGACGGAATTTCGAGAATTCTTTTGATTTCGGGTTTACATAAGCTTGTTACCTCCTGCAGCGACGTAAGCGATGCGGCAAAGAAAATAATAGAAAAAGCAAGGGAGAGGTAAAATAATGAAAAATAACAATAACAGCGAAAATCATACTAATTCTATGGAACTTATTTTTGATTCCAAATCCGAGAACGAGAGCTTTGCCAGAGTTGTGGTAGCTGCATTTTGCGCCAGGCTTGACCCCACTCTCGAAGAGATTTCAGATATAAAAACAGCCGTGTCGGAAGCGGTTACAAACTGTGTTGTTCACGGATATGAGGGCGGTCCCGGAAAAATCAGGCTTAAATGTATTCTGGACGAAAACGAGCTGACTGTAGAGGTACATGATGACGGAGTCGGTATAGATGATATTGGTCAGGCAATGGAGCCTATGTATACGTCAAAGCCTCAGCTTGAGCGTTCTGGTATGGGCTTTTCTTTTATGGAGGCATTTATGGATGAGCTTGAGGTGAAATCCGGAAAGCACTGCGGCACTACCGTGACGATGAAAAAGAGAATAGGAGTAAATAATTAGTGGATTGGGTGTGGTTATATGAATCATACTAAGGAGCTGATAGAGAGAGCGCACGGAGGGGATAAAGAGGCTAGAGAGAAACTGATTGTTGAAAATATGGGGCTTATCTGGAGCATTGTAAGACGTTTCGCGGGAAGAGGCTATGAGCAGGAGGATTTGTTTCAGATTGGAAGCATTGGGCTTATCAAGGCTGTGGATAAATTCGATACCAGCTATGACGTGCAGTTTTCCACATACGCGGTGCCGATGATTGCCGGAGAAATTAAAAGATTTTTGAGAGACGACGGAATGATTAAGGTCAGCAGAAGCATGAAGGAGATTGCTTATAAGGCGTATCTTGCAAGGGAGCAGCTTGAGAGAAAATTGAAACGCGAGCCTGCTCTGTCGGAGATTGCCGCCGAGATCGGCGTGACCTCCGAGGAACTTGCTCAGGCTATTGACGCCTCGGCAGAGATAGAGTCTCTTCACAAGGTGATTTATCAGGGAGACGGAAGCGATATTTCGCTTATGGACAAGCTTCCTCAGCAGGGCGACCCGTGCGAAGAGCTTATGAACCATATGCTTCTCGAGGAGATGCTGGCAAAGCTTGACAAAAAGGAGCGCCAGCTTATTTACATGAGGTATTATCAGGACAAGACGCAGACGGAAATAGCGAAGGTTATGGGCGTTTCCCAGGTGCAGGTATCGCGTCTTGAAAAGAAAATATTAAAAAAAATGAAATGCGGTGAATAAAACCGGCTTTGTCTGCCATGCTAAGAAAAGAGGAGATGAAGCACAAAATGAGTGAAGTGGTTTATATTCAGATTAACAGAAATATCGAGGTTTCCAAGCGCAATATTACAATAGGTGATGTTGCCGGCGTGTACTGCAATGATAAAAAAATTGAGAATGATATAAAGCATATCTGTATTCTTGAGCTTAAAGATGCAGGGGAAAACAAAAGAAAAAAGGAGAGGGTATGCATGTCTTTTCTGGCAGTCGTTAAGGCAATCAGCCGGGAATATCCCGACATAGAGGTCAATAATCTGGGTGAAAATGATTTTATTGTTGATTATATCTGTGAGAAAAAGCATTCCAAGACATTGCAGGTTATTTTGATAGCGTTTGTAGCGTTATTTACATTTCTAGGAAGCATGTATGCTATTATGGCGTACAACAATGATGTAAATACTATTGAGATTTTCGACAAGGTGTATGAGATATTCGGAGCACAGGAAGCTCAGGGGGCGAAGCTGCTTGAAATTACCTATGGCATAGGGCTTGCACTTGGAATAATGGTATTTTACAACCACTTTGCAGGCGTGAGATTCAGCAGCGACCCGACACCTATTGAGGTTGAAATGGACAAGTATGAGAAGGATGTGGATGATACGCTTATTGACAGAAGCGCGGCTGTAAATGAGGAGATAAGTTAAGGCTGCAAAGGTGTTGGAGATGTAATAAAAAGGGATGTGATGGTAATGGAACAGGGGTTGATTTGGCTGGGGCTCGGACTATTCGGTCTGTGTGCGGGGGCTCTCACGGCGGCAGGATATTTTGCTCTGATTACAAGCGTCGGCATGATTAACAGGGCGGCGGCGGTGACGGGTACTACAAAGGCAGTTTTTTTTTACGAGGAGGTATTGCTGTTCGGGGCTGTTGCAGGAACGCTTCTCTCGGTATTTGAGGTGTCGCTGCCTGTGGGGGATTTTGGTCTTATTATATACGGACTGTTTGCCGGAATGTTTGTCGGGCTGCTGGTTGTAAGTCTTGCCGAGACGCTGAAAGCGCTGCCGATTTTTATAAGGCGTGTGCGGATAGGCTCGGGGCTTGGAATTGTAATCCTTATGGTCGGACTTGGAAAGTCTGTCGGACATCTCGTCTATTATCTTTTAATATACGACTGAAGGGCAATGTATTTTGTGTACGATAATGTAAAATGCGTGAGGAGCCCCCAATCAGCAGAAAAATGATTTATTGAGAAAGAAGGTGTGTTATGGCTGTCGATGAGCAAAAAAGGAATAAAAATTACAATGCTTATGTTGAGCAGGTGACGCCAAAGGCCAGCTGTCTTAAAAACTGCGTAAAAGCATTTATTACAGGCGGTACAATATGTACGATAGGACAGGTGCTGCTCTGGACATTTAAGAACGCGGGGTTAAATAAGGATGACGCCGCATCGTGGACTACAGTCTGCCTTGTTTTGGGAAGCATTATTCTTACGGGGTTAAATATCTACCCTCTTATTACAAGCTGGGGCGGAGCCGGAAGCCTTGTGCCGATAACGGGGTTTGCAAACAGTGTTGCGGCTCCTGCGATTGAGTATAAGGCAGAGGGAGAGGTGTTCGGTATAGGCTGTAAAATATTTACAATAGCCGGGCCTGTTATACTCTACGGTATCTTTTCCTCGTGGATAGCAGGAATTTTATATCTGCTGACAAAGCTTTGGATGTGAAGGAGGCTGTATGCAAAAGGGAAAGCAAAGTGTATTGTTTGATAAACCGATATTCATAGAGACTGTGTCTTCGGTTGTGGGGAAGAAGGAGAGCGAGGGACCGCTCGGAGAGCTGTTTGACGTTGTGGTAGAGGATGAAATGTCCGGAAAAGAAAACTGGGAGAAAGCTGAGAGCGCTCTTTTGGAACAGGCAGTGGATAAGCTTCTTGTGAAAACGAGGTATAAAAAAGAGGATTTCAGATATATGTTCGCCGGAGATTTGCTGGGGCAGCTCATTGCCACGTCATTCGGAGTGAGAAGATATGAGATACCTGTGTTCGGTCTGTACGGCGCATGTTCCACATTCGGAGAAGCGCTGGCGCTCGGAGCAATTACAGTTTCAAGCGGAGCTGCAAATCAGGTTATAGCGGCTGCATCCAGCCATTTTGCGAGTGCCGAGAAGCAGTTCAGATTTCCTCTTGAGTATGGCAATCAGAGACCGCCTGCCTCGACATGGACTGTGACCGGCTGCGGCGCTGCGGCGCTCACAAACGAAACACAGCCTGTTGCGATCACCGGAATTACAACGGGAAAAATCATTGATTACGGCGTAAAGGATTCTATGAATATGGGGGCTTGTATGGCGCCTGCCGCTGCTGATTTAATTCTTGCGAATTTTGAGGATTTAGGAGTTGACGAAAAGTATTATGACTGCATTATTACAGGCGATTTAGGAATTGTGGGGAGAAAAATTCTTATAGATTTGCTTCACGAAAAAGGTCATGACATATCGGGGCGCTATACTGATTGCGGAATTGAGATATTTGATGCCGCAAGCCAGAATACTCAGGCGGGAGGGAGCGGCTGCGGCTGTTCGGCAGTCACTTTCTGCGCGTATATAATGAAAAATATAACCGGCGGAAAATGGAAACGCGTGCTGTTTGTGCCGACGGGGGCACTTTTATCAACAGTGAGCTACAATGAGGGAGAGAGTGTTCCCGGAATTGCACACGGAGTTATTGTTGAAAACTTAAGTTCGCAAAGCAATTAATATTTGCAGAATGGAGAAGGAAAAAATGGAATTTATAAAAGCATTTATAGTCGGAGGACTTATCTGTGTGCTTGTCCAGATTTTAATGGAAAAGACAAAACTGATGCCCGGGCGGATAATGGTGCTTTTGGTGTGCAGCGGGGTTGTTCTTGGTGCTGTCGGACTGTATGAGCCTTTTCAGGAGTTTGCAGGAGCGGGAGCTTCCGTTCCTCTTTTGGGCTTCGGAAATGTTTTGTGGAAGGGAATTAAAACTGCCGTGGATGAAGAAGGAGTGCTGGGGCTTTTTAAAGGCGGTTTTACCGCATGTGCGGTCGGCGTATCGGCGGCGTTGCTGTTTGGATATATTGCATCATGGATTTTTAAGCCTCATATGAAAAAGAAATAATAAATGAAGAAATGTATTCAATAATTAACGAGCCCATATAAGTCATTTTCAAAATTTGACTTATATGGGCTCGTTAGTTTGAGCTGAGAATATAAAGTTATGATACTTTGTTCAGAAGTCTGAGTCTGTCTTCGGGCAAAAGAGCGCTGCTCATTGTGTTAAATACCGAAGTATTTGAGGTGTCTGAGCGCGTCTGTGTCTGAGCAGGCGCCGTCGTCTCATCAGGCTTCTGCGTTGAAGGCTCGACAGTCTGTGCGGAGCTGCCTGAGCCATTGTGAACGCTGCACACTTTGGATAGCTGTTCTTCTGTGATTGAATACTCCTGATCCCATGTTGTGTATGTGGTCTCGTCCTCGCCTGAAGGATTGCTTACAATCTCTGCCTTTTTAATCATAATCTTAGTTGTCTTATGAGGGCAGTTTGCTGAAGCTATCTCACCGGTATCGTCACATATAGTAACCTTTATATGAACGTCACACTGTTCAGTAGGGTTATTGTCTTTAGAGAAATATTCCGTCGTCAGCTGAGAGCCTCTAGGGTCCTGGTCGCAGAGTCCCTCGACAGGAAGCTTTCCTGACTGTGAGCACACAGTAGTCTCCACAATGTCATCAGGCTTTTTAAAGGAGCCTGTCTCTAAATTATCATGAATTTCCTGCATTATTGTGCGCCACATTCTTCTGTGGTCAATATATCCCGAAAGCTCTTTTGAGTTGTCATCGTAGCCAAGCCATATTGCTGCTGTATAGTACGGAGTATATCCGCAGAACCATTTGTCGGTTACGTTCTGAGTTGTACCTGTCTTTCCGGCTGTAGGCTGATTATTGAGCTGCGCAGCCTCGGCAGTACCGTTGGCTGTAACCGATTCGAGCGCATTTGTGAGAAGCCATGCGGTAGACTTCTTTAATACCGTGTGGGTCTGAGGAGTAGTGTTATCCAAAATAACATTTCCGTCCTTGTCTTTTACCTGAGTGTAGTAAACAGGTTTTGTGTAGACACCCTCATTTGCTATTGTGGCGTAGGCTGCACACATTTCAATATTGTGAACGCCGTAGGTGAGACCGCCGAGAGCGAGAGACTGAACTACGTCATGGTTCCCGTTTACTGCCTCTTTAGGTGAGATCAGTGTAGTGAAGCCGAATTTCAGCAGATAGTTAAAACCTACCTGAGGCGTAATCTGTGTCAGAACTTTTACCGCTGGAACATTTTGCGACAGCTTAAGAGCAGTTCTCACAGACATAAGACCGCGGTATTCGCCCTCAAAATAGTTCTTTACAAGACGTCCGTCCTCACCCGAATAGTAATACGGAGCGTCATCGATTGCAGTCGCGAGTGTTATCGCGCCGATGTCGAGAGCCGGACCGTAATCCGCCAGCGGTTTAATTGAAGAGCCCGGCTGTCTTGTGGTATCAACCGCTCTGTTCAGTGTACGGTTGCCGCTCTTTTCGCCTCTGCCGCCGACAATAACCTTGACATAGCCTGTGTGCTGGTCCATAAGCGTAAACGACATCTGAGGCTGAACTATATACGAAACGCTCTCCTGAACTACTTCGCCTCCGTTTTCAAGCAGTGCGTTTTTGTATTCGTCAATATATACCTGGGCGTCCTCCTCGCTGTCAAAAATCAGGGTAAAATTGCTTATGCCCTTATCCTTTTTAAAGTAATCAAGGAGCCCGTAGTGAGAATAATAATTTACATTTCCGCTTGTGTCTTTTATAGCGAGAGAGTATGAAATTGACAATTCGGTATTGGACGGATAATAATCAGGGTCATTTATAATTCTGTCGGCTATTTCCTGCATTGCCGTATCCTGAGTTGTATACACCTGAAGACCACCCTTGTAAATCATATTTGTTGCCTGTTCCTCCGTGTAGCCCTTCTGGTTTACAAGGTCCTCGATAAGCTGGTCGATTGTCGCATCCACAAAATAAGAGTATGTTGAATCTGCAACCTCAATATCCCGGTCCTGTATTCTGGCATACACATCATCGGACACTGCTTCGTCGTATTCCTCCTGTGAAATATATCCCTGCTCGAGCATATTTCTGAGTACCTTGAGCTGGCGCTTCTGATTCTCGGTAGGATACTTTATAGGATTTAATCCCGCCGGACTCTGGGTAATGGAAGCGATAACGGCGCACTCGCTGAGAGTGAGCTCTGAAACATCTTTTCCGAAATAGCCCTGTGCCGCTGTCTGCACTCCGTAATAACCGTTTCCGAGATTGATTGTATTAAGGTAATTTCCCAGTATTGTTTTTTTGTCCATGACGGTTTCCAGCTTTACAGCCAGATATTGTTCCTGTATTTTTCGCTTGATCTTTTCAATGGTTGTCTCATTGTAAGCCTTAAATACATTATTTTTCAGAAGCTGCTGAGTAATCGTGCTTGCGCCCTCCGATAATTGTCCCGTTGTGAGAAACACAGTTCCCGCACGCAGGATACCCTTGATGTCTATTCCGTTGTGCTCATAGAAACGCTCATCCTCTATCGCGATAAAAGCGTTCTGCAGCTGGAGCGGTATATTGTCGATATCCACAAATATTCGGTTGGAGCCGGTTGTCGAAAGCGACTGAATCTCATTTCCGTTATTGTCGTAAATTTTTGTGGCGTAGCCCTCCGGAGATACATCTATTGTTGATACATCCGGTGCGCTTGTTATAATTCCCTGTGCTGCTCCCAAAGCAAGACAGGAGCCTGCAACTATAAAAGCAATGGCTACAATAAACAAAAGCTTTATGGCTGTAACTCCGAGTTTTGTTTCCATTTTGGTATGGGAGGAATTAAGCTTTTTTTTCTTTTGTATTATGCCCTTTTTGCCATAATTCATATAAACCTCCATATTCTGCACGTATATTTAAGTATGTGCCTCCTGTGCGTTAAAACCCTGATGCCGGTGCCTGTCAGGCTGATGCGGCAGCCCGGCTTTGAGCCGTATACAGCGCAGAACAGATTTGTATTGCAAACCTGTATGCGGACAGAGTTTGGTTTATTATAACATAAATATGGTAAATGTCTCAAGTGAAAAGATTTAGCATGCAGGAATGTTATAATTTGCTTGACAAAACGCTATGTCTTAAGCATAATAAATACATTGTGTGTGAACGTAAAATATATTGATGCGCGGAGCCTTTATTAATTATGAAAAGAATACATAATGCCGGGACAGGAGAGGTTGTTGAAAAAAAATCACGTTTTATAGCGGATGTGTATGATTTGACTGATGAGGAGCAGGCGCTTCATTATATTAATGAAACAAAGAAAAAATACTGGGATGCAAGACACCACTGTTATGCATATGTAATAGGAGAAAAAAACGAAATCAAGAGATTCAGCGATGACGGCGAGCCTTCAGGTACTGCGGGAAAGCCTATCCTTGAGGTTATTGACAGAAGCGGTGTGTGCAACTGCCTTATAATTGTTACAAGATATTTCGGAGGGACTCTGCTTGGAACAGGCGGATTGATAAGAGCATATACGGCTGCGGCGAAAGCCGGTCTTGACAATGCAGGAGTCATGGAGGTGCGCAGAGGCGTAACGGCTCGTATAGATGCGGATTATAACAGTTTGGGAAAACTTCAGTATATTTGTGTGGACGAAGGCGCTGTTATAAGGAATATTGACTATAGTGAAAATGTACAGCTTGAGCTTCTGATTGAACTGTCTGCATATGCAGATTTTCAGAAACTGCTGACAGATGTATTCGGGGCAAAACTTTCGGCTGTTAAAATTAACGATGTAATTTACGGCGTTTTTGACGGAGAAGTAAATATTATTTCGGAAAATTGTGAATAAATAATTAACAATAGTAATAAAGCACAAAATTCAAAATATTTTTGAATAATTTGTGCTGTTTGTTGTAAAAATGATGTAAATTTTTCTCTTAAAGCAGATTGTGATAGTGCAAAATTAACAGAAAGTGTTAAAAAAATAATGATAAATATATCATAGTATCAATATATAAACTGCTGCGCCTGCCATAAAAATGAAAAAATAATGAACGTAAAAACCGCGTAAATACAGGGCGTTCACAAAATGTACAAAAAAAATACAAGAATTGTTTAAAATAGTCTTGTTAAAATAGTACAAAAATGCTATTATACATTTGTCAAATAAATTGGCCATGGGGGTTATCCCCATAAAACCAAAAGGAGGGTTTATAGGTTTATGAAAAAAACAATTAAGAAACTTACTGCTGTAGGTCTTACACTTACTTCAGTAATGAGCCTTGTTGCCTGCGGCAACAGCAATGGCGGCGGAAGCAGCGATGGTGGTAGTGCTTCGGGCGAGGTTACAAAGCCTGGCAAATTCACAGTTATGGTTGACAGCACAGTTGTAACCGAGTCAAATGGTGCTCAGCAGTTCTATGATTACCTTGGTGAGCTCACAGGTCTTGATATCGAGTGGGTTAGACCGGACCACAGTAACTACTATGATGCAGTTGCTAACGCATTCAACAGTGATGATATTCCTGATGTAGTTCTTCTTTCATCAGATTACTATGCTCTTTATGCTTCTAACGGTTTCCTTTGGAACATGACAGATGCATGGAACGACTCTGAGACAAAGAATTCAGGAAGACTTATCGACACAGCTGAGAACGTTCTTCAGGCACTTCTTGTTAACGGTGAGGACGGAACTCAGGCTATGTATGGTTTCTCTCCATACCGTGGTAACGGATGCTGCACATACATTAAGAAGACTTGGCTTGAGGATGCAGGCATCGATGTATCTAAGGTTGATGGCGTTACAATGGACTTCAATACATACTATGGCTACTTAAAGCAGATGGCTGCGACAAAGGGACATTTCGTAATTTCAGCTCCTGACTTCATCTCAACAGAAGCTCCTTACACTAACTACCTGCCAGAGTTCTATCAGCAGGCACAGTACACATTCTATAAGAATTCTTCAGGAAAGTATGTTGACGGTTTCTCAGAGAAGGCTATGCAGGATGCTCTTCAGAGAATTCAGACTGCTGTTGCAGAAGGCGTAATTGACAAGGCTACACTTGGTCAGAAGACATCAGATGCCCGTAACAAGTTCTATTCAACAGATCCTGCATCAGAGTCAGGCGTATTTACATACTGGGCTGGTACATGGGCTAACACATTAAAGACAAACCTTGAATCTAAGGATCTCAGCGGTGAGCTTATCGCTATCAATCCAATCAAGGAGCTTGGTACATATGTAGAGAGAATTGCTCCGGCATGGTGTATTACAACATCTGCTGAGAATCCGGAAGGCATCTTTAAGTACTTCATCGACACAATGCTTGACGGCGGCGACGTTCAGACAGCTTGGGAGTACGGTGCTAAGGAAACTCACTGGGATACAAAGGCTGAGACTGTAACACTTGCAGAAGGCAAGGGCGAGTATACATATTCAGAGGGTGAATTCCATATGCTTCCTTCACCTGAGAAGCCAAGTACGCTTATGCAGAAGAACCACATTGACCCAATTCTTGCTTTGGCTACATTCAAGAGCGGTGATGATCCGGGTGCTGCTTCAATGGCAGAGGTTGCTATAGAAAACGGTGATTTCTTCGCTAAGTGCTCAACAGTTGCAGTTCCTCTTCCAATGACAGAGACTCTTGGTGAGAACAGCACAGATATTAACACAACAAGAAATAAGGTTATTTCTGAGGTTGCTCTTGGCAACATGACTGTTCAGGAAGGTATGGATTTCTACAACAGCACAGTTGGCGACAAGGTTGCAGAGGTTCTTGACTCTCTTAACAATCCTAAGAAGAGCGGCAGATAATCAATTGAATAATTAAAGGCGGTAATAATAATTACCGGTATTTAGGAATCCACTTTAGGGTGGCATTGCTTCCCGGAAGTGGATTCCGATTTTTAGCTTATTTATCAGACAAGATGTAGGCTTAGAATTAAAACAAAAATATTAGGAAAGAAGGTACGAAGATGCAATGTAAGTCTTGTAATGCAGAGTTACCAAAGCATGCGAAGGTATGTCCGAGATGCGGAGCGCTTGTGAGCGACAAATCAGGAAATCTCAAGGTGATTGCTGTAATAGGTTTAGTTATTGCTTTTATAGGCGGGCTTTTGCCTTTTGTTCAGAATACAAGTGACATTTCTGATGCCTACAGTTTTATGAACATTGATTTACCTGTTATGTGGTATCTGTTCATGATTGCTATTGTAGTTGCTATTCTTTTACTTGTTGCAAGAAAAGATGTACTGTCAATTATTCCTACAGCAATATCAGCAATCATTTTTATTGCCTCATTTGTAGGTATGAATTTCAGAGGATATTATGGAAGAAATAAATATGATATTTATTCTCTGACCACACTGTTATCTTCTGGTAATGACTACGATGATTCAACCTATGTATTGGGCTTAGGCATTTATATTCTTATTATCGGATATATTTTGGCTGTTGCCGGATGCTTCATTGATATTATGAAACATTTCAAGAAGGACCTCGGAGTAGATACGAGATATCTTTCTAACTCAATTAACAAGAGTATATGGAAGAAAATCTATTATTACAGAGGCTTCTATATTATGTTCCTGCCTGTGTTTATAATGATTTTACTGTTTAATTATTGGCCGATGGCAGGTTGTCGGTATGCGTTCACAAAATATGTAATTACTGATCCATACTATATAGGTCTTAAGCATTTTGCCCAGATGTTCACAAACGATATTTATTTCTGGACAGCGTTTAGGAATACTTTAATTCTTTCGATTATTAAGTTGATTTTAAATACAGGTGCTGCTGTTATTATATCTCTTCTTCTGAATGAGATTGTTACACTCGGATTTAAGAAGTCAGTTCAGACAATTGTTTATCTGCCTCACTTCATGTCATGGGTAGTAGTTGCATCCGTTTTCAAGATGATTCTTGACCCTAATACTACAGGTGTTGTAAACAGTCTCTTACTTAAGGCAAATATTATTAATGAGCCTATATACTTCCTTGGTGACACTAAGTATTGGAGAGGCACTTTCTATGTAATGAATATATGGAAAGATACAGGTTGGGGAACAATTCTTTTCCTTGCTACATTGTCAGGTATCAGCCCTGATTTATATGAAGCAGCACAGATTGATGGTGCTAACCGTTGGAAGCGTTTGATTTATATCACACTTCCTGCATTGGCAAATACAATCATCACAGTATTCATTCTTAACCTTGCTAAGGTTATGAATCTTTTCGAGTCAGTATTTGTTACTATGAACAACGCTGTATTGGATGTTGCCGAGGTATTGCAGACATACGTATACCGAAAGACATTCAGTAGCGGTAACTCGGATTATGGTTATACCACAGCGGTAGGTTTGTTTAAATCGTTCGTCGGAATGATTCTCGTACTTGGCTGTAATTATGCTAGTAAGAAAGTCCGCGGACGCGGTATTGTATAAGGAGGGATAGATAATGAGTGATAATCAGATTGTAGTTGCTAAGAAAAAGAAAAAATTTAAAATCTTCCCGCTTGTTAATGGCTTGATTTTTATCCTGATTTCATTTGCAATTATTTTCCCTATTTGGAAGGTTGTTGTTGATTCTCTTGATGCCAAATCGGCATACGGTTTTAAGTGGATACCGACAGAGTTCTCTCTCGGCGGTTACCGCGCAATCGTAACTCGAGTTGCATTGTACAGACCATTTGGTGTATCTTGTCTTGTTACAGTTGTTGGTACGTTTCTTGGTTTGCTGCTCGTAACATTAGGCGGTTATGTATTAATTCAGTGGGAGATGCCGGGAAGAAACTTCTTCGCGTATATGCTGCTCTTCACAATGATTTTCGATGGTGGTATGATTCCTAAGTACCTCGTTATGAAGGATTTGCATTTGCTGAATACGCTTTGGTCAGTTATTCTGCCGTTGTCAATTAATGTTTATAACCTGGTATTGATGAGGAACTTCTTTGAAGGTATCCCCGAGTCGCTATTTGAAGCCGCCAAGATTGACGGATGTTCTCCTATGAGAATATTCTTCAGAATCGTTCTTCCTCTTTCAAAGGCAGCTCTTGCTTCTATCGGTTTGATGTTTGCCGTACAGTTCTGGAACGATTACACTAACTTCAAGATTTACATCAATAAGAATGCATTGTTTAACTTCCAGATTAAGCTTCGTAACATGGTTATGGACAGTGATATTCCTAATGATGATTCGGTTGACCCTAACACAATTTCAAGTGCAGCCGTTATTGTGGCAGTATTGCCTTTCGCAATTATTTATCCGTTCTGCCAGAAGTATTTTGTACAGGGTGTTAATGTCGGCGCCGTTAAAGAGTGATTTAATTTTAGATTTTAAAGAATTTAAGGCTGACCTGTGTATTGCAGGTCAGTCTTTTTTTCGGTAAAAAAATGCGTTTACACGTATTAATATGTAGAAAATACAGACATAATGCGCTATACTTAAACAAAAAGATTTTTATTTTACGCGAAAGAGTTCGCAAGCGAACTCTTTGTTCAAAGCATATTGGTGAAATTATGAAAGGAGTGTGCCTGTGAGTACAATTAGGGATGCTATTTATCTTGAGAATATCGATGAGGTTAAGCGTATGCTCGAGGAGGAACCGAATCTTATAGATGAGAGAGATGAAAACGGAGTGCCTATGGCGCTGCTTTCAGCAAAAACCGGAAATTTAAAATTAGTGCGATATATTGTCGAGTATTCGAGAGCAAGTATGGATATAACGGATAATGAGCATCGCAACATGCTTCACTATGCTGCAATGTCAGGAAGTATTGATGTCTGTAAGTATCTTATAGAGAGGGTTGGCTTGTCGCCGCTTATCGGTGATTTGAATTTGTCAGCTCCGATTGATATTGCATATCAGAATAAATTTTTTGACCTTTTGGAGTATTTTGAGCAGGAAATAGGTGCAAAGTACTCACAGTTATACAGAAATCCCATTAGAACAGGATTTTATCCGGACCCGTCTGTTGTCAGGGTGGGAGATGATTATTACATGGTTAATTCATCTTTTGTATATTTTCCATGTATACCTGTGTCTGTCTCAAAGGATTTAGTTCACTGGAAGATTATCGGGTACGCAATTACAGAGCCTTCATGGGCGGCTCTTGACGAGCTGGAGGGTGGAAGAGGCTATTGGGCGCCGGATATTTCATATTATAAAGGTCGGTTTTACATAACTGCCACATATCGTCTCAATGATGACGGAACAGTATACAGGAAACAGATAGTAGTAAGCTCAGATAAACCTGAGGGACCATACAGCAAGCCTGCTGTTATAGATGAGGACGGAATAGACCCGTCTATATTTACCGATGACGACGGAAGAAGATACATGCTTTTAAACAGGGGAGCACGTATTTTTCCTCTGAGCGAGGATGCGACAAGAAAGACGGGAGAGGCGCAGCTTTTATATTACGGAGATTGCAAGAGAGCTCCGGAGGGACCACATTTGCTGAAAAAGGACGGATATTATTATTTGTTTGAGGCTGAGGGAGGCACAGGTCCGGGCCACAGAATTACAGTCTCAAGGAGCAGAGAGCTTATGGGAAGATACACGCCATGTCCGTACAATCCGATTATGAGACAGAACGACGAGGGCGCAATTATACAGAGGTGCGGACACGGAAAGCCGGTACAGACGCAGAACGGCGAATGGTATATGGTCTATCTGTGCGGCCGCAAAATAGGAGACGGATACAGCATACTCGGACGAGAGACAGCCCTTGACCCTATAGAGTGGACAGCTGACGGCTGGCCTGTCGTAAACCGGTTAAACGGACCAAGCACTCTCCAGATTAAACCTGATTTGCCCGAAACTGTATGGGAATCGAGTCTTGATGATGACTTTGACGGAAGTTCATTAAGCTATGACTGGACATTTCCTCGTGCACCCGAGCCGAATGGAGTTATGCTTGACAATTCCCATGTAAGAATTAAGGGAAGCCGTGAGGACTTAAATTCTATGCATGCGAGAAATATACTTTTAAGGCGTCAGCAGGATTTTAAGTTTGAGGCGGTTTGCAAAATGAAACTGCCCAAGCTGTACCCGGGGCAGGATGCAGGAATGACATGTTACTATGATGAGAATACATTTTTGAAATTCGGAGTGTTTGCAACGCAGGAAGAGCAGTCACGAATTATACTCAAGGTGACGGAGTATGTAGACGGCTATAAGGATGGAAATTCTGTGCAAATAGATTTAAGCTGTTCGCAGCTTTGGCTTAAGGTTGAGACTAACTATCTTAAGAGGACATTTTATTTCAGCTATGACGGTGAAAATTATACCAAACTCGATGTGCTTGAGAATGTATATTATCTCTGTGACGAGGGGTTAAAAAAGGGTAAGCGGTTTACCGGCGCTATGCTTGGAATGTATGCATATGCGGGCGATTTTGGAGGCGGATACTCGGACGAAGCCAAAGCCTGCGGCGATAATATGCTTTACGCCGAGTTTGATTTTTTCAATTATAAGCCACTGTAAAACG
>CALWKC010000012.1 GCA_944381165.1 uncultured Lachnospira sp. | reverse complement strand
TTTCTGAGCGAAAGCAAATAGCTCTGATGGCAGATGAGAAACCGCCTGCGCGGATTTCTCATCGCCTCTTCGCGACAGGGCGCTCAGAAATGGGGAGTAGTTTATGATAGTTCTGGTGGGTACACTTATACTTATTATTTTAATTATGGTATTTATATTGGCGAAATACAGGCGGCAGATTAAAGACATCTGCCGCCAGATGTCGTTTCTTATGAGGCATGACAGCAATATGCTGATCAGCCGGGACATTGATTTCGGTGGAATAGGTGAGCTCGCCGACAGGCTCAATGAATTTATCTCTCTCAGGCAGGAGGAAAAGAGAGAGTTTCAGAGAAAGGAAAAGATTATTTCTGATACCTATACAAATCTCTCGCATGATATACGAACTCCGCTGACTTCACTTGACGGATATTTTCAGCTTCTTGAAAACAGCAGCGATTACGATGAGCAGAAAAAATATATAGGGATTATTCAGGAGAGAATTTCCAGCTTAAAGGATATGCTTGAGGAGCTTTTTATGTTTACAAAGTTAAAGAGTGACGAGTATAAGCTGGAACTGTCACGCTGCTGTCTGAATAAAACTGTAAAAAATACTGTTTTTTCTTATTACGACGAGTGGACAAAACGCGGTATTATTCCTTTGATAAGTATACCTGACAGTCTCATTTTTATTGACGGAAATGAACAGGCGCTGAGAAGAATTTTACAGAATGTAATTAAAAACGGTCTTGACCACGGAAAAAATAATATAGGCATTTATTTATCAGAGGAGAAGGGCTCGGCGAGGCTCTGCATTATTAATGAGGTGGAAAATCCCGATGAGATAGATGTATCGCAGGTGTTTGATAGATTTTACAAGGCGGATTCCGCGAGAAGCAAAACCTCAAGCGGTTTGGGGCTGTCTATTGCGAAAGAGCTGGCGGAGCGAATGAACGGCAGTCTTTGTGCTTATTTGGACGGTGATAAGTTTTGTATAGAGGCGGTTTTTAAGACGGCTGAATGATATAAATTGTTGAAAACGGCAGTTTATAATTAGTTCATAATTTCTTTATATTTTTATTAGCACTCACCTCTTGACAGTGCTAATAAAAAGGGTTATAACATAGTCAGAAACAAAGAAGAGGAACATTTAAAGAGTTCCGGTTTAATTAGAAAAGGAGAGATGGCGTATGTTAATGCCTAGTATTTTTGGAGAAAACTTATTTAATGATGATTGGATGAATTTTTCATTTCCTGATGTAGACAAAGCGCTTTACGGAAAGCACGCACAGAATGTGATGAAGACAGATGTCAGAGAAACGGAAGGCGGCTATGAGGTTGATATTGATTTGCCTGGATTTAAGAAAGACGAAATCAACGCACAGCTCGAGAATGGCTATCTGACAATCAGCGCGTCAAAGGGGCTTGACAAGGAAGAGAAGAATAAAGAAGGAAAATATATCAGGAGAGAGCGTTATGCCGGAGCAATGAGCAGAAGCTTTTATGTCGGCGACGATATGAAGCAGGAAGATATTAAGGCTAAGTATGAGGACGGTATCCTTAAGCTTTCAATTCCTAAGAAGGATAAAAAGGCTGTAGAAAGCAGCAAGTATATCTCTATCGAGGGTTGACCTGTTGTGTAAATTGACATAAAAGTCTTTGAAATATTATATTTAGTTAAAGCCTGAATAAAAAATTCCGCAGTTACTTAAAAAGCAGCTGCGGAATTTTTTTATGCAAAGAGAGAGCTAAATGCAGTTGACAAAATCCTATATTGGATTTATACTTTTTCTCATGAAATATAAAAGTACAATATTGGATTTTGACTTTTATTTTTGTTTTTAGACGGAAAGTTCAGTTTTGATGAAATTAAATTAAATAACAGGTGAGGTTGGTTTATGGAAAATGATTTTAGGATAAAATCGGTAAAAGTTCAAAATATAGAGCTTAATCGCATTTGCAGGAAATTTGATGAGGTTTATCACGAATATGCAGCAAGGTGCGGCATCTCGGACGCTTCTTTCTGGGTTTTATATACTCTGTGCGAGAGTGACGATATATATACGCAGAATGACCTTGCGGGTATGTGGTGTTTTCCGAAACAGACTGTCAATTTTGCGATCTCAAAGCTTGTAAAGGACGGCTTTATAAGGCTGGAACAGATTGCTGCCGCGCGGAACAGTAAGGCTGTGAGGCTTACGGAAAAGGGCATGGAGCTCTGCGGGAGAATAATTGTTCCGGTAATTGAGGCAGAACAGCGCTCGCTCATGGGAATGTCGGTGCAGGAACGTGAACTGCTGATTTCGCTTTCACGGAAGCAATATGATAATTTTAAGTCGGAAATAGAAAAATGTGTAAATAATATTAAGTAAATCAAACGGCAATACAAAGAAATGAAAAAGAGGAAGGGAAAAGTCAATTCGATGAAATTTATTTTGAGATTTTTAAAGCCGTATAAAGTAAAGTGTATGGCTGTTCTTATTACAATTATTATAGATGTTGTATGCTCGATGCTTGTTCCTACAATTACTGCGGATATGATTAATATTGCAGTGAGCGGCGGCAGTATCGATGCTATTATTCAGAGAGGAATTTTAATGCTCTTGGTTTCGTTTTTATCAGGCGGCTGTATGCTTGCCGGAAGCTGGCTTTGCGCAAAGCTCTCTGCCGGCATCGGAAAAGATATAAGAAATGCTGTCTATGATAAATCGCTTGAGTTTTCTTCGGCTGATTTTGAGGAGTTCGGAACTGCATCGATGATTACGAGAACTCTCAATGATATTAATGTGATACAGCAGGCGTTTGTGATGTTCATTCAAATGGTTATTCCGGTGCCGTTTATGTGTGTTGTAGGAATATTTTTTGCGTTCAGAATTAACAGAAATATGGGGTTTCTTATATTGGGAGCTACGTTATTTGTATTAATTTTCGCAATGCTTATTGTAAGCAGAGCGTCTCGTATTTTTGAGAAGCTTCAGAGCTTTCTGGACAGAATGAATGTAGTTCTTCGCGAAAATATTACCGGCGTTCGTGTTATACGGGCGTTTAATAAAGAAAGCCATGAGACTGGCAGAATGAAGAAAACCTTCACTGATTACGCAGTTTCCGCTATACGTGCAAACCGTCTCTTTGCAGGACTTGACAGTCTTGCAATGGTGACTATAAATATCTGTGTTGTAGCTATCCTTTATCTGGGAGGCAACAATGTCGGCGCGGGTACAATGAAAATAGGCGATATAACAGCGGTCACCGAGTATGCAATCTGGATTTTATTTTATATTGTCATGGCGCAGATGGTTATTATTCTTGTTCCGAGAGCGATTATCTGTAAAAGGCGTATAGAGGAGGTGCTGTCAAAAACCCCGGAGATAAAGGACGGTACAGGAAAGCTTAATGATGACATAAATATGCCCGGTGAGGATGGCATTGGAGACTGTGATGTAATAAGTTTTGAAAATGTTTCGTTCAGATTTGCGGACGCTGATGAGGATACTCTGAGAGAAATATCATTTTGCTGCAAAAGAGGCGAGACTACAGCCATTATCGGAGGGACAGGCAGCGGAAAATCAACTGTTGCAAAGCTGCTTCTTCGTTTCCACGATGTAACGGGAGGGAGAATTTTATTTAAAGATCGGGATATAAGAGATATTTCACAGCATGAGCTTAGAGAGCATATATCTTATGTACCTCAGAAGGCATGGCTTTTTTCGGGCACTATAGCTGATAATTTAAAATACGGAAATTTCAAAGCGACGAAGGAAGAGATGCTGAGAGCTCTCCAAACGGCGCAGTCCGATTTTGTAAAGGATTTAAAGGGAGGAATTGACGCTTATGTTGCACAGGGCGGAACTAATTATTCCGGCGGACAGAGGCAGCGCCTGTCTATTGCCAGAGCGCTTGCAAAAAAGGCAGATTTATATGTGTTTGACGACAGCTTTTCGGCGCTTGATTTTAAGACAGATGCGGCGCTGCGCCATGCGCTTGAAAAGGAAATTAAAAATTCTGCAGTGTTAATTATAGCTCAGCGTATAAGCACCATAATTCACGCCGACAGAATTATAGTATTGGATGACGGGAAAATTGCAGGTATAGGAAGACATGAGGAACTGCTGAAGAGCTGTCCCGTATACCGTGATATTTCTGAGTCACAGATGAAAGGAGGAGCAAATGGAAGATAAACAGGCTTATTTTGAAGATGAAGTTTTTAAGACGAAGGATATGAAAAAAACCGTAAAACGCTTTATTGCCTCTATGGGAAAACAAAAGGCAAGGTTAATCATAGTTATGCTTTCGGTTGCGTCATATACGTTTTTTACCATTATTGCGCCCCTTTACAGCGCAAGGGTTGTCGACCTTATCTGGAATACGATAAAAGAGAATGCGGGCAGCGCAGCAGTGTTCAGAATTACATGGGATAACGCCGGACGCCGGATTTTTATGCTTCTTCTTTTATATCTTGCGGCAGCAGGTTTTTATACGCTTCAAAATTTTTTGATGTCAAGCTTTGCCGAGAAGCTTAATTTACAGCTTAGAAATGAGATAAGCGAGAAACTCCAGAGACTTCCGCTGTCATTTTATGACAGACGTCAGCCGGGAGAGATAATGAGCCGTGTGACAAACGACCTTGACAAGATGTCGGAGGCGCTGCAAACAGGATTGATACGCCTTTTTGTGGCAGCAGGAACAATTATAGGCTCGGTTATTATGATGCTGTCCTTCAGCGTGCTGCTGACATTAATTTTTCTTGTGTTTATGGCGTTTTCTCTTACGCTTACAAATATAGTGTCGAGAAAGACGCTTAAGTATGCCGCCGAGCGCCAGCGCTATGTCGGAAAAATGAATGGTCTCATTGAAGAGTCTTACAGCGGGAGAATGATTATAAAGGCGTTTAATTATGAAAAACAGAGTTCACAGAGGATTCACAGCGCGGCAGAGGAGCTTGCGCGCGCGTCTGAAAAGACTGATTTTCTGATGAATGCGGTAAATCCGTCTATACGTTTTGTAAACCGCTGCGGAATGGTAATTATTGTAGCCATAGGAGGATTAATGCTTTTGGACGGCAGATTGAGTTCGGGAAAACTTCAGGCGTTTTTCCAGTATGTCAATCAGGCAGGAGAGCCGATAACTGAGATGTCGTTTATGATTAACACAATGCAGTCTGCACTGGCGTCTGTGGAAAGAGTTTATGAATTTCTTGATGAGGAAGAAATTTCGGAGGACAGCGAGGGCTTAAGAGACATAAACGCACAGGGAAATGTGAGCTTTAATAATGTCAAGTTCGGTTATTTTCCTGATAAAATTCTTATGAAAGATATTTCGTTTGAGGCACGCAGGGGACAGAAAATAGCCATTGTGGGAAGTACAGGAGCGGGAAAGACAACGCTTGTAAATCTGCTTATGAGATTTTATGAGGTCAACGGCGGTAGTATCATGCTTGACGGGACAGATACAAAGAAAATTTCAAGGGCGGCTCTCAGGAGTAATTTCGGAATGGTTTTGCAGGATACATGGCTGTTTGAGGGAACTATTGCGGAAAATATTGCCTACGGCAAACCGGAAGCGACAAGAGAAGAGATTGTAAGAGCGGCAAAAGCGGCGAGAGCAGACTTTTTTATAAGGACGCTGCCGCATGGATACGACACGCTTCTTTGCAATGACGCAGAAAATATATCTGTCGGGCAGAGACAGCTTCTGACGATTGCCAGGGTTATGCTCTGCAATCCGGCAATGCTTATCTTAGACGAGGCGACATCATCCGTAGATACACGCACCGAAATGGAAATTGGAAGAGCGATGAACGCGCTTATGCAGAACAGAACCAGCTTTGTGATTGCTCACCGCTTATCAACTATTGTGGATGCTGATTTAATTCTCGTAATGAAGAACGGAGACGTCATTGAACAGGGAACTCACAGCAAGCTTTTGAAGGCAAACGGTGCATACGCTGAGCTGTATAACAGTCAGTTTGCATAGTGGACTATGAGAAAAGGTCCGAAAAATAGACAGTATATTTTAGAAGAGAGGGTGTCTCAAAAGTCATAAGATGACTTTTGGAATTACCCTCTACTCTTTAGCTGAGCCACTGGCTTATTGTTAATTTGTTTTCTTTCAGTACGGCTGCTATAGTCTCAACAGATATGCCGATATTATACATTTCGTGTGCTGTTTCATGTTTGGTACGAGAAATTCCCTCTTCAATTCCTTGTTTAATTCCCTGTGTAATTCCGTCATTATATAAGTCATCGAGTGCTTTGCACATATCTATTTGCACCTCCTTATTGTTATGCGTATACTTTTTAAGAATTTGTTCCGAATGCAGAAAAGCTCGTATTGCCTGATATGTTTCTGTGTCAATGCAGCTAAAGTAGCTGCTGTGCTCTGTTATGTATTTTTGCAGAGCATTCTTATTGTTCCTATATTTTAGCATGCCTAAAATAACTTGTAAATCGCTTTGGAAACACTCAAGATTATCTATTTTGCCTGCATCGACAAGATTAATATGATAATCAGGAATATATTTTTGAAGTATGGTATTTTCAATTTCCGTGCCGTTAAATTTAAACATATCGTATAAACTTAAAGCACCGTCCCATTCCTTTTCGCCGTAATAAAATGTGAGTGTGATTATAGGGATAAGTCTGTCATTTTTTCTGAAACGTGATATAAATTCTGCGCCGGATATGTTGGAAGTGTTAATACGGTTTTCTTTTGCGACAATAAGGTCATTTTTAGTTAATTTCCACATTGAACGTATTTGTTCTGTGTAATCCAGAACGTCATAAAGCATAGTTTTAACAGGCATTGCATAGTGAATATTGTCCTGAAGTTCACTTGCCAGCAGAACAAATATGGCGTTGCTTTGCCATTTCATAATAATGTCGCGGTAACATTTTATATTAGTGCTTTTTCCTTTTTTATCACGTAGGCTTGTCGAGGATACTGGCGGTAATTCTTCAAGCTCGTCAGGTGAAATAACCTGCTTTTTTCCGAAAATTATTGCATTGAACAGGTCAGCAAAGCGAGGTTTGCTCTTTAACCATATACTTACATCTACGTCGGCTTGTCCCATAAAACTCCTTACTTATTCTTATTAAGTTCTATATATATTTATAATATATAAAATATATAATTTTGTCAATATTATTCTTGTTAATTGATATTTAACAGTTATGATATAAATTAAAACAAATATTTCTAAATCATCTTAGACACGATTTATTCCATAAAAATCCATTAATTGTTCACATGCTTTAATTATAATTTATATTCAAAGCTAAATCACAGCGATTTTTTATCCGGTATGAAATTTGAATGACACATATGGCGGAGTGATATGCAGCGGTTTTAAATAGGCTGCTGTCAGTGTGAATATAGATAAAATCGCCGGAAATATAAATTATAGTAAAGAAGGTGCGTCTTTGAATAATGTAACTCAAAAAAACGAAAAAGTGAAACGGCCGGTATATAAAAGAAAATATCTGTGGAGAATTATATATGGAATAGCGCTTGCAGGATATACTGCATTTGCATTGCTGGACGCCTTTGTTATGCCCAAAAATGTTGTGGCTATGGATAATGCTTACGGAAGCAGCAATACAGAAAGCGATGGTGCAAATGAAGAAACAAACGCCAGTTCAGGCGAAAGTTCCGGCAGCGGCACTAAGATTGTAACGGATAACAGCTATATAAGCGACAATATTTCTGTTACAATTACAACGATGCGGGAGTATGATACGCAGATTTATGTTGCGGATATTGTTGTGAGTGATGTTTCTTATCTGAGAGCCGGGCTTGCAGGCGGGGTTTTCGGCAGAAATATCAAGGCTGCGACATCGGAAATAGCTCAGGAGAATAATGCTGTTTTAGCCATTAACGGCGATTTTTACGGCTTCAGGGACAGCGGTCCGGTGATTCGCAACGGTTATCTGTACAGGTCCGACATACGCAGCGGAAGCTCGAATGAGATGCTTGCCGTCTATGACGACGGGCGTTTTGAGATTCTAAATGAGGCTGAGGAGGACGCAGAGCAGCTTTTGCAGGACGGAGTTATACAGCTTTTCAGCTTTGGTCCCGGTTTAGTCGAGAACGGGCAGGTCAGCGTGTCGGCAGGACAGGAGGTTGATCAGGCTATGACAAGCAATCCGAGAACTGCGGTAGGAATGATTTCGCCGCTGCATTATGTATTTGTTGTTTCGGACGGAAGAACATCGGCAAGCGAGGGACTGTCGTTGAATGAGCTTGCGCAGGTTATGGCTGAACTGGGCTGTGAAAATGCATATAATCTTGACGGAGGCGGCTCCACTACCATGTGGTTTATGGGAAGTATCGTAAATATGCCGACTACAAACGGAAAAACAATATCAGAGAGGAGTGTGAGTGATATTGTATACATTGGAGAGTGATAAAAAAGAAGATGAAGAAAAAATACGCAGCTTCGATTTGGATGTAAAAAGGTTTTTTATCTGGTGTTTTTTGAGTGCGTTCTGTCTGGTGTTTTATGTTGTTTACAATCAGTTTTCGCATGGAGTACACTCGGCGTATATGACATATCTGTTTGCGTGGCCTCTTGTTCTGGGAGTGTTTCCGAGCTTTGTCACTGTGATTTTAATGAAAGTCAGCAGGAGATACGGATTTGTTATTTTTGAGCTTGCGGCATCTGAGCTTTACTGTTTCGGAGTAGCCGCGCTTACGGTCGGAAGTTTGCTCAGGGGAATATTTGAAATCGCGGGAACATCGTCCGTTTATCAGCAGTGGCTTATGATTGCCGGGTGGTGTATGCTGGCAGCGGGGACGATAAGTGATATTGTAAAATGGTGTTTTAAACGAAAAAATCAGTGTGAAAGCTGATTGAGACAAGGGAATTAAGATGATTAATCAGCAGAGAAGTTTATAAAAAGTTTATAATCCGTGAAATACCTTATTTTACAGGGCTTCACGGATTATTTTAAAATTTTCAGAAAATTTTAGCACTCACCTATTGACAGTGCTAATAACAAATGGTATAACACAATTAAACAGAAAAAACTGTCACATGAGAAAAGAAAAATCAGGAGGTAGTCATATGAACATCAACAAATTTACACAGAAGTCCATTGAGGCTGTCAACAGATGCGAGAAGATTGCTTATGATTATGGCAATCAGGAAATCGACCAGGAACATTTCTTATATAGTCTTATGACTATTGAGGATAGCCTGATTGCTAATCTGATTGAAAAAATGGATATTAACAAGGATACTTTTATACAGAATATTGAAAATCTGCTGAGTCAGAAGACAAAGGTGTCCGGGAATGTTCAATTATATGTAAGCAATGATTTGAACAAGGTGTTGATTAATGCCGAGGACGAGGCAAAGAGAATGGGAGATGCATACGTTTCGGTTGAGCATCTTATGCTTGCGATGATTGCAGCTCCAAACAAGGCTGTAAAGCAGCTTTTTAAAACCTACGGAATAACAAGGGATAAATTTTTGTCAGTGCTTGCGTCAGTGCGGGGGACGCAATCAGTAACCTCAGACAATCCTGAGGCAACCTACGATACGCTCAATAAATACGGACAGGATTTGGTTGAGCGCGCAAAGGACGGAAAGCTTGACCCCGTAATAGGCAGAGATAACGAGATAAGAAATGTTATCCGAATTCTTTCAAGAAAAACCAAAAACAACCCTGTGCTCATAGGTGAGCCGGGCGTTGGTAAGACGGCGGTAGTGGAAGGGCTTGCCCAGAGAATTGTCAGGGGTGATGTTCCCGAGGGACTTAAGGACAAGAAGATTTTTGCGCTTGACATGGGAGCGCTTGTAGCCGGAGCGAAATACCGCGGCGAGTTTGAGGAAAGACTTAAAGCGGTACTCGACGAAGTTAAGAAGAGCGAAGGCAATATAATTTTGTTTATCGATGAGATCCATACCATTGTCGGAGCCGGAAAGACTGAAGGGTCTATGGACGCCGGCAATATGCTTAAGCCTATGCTTGCGAGAGGCGAGCTTCACTGTATCGGCGCCACTACGCTTGACGAGCACCGTCAGTATATTGAAAAGGACCCGGCTCTTGAGCGGCGTTTCCAGCCTGTAATGGTTGATGAGCCGAGTGTCGAGGATACAATATCAATTCTAAGGGGATTAAAGGACCGATATGAGGTATATCACGGAGTAAAGATTACAGACGGCGCGCTGGTTTCAGCGGCAACACTGTCTGACCGTTACATTTCCGAGCGTTTCCTGCCTGATAAGGCGATTGACCTTGTCGATGAAGCGTGCGCTATGATTAAGACTGAGCTTGATTCAATGCCTGCCGAGCTCGATGAGCTTCAGAGAAAGATTATGCAGCTTGAGATTGAGGAGGCGGCGCTTAAAAAGGAGACAGACAACCTGAGCAAAGAGCGTCTTGAAAATCTTCAAAAAGAGCTGTCGGAGCTCCGCTCTGAGTTTAACCAGCAGAAGGCAAAATGGGATAACGAGAAAGCCAGCGTCGATTCGGTAAGCAAAATTAAGGAAGAGTTAGACCAGTTGAATAATGATATTGCCAAAGCAAAGAGAGAATATAATCTTGAGAAGGCGGCAGAACTTCAGTACGGTAAACTCCCGGCACTTCAGAAAAAGCTCAGTGAAGCTGAAGAAAAGATTAAAAATAAAAGTCTTGATTTGGTGCATGAAAGTGTTACTGAGGAGGAAATTGCCAAGATTATTTCGAGATGGACGGGAATTCCGGTTGCAAAGCTTTCTGAGACAGAGCGCCAGAAAACGCTTCATCTCGAAGACGAACTTCACAAACGTGTCGTAGGGCAGGACGAGGGCGTAACTAAGGTTACCGAGGCTATTATCCGTTCTAAGGCGGGAATTAAAGACCCTACAAAGCCTATCGGCTCATTTATGTTTCTCGGGCCTACGGGCGTAGGTAAGACAGAGCTCGCAAAAGCCCTCGCACAGAGTTTGTTTGACGATGAGAGCAATATTGTAAGGCTTGATATGTCCGAATATATGGAGAAATATTCAGTGTCCCGTCTTATAGGAGCGCCTCCGGGATATGTGGGATATGACGAAGGCGGTCAGCTCACTGAGGCAGTCCGCAGAAAGCCGTATTCTGTCGTACTGTTCGATGAGGTTGAGAAGGCTCACCCGGACGTGTTTAACGTGCTCTTACAGGTGCTTGACGACGGCCGTATCACGGATTCCCAGGGCAGAACAGTAGATTTTAAAAATACTATTATCATCATGACAAGCAACATCGGCTCAACCTATCTGCTCGACGGAATAGATGAGAACGGTACGATTAAGCCGGAGGCTGAAAATCTTGTAATGCAGGATTTGAGGGCACACTTCAGACCTGAATTTTTAAACCGTCTCGATGAGATTATTATGTTTAAGCCTCTCACAAGAGAAAACATCGGCAATATTGTAAATCTGCTTATCGATGATGTAAACAGACGCCTTGCCGATAAGGAGCTCAGGGTAGAGCTTACTGACGAGGCTAAGGAATTTGTCGTTTCGCACGGTTTTGACCCGACTTACGGTGCAAGACCGCTCAAGCGTTATGTGCAGAAGACTGTTGAGACTCTGGCGGCAAAGCTTATTCTGGAAGGAAATATAAGCACCGGAACTATACTGATAGACGTTGCTGGAGGAAGGCTGGAAGCCAGAAGCAAAGATGAGCTGAGAAATTAAAAATAAAATATAAAAAACATGACAGCCGTATTAATCAGATGAACTGATTGGTGCGGCTGTCATATTTATAATCTATGCTGTCTAAAATATCAGTCACCGTTTTCTCATCAACCATAAAAGCCTTGCAGAATTCGGCGAAAGTCGGATAGTAATCGCGAAGCTGCATATTTGTGAACGAGAGAAGCATAACCGGGTCTTTAGGGAGCTGCATCATAAAAGCTTTACCTCCTTATACAGTATATTCGCCAATATATTTGCACATTTGAGGCGAATTGTAAAGTGAAAAATCTGGTTGGCTAAACAGAGCTGGTCTGTTATAATAAACAGGTAATATTAATGCAGCTAGGAGGATGCTGGAGACAGACAGCAGGATAATTGGGAAAGGAAAGATAAAGCCTGTTTGAAAGGCTTATCGGAAAGGATTAGTGCGAAAAATCACGCTGAAGCGCTGATTTTTCACACGGCTATTTGTTTCTGAGCGAAAGCAAATAGCTCTGATGGCAGATGAGAAACCGCCTGCGCGGATTTCTCATCGCCTCTTCGCGACAAGTCGCTCAGAAATGAGGATTATTATGTCAGTTCAGGATTATATGGCAGCATTGAAAATGGGTAAGAGAGAGTATAACGCCTGTGTGAACAGGGGAGCATACCCGTATCTTCCCGTACTTGAAAATCTTGTCTCTGAGGATGATATTGATTCGGAGGTCAGCCTGTCGGTGGACCAAATTCCGCTGAGACTGGTGGTGGGTACCTGCAATGCTTCAAGGACTAATGCTTTTGCGGGGAATTTTATGCCTCTGCTCGACTGGGGCACGGAGTTTTCGGCAAAATGGGCGAGCCTTAGCGAGAGTCAGGTGAATGAGGGTATCAGAGACCCTATCAAGGTCTATGAGTACATGAATAAATTTTATGTGCTTGAGGGCAATAAGCGTGTGAGCGTTCTCAAGTATTTTAATGCGGTAACGGTAAATGCGGATGTCATCCGCAAGGTACCTAAGAAATCAGACAACCCTGAGGTAAAGATTTACTATGAATTCATGGAGTTTTACAAATGCACGAGACTCAATGATATATATTTCAGCAAGGTAGGGAGTTTTCCGTCGCTCATGAAGCTTGTCGGAATAGAGCCGGACAAAAAGATGGACGATGATGCAAAAATGGATTTTGTGTCATGTTTTCTCTCATTTAAGAACGCATTCGATTCAAGAGGCGGAGACCGCTTTGATTATCCGGTCGGCGACGCGTTTTTAAGGTTTATCCATATTTTCGGATATTCGTCGGTTAAGAAAATGACGCCGTCGGAGATGGCGCAGAATGTGGCGAAGTCATGGGCGGAATTTGAACTGCTGTCAGAGGACAGCGCTGTTGATTTGAAAATGGACCCCACTGTAAATGAGCCGAAAAAGAATATTTTAAGTTATCTGCTTCCCAAGCCGGGAACTAAAAAATTAAAAGTCGGATTTATCTATGAAAATACTCCGCAGAATTCGGAGTGGTGCTATGCTCACGAGCTCGGGCGTCAGTATATTGATGATACTTTCGGCGAGCAGATTGAGACTATGAGCATAACTAACGTCAAGCCTGATTTGGACGACGAGAAGGCGATAGAGATGATGATAGACAATAAGGCAGACCTTATATTTGTCACGTCTCCCGCAATGATTATCGCAAGCGTAAAGATGGCGATAGCGCATCCGGAAGTCAAGATTCTTAACTGTTCGCTCAATACTTCGCATAAGTATATAAGAACATACTACGCGAGAATGTATGAGGCTAAGTTTCTTACCGGAGTGTTGGCGGGCGCGCTCTCCACACAGAATAAGATAGGATATGTTGCTCAGTATCCTGTTTACGGAACGGTAGCCAATATCAATGCGTTTGCGCTGGGAGCAAAGTTTGTCAACCCGAGAGCAAGGATTTTTCTTAAATGGTCGTCTCTGAAAAATGCGGATATTGAGGCTGAATTTAAGCGAGATGACATAAGATATATCTCGGACCAGGATATGATTACTCCTAAGTGCGGTTCAAGGCGTTTCGGGCTGTATAACAATGAGGGAGTGGGCAACAGGCAGCACATAGCGATGCCTGTATGGCACTGGGGCGTTTTCTACGAGAAGCTTATACAGAGTATTCTTGGCGGCTCGTGGAAGCGGGATGAGGATACTGACAATGTAAAGGCGCTTAATTACTGGTGGGGAATGTCAGCCGGAGTAATTGAACTTATATGTTCAAATAAAATTCCGGTGGAGACGAGACGGCTTGTGGAGCTGTTTAAAAAGGATATTTGCAGCGGCGAATTTGAGCCGTTTTCTGATGAGCTCTATGACCAGAACCGTCATCTTCAGAATAAAGCAGGGCATGTTATGAGTCCGGAGGATATAATTACAATGGATTGGCTGCTTGACAATGTCGTCGGTTATATTCCGGCGGCGGATGAACTGGAGGACAGCGCAAGGGCTATATTACTCAGCCAGGGAATAAAATCAGGCAATACGGATTAAATTTAAAAATTACGGGAATAAATCCCAGTAAAGATTAATTTTTCCGGACGGCTGAAATTAAATGTTATTGGGATTGATAAAATATGAGAATACTTGTGTTATCAGATGTGGAATCAAAATATTTATGGGATTATTTTGAAAAGGATAAGCTTGACGGTATTGATTTGATATTGTCATGCGGGGATTTAAAACCTCAGTACCTTTCGTTTCTTGCCTCGTTTACCAGGGCGCCTGTATTGTATGTGCGGGGCAATCATGACGACTGCTATGAGATTGCTCCGCCTGACGGATGTATCTGTATTGAAAATAAAATATATGTGTATAACGGGCTTCGCATTATGGGACTCGGGGGCTCGCCGCGCTATAACGGAGGGAAAAATCAATATACAGAGGCGCAGATGAGGCATCGCGTAAAAAAAATGTGGCTGCCGCTCAAAAAAAATAAAGGGATAGATATTTTGCTTACACATTCTCCGGCTGCCGGAATTAACGACGGAGACGATCATGTGCACAAAGGATTTGAAGCTTTTCTGAGTATTCTTGATAATTATGAGCCGAGGTATTTTATTCATGGTCATGTGCATAAAAATTACAGCAAAGGTTTTAAACGGGAGGACAAATATAAAAACACTATAGTGATAAACGGCTATGACAGGTATATACTTGATGTAGACGTATAATCATATAAATGCATTTGCATTAATAATTATTAACGGAGGGGCACAGTATGGCAAAATGGGTTTACAAATTTTCAGAGGGCAATGCGTCAATGCGTGAGCTGCTCGGCGGCAAGGGTGCCAACCTTGCTGAGATGACAGGACTTGGAATGCCGATTCCTCAGGGCTTTACGGTAACGACAGAGGCTTGTACGGATTATTACAACAGCGGCAAAAAAGTGAGAGATGAAATAAGCCGGCAGGTTTTTGAGGCTATTTCATGGCTTGAGGAGATTAACGGGAAGAAGTTCGGGGATATAAATGACCCGCTTCTTGTTTCCGTACGTTCAGGAGCAAGAGCTTCGATGCCGGGAATGATGGACACGATTTTAAATCTCGGTCTCAATGACGTGTCTGTCGAGGGCTTTGCGAAAAAAACGGGAAACGCGCGTTTTGCATATGATTCCTACAGAAGGTTTATCCAGATGTTTTCGGATGTTGTAATGGAAGTTCCGAAGTCATATTTTGAGAAGATTATTGATGAAGTGAAGGAAAAGAAAGGTATCAGGTTTGATACGGAGCTCACGGCTGAGGATTTAAAAGAACTGATTGCAAAGTTTAAAAAGGTTTACAGGGACAGTATGAACGGACAGGATTTCCCGCAGGAGCCGAAAGAACAGCTTATGGAGGCTATAAAGGCTGTTTTTCGTTCATGGGATAATCCGAGAGCTATTGTATACAGAAGAATGAACGATATTCCCGGTGACTGGGGAACTGCGGTAAATGTTCAGACTATGGTGTTCGGAAATAAAGGCGAGACATCGGGAACCGGCGTTGCGTTTACCAGAAATCCGTCAACCGGTGAGAAAGGTATTTTCGGCGAGTATCTTATAAACGCCCAGGGAGAGGACGTTGTGGCGGGCGTGCGCACTCCTCAGCCTATCACTCAGCTTGAAAGCGATATGCCTGACTGTTACAGACAATTTATGGAGCTGGCGATGAAGCTTGAAAATCATTACCGCGATATGCAGGATATGGAATTTACGATTGAGGAGGGAAAGCTTTATTTCCTTCAGACGAGAAGCGGAAAGAGAACGGCTCCGGCTGCCATAAAAATCGCGTGTGATCTGGTTGACGAGAATATGATTACGCCGCAGGAGGCTGTAATGAGAATTGATGCAAAGTCGCTCGACCAGCTTTTACATCCTACATTTGACGCCGACGCGCTTAAAGCGGGAAAGGTTGTGGGCGAGGCGCTTCCTGCATCTCCGGGAGCGGCTGCCGGCAAGGTGCTGTTTACTGCCGAGGAGGCTAAGGAGGAAGGCATAGGCGGAAAGGGTGAGCGTGTTATCCTTGTGCGCCTTGAGACTTCGCCGGAGGACATTGAAGGAATGCACGCTTCACAGGGTATTCTCACGGTGAGAGGCGGCATGACGTCACATGCGGCGGTAGTTGCCAGAGGAATGGGTACCTGCTGTGTTTCGGGCTGCGGCGATATTTCGATAGATGAGGAGAATGAAGTGTTTACGCTTGGAGGAGAGACTTTCCATAAGGGCGATTATATCTCACTTGACGGAACGACAGGAAAGATTTACAAGGGCGACATAAAGACTGTTGAGGCAACGGTGAGCGGCAATTTCGGAAGGATTATGGCTTGGGCAGACGAGTTTCGAAAGCTTGGTGTGCGAACAAACGCCGATACTCCGAAGGATACACAGAACGCTATCAGGCTGGGAGCTGAGGGCATCGGTCTTTGCAGAACTGAGCATATGTTCTTTGAGCCTGACAGAATACCTAAAATCCGCAAAATGATTTTGTCAAAGACTGTCGAGGGAAGAGAGGCAGCTTTAAACGAGCTTCTGGTATTCCAGAAAGCTGATTTTAAGGCTATGTATGAGACTCTCGAGGGCAAGCCGATGACGGTGCGCTACCTTGATCCTCCTCTTCATGAGTTCCTGCCTACATCAGACGAGGACATTGCGGCTCTGGCAGAGGATATGGGAATATCCGCAGAGGATATAAAGGAGACATGTGCGGCTCTCCACGAGTTTAACCCTATGATGGGACACAGAGGCTGCCGTCTTGCCGTCACCTATCCTGAAATTGCCAGAATGCAGACAAGGGCTGTAATGGAGGCTGCGATTGAGGTGCACAATGAAAAGGGTTATGATATTGTGCCTGAGATTATGATACCTTTGGTAGGAGAGAAGAAGGAGCTCAAGTTTGTAAAGGATGTTGTGGTTGAAACTGCAGAGCAGGTTAAGAGAGAAAAAAATTCTGATATGAACTACAAGATTGGAACGATGATTGAGATTCCGAGAGCTGCCCTTCTCGCAAATGAGATTGCACAGGAAGCTGAGTTCTTCTCATTCGGAACTAACGACCTCACACAGATGACGTTCGGATTTTCAAGAGATGATGCCGGAAAGTTCCTGGACGCTTATTACAAGAACAAGATTTATGAGTCTGACCCGTTTGCAAGACTTGACAGAAACGGCGTCGGTCAGCTTGTTAAAATGGCAGTTGACAAGGGACGCAGCACACGTCCTGACTTAAAGTGCGGTATCTGCGGTGAGCACGGCGGAGACCCGTCAAGTATTGAGTTCTGTCACAACGCAGGTCTTGACTATGTGAGCTGCTCGCCGTTCAGAGTTCCTATTGCAAGATTGGCAGCTGCACAGGCTTCGCTGGCAGAAAAAAACTAATATTATTCATTTTAGTATCATAAAATTTTATTTTTCAAATATTTTATTTTTCAAATTAAGAAAGGGGTAATTTATGCTAAAGGGTAAGGTTGCAGTTGTAACAGGCGGTACAAGGGGTATCGGATATGCCATAGTCAGAAAGTATCTTGAGAACGGTGCGAAGGTGGTGCTCTTCGGCTCAAGAGAGGAGACAGTCAATAAGGCGCTCTCATCACTCAGAGAGGAAAATTCTTCATGGGAGGTTTCGGGATACTATCCTAATCTCTCTGATGCTTCCGAGGTGAAAGAGGTTATAGAGAAAATAAAAGCTCAGTACGGAAGAATAGATATTCTTGTAAATAATGCAGGAATTTCGGACAGCACACCGATAGATAATTATACGGAGGAGCAGTTTACAAAGGTTATGCAGCTCAATGTCAACGCTATTTTTAACGCTGTGATGCCTGCTGTTAAAATTATGAAGGAGCAGGGAGGCGGCTGTATTATTAACACAAGCTCAATGGTAAGTTTGTGCGGTCAGCCGAGCGGTGTGGCATATCCTACAAGTAAATCTGCCGTAAACGGTCTTACATGGTCTCTGGCGAGAGAACTAGGTCCAAGCAATATCCGTGTAAACGCTGTTGCGCCGGGAATTACAAATACTGATATGGTGGCTGCGCTTCCGGAGCAGATGATACAGCCTCTTATCAACGCTATACCGTTAAGAAGAGTCGGAGAGCCTGAAGATGTGGCTAATGCGTTTTTATTCCTTGCGAGCGACATGGCAAGCTATGTCACAGGAGAAATACTTTCAGTTGACGGTGCGATGAGAACCTGATGGGTTAAGGTCCGCTTTGATGACCGGTGTCCTTTATGCAGCGATTTAAACTGCGTAAACGGGCGCCGGTATTTTGTTTGTCAAAAACGGCAATATATTAATATCGCAAAGCAATCAGAAGTAAAAATAGGAAAGCAGCCGGGCGACACAGTTTTTGTGACAGCGAGGGAGATTGAGGCATAAAGAGCAAAATTACCGGAATAAGGAATTAAATTAAGACAACCGTACGCTGGCTGGAATTATGCAGGCGGACGGTTGTTTTTTCTATTGCTATTATGAGAAAAGGCAATATAAACTTGTCTTTTTAAAAGCATTTATATATAATAGATACAAGAAAATTGTTAAAAAATGTCAGGTGGGGATTTATATGAAGCGTTTGGTTATGCGGCTGAGTGATGCAGAGATAAGCTATAAAAATTCTTCTAATTTACAGGGCGTGTTATTTGAAAATATATCGAAGGATTATGCAGAATTTCTGCACACACAGCAAAGACATCCGTATAGCCAGTTTATTTATAAAGAGAATGAGAAATTGCTATGGTGCGTTAACGCTTTGAATGATGATGCTGAAAGAGAAATAATAGAGCCGCTGCTGAGTGAAAGTTTTAGAGCTTTTGAGATTAAGAAACAAAATAAAAAAATACAGGTCTTAGAAAAGGAAGTTTTTGAGGTAAGACATCAGGAGCTTGTCACGGAATTTTACAATTTGGAGCCTGAACATATTTTCAGGATTGAATTTATAACTCCTACTGCTTTTAAACAGAGGGGAAAGTATATTTTTTATCCTGATTTAAGATTGCTTTATCAGAGTCTTATGAATAAATACAGCGGAATATTAGCTGAAATGGAAATGCTGGACGAAGACATTCTGGAAATGCTGGCAGAAAAGAGTGAAATAAAAAAGTACAGATTGAAGTCAGTTTTGTTCCCTTTAGAGGGAATTTCAATTCCTGCTTTTCATGGGAATATTACTATAAAAATAAACGGAGCGGATACAATAGCGGCTTATGCACGAATGTTGTTCAGATTTGGTGGATTTTCAGGCGTGGGAATTAAGTCGGCTATGGGTATGGGCGCGCTGAAGGTACAGGGGGATGCGAAAAAATGAGAGATGAAGCCGTAAAGTTAGTTATAGGAGGACTGCTGCACGATATTGGAAAGGTTATATACCGCCAGGGTGCAGATAAGCGAAAGCACGGTCAGAGCGGATATGAATATTTAAAAGAGCATATTTTAATTGATGATAAAGATATACTTGACTGCGTGAGGTATCATCATGCGGATGCTCTTAAGGATGCAGATGTTTCAAATGATGCATTGGCGTATATTGTATATATTGCGGACAATATAGCGTCAGCAGCAGACAGAAGATATAAAATGCAGGAAGAAACAGGATTTGAGATTCACACGTCGTTGCAGCCCATATTTAACATTTTAAATAAGAATAATAAAAATATGTATTACAGGGCGTCAGTTCTTAACCCCGACGGTGAAATTAATTATCCGGTAAATGAGACTGAGAAATTTGATGAGTTTCAGTATAATAAAATATTGCAGAACATATCAGATAATTTAAAAGGAATAAATTGGAACATAGAGTACATTAATTCATTGCTTGAAGTGCTTGAGGCTAATTTATCTTTTGTTCCGTCATCAACATCAAAAAAAGAAGTGGCGGATATATCTCTGTATGACCATTTAAAACTGACTGCTGCATTTTCCGGCTGCATTTATGAATATTTGCGTGAAAACGGTATTACAGATTACAGGACTGAATTATTTAAAAATGGTGCTGAATTTTATAATAAAAAGGTTTTTATGATAGCGTCTGTTGATGTGTCAGGTATACAGAATTTTATTTATACTATATCAACGAAAAATGCTTTGAAGACGTTGCGTTCACGCTCTTTTTATCTTGAAATTATGATGGAGCATATAATAGATTTGCTTGTGCAGAGACTTGGTTTGTCAAGGGCAAATCTTATTTATTCAGGCGGAGGGCATTGTTATATGCTTTTGCCTGACACGGAGAATGCGAGAAATATATTTGATGAATTCATGCGTGAGATAAATGAATGGTATATGGAAAACTTTCAGATTTCACTTTATATTGCAGGCGGTTATATTGAGTGCAGTGCCAATGAATTGCATAACGAGCCGTCAGGAAGCTATAAAAATATATTTAAAAACCTGAGCAGGCAGCTTTCAGATAAGAAGATAAATCGTTATACTTCAAAGGATATAATTTTCCTGAATAATTTGAAAGTAAAGCATTATGACCGTGAGTGTAATGTCTGTAAGAGAATAGGTAAAGTAAATGATGAAGGCAGATGCGGAATTTGTGAGGATATTGAAAGTTTTTCAAGAAATATTTTGCAAAATGAGATATTCACAGTTGTGAAAAATGAGCGAGATGAAGGACTTCCTCTGCCGTGCGGATATACGTTAATATCAGATACAGAGGAAAGTCTGAAAAGCCGTATGTCAAATGAGGAATATGTAAGAGCTTACGGTAAGAACAAGATGTATACCGGTAAACATATTGCTGCAAAATTGTGGGTCGGAGATTATGCAAACGGAGGAACGTTTGAGGAATTTGCATCGGCGGCAGAAGGAATAGAGAGGATTGCAGTTCTTAGAGCCGATGTTGATAATCTTGGACATGCGATAGTTGCCGGATTTGATAACGCTGACAATGATAACAGGTATGTCTCACTGTCAAGAACGGCTGCTTTATCAAGACAGCTTTCGCTGTTCTTTAAACTGTATATTAATAAAATATTAAATAACCCCGAATATATAATATACGGTGACAGGAAAGAAAAGAGAAATGCGGCTGTTGTATATTCGGGAGGAGATGACCTTTTTATTGTGGGGGCATGGAATGAGGTTATCGAGTTGTCGGTTGACATAAGAAAAAATTTTGAAAAATATACAGAAGGTACGTTGACTATTTCGGCGGGCATCGGAATATACCATGACAAATATCCTATAAGTGTGATTGCCGAGGAGACGGCAGCGCTGGAAAATAAATCTAAAAATAATATAGGGAAGAATTCTGTAACATTATTTGAAGACGGCTGTTCTCATGATGAATTCATAAACGGTAACAGAGTTGAGATAAGTGACGGTACATATAGCTGGGACGAATTTGAAAATGAGGTAATAGCGGATAAGTTTAATGTGATTAAAGCCTTCTTTGATGAATGCGATGAACGTGGTAATTCTTTTCTATATAGAATCCTGGAATTAATCCGAAATCAGAATGACAGAATTAATTTTGCAAGGTTTGTTTATCTTATAGCCAGACTTGAGCCTGATGATAATGCTTCTGAAAAAAAGAAAAATCTATATGACGTGTTTTTAAAGAAAATGTATCAGTGGATTAGTGAAAGTGATAAGCAAAAGAAGAATAAAAATATCAGGCAGCTAAAAACTGCAATTAACCTGTATGTATATTTAAAGAGAAAAAAGGAGGGGGAAAACGATGATAAACGAAAATAATTATGTTGATAAGGCTGAAGAGGCGATTAATAAATTACGCTCGAAAGTAAATAAAAAAACAGGCAAAACTGAACAGATGGTAACCACTACTAAGATAAGAAATCTTCTTTCTATGACAAGTGATATTTATAATGAGGTATTACCTTTGCAGAACGATAAATTAAGTGATGAGCTTGTCGGAAAGATTGAATATCTGAGAATACGTTTTGTCTATGAGATGGGAAGAGAGCCTAAGGTAAGAGATTTCGCGGAACAGGCTGATATTCTTCAAATAATAAAAGAGATACATGGAAGCAGAAAAAATTATATACTGTTTAGCCGCTATATGGAAGCCCTTGTCGCTTTTCATAAGTTTTACGGCGGAAAGGATTGAGAGGGGGAAAAAGATATGTATGCAAAAATTCAAATAACGGGAAAAATTGAGACGGTTACAGGATTACATATAGGAGGTTCATCAGTATATGCGGCTATCGGTGCGGTAGATGCATCTGTTATTAAGGATGTAACAAGCAACTTGCCGATGATACCAGGAAGTTCTCTCAAAGGAAAAATGAGGGCTCTGCTTGCAAAGGAGTTTAACACAGGATATGTTGCAGAAAAGCCTGATGATGATAACGAGAGGTTGACGCGTGTTTTTGGCTGTTCAAAAAAGGATTGTATAAAAAGAAGCCGTATTCAGATTTCAGATATGATTTTATCAAATAAAGAGCAATTAAATAAAATGGGGCTTCAAAATTTTACTGAAATAAAATTTGAAAATTCGATAAACAGAGTTACGGCTGTGGCTAATCCTCGTCAGATTGAGCGAGTTATAAGAGGGGCGGAGTTTGATTTGAATATTATTTACGAGGTTGAAAAAGAAGAAGAATTAATAGAGGATATTGAGGTAATTGCTGAAGGAATAAGGCTTCTTCAGTATGATTATATTGGCGGAAACGGCTCAAGGGGATACGGAAAAATTAAGTTTAATGATATTCATGCAGACACGGTCATAGGCGAACTTGACGGCGAAACAGAAGATAAGATTAATGATATGCTTACTGCTGCAATTTAGGGAGACACACAGAAAAGAGGAAATAAATGGATTATAAAATATACAAACTTGTATTCCAAAACGGTGTTCATTTTGGAAAGAGTTCTATTGAAAGCACAAGTTATACATTTCAGGCTGATACCTTTTTTTCTTCGCTGTGTGTTGAGGCTGTAAAAATGGGAGAAGGTTTATTAAAACAGCTTGTAGAATATGTTAAAGAAGATAAGCTGATATTTTCTGACGCATTTCCATACATTGATGACGAATATTATCTTCCGAAGCCAATGATTTATATTGAAAATAAATTAAACGGCGAAACGTCTGAAAATGAAAAAAAGATATTTAAAAAAATGGAATTTGTTCCGCTTTCGGGTTTTGAAAGTTATCTCAGAGGAGAGTTTTCAACCGAAGAAGCAAAAAAAATAAATAGTCTTGGGCATGGCATAACAAAGGTTTCGGCTTCGATAAGAGGAGAAAAGGAAACTGCTCCTTATAGAATAGGCGTATATTATTATAATAAAAATGCGGGATTGTATATTATTGTCGGCTATGAGGATAATGGTGTAAGAGAATTTTTTGAGGGCTTAATGGAGGGACTGTCGTTTAGCGGAATTGGAGGCAGAAGAAATTCGGGACTTGGGGGTTTTGAGTTTTATATGGCAGATATACCTGAGAGATTACGTCTGCGTATTGAAAATGCTTCAGATAAATTTATGACGCTGTCAGTTTCGCTTCCAAATGAAAATGAACTTGAAAAGGCTGTTGAAAATGCAAGATATTTATTGGTTAAACGAAGCGGCTTTGTGGCATCGGCAGATTATGCCGATGAACAGCTGAGAAAAAGAGATATATATGTTTTTAAATCCGGGTCATGTTTTATACATAAATTTAACGGAAATATTTACGATGTGTCATCAGGTGGAAGGCATTCTGTTTACAGATATGCCAAACCATTATTTATGGGGGTGTCTGTGTGAAAAGAAGGTTAGCTGCTTACCGTATAAAACTTGAAGTGATTGGACCTGTTCATGTTGGAAGCGGAAAAATGTTTAACAAGAAAGAATATTTTTTTATATCTAAAGATAAGATTGGTATTCTTGATACGGTTAAACTGTATTGTCTTGTAAAAAAGTTAGGATTGCAGTCTGAATTTGAGAGCTATGTAATTAATAACAGTCGTATTGATTTGGCAGAATGGCTGGAAAAATATAATATTGATAAAGAAAAAATTTTGCCATGTGTAAGTTACACGCTTGGCTGTAAAGATACAGCTTTGCAAAGAGGAACTAAGATAACTGTTTGTGAACAGATAAAGGACTCTTACGGAAAGGCATATATTCCGGGAAGTACTATAAAGGGAATGCTGAGAACAGTTTTGCTTTCATATGATGTTATGAAATCGTCAGGGAAATATGATGAATATAAAGATAAATTGTTTTCTGCGTCTAATATATATGAAAAGAGAAATAAATTTCTTCTGAGAGAAATAAATAGTATTGAGGAAAAAGCATTTTACACTCTGAACAGAAAAGAAACCAGACATAATGACGCAGTAAATGATTTTATGTCGGGAGTAATTGTAAGTGACAGCAATCCTATTGATATAGGAAATATTGTTATGTGCCAGAAGCTGGAACGCCATGCAGGCGGAGCGTATAAATCATTAAATGTTTTAAGGGAGTGCATTTGCCCGGGAACGGAGATAGAATTTAGCCTTACTATTGATGAAACGGTGTGCAGTATTACAATAGACCATATTTACCGTGCCTTGAAAGTCTTTAACAGGTGTTATAATGACTGCTTCCTGTCAGCATATACGGGGGTGGACATGCTTGAGGATAACAATATTTTTATCGGAGGCGGTACAGGCTTTGTAAGCAAGACAGTAATTTATCCTATGTTGGGAAAATCGAAGGGGATAGAAATGTCTGTAAATGTATTTAAAAACACTAAAGTACCAAAAGAACATAAACATTATAAAGATTTTGAATATGGCGTTTCGCCTCATATATTGAAGTGTACTAAATATAACGGTCAAGTATTGCAGATGGGACTGTGTAAGGTTATCTCGGTAGAAAAAATAAGCTGAGTTTTTTGTGTGCAGTGAAAATCAATTTATAAGCTTTATGGCGATTTTTGCGACGCATGGCTGTTTTACTGGGGTTGCGCATGTTGTTTTACTTGTAATCAAGATAAAATTTGTTAGAAATATTTTTCCCACGCTAACTTGGTTTTCGGTACAGGAAAATACAGGGGTGCAGGGGAGAGGATTAGAAATTAGAAACTCCGAGAGGAGACGGAAACGTCTCAATATCTTCAAGACTATATATTCCAGCCTTGATTAGAAATTAGAAACTCCGAGAGGAGACGGAAACGCTCAAGAGCCAATCGGCATTATTGTTCATTCCTTTGATTAGAAATTAGAAACTCCGAGAGGAGACGGAAACATTCAAGAAATCTTTTCAACAGTGTATTTATATTTATTAGAAATTAGAAACTCCGAGAGGAGACGGAAACCTGATGAAGCTCCGCAGTAGCCTGTGGCTGATGAAGCATTAGAAATTAGAAACTCCGAGAGGAGACGGAAACGCAAAGAGAAATGTTGCAAAATTATGAAATCTGCATTAGAAATTAGAAACTCCGAGAGGAGACGGAAACCCTTTTTGTTGTATATTCAATAGCAGCCTTTACCATTAGAAATTAGAAACTCCGAGAGGAGACGGAAACTTTCCTCCACTCTGCATTTTACGGGCTTGTGACCGTCTATTAGAAATTAGAAACTCCGAGAGGAGACGGAAACATCTGCCGTGCCAGACTTTCAAAAAAGGTCGTTGTATTAGAAATTAGAAACTCCGAGAGGAGACGGAAACTAAACTTTTTTTTGCTATAATCAGCATCAGAAAGATTAGAAATTAGAAACTCCGAGAGGAGACGGAAACTTTAATTCTTTTTTTGTGTATCCTCTGCTGTATCTTCATTAGAAATTAGAAACTCCGAGAGGAGACGGAAACAATAGTTACATTGTAATCGTTGTTCATGTTTATTCCTATTAGAAATTAGAAACTCCGAGAGGAGACGGAAACCAACGCGTGGGAAGTTGTTGAGCGTAATTGAAGATGATTAGAAATTAGAAACTCCGAGAGGAGACGGAAACGTCAAAGAAACTGTCGATAAATGAATTAGAGCCTGATTAGAAATTAGAAACTCCGAGAGGAGACGGAAACAATAATTTACGTTTTGAAACGACAAGTAATTGCATATTAGAAATTAGAAACTCCGAGAGGAGACGGAAACTGATACTCGCTCACCTCGTAAAACTTCTTTTGTATATTAGAAATTAGAAACTCCGAGAGGAGACGGAAACCCTTTCAACTCTTCATAGCATTCTTGCTTCGTGATTAGAAATTAGAAACTCCGAGAGGAGACGGAAACTTAAAAAAATAATCTTTTTCGCAATATCCCGCCTTATTAGAAATTAGAAACTCCGAGAGGAGACGGAAACATTTTTTCGTAATTTTTCATTGTTTTTTACCTTTGATTAGAAATTAGAAACTCCGAGAGGAGACGGAAACATTATGAAAAACTATATAAAAGTTGCTTCATGGGAATTAGAAATTAGAAACTCCGAGAGGAGACGGAAACCCGTCGTCTAACACGAGAGCAAAATTCATATTTGATTAGAAATTAGAAACTCCGAGAGGAGACGGAAACATTTTCATATTTTAAAGTCACAACAAGTAAATATTTATTAGAAATTAGATACTCCGAGAGGAGACGGAAACTGCTCGTCGTAATATTGACGAGCCGCCTCACATCGATTAGAAATTAGATACTCCGAGAGGAGACGGAAACGAATTAGGAAATCATTCAGAGTTTTGCGGAGTTATATTAGAAATTAGATACTCCGAGAGGAGACGGAAACTTTTTCCCAGCTAATTGAAGCAATTGCTTGCTTTAATTAGAAATTAGATACTCCGAGAGGAGACGGAAACCGAAGACAGCAAGTACTATCCGACAGATTAACCATGTATTAGAAATCAGAAACTCCGAGAGGAGACAGAAGCGCTTCCCATTTTGCATATAAGGTTGTATCTCCAACTAATTAGAAATATTTTGAGAGAAGACGAGAACTTGTTTGAGAGAAGACGAGAACTTGTTTGAGAGAAGACGAGAACTTGTTTATCTTGTACTCTTTGTAAAAATGATGTATTATTAAAAATTAGATACTCCGAGAGGAGACGGAAACGTTTTTCGCCAGTACGTGAAAGATTATAAGTTAAAATAAAATTAGAAATTAGATACTCCGAGAGGGGACAAAAATTTTGTTTTCACCTTAGACGTTAAAAAGACATCAAATATAAGACATAAATGAAGCAAAAAACAAGTTTCAACAATAAAGTTAATCTAATTGAAAATACCGAATAAAATTAAGTCTAAAATTAGTACAATCCATATGATTTTTAATTTTTAAGCACTGTTCTGGACATGTGGTACAATTAAGGTGAAAAGTAAAAGTAAACCGTGCTAAGCAGGGAGAAAGGCAAAACTATGGGAGCTGCATAATTTATTGCTGGAGTAATGTTTTTTGTGGCTTTTTATTGTTTGTCATAATCTAATGAATGGAGGTCGAATAATAAGTATCTGTTACATTTAAAGCAGTGGATTTAACCCAAGCCTTTTATAATCAACAGGCAGGTGTTTTGCATTATTAAGGAAAATTATTAAAATAATCAGGACTAAGCGTAATTTTAAAAATAAAATATATCCGCTAAAAGACTGTATGAAAAGTATATTAAAACATTGAAAATATAATATATAATTTACAAATGGAACAGGGGGATTTTATGAGTTACTTATATATAGATGAAAATGGCGCAGTAATAGGGATAGAAGAAAACAGATTTACAGTAAAATATAAAGACGGTATGATAAGGAGTGTTCCTGCTGAAACACTGGAGGCAATAACTGTTCTGGGGAATGCTCAGATTACTGCAAAATGTATGCAGGAATGTCTTAAAAGAGGTATTCCGGTATCATATTTCTCAAAGGGTGGAAAGTATTTTGGAAGGACTGTCTCTACCGGGCATATTAAGGCTGAACTGCAGAGAAAACAGGCTTCATTGTATGATAAGCAATTTTCATTTGAACTGGCAAAAAAAATTATTGGTGCAAAGCTTCAAAATCAGTTAGTTGTGTTACGTCGCTATGCGAAAAGTAAGGGCGCAGATGTTTCTGAAATGGAAAAAATGATTAATAACGGTATTTCAAAAAGTCAGACATCAAAACAGCTTTCAGAGTTAATGGGATATGAAGGTATGGGAGCAAAATACTATTTTGAAGGTTTGTCAAAATGTGTGGATAAAGAGTTCTATTTTAAAGGCAGGAGCAGGCGTCCCCCAATGGATGAGTTTAATTCTATGATTAGTTTGGGATATTCTATTTTAATGAATGAAATATACGGAGCAATAGAAGCAAAGGGGCTTAATCCATATTTTGGTTTTATGCACCGTGATGCAGAAAAACATCCTACTCTTGCAAGTGATATGATGGAGGAATGGAGAGCTGTATTAGTCGATGCAACAGTTATGAGTATGATAAACGGACATGAAGTACAAAAAGATGATTTTTATGTTGATGTTGAAGCTCCCGGAGTATTTATTGGAAAAGATGCGCTGAAAATGTTTTTGAATAAGCTGGAGAAAAAATTTCAGACATTAAATAAATACATATCATATGTAGATTATGAAGTCAGTTTTAGAAGGGCTATTTCATTACAGATAGGTCAGCTTGTCAGAGCTGTCGAAAGCAATGATGCGGCAATTTATGAGCCAATCAGAATTAGGTGAGATTAATGCAGAGAGAAGATTACTTTTTTGATATTTTAGAAGAACATAAACCTGATAAAATATTTGTATTGATTATTTATGATATTGTTGATAATAAAAAAAGAATAAAATTTGCAAAATATTTGCAGGGGTATGGAAACAGGGTACAAAAATCGGCATTTGAGGCACTGCTGTCAAGAAAAAAATATGACAAGCTTATAAGTGAGATTCCAGCCTATGTTTCTGACGAGGATAGCGTAAGAGTTTATCGTATTATTGGAAAAGGTCAGATATCGGCGTGGGGAATGAAAGACGATTTTGAGCAGGATGATATTATTTTAATATAGGGGGAGGATTTGATGAATAAAACAATTTTATTTTCACCTGTGGGAGGGACAGACCCAATATCTTTAACAAATTGCAGGGACGGCGCGTTACTGCATATATGCCGTGTTTACAAACCGGACAAAGTATATTTATATATGTCTTATGAAATCCTTAAAAATCAGGAGGCAGATGACAGGTACAGATTTTGTCTGGACAAACTATGTGAACTTCAGGAACGCACAATGGAATATAAAGTATATGAGCGTCCGGAGTTAAAGAATGTTCAGGATTTTGATTTCTTTTACAAAGATTTTAAAAAAATTATTTCAGAACTCACGGTTTCTATGGATGACACCGATACGCTTCTGTTAAATATATCATCCGGGACGCCGGCGATGAAAAGCGGACTTCTTGTTTTGACAACGCTGGGTGAATTCAGGTGTAAATCAATACAGGTTATAACGCCTGAAAAGGGAATGAATGAACACCTGCACAAAAATTATGATGTGGAGACACTTTGGGAGTTAAATGAAGATAACAGGGACGATTTTGAAAACCGGTGCAGAGAGGTTAATTGTCCTACGCTGTCAATTCTTATAAAAGAGGAGATTATAAAAAAACATATACAGGCATACAATTATTCTGCTGCTGCAGAGGTTGCAAAGACAATTCCTTCTGCAATCACAGAAAGATATATGGAGCTGCTTACAATGGCGGAAGCAAGAAATTTGCTCGACTTTAGTATGGCGGAAAAAATTTCTGAAAAATTAAAAATAAATTGTTTTCCTGTAAAGTCCGGGAATGAGAAAAAATATTTTGAGTATGCCCTAAATCTTGATTTAAAATTAAAGCGAAAGGAATATGCGGATTTTATAAGAGGATTAACGCCTATTATTGTCGATATTTTTGAGTTGATTATAAAAACTAATTTAAGAATAAATATAAATGAATATTGTTCATATAGCCGCAATGTAAGGAAGTGGGATAAGAACAAGCTTTTGGGAACAGAGGTCTTAACAGCTATTACAAATGATTTCAGCAGATTTGATTATAAAAATGTTTATTCGACGCATTTGGTAAATATTATAAATTATTTTTCAAATGATGAGGATTTAAAAAAGCTGGTTAAAGATTTGCGTTCTGTCGAGGAAAATATCAGAAATCTGGCGGCTCATGAAATTATCTCTGTAACAGAAAACTTAATAATAGAAAAAACAGGCTTTACGCCAAAAAAAATTATGGATAAGATTAAGAAAACTTTCGTTTATGGCGGAATAAATGTAAAGAAAGAATATTGGAATTCATATGATGATATGAATAAAATTATAATTGATAAAATACAGAATTCAGATTAAGAAGGAAAAAATTTGAGAAAGGTATGAGACACTGTAAGAAAGAAGCATTGAGTTACAGGAGATTTTAAATGGATAAAAATACCGTAAAAAAAAGAATTTTTAAATCAAACGCAGCTATGATTTTGGTCACGCTAGGGCTGTTTCTGGTTATTAATGCGTTTGTGATTAAAATTTATACTGAATATATCGAGAAAGAAGTCAAGACAATCATAGAAAAGGTAGCTGACGAAAGCCAGGTTGAGGAAATGATAAAGGATTTCACTATATACAGGAATGAATTTATTATTTTATTTGTGCTTGACGGTATTCTCTGTATAGCGGTGTTTATTATTGTCAATCGTCTGTTTACAAAAAATCTCACAGCGCACATCATGGTGCCGTTAGATGAACTGGCTGATGGAGCGGAGAGGATTAAAAACAATCAGCTCTCGCAGGACATAGTGTACAGCGGCGATGTGGAATTTGAGAGAGTGTGCAGAATGTTTAACGATATGCAGAAGGCCATTCTCGCGGAGCAGGAAAAGAATATAAAGTATGAGAAGGCAAGAACAGACATGATTGCCGGAATTTCACATGATTTGAGAACGCCTCTGACAGCGGTCAAGGGAACAATAAAAGGTATGCTTGACGGAGTTGCCAAAACGCCTGAGCAGAGGGAGAGATTTCTGCAGGCAGCGTACAGAAGAACAGGCGATATGGATATATTGCTGAGACAGATGATATATCTGTCAAAGCTTGAAAGCGGAAATTTGACACTTAATATTGAGAGCGTAAAAATATCAGATTTTATAGAGAGCTATGTGAGGGATAAAAACGAGCTTTTGGATGTGAGCCGGGAGCAGAGCGGATGCGTATATTCCGATAAAGCTGTCATTCTTGAGGCGGAAACACAGGATTTGTATGAAAGTATTCTGATTGACAGGGAGCAGTTTGCACGCATATTGGATAATCTTGTGGATAACAGCATTAAATATGCAAAGGCTGAGCCTCTCAAAATAAAAATTTCGGCCATGAAGAAAGCGCAGGGACAATATATGCGCGTATGTGTCAGGGACAACGGCGAAGGAGTGCCGGAAGAGAAAATATCTTATATTTTCGATGAATTTTACAGGGGTGACGAGTCGAGAAATAAAAAAGAGGGAAGCGGACTTGGACTCTATATTGTAAAATGTCTTGCAGAGGAAATGGGCGGCTCAGTCAGTGCTGAAAATAACGGCGGATTTGCGGTTTACATAGATTTGCCGATGCAAGAGCAGTAAAATTAAATAAACATTATTTGCCGGCAATACGGAAAAATTTATTGTTTAGAGCGCGGGGATATTGAATATGGCTGATAAGAAAAGAGTTTTAATTGTTGAGGATGATGAGAATATAAGTATGGTCGAGGAGACCTATCTTGAGGCTTCGGGCTATGACGCCGTTGTTGTGAGAGACGCTGAGGGCGCGGAAAGAGAACTCGATAAGGGCGGCTTTGACCTGATACTGCTCGATTTAATGCTGCCCGGAAAAAACGGGTATGACATTTGCTGCAATATAAGGGAAAAGGTTGATATTCCTATTCTTATGGTAACTGCCAGAACAGAGACAGTTGATAAAATAAGAGGATTTGGGGCGGGGGCGGACGATTATATTGCGAAGCCGTTTGACCCTGCGGAGCTGGTTGCAAGGGTAAACGCCAATCTCAGACAGAATGAGAGAGCCCAAAAAAATGCTTCGCACCAGTCGGATAATGCCCAGGACGAGATAATAATTGATGATCTGCGCATACTTACAAAGAGCTGGAAGGTGTATAAGGGAGACAGAGAGATAAAGCTGACAAACCGTGAATTTGAGCTGTTAAAATTTATGGCGGTTAATTCCAACATAGTATTTTCAAAAGAACAGTTATTTGAAAAAATATGGGGATATGACTATACAGGCGACAGTGCTACGGTCATGGTACATATTAACCGCATAAGAGAGAAAATAGAGGATGACAGCAAAAATCCAAAAATTCTCGAAACTGTCTGGGGCGCGGGTTACCGCCTGAACGCATGAAACTAATAAAATGTAAATAAAGGTGTTGCATTATCTTAATCTTTGTGATAGTATCTTCTAAGTGCAAAATACAAATGTCCGCCACGGAAAGACATTTGGGCCTGATATTTCGGAAACATACATAATGGTTTGTGGCGTACACTTGTTGTGCAGGCAGGTTGATAAATTTGCAGACAGACTAATAGAAAAAGGGAGAATTTAGACATGAGTGATAAGTTGAGAGTTGGTATACTTGGCGGTACAGGTATGGTTGGACAGCGTTTTATTACGCTGCTTGAAAATCATCCGTGGTTTGAGGTTGTTCTTGTGGCAGCCAGCGGCCGTTCAGCAGGAAAGCTTTATGAGGAGGCAGTTGAAGGACGCTGGAAGATGACGTCGGCAATGCCTGAGTATGTCAAGAAAATGACTGTCTATGATATGGATAAGGATTTTGATGAGATAGTTTCAAAGGTAGATTTCGTGTTCTGTGCGGTAAATATGCCTAAGGATGAGATTAAAGCTCTTGAGGAGAGATATGCAAAGGCTGAGGTGCCGGTTGTGTCTAACAACAGCGCTAACCGCTGGACTCCTGATGTTCCTATGGTTGTACCGGAAATCAACCCTGAGCATCTTGAAGTTATAGAGGCGCAGAGAAAGAGACTCGGAACTACAAGAGGTTTTGTATGTGTAAAGCCTAACTGTTCTATTCAGAGCTATACGCCGGCGCTTCATGCCCTTAAGGAGTTTGAGCCGAAACTTGTTGTGGCAACAACATATCAGGCTATTTCAGGAGCGGGAAAGACTTTTGAGCAGTGGCCTGAAATGGTTGAGAATATTATTCCTTACATAGGCGGCGAGGAAGAGAAGAGTGAGAAGGAGCCGTTAAGACTATGGGGCAAGGTTGAGAACGGACAGATTGTTCCGGCAGCGGAGCCTGTAATAACATGCCAGTGCATCCGTGTTCCTGTTCTTGACGGACACACGGCGGCAGTATTTGTCAATTTTGAGAAGAAGCCGACGAAGGAGCAGATAATAGAAAAATGGAGAAGCTTTAGGGGCGTGCCTCAGGAGCTTGACCTTCCTAGCGCTCCTAAGCAGTTTATACAGTATCTTGAGGAGGATGACCGTCCTCAGGTTAAGCTGGATGTAAATTATGAAAACGGTATGGGAATTTCGCTTGGACGACTCAGAGAGGACAGTGTGTTTGACTACAAGTTTGTAGGTCTCTCACATAATACGCTCAGAGGCGCGGCAGGCGGCGCCGTACTTATCGCGGAGCTCTTAAAGGCAAAGGGATATATCACAAAGAAATAAATATCTGTTTATAATACCGCTTGGCTCGGTTGAACGGGCCGGCGGTATTTTTTTGATATAGGAAAGCTTTCGCATTTCTATATCAAAAAAGCGGGGAATGTGCGAAGCACATTTTTATCTTGTAAACTTTGTCTGTTTAAAGTAAAATAAATATTTAGTTTGGAAAGCGAGGATATTAATTTTGGGAAATAATCATTTTTACGCGATGCTGTCCAGAATGAAATATATTAACAGATGGGGGCTTATGCGCAATACAAGAGATGAAAATATAAGCGAACACAGCCTTGAGGTGGCGTTTATCGCGCATGCGCTCGGTATTATACATAATGAGATTTTCGGAGGAAACATTGACGCTCAAAGACTTGCGCTTATCGGAATGTATCATGATGTGACTGAGATTATCACGGGAGATATGCCTACTCCGGTAAAATATTACAGCCCTGTGATCAGAAACGCGTATGCCGAGGTTGAGCGCGTTGCAAAGGATGAGCTGCTTGAGGGTCTGCCTGAGAAAATGAGAAAGTATTATGACGGGCTTTTGCTTGAGACCGAGGAGGAGAGCAAACTTTGGAGATTTGTAAAGGCGGCTGACAAGCTTTCTGCTCTAATCAAGTGCCTTGAGGAACAGCAGATGGGAAATAAGGATTTTGCGGACGCGCAGAGTACTATCGAAAAGTTTCTGAAGGATTTAGAACTGCCGGAAGCAGATTATTTCATGAAGGAATTTTTGCCTGCTTACAGCATGACATTGGATAAATCCGGCGCAAGACAGGGTGAGTAAATATGGGAAAATCAGTATTTATAGCGGAAAAACCGAGTGTGGCGCAGGAATTTGTGAGAGCATTGCATCAGAATTTTTCGAGAAGGGACGGATTTCTTGAGTCTGAAAATTATATTGTAACATGGTGCGTGGGTCATCTTGTGACTATGAGCTATCCCGAAAAATACGATGAAAGACTTAAACGCTGGAGCTTTGATACGCTTCCGTTCCTGCCAGGTAAGTTTCTCTATGAGGTTATACCTGCTGTTGAAAAGCAGTTTAATATTGTTAAGGGGCAGTTAAACCGCCAAGATGTGGAGACGATTTATGTCTGCACCGATTCGGGGCGCGAGGGGGAGTACATTTACCGACTTGTGCGGCAGCAGGCGGGCGTTCATGATAAAAAGGAAAAACGTGTGTGGATTGATTCGCAGACTGAGGAGGAAATTCTCAAAGGAATAAAGAATGCAAAGGATTTATCCGAATATAATAATTTAAGCGACGCCGCATATCTTCGCGCAAAGGAAGATTACCTCATGGGAATTAATTTTTCGCGGGTGCTGACGCTCAAATACGGAAGGAATATTTCAAATTATCTGAAGACAGACAGGACGGTTGTGTCAGTCGGGCGCGTTATGACCTGTGTTCTCGGTATGATTGTGAGAAGAGAGCGCGAGATACGCGCCTTTGTGAAAACGCCGTTTTTCAGAGTGGTGACGCAGGCAGAGCTTCCTGACGCGGGCGCGGAAAAAGGTGCTGAGACTGAACAGGGAAAAACGTTTGAGGCTGAGTGGAAGGTTACCCCAGACAGCAGATATTACCAGACGCCGTTTTTATATAAGGAAAACGGATTTAAGGACAGGCAGAAGGCTCAGGAGCTTGCGGATTATCTCTCACAGCCGCTTCCGGCGGAAGGCGTTATCGATGCCATAGAGAGAAAGAAAGAGACAAAAAATCCGCCTCTGCTGTATAATCTGGCGGAGCTTCAGAACGAATGCTCAAAGCTGTTTAAAATAAGTCCGGATCAGACATTGAATATTATTCAGGAGCTTTATGAGAAAAAGCTCGTCACCTATCCGAGAACTGACGCAAGAGTTCTCTCAACGGCTGTCTGTAAGGAGATTAGCAAAAATATTTCGGGACTTCTGAACTTTGCACCCGTCAGGTCATTCGCGGAGGAGATTTTGTCAGATAAAAAATATGCGGGTATAGAGAAGACGAGATACTGTGATGATAAAAAAATAACCGATCACTATGCAATTATTCCGACAGGTCAGGGTTTTGGAGCTCTTAAAGGTCTGTCGCAGACAGCGGCGAGAACATATGAGATTATAGTCAGAAGATTCTTAGGCATTTTTTATCCTGCGGCACAGTACAGCAGGGTGTCAATAGGACTTGACTGCAAAAAGGAACATTTTTCCGCATCATTTAAGGTATTGGTTGACGAAGGGTATCTGAGGGTGGCAAAAAATTCATTTTCAAAGGCTTCAAAGCAGGAGGAGGCAGGAAAAACAGACGGAGCCGTAAAAACGGAAACAGACGGAGCCGCCACAGATGAGTCAAAAGCCGCTTCGGGCGCGGCGATTGACGCCGCTGTGCTTGAGGCATTGAAAAAACTCAAGAAAAATGATAAACTAAGCCTTGTTAGATTTGAGATTAAGGAGGGCGAAACCTCACCGCCAAAGCGTTATAATTCAGGCTCTATTATTCTTGCGATGGAAAATGCGGGACAGCTTATAGAGGATGAGGAGCTCAGAGCACAGATTAAGGGCTCGGGTATAGGAACAAGCGCTACCAGAGCGGAGATTTTAAAAAAATTAAATAATATCGGATATATTTCAACTAACAAAAAGACACAGATTATCACGCCGACTCAGCTCGGCGAGATTATATATGACGTTGTTGACCGGTCGATAGTGCATCTTTTAAATCCTGAACTTACCGCAAGCTGGGAGAAGGGACTTAATTATGTGGCAGAGGGCTCGATTACGTCAGACGAATATCTTGAAAAGCTTGAGGGCTTTGTAAAGCGCAGGACTTTAGCGGTTATGCGCCTGAACAATCAGTCTGAGCTTGTCGGACAGTTTAATGAGATTTCAAAAAATTATAAATAAATGTGGGCTTGAAGCGCTGCTTAACAAAAGTTCACAGGATTGGAGCGTTTATGTGCGGTATTGTTGGTTATGTCGGTGACAGAAGTTGTACGGATGTTCTGTTGGATGCGCTTGAAAAGCTTGAATACAGAGGGTATGATTCGGCTGGAATTGCTGTTATTGAACAGGGGGTAATCAAGGTTGAGAAGTGCAAGGGCAGGCTTGCAAATTTGAGAGATAAAATGGCGTTTGACGGAAAGCCCGAGGGACATGTCGGCATAGGTCATACGCGCTGGGCTACTCACGGAGAGCCGTCTGACATCAACTCTCATCCTCACGGAAATAAACGAGTGACGGTTGTTCACAATGGAATAATCGAAAATTACAGGCAGATTAAGGAGTTTTTGATCAGCGAGGGGTACAGCTTTGTGAGCGAGACTGACACGGAGACCGTGGCGAAGCTTTTGGATTACTACTATACGGGCGATCCGGTCGATACAATAATTAAGTCGCTTGCCGAGATTAAGGGCTCTTATGCGCTCGGCGTAATGTTCCGCGATTTTCCGGACAGAATTTTTGCTGTCAGGAAGGATAGTCCTCTTATTGTAGGAAAGGGCGATCATGAAAATTTTATTGCCTCTGATGTTCCGGCGATTATGAAGTATACAAGGGATTATTATCTGCTTGATACCAATGAGATTGCCGTCATCAAAAAGGATGACGTTACATTTTATAATATTCACAGGGAGCAGCTTTACAAGAGCGTTCATACTGCCGACTGGGATGTAGATGCTGCCGAGAAGGGCGGATACGAGCATTTTATGCTTAAAGAAATCAACGAGCAGCCGAATGCCGTTAAGACGACAATTACTCCGAGAATATCGGATTCTATGCCTGATTTTACGGCTGAGGGCTTTGACGCGGCTAAGCTTGGCGCATACAACAAAATATTTATAGTTGCCTGCGGAACTGCGATGCATGCAGGTATGGTAGGTAAATACGTTATTGAGAGACTTGCCAGAATTCCGGTTATAGTCGATATTGCCTCTGAATTCAGGTACAGAGACCCTCTAATTGATGAGCGTGATTTGATGATTGTTATTTCACAGTCAGGTGAGACAGCCGACACTAAGGCGGCTCTTGAACTGGCTAAGTCAAGAGGGGCTGACACAATGGCTGTTGTAAATGTGAAGGGCTCGTCTATTGCGCGCGAGGCTGATATGGTGGTTTACACTCACGCGGGTCCTGAGATTTCAGTCGCGTCAACAAAGGCGTATATGGTGCAGATTTCGGTAATGTACCTTCTGGCATTTGAGCTGGCGTACGGCGTCGGAAGGATTTCAAAGGAGCAGTGCCAGAAGCTTACTGAGGAGCTTCAAGAGATTCCTGATGTTATTCAGGAGGCGATAGGGCTTGAAAATCATTGCCAGTACGTTGCGTCAAAACTCGTTAATGCAGACAGCCTTTTATACATTGGAAGAGGTCTGGACTATGCGCTCAGCATGGAAGGTTCTCTCAAATTAAAGGAAATTTCGTATATTCATTCCGAATCATATGCTGCGGGAGAGTTAAAGCACGGTACAATCTCTCTTATAACGGAAAATATGCCTGTTATTGCTGTGGCAACTCAGAGCGATTTGGTTGATAAGACAATCAGCAATATAAAAGAGGTTAAGGCGAGAGGCGCTATGGTTATTCTTGTGTGCGGCAAGGAGGTTGTTGTGGAGGACGGCGTGGCTGACCACATAATACGCCTGCCGGAGGTGGATCAGATGCTTATGCCTATGGTTGCGGCAGTTCCTCTCCAGCTTATTGCCTACTATACGGCTGTTTTGAAGGGAAATGACGTCGACAAGCCGAGAAATCTTGCAAAGTCTGTAACGGTTGAATGAAAGGAGCAGTATGAACGACAGTATTAAAATTGAAGCCCTGTTTGATTTAAAGGAGACTATTGCGGCGGATATTTTTGAAGGGTGCATATTTCCGTGGGAGGTGCTCTCAAAAATAGGCGAATTTATTGTAAGGCTCGGAAATTCTCTGCCGGAATCGGAGTATGAAAAACGAGGCGAAAATATATGGGTGGCAAAGAGCGCAAGGGTTTTTGAAACGGCGTATATCAGCGGTCCCTGCATTATAGGAAAGAATGCCGAGGTGCGCCACTGCGCATTTATAAGAGGAAATGCTGTTGTTGGAGAGGGGGCGGTAGTCGGAAATTCGACGGAGCTCAAAAATGTTATCCTGTTTAATAAGGTTCAGGTGCCTCATTACAATTATGTTGGAGATTCTGTTCTGGGCTATAAGGCTCATATGGGGGCAGGCTCTATCACATCAAATGTAAAGTCTGACAAGAAACTGATTGTAATAAAAGGTCCGGATATGCCCGTTGATACAGGAATAAAAAAAATAGGGGCGTTTCTCGGAGATAATGTTGAAATTGGCTGCGGAAGCGTTCTTAACCCGGGGACAATAGTCGGAAGAAATTCAAATATTTATCCTCTCTCAAGCGTCAGAGGCTGCGTTCCCGCAGAAAGTATTTATAAGAATAGGAATGAAATCGTTGAAAGGTCGTTGACTATTTGAAATGTTTGTGAGAAAATAACCGAAGTACGGTTAGAGAAGTACATTAAGAACCTCTAAATTACGAAAGGAGTATGAAAATGATTTATACACAGGAAGTTGAAAAAATGTGTCCGGTAGCTCAGGGCGTTCATCATGGTGCAGCTCCGGTCCCAACAGAAGGAAAATGGGTACAGAATAAGGAAGTTAAGGATATTTCAGGCTTTACACACGGTGTTGGCTGGTGTGCTCCTCAGCAGGGCGCCTGCAAGCTTACGCTGAATGTAAAGGAGGGTATTATTCAGGAGGCTCTAGTTGAGACGATCGGATGTTCAGGAATGACACATTCAGCAGCTATGGCAGCCGAGATTTTGCCTGGTTTGACAGTTATGGAGGCATTGAACACAGACCTTGTCTGTGATGCTATTAATACAGCAATGAGAGAGCTCTTCTTACAGATTGTATACGGAAGAACTCAGAGCGCGTTTTCAGAGGACGGTCTTGCCGTAGGCGCCGGTCTTGAGGACCTCGGAAAGGGACTTCGTTCTCAGGTTGGTACAATGTATGGTACTCTCGCAAAGGGACCTCGTTATCTTGAGATGGCAGAAGGCTATGTAACAGGTATCGCTCTTGACAAGGATAATCAGATTATTGGTTATAAGTTCGTTAATCTCGGAAAGATGACAGATTTCATCAAGAAGGGTGATGACGCTAATACAGCCTATGAGAAGGCTTGCGGACAGTACGGCAGAGTTGCTGACGCTGTTAAGATTATCGACCCAAGAACAGACGAAGAAGTAAAGTAAGGAGGAGATACTATAATGGCTTTATTTGAATCATATGAAAGAAGAATAGATAAAATTAATTCAGTATTAAACAGCTACGGCATTTCTTCTATTGAAGAGGCAGAGAAGATTACAAAGGATGCCGGATTAGATGTATACAATATGGTAAAGGGCATTCAGCCGATTTGTTTTGAAAATGCATGCTGGGCTTACACAGTAGGCGCTGCAATCGCAATCAAGAAGGGAGCAAGAAAGGCTTCAGAGGCTGCTGCGGCTATCGGAGAGGGACTTCAGGCTTTCTGTATTCCGGGCTCGGTTGCTGATCAGCGCAAGGTTGGTTTGGGACACGGCAATCTCGGAAAGATGCTTCTCGAGGAGGATACAGAGTGTTTCGCATTCCTTGCAGGTCACGAGTCATTTGCAGCCGCTGAGGGCGCTATCGGTATCGCTGAGAAGGCTAACAAGGTTCGCAAAAAACCATTGAGAGTTATCTTAAACGGTCTTGGTAAGGATGCGGCAAAGATTATCTCAAGAATTAACGGATTTACATTTGTTGAGACAGAGATGGATTACTCAACAGGTGAGGTTAAGGAAATTTCAAGAACAGCTTATTCAGATGGTCTTCGTTCTAAGGTAAACTGCTACGGCGCTAACGACGTAACAGAGGGTGTAGCAATCATGTGGAAGGAAAATGTTGACATTTCTATCACAGGTAACTCAACAAACCCTACAAGATTCCAGCATCCTGTTGCAGGTACATACAAGAAGGAAAGACTTGAGGCAGGCAAGAAGTATTTTTCAGTAGCTTCAGGCGGCGGCACAGGTCGTACGCTTCATCCTGACAACATGGCAGCAGGTCCTGCTTCTTACGGTATGACAGATACTATGGGACGTATGCACTCAGACGCTCAGTTCGCAGGCTCTTCTTCAGTTCCTGCTCACGTTGAGATGATGGGTCTTATCGGCATGGGCAACAACCCAATGGTCGGCGCCACAGTTGCTGTTGCTGTTGCCGTACAGGAAGCAGCAGACAACGGAAAGTTCTAAATAATTTAATACAAGAAAGTGCTCAACTGCCGTAATCTCAAGGGATTGCGGCGGTTTTTGCTTTATATATTAAAAATGATAAAATGATATAAGAAAACACAGAAAAATATACGTAACTAACAGGTAACTAACAGACATAACTAACAAATTTTTAATATGAAAGAAGCTGAGAAGACATATGAATAAACAGTATTCCATGAAAATATCTCTCCGGGAAGATGACTTCAAGAAAATTTTATTATTAAACTTGTAGAAAGGGAACAAATACGATGATAAAAAAGACTGTAAAATAAGAATATTGGCAATGTTAGGTGCAATTATCTGTTTAATAATCTGCATTTTAAATGTGGATTCTAAATTAGCCATTGTTATGGGTGGTATAGCGATTGGAATGCATATTATGTTGATAATGGATCAAACACAAAAAGGAAATAAAGAAAAAAGTGAAATACTAAGGCTGTGATGACAAGCTCTGCGTCTGCATTTGCAGAGATATGCCATGAAATGATGTTGTCAGGATGCCGCCGGGAAACAGAGGCTTGTCGGTAGATATTTGTTGTAATCCGCATGAATGTGGAGGATAAGAGAAGCAATACGTCGGTTATCCGTGATGTGCGGAGCGGGTTAAAGGTTTTCCTCCTCCGGTTGAGCATTGCGTTTTTGAAGTTCTTTGACCTGTTTTGGTGGAGAGAAACGAGGGATTTTTTAAAACCCTCATCATATTTGTTATAGTTATTTCAACCATGAGTAACTTACTTATTTGTGAATGGTTTTTTGCAACAGACAGTGCATATATGTGCCTGTTTTTTTAGGATAGCTCCAACAGCAGACAGGATATCATTACAATCAGCATAAGGACAGTGAGGCAAGATAAATAATCCCCTTAAAAATTGCTCTATCCTAATTCATACGAATAGGGCAATTTTAAAAATTTAGAATATGCATGAAACTGAAAGTTTCAAGTATTCGATAAGTTGTTAATTTATTTTTCTAAAACTAATCGTGCAACCTTAACATTTCCGTCCATTTCAATAGACACTATATCAAATCCACATTTTTCTGTATAAAACTTTATATTTTCTGTTTTGTCTATGGGCGTGATTAAGGTAAATTTATCCCAATCATCGTAGAGCGATGTTACAAATTTAATAGCTTGTGTTCCAATTCCATTGCCTTGGAATTCTGGGACGACACACAAACAACCAACTTCATATATTCCTACTTCCACTTTTTTGCAAGAAACACAACCAACGGGTTTGCTATCATATAAAATAACAAATTTAGGATAGTTTATTATGGATTTCTGCATCATTTCTTTCGTCTTTCCATAGGCAGGACATTCGCCGTATTTAATATAATCATTATAAAATGCAGAATTATAAATGGAGATTAGCAATTCGGCATCTGCTATATCCGCTTTTCTATATTCAATCTTCATAGATACCTCCAGAAGTTCAAATTTCACTTTCTATTTTACCACACATATCTCTAATATTCTATTTATATTGATTATTTAAGGCGGACTGCCAATTTCTTCTTAGCAATCAGCCTGTATAGTTACCACAATTCCAAACTGTCCTCTGCATAGTTCCGTCCAGATATAGACGAGCATACTCAACAGGGTTGTCTATGGCAAGAGCATTTAATGCACACTCTGAATTGGGGGTTGTTTTAATACTTATTCTGCTTTATAAACCGGATAGCTTAATACTTTTTCTTTAGTATATTCAAGAGCTTCATCGTCCGTTAGCTGATGAACGAAAGGTGCGCGGAGCTGCGGGCGGTATCCGGAGCCGAAACATTTGTACTCTGCATAGTAGCTTGTTTCGTGCGCTTCGGGCTTGTTCCAGTCGCTGAAACCGCAGTCCGTAATCTGACCCGACATTTCGCATCTGAGAAACACAGCCTTTGCGTAAATTCTCCACGGTCTGCTGAGCATAACAGTTTTATCAGGGCAGTCTCCTGTAAAACGGCAGCCTTCAAAAACATATCCGTATTTTTGGTTTTTGTATGTAGACGGAGCTGTGTAGTAGCTGTTTATCGTCTCATTTCTGTTGAGCGCGTACAGCTCACAATTTTTAAAGTATGCTGTGGCGCTTCCGAATATAAAATCAACTTCGCCGCATATATAGCAGTTTTCATAAAGCTGTCTTCCGGGAATTCTTTCGGCAAATTCAGTAGGACCTCTGAAACCGCCTGCCTCCTTTTCTGTAATCGGAAGAGGACCGGTAAATAGCGTGTCCTGATGTCCGAGCATGCGGCAGTTTACAAAGCTTATGTCGTCGCCCTCGGCATACACGGCTATTGCCTGACCGACTTGCTTGCCGAAACCTGCCGAGTTCTCAAATGTGATGTTTAAGGCACTGAAATGTTCGGCGTTCACAAAAAATGTATATGAGCGGAATGTGCCGCGCTTGCTGCCGTCCTCCATTGGCATTCTGGCGCAGTAATCATTTGTAATTACGGTGTTCCCGGCAGATTCACCGATCAGTGTAATATTGTCCAGAGTTATCTCCACGCGCTCCTTATAAATTCCGTTTTTGATAAAAATTGTCTCGGGAGTGTTTTTTATACTGTTTACAGCCTCCTGGATTGAAGTAAAGTCACCTGTTAAGTCTTTTGCAACTGTAATCATATTGTTTTGCCTTCCTGCTGCCGAATTTGTATAGAACAGCTTTTTATTTTATTGAAAAATATAACAGTTCATTCAGTGTCATTCGCAAAGACGCACCTGCGGTGCTTTCATGCTGGTTTGAAGATTATGGCTGAACTGTTATGAGATATTTTAGCATATATTTAAAAATGTATCTATAATACTTTGGTATGTGAGGCAATTTTGATGTATGGACTTTTTGGAGAAATAAGCGTATACTTACAGCGTTATTTTAAAGCGAAGGATGAATAAGTGTTATGCTCACGTTTAGAGAAGATGTAAGAGATGTAGATACATATTTGTACCTGAGAAAGCAGGTCGATTGGGTTGAACTGAATGAGAAGCAGGCTGAGAGGGCGCTGAAAAACAGCATGAAGATAATAACGGCTTATTTTGACGGAAAGCCGATTGGCATGGGAAGAATAGTCGGAGACGGCTCAGTTATATGTTATATTCAGGATTTGATAGTTGTTCCCGAATATCAGGGCAGACACATAGGAAGCATGCTGATTGATAAACTGATTGCTTATGTAAACAGCCTTATAATACCTGGAAGCCGCATGATGCTTTGTCTTATGTGTGCAAAAGGACGTGAGGAATTCTATATGAAGCACGGTTTTATTGCAAGACCGACCCCGGAGCTTGGACCCGGAATGATACAGTATATTACCGTAAAAGGCGGAGAGTGAGACCGAGCGGGCTGGTGTCCGCTTTGAATGCTTTTCTGCTAATATTAAATATTTTTATGTTCTTTTCAGAAGGTAAAATATAAAAATATTGACTTTTTTATATTAGAATTGTAAACTAAAATTGAAAATGAGTTGACAATTTGTTCTAAGAACAAAAAGGGAAATATATTTTGTTCTCACAAGACCGGTGAACTCAAAAAACATGTGATTACGGAGGAGAGACATGAAGGAGAAAAGATTTACAATTTATCAGATTTGTTTTATGGCGCTTATGACTGCGATCTTGTGCATTCTTGCGCCGATGTCAGTTCCGGTTGGACCTGTTCCTGTTACGCTTGCGACAATGGTCATCTATTTTACTGTCTATGTTATAGGACCGTGGGCGGGAACGGGAAGCGTATGTATTTATATAATGCTTGGAATAGCAGGACTTCCGGTATTTTCGGGATATGCCGGGGGACTTGGCAAAATAGCAGGTCCGACAGGCGGCTATATAGTGGGTTATATATTTATGGCGCTTATAGGCGGAGTAATTATTGAAAAGACGAGACGCAATATATGGGCGGCGATGCTTGCTTGGGTTTTGGGGACGGCAGTCCTGTATGCGTTTGGAACAGCATGGTACATATATCTTACAAATTCTTCGCTTGCGGGAGCACTGGGGCTGTGTGTCCTGCCGTTTATACCGGGAGACATAGCAAAGATTGTGCTTGGAACGCTTATCGGAAAGGCAGTAAGAGCTGCTCTGGTCAGAGGAAATGTTATGACAGCGGCAGCTAAATAAAAAATGCACTCATTTTCAGTTGACGCTCTGCCTGAGAAAAAACGTGACGCTGCATATCAGCAGCGTCGCGTTTTTTACTCAGTTTATTAATCAACAAGAGTCTTTACATACTCAGCAATCTCATCGCATTTGCAGTTTGCGAAGAAAAGCTCCTTAAATTTTTCGCCTGCTACGGCGCCCTTAACTAAATCCTGGTCAAGATTCTTTAAAATATCAATCAGGCTGTCCTTGAATGCAACCTTTCTTACCTCATCAAGAATTTTCTTGTTTCTCTGCTCAGGAACAACTCTCTCCTTCGGATAGCCTCCGCCCGGCTCTCCCTCGAAAAGTTTTTCAAAGATATATGTAAGATTTAATTCTGCGCCCCATCCGAAGCCTTTGGCAAATGGAAGCGAGATAGCGTTTCCGTCATTAATCTGCATAAACATATATGCGTCTGAAGGGTCAACTACATGTCCGCAGAGCACGCCCGGAAATGAGTTGAGAGCAAGCATTGCGCCCTCTCCAGTGCCGCATCCTGTCACAACAAAATCAGCAGCTCCGCTGTTCAGAAGAATAGCGGCGAGAATACCGTTCTGTACATATGTAAGCTGTGCCGTATCCTCGGCTGTATACATACCGTAGTTGTCTACCTCGTAACCCTTTGAATCAGCAACCTTCTTAAGGGTTGAATAAATCAGTTCATTTTTTGCAGCCTGGCTGTTTTCGTTAATTAATGCAATTCTCATTTTACAACAAAACCTCAACTTTCTAATTATTTTATGCAATGTAAAAACTCGCATTTACATACAAATTAACTATAAGCAAAATTTGCGCCTTTGTCAACCGATAGCGCCACGCAGTGCGGATTATAGATAAGACTATATAATAAAACCAAAAATTCAAAACTTGTTATGAGAACACGGCTGTGATATTATAAACAAAATACATATAAAGCGTCTGTTAGCGGCGCTTCTGAATGGAGATTAACATGACTGAAAATAATAAAATAAACCCAGAGAGCAAAAATGACAATAATATACAGGCTGAATTTATGGCGGCTTTATCAAGCCTGAAGGAATATGCCAAGGTCAACGGAAACACTGTCACAAGACAGGATGTTGAGAGCTATTTTAAAAATCTGGGGCTAGATGAGGCAAAATATCAGATGATTACGGGTTATCTGCTGGCAAATAATATTACGGTGAGCGGGGAGAACGCTGTCGATAATGAATTTCTTGACATGCTTGAAAAGGCTGCGGCAGAGGAGGAGGCTTCACTTGAGGAAAAAGAGGCAGAGGAAGCCGTTTTTATAAGCGATGAGGATTATGAGCGCGATGAAAAATACATTGAAATGTATATGGAGGATCTGAAGGGGATAGAGGAACTCTCCGATACGGGAAGGGCATTTCTGCTTATGAATATTGTGGAGGACAATGATAAAGAGTCTCTTGACCTTTTATCGCAGTCATTTTTGAGAAAAATCGTGGAGTGGATTGAGCCTTACAGAAGAAAGGGCGTATTGTCGAGCGACCTGCTTCAGGAGGCTAATCTTGCCATGATGGGATATATAAGCGAGAAGCGTTTTTTAAATAATCCGGAATGGAAGGATAAGATAAAGGAGGGCGGAACTGAAGATTTGCTCCGCGTACTTTCTGAAATTGAAGATGAGGTGCGCAGCGAGGCAGAGGGAAGCCTTGCCATGATGATTGACGAGCAGACGCAGTCAAACAAGATTACAGGCAGGGTGCTTGGAAAAGTAAATCTTGTAAACGACTGGGCTAAACGGCTCAGAGAGGAACTTGGCAGAAAACCAGGCGTGGACGAGCTTGCGCAAAAAATCGGAATTTCTGAGGAGAATGTACGCGAGGCGATAAGGCTTTCAGCAGAGAATATTGAGGATGTTGACATGGGCAAACAAAAATAAAGACAATGAAAAAAGTTAATTTTTACCGGCTGCATAGCTGTCAAATAAGAGATATATCACGAATATTTGTATTTTTTTTGCATATTATATTGTGTGTAGAGCAAAGAAATGATATATTATATACAAGTTAAAGCGATTAGTCGTGTGTTAATTGAATATTATTCCTGGGATGTTCGACAGCCCGTCATATTTTGATCCTACATTTTTTCGTCGGGATTCCTATATTTTCATGCTAATGTCAGGCCTCCTTTGTCAGTGGAAGACAGCGGTATGAGTGCGGTAACCCACCTGGCTTAGGCTAGGAGTCGAAAAAGATGGGAACGGCATTTTGGGAATTATGAAAGCCACATGGGAATAACCATGTGGCTTTACTGTTGTGTGTTTGTTCTATAACCGACATTTTATGAATATATTTACATATATTATTTATTAAAAATGCTGCTTGGGCTAAAATGCATTTTGCTATCAGGTTTCATAAAAGAGTTCGCTTGCGAACTCTTTCGCGAGACGCGTATTCATAAGAATAATTACCTTTCCGCGCCTCTGCGATCCTGCGGAGCATTTTTATTCTGTAGGAAGTTCAGAGAACTTCCTATAGAATAAAAAATATGAAGGACGAGCCTGTGATTAAAAAGTCAGGGAGTGAAAAATTATGTCGGTAAAATACGGAAAAAAATCTTTGAAAAAATTGGCTGTGCCAATTATAGCGCTGATTGCGGCTATAATTTTTATTTTTGCGCGGGGATTGTTTAAAAATGACAGCGAAGGCGTGACAATGGCGGAAGTGTGCAAAGTTCTGGCGTATGCATCCGGCTGCGGTGAGACGGACAGCGACGGCAAATACTGGTACAGTGCTTATGTTGATTATATAAAAGAAAAAAATATATTTAAAAAAATAAATCCTGACAGCGGTTTTTCACAGAAAAATGCCGGGGAACTTTTTGAATATCTGGGGCTGACCTACGAAAACAAATATGGAGTAAATGACGAGACAAGTTTCACAAAAGAACAGTTTGCGGAATTGTTTATGGATATTAGAGGAAGTTTTGAAAATGGAGCAGATATAGAAATAATTGAGGCGGGAATTGCTGCTACGCCTGACACTGACAGCAGCCTTGCCAACTGGCATGTATGTACGGACAGGGGTAATTTCAGCTTCAGGGGGCTTAAGCTTTCCGGTGAAATTGACAAGACAGTTTCGCTTATGGTTTTGGGAGACGAGATACTCATGGTTGTGCGCAGAGTTTCTGACGATGCAGTATACCGCAATGTATGGGTGTATAAATACGAGGATAATACTTTATATGTCAATGCCTACGGAGCTGAGAGGGAGTTTGCGCTTGGCGGCATAAGCGAGGAAATAGGCAGTGTGCTCGCTGATATAACTCTTGATAACGGCAGAGTTGCAGGTATTGATATTAAGAGCGATACAATTTCCGGAAAGGTTTTGTCGATAAGCGATGAATATATTGAAGTCACGGGGTATGGAAAAGTTCCTGTTGATGAGGATTTTATTATGTATAATGTGGCGGATTACACAGTTGACAGAAATTATTCGGATATTATTATCGGCTATGATTTGCAGGATTTTATTGTCGCAGAGGGGAGAATATGCGGAGCTTTTCTGTCAAAGGGATTGTCGGCGGGAAATATACGCGTGCTTATTAAGACGACCGGATATGAGGATCTGTTTCATGAGTCGGTTAAGGTGACCTGCAATACGGGCTATACAATTACCTGCAATGACTTGGAGCAGCATTTTGGCGGCGGTGAGGAGACTGTTATTGAGCCGTCCGATGCACGCTTCGCTCAGGGACGTATTGAGATAAAACCTGATGTGGCAGATGGGGAAATTAAACTTTTAAATATAAAAAGAAGCCAGGGCAATCCTGAGTATGAGGGTATCATAGAGCTCTCATTGTGGGACAGCGGTATTATTATTATAAATGACGTGGATATAGAGCAGTATCTTAAGCGGGTAGTGCCGAGTGAAATGCCGGCAAGCTTTGGAACAGAAAGCCTCAAGGTCCAGGCTGTATGCGCAAGGAGCTATGCGTACAGACATCTCACAAACGGAGGGTATAATGAATATGGTGCCCATGTCGATGACAGCACACAGTATCAGGTATACAACAACACGATTGAATATGACGCCGCAAATGAAGCTATTCTTGCCACAAGAGGGCAGATGCTTAAGTTTAATGACGAGGTAGTTCAGGCGTATTATTATTCGACGTCGTGCGGAGTGGGAACTGATGTCTCCCTTTGGGGCTCGTCTCCGGAGAGCTATCCTTACTATGTAAGCAAGGATATAGGGGAAAATCAGAGAGGTCAGGATTATACAAATGAAGAGACATTCTCGGCGTTTATAAAGAGCAGGGATGACAAGGATTATGACAGCACATGCGACTATTACAGGTGGAAGCTGAGAGTTTCGGCGGAAAAACTCAGCAATTCGTTTAACCAGAAGCTTAACGGATTGTACAGAGCGCTTCCGGAGCGCGTCAAAACAAAAAATGACGCGGGGGAGTTTGAGTCAAAGGATATTCAGACAGTTGGAACAATACAGAAAATAACAGTTGATAAGCGTGTCGCAGGCGGCGCGGCTATATGCGTTACAGTTGAGGGGGACGCTGCGACTGTACGCATAGAAAGCGAATCTTTAATAAGAACGGCTTTTGGGGTTGCGGATGAGACGCTTGAGACAAATACAGGCTCAACAAATATGTCGGCGCTTCCTAGCACGTTCTGCGTATTTGAGAATGTAACGCTTGACAATTCAGCAAGCGGATTTGAAATTACCGGAGGCGGCTACGGCCACGGCATCGGCATGAGCCAGAATGCCGTAAATGCGATGACAAAACGTGGTATGAGCTACATGGATATTTTACAGTTCTTCTATCCGGGAACCACAGTCTCCTGAGCGCTTTTTAAAGATAAACATGTTGAGCTCCGCCCCGAGAAAAAGTATTATAAAGCAGGAATACATCCAGATTAACGCAAAAATAAGTGTCGACAGACTTCCGTACATAAGTGAAAAGTTCGGAGAGTTGTTTACATATATTGAATAAAAATATGAAAACAAAAACCAGCCGACAGAAGAAAATACGGCTCCCGGAAGTTCGTTTAAAAGTGTTGACCTGCGGTTTGGAAGGTATTTGTACATAAACATAAACAAAAGCATAAGCGCGCACGGGAATAACAGCGATTTATTGTGTATAATCGCTTCCAGCACATTTGCGATCCCGGGCAGAAACAGTCCTATAAACGATACAAGCTTATTTCCGAATACCAGAAGAATGAGAGACGCCGCAATGCTGAAGAGGAATATAATCGTGTAAAATGTTGACATCATTCGTGAAACAAACCAGTTGCGGTGGCTGTGTGCATCATAAATCGTGTTAAGGCACTGGATAATTGAGAGAAATCCCTTTCCTGCGGACCACAGTATTACTATCGTGGTCATTGAAATAACCGCGATACTTGAGTTGTTGTATACATCGTTTATTATACTCTCAAGCATAGGCTCAATCTGAGGAGGAGCCACCGCCCGAAGAATTTCGATAATTGTTTCCGGAGTTACAGGCAGATAGTGAATAAGGCTCATGAGGAGAACTAAAAAAGGGAAGAAGCTCAAAATCATATAAAAGCATGACTGGGCGGCATAATTTGTGATTGAATCACTGGAGAGTCTCCCGGCTATTTGTTTGATAATTATAATAAATTTATTAATTTTTTTATTCATATATTTCCGTTCCGCGCTGCCTTGCAGAGCTAGATTTGTTATAGTACTATTATTCCGCAAATTTGTATAAAATGTGCATATTGCAGTAATTAGTATATATCATTGACAAAATATTTTCAATCTCACGGCTATTGCATAAAGTATTAATTTTGGTTACAATATAATTTGTGTTTTTATGTAAAAATGGAGATTGATAATGGGAATTAATGTAAAGCTTCAGGTGTTTGAGGGACCGCTTGATTTGCTGCTTCATCTGATTGATAAAAATAAGGTTAATATATATGATATTCCGATTGCGATGATTACGGAGCAGTATATGGAGTATGTCAATCAGATGGACAAAGAGGATTTGAATGTTGTGAGCGAATTCCTTGTTATGGCGGCGACGTTGCTTGATATTAAGTCAAGAATGCTTCTGCCTAAGGAAGTGAATGACGAGGGGCAGGAGGAGGATCCGAGAGCCGAGCTTGTCGAGAAACTTCTCGAATATAAGCTTTTTAAATATATGTCTTATGAGCTTAAGGACAGGCAGATTGATGCGGAGCGTACATTTTATAAAAAGCCGACTGTCCCTGAGGAGGTTGAGGCGTACAGACCGCCTGTGGACTTAAAGGAGCTTGTTGGAGATACGACGCTTGCAAGGCTTAACGCTATTTTTCAGGAGGTGCTTAAGCGCCAGGAGGAAAAGGTTGACCCGATAAGAAGCAAGTTCGGAAAAATAGAAAAAGAAGAGGTCAGTATGTCTGAGAAGCTTGTACAGGTTAAGAGCTTTTTGATAACGCACAAAAGTTTTTCGTTCAGGGACATGCTTTCCGAAAACTTATCAAAGGTTTCTGTAATCGTCACATTTCTTGTGATGCTTGAGCTTATAAAGACAGGTTTTGTCGAGGTGCATCAAGAGGGGACCTTCGGCGAGATTGATATAAATGTTGTCAGAAATCCTGAGCTTATAGATGATGTTATTGTTGAGGAGTAGATTGCGTGGCTTATCGGACATTGAAACATATATTTTAAAAATCACAAAAGCTGCGCGGGAATGGAGAATAAATGGACTTAGACAGAATAGAGGCGGCTATAGAGGCGGTGCTGTTTGCAATGGGAGATTCCGTTGAGGCGGAAAAGCTTGCCGCAGCCATTGAGCATGATGTTGATACAACCGTTAAAATAGTACATAATATGATGGACAAGTATGAGGCTGCAAACCGCGGCATCAGAATTATCGAGCTGGAAAATTCATTTCAGCTCTGCACAAAGACAGAATATTATGAGCAGCTTATAAAAGTTGCGAGCCAGCCGAGAAAATATGTGCTTACCGATGTGCTTTTGGAAACGCTGTCAATTATTGCCTACAAACAGCCTATTACAAAACTTGAGATAGAAAAAATAAGGGGTGTAAGCTGTGACCATGCTGTTAATAAGCTGGTTGAGTACGGACTTGCAAAGGAGCTCGGGCGTCTTGACGCTCCGGGAAGACCGATGCTTTTCGGAACTACCGAGGAATTTTTAAGAAGCTTCGGAGTTCAGTCTATTGATGAGCTTCCTGTTATAAGCGAGGAACTGGTTGAAAAATTTAAGGACGAGGCTCAGATGGAGCTTGAAGCAGAGATAAGAGAACAGGAAATAGGCGGAGAGGACGATAATCAGCTTACGCTTGATATATAAAAATGGAGGATAAGTATGAAAAATAAGCTCGACAGCTTATTTCTCTTCGCGTTCCTTTACAATAAACCGTTTCGGAATGGAGGATTATTATGGATAGAAAAAATGCATGGAACAAATATGACGATGAAGGAAGAAAACGTATTTTTTCCTTTGCTGACTCTTATAAAAATTTTATTTCAGAGTGCAAGACTGAGCGGGAGTGTGTTAAGGAGGCAGTAAGGCTTGCAGAGGAGTCAGGGTATAAAAATTTATTTGATGTTATCAATAATAATGAGAGACTTGAGTCAGGAGATAAGGTGTATGCCGTAAATAAAGAAAAGGCGATTGTGCTTTTCTCAATGGGAAGGGAGCCTATGGAGAACGGGCTTAACATTCTCGGCGCACACATAGATTCTCCGAGGCTTGACATCAAACAGAATCCGCTGTATGAGGACAGCGGTCTTGCGCTTATGGATACGCATTACTACGGCGGAATTAAGAAATATCAGTGGGTTGCAATGCCTATGGCTCTCCACGGCATTGTGGCGTTAAAGGATGGGACATCTGTCGAGATATGCATAGGCGAAAAGAGCGATGAGCCTGTTGTCGGAATTTCAGATTTGCTTATTCATCTTGCCGCTGAGCAGATGAATAAAAAAGCCGATAAGGTTATAGAGGGAGAGGATTTAAACGTGCTTGTGGGAAGTATGCCTGCAAAACGCGATGACAACGGCGAAATCGCCGATGCTTTGAAGAGTGGTGAAGAGACTGCAGATATTAAAGGTGTTAATAATGATAAAAATTCTGAAAAAGACGCCGTTAAGGCTCATATTTTATCGCTTCTCAAGGAGCGCTGCGGCATAGAGGAGGAGGATTTTCTTTCGGCGGAGCTGTGCGTCGTTCCGGCAGGTCCTGCAAGGGATTACGGAATTGACAGGAGTATGGTAATAGGCTACGGTCACGATGACCGTGTTTGCGCATACCCGTCGCTGATAGCCCAGCTCGAATCGGAAAATCCCGAAAAAACCAGCGTTTGTATACTTGTGGATAAAGAGGAAATCGGAAGCGTGGGCGCTACAGGAATGCATTCAAGATTTTTTGAAAATATGGTTGCCGAGGTTATGGACAGAAGCGGACAGTACTCTGAACTCAAACTTCGCAGAGCGCTCTCAAATTCAAATATGCTCTCTTCTGACGTAAATTCAGCATATGACCCGAACTATCCAAATGTCAACGAGAAGAAAAATACGGCGTATTTCGGCAAAGGCGTTGTGTTTATGAAATATACGGGCTCAAGAGGAAAGAGCGGTTCAAATGACGCAAGCGCCGAATATCTTGCAAAACTCAGGAAAATTATGGATGATAATGATGTGGCGTTCCAGACTGCCGAGCTTGGAAGAGTGGATTTGGGCGGCGGCGGAACTATCGCTTATATTCTTGCAAATTACGGAATGAATGTTATAGACAGCGGCGTAGGCGTACAGAATATGCATGCGCCGTACGAGGTTATAAGCAAGGTTGATTTGTATGAGGCATACCTGAGCTATAAAGCATTTTTAAAGGACGCGTAAAACGCTTTGGAATGGAGAAGATTATGAAATGGAACAAATACACAATTCAGACGACAACCGAGGCTGTGGATTTGATAAGCTGCATGCTTTCTGAACTCGGAATAGAGGGAATAGAGATACAGGATAATGTTCAGCTTACACAGGAGGAGGCAAAGACGATGTTTGTCGATTTTATTCCCGAGCTTCCACCAGACGACGGCTCTGCAAAGGTTAATTTTTATATTGATGCAGATGAGGACGACAATACAATTCTTGCAAAGGTAGAGGCGGGACTTGATGAGCTGCGCGGCTTTGTGAGTGTAGGCGAGGGAACTGTAACCGGGAGCCAGACAGAGGATAAGGATTGGATTAACAACTGGAAACAGTACTGGCATACATTTACGATAGGCGATCTGTATATTAAGCCGACATGGGAGCCGGTTACGGAAGAGATGAAGGGACACCCGGTGCTGTCTATTGACCCGGGAACTGCCTTTGGAACAGGCTCGCACGAGACTACCAGAATGGTCATAAAACAGCTTCAGAAATATGTCAGGGGCGGCGAGGAAGTGCTTGACGTAGGCTGCGGAAGCGGTATTCTTTCTGTTGTTGCGTTAAAGTACGGCGCAAAACATGCGCTTGGTACCGATCTTGACCCGAATGCTGTTACGGCGTCGGAGGAAAACGCTGCGCAGAATAATATTCTGCCTGAGCAGCTTGAAGTTATAGAGGGAAATATCATAGATGACGAGAAGATACAGAAAAGATGCGGCTTTGAGTGCTACGATATTGTCTGTGCAAATATTCTTGCAGATGTGCTTGAGCCGTTGTCATCAGAGATTACGCGTCATATGAAGCCGGGGGCGTATTTTATAACCTCAGGCATAATAGACACAAAAGAGAAAGAAGTTGCAGAGTGCTTTGAGAAAAATCCCGAACTTGAGATTGTGGAAATCAATCATGACGGCGAGTGGGTAAACATAACGGCGAGAAAGCGGGGCATGTAATGTATCATTTTTTTGCACAGCATGAAAATATTCATGATACATATATAGAGATTACCGGGGACGATGTGAGGCATTTGAAAAATGTACTTCGAATGAAGCCCGGTGATGAGCTTTTGATAAGCAGCGGCAGCAATACAGACTATCGCTGTCATATAAGTGAAATATCTGACTTGTCAGTCAGGGCGGAAATAGACGGCGTTGACGAGCAGGGAAGAGAGCTTGAGTCCAAGGTGTATCTTTTTCAGGGACTTCCAAAGGGCGATAAAATGGAGCTCATTATACAGAAAATGGTTGAGCTGGGAGCGTTTTGCATTGTGCCTGTCGCAATGAAAAGGTCTGTCGTAAAGCTGGACGGGAAAAAGTGTGAGGCGAAGGTAAAGCGCTGGAATATGATAGCTGAGAGTGCTGCCAAGCAGAGCAAGAGAAGTATTATACCTGAGGTGGCGGATGTGTGTTCCTTTAAGGAGGCGCTCGCGATGGCTGAAAAGCTTGACGTAAAGCTGCTGCCGTATGAATGTGCTGACGGGATGGAAAAGACCAGAAACATAATCAGAGATATTCAGCCGGGACAGAGTATAGGTATATTTATAGGGCCTGAGGGCGGATACGAGCTGGAGGAGCTTTCACTGGCAAAATCAATGGGCTGGGAGGAGATTACGCTCGGAAAACGCATTCTTCGCACAGAGACAGCCGGCATGATGCTGATGTCGGTGCTTATGTACAAGCTGGAAAGCTGATAAACCGCTTCGAAATGAATGGAGGAGAAGGTGCAAATGGAAGCGTATTTGGACAATGCGGCGACTACAAGAGCGGCAGAGGAAGTTGTTAAAATTGTATCAGATGTTATGCGAAACGATTACGGCAACCCGTCGTCAAAGCATATTAAGGGAGTAGACGCCGAGAATTATATAAAAAAGTCATCAGAGATTATCGCAAAAACACTTAAGTGCAGTGAAAAGGAAATACTTTTTACATCAGGCGGAACAGAATCTAATAACATGGCGATTATCGGAGCTGCCATGGCAAACAGGAGACGCGGAAATCATGTTTTGGTCTCATCAGTGGAACATTCCTCAGTGAAAGAGCCGTTTCGTTATCTTGAAGAGAACGGCTTTCGGGTGACATATCTTCCGGTGGACGGCTCCGGGGTTGTCTCTCTTGAGGCTCTTAAGGAAGCCCTCGATACGGAGACAATTCTTGTGTCGGTTATGCTTGTTAATAATGAGATAGGTACAATAGAGCCTGTTGAGGAGATAGGGCGTATCGTGAAGGCTTTTAATTCAGAGACAGTTTTCCACGTTGATGCTATTCAGGCTTACGGTAAAATGCGTATTTTTCCGAAAAAGATGAATATTGATTTAATGTCGGTGAGCGGACATAAAATTCACGGTCCGAAGGGAACGGGATTTTTATATATAAAAGAAAAGACAAAGATAAAACCTCTTATACTCGGAGGAGGACAGCAGCGGGCAATGCGCTCAGGTACTGAAAATGTGCCGGGAATAGCAGGGCTTGGCAAGGCTGCGGAGCTGATTTACACAAAAGATTTTGACAGTAAAATCGAAAAAATGTATGAGCTGAGAGATTATTTTGTGTCAGAGCTTGAAAAGACAGAGGGCGTAACCGTGAATGGAAAATACGGGCGTGAGAGCGCTCCTCATGTGGTGAGCGCAAGCTTTGAGGGAGTTCGCGCAGAGGTGCTTCTTCACGCGCTTGAGGATAAAAATATTTATGTCTCATCAGGCTCCGCCTGCTCTTCAAACAAGCCGGGCTTGAGTTCGACGCTTGTGGCTGCGGGCATAAAGCAGGAATTGCTGGACTCCACAATCAGATTCAGCTTTTGCTTTGACACGACAAAAGAACAGCTCGATTATACACTGGAGGCTTTAAGAGAGCTTTTGCCGGTGCTTAGAAAATATAAAAGAATGTAGAAGCTTAATTTGTTTAAAAACAGGAAAAGGAGAATGTAAATGTACAAGGCATTTTTGATAAAGTACGGCGAAATTGGCGTAAAGGGAAAAAACCGTTATCTTTTTGAGGATGCGCTGGTCCGCCAGATAAAATATGCTTTGAGGGATGTTGACGGAGCTTTTAGAGTCACTAAGGAGAACGGAAGAATTTATGCCCTTGCTCAAGAGGAGTTTGACTACGACGAGGCTGTAGCCGCACTTCAGAGAGTATTCGGAATTATAGGCATCTGCCCGGTAGTTCAGATTGAGGACAACGGCTTTGATGATCTGGCAGAGAATGTTATTGATTATTTTAATCGGACGTATCCCGACAAAAATATAACATTTAAAGTCAACGCGAGAAGAGCACGTAAAAACTATCCTATGGATTCTATGGAAATTAATATGGAGCTCGGAGCCAGACTGTTAGATGCGTTTCCAGAGCTTAAAGTTGACGTGCACAAGCCTCAGGTGTTATTGCAGGTTGAGGTGAGAAATAAAATAAATATTTATTCCGAAGAAATTCCGGGACCGGGCGGAATGCCTGTAGGAACTGCCGGGAAAGCAATGCTTTTGCTCTCAGGAGGAATTGACAGTCCGGTGGCGGGTTATATGATTGCAAAGAGAGGCGTGCAGCTTGAGGCGACATATTTCCATGCTCCTCCGTACACAAGCGAGCGCGCAAAGCAGAAGGTTGTCGATTTGGCAAGGCTTGTTGCAGGATACGCGGGGCCGATTGTCCTTAATGTAGTTAATTTTACGGATATTCAGCTCGCTATATATGAGAAATGTCCTCATGACGAGCTCACGATTATAATGAGAAGATATATGATGAGAATAGCTGAGGAACTTGGCAAAAAGAGCGGCTGTCTTGGACTTATAACCGGGGAGAGTATTGGGCAGGTTGCAAGCCAGACAATGCAGAGCCTGTATTGCACAAATGAGGTGTGCACGATGCCTGTATTCAGACCTGTAATCGGCTTTGACAAGCAGGAAATTATAGATTTGTCGGAGAAGATAGGAACATACGAGACGTCTATACAGCCGTTTGAGGACTGCTGTACTATATTTGTCGCAAAGCATCCTGTAACGAAGCCAAATCTCAATATTATAAAAAATGACGAAAAGCATCTTGCAGACTGCATTGATGATATGGTGAAGAAGGCTGTTGATACGGTTGAGAGAATAGTAGTGGAATAAGGCAAAGGGCATATAATCGTCTGTGCAGCCACAGAACTGATTATATGCCCTTCGTCGTGAGAAGTGTCTATGAGAAATATGGCGCACTTATACCATATAAGGAGCAAGTACTGCCAATATTGTGTCGATGTCATTGTCTGCGTGAATGTTTAAGTCTATTGGCTTTGACAGGTCAAGACTGAAAATACCCATTATTGACTTGGCATCAATTACATATCTTCCCGATACTAAATCGAAATCAATATCAAATTTTGTGATGTCGTTGACAAAGGATTTTACCTTGTCTATTGAATTTAATGAAATCTTTACGGTTTTCATAAAGCCCTCCTAAAATACATTTTGTGACTGCCGGAAAGGTTATCCGGTATCACGTTTCTCTACTAAATATTATAAAGAATAAAAAAAACATGTCAATAAAAATTATGGCGAATAACGGAAAAGTTTAACGGAGATTGAGAATGACGAGAACAGTTGCGATACACAGCTTAGGCTGTAAGGTTAATTCATATGAGGCTGAATCTATGGAACAGCTTCTCAAGCATGCGGGATATGACATTGTGCCTTTTGACGAAAATGTTCCGGCAGATGTCTACATTATAAATACATGTTCTGTCACAAATATAGCTGACAGGAAGTCAAGGCAGATGCTTCATAGGGCAAAAAAAATGAACCCGGATGCGGTTGTTGTAGCGGCGGGCTGTTATGTGAATGCCGACGCCCAGAAGGCTGCCGGTGACAGCGCGGTTGATATAGTGCTTGGAAATAACTGTAAAATAAATATAGTCGAGGCTCTCGATGCATATTACAGAGATAATAAAAAGAACAGTATGCTTGCAGACCTCGGGGAGAGTCAGGAGTATGAGGCGCTCAAGCTTGAAGAGGTGGATACTCACACGAGAGCTTACATTAAAATACAGGACGGCTGCAATCAATTTTGTTCATACTGTATTATACCTTATACAAGAGGAAGAATAAGAAGCCGCGGTATTGAGGATATAGTTGACGAAGTTTCAAGACTCGTAAACAAAGGTTTTAAAGAAGTTGTACTCACAGGAATTCATTTAAGCTCTTACGGAGCCGACAGCGGTGAGGGCTCGCTTCTTGATGTGATAATGCGGCTTGACAAAATAGAGGGACTTGAGCGCATACGTCTGGGCTCTCTGGAGCCGAGAATTATAACGGAAGAATTTGCGGAGACAATAGCGTCAAGCCGAAAGGTGTGTCCTCATTTTCATCTATCGCTTCAAAGCGGCTGTGATTCCGTTTTAAAGAGAATGAACAGAAAATATAGTACACAGGAGTATATTGAGAAATGTGAGCTCCTGAGGAAATATTTTGATAATCCGGCAATTACGACAGATGTAATTGTGGGATTTCCGCAGGAGACAGAGGAAGAGTTTAAAATAACACGAGATTTTCTTGAAAGGGTACATTTTTATGAGATGCACATTTTCAAATATTCAAGAAGAAAAGGAACTGTCGCGGACAAAATGGAGGGGCAGGTTGACGAGAGCGTCAAGTCGCGCAGAAGCTCTGAGCTTTTAAAGCTTGAAAGCGATATGTCGAGGGCGTACAGAACAATGTTTGCGGGAAGCCGGGCTGATGTTCTTATCGAGGAGATAGAAAATATTGACGGGAAACCATATTTTATGGGATTTACTCCGAATTACATACGCGTAAGAATTCCGTGTGAAGAGGCAGAGGTATATGCTAAACAGGGAACATCCGACGATTTTCAGGGTTATGTAAACACTATTGTGAATGTCACGCTCACCGGGCTTACAGATAATGGCATTGTAATGCAGGGAACAGTCCGTAATTAGGTTAAAGTCACGTCTGAAATTGAAATAATTTGAGATGAATTTAAAATCAATGTAAAATAAATTTAACACACATGGAGCAAAGCCTGATAAATCGGGCTTTGCTCTTTTTTTAACGAAGTCGGATTATTTACTTAAGCTTTACAAATATTTAAGGAAAACATGATAGTAAATTTAACATAAGTTTATGTATATTATCAGTGTTGAAAGAAAAAACTCATAAAGAAAGAAGAGGAAGTAAAAATGAAAAAACAATTTGGCAAAAAAACAATTGCGGTAACAATGAGTGTTATGTGCATGGTTGGCTTGCTTACAGGATGCGGAAATAATGCAAGCAGCACAGGCAGTGACGGCTCAGATGACGCAAATCTTACAGGAAGCATTACAGCGGCAGGCTCTTCTGCATTAAAGCCGTTGGTTGACGACGCGGTTGACGCATTTAACGAAAAATATCCTGATGTAAATATCACTGTTGACGCAGGCGGCTCAGGCGAGGGTCTTAAGCAGGTTTCAGAGGGAACAGTAGACATCGGTAACTCTGATGTTGAGGCTTCTGAGAAGCTTGACGCAGCAAAGGCAGCAGAGCTTGTAGACCACAGAGTATGTGTTGTGACAATGGCTCCGATTGTTAATAAGGATGTTACAGAGAGCGGTGTTACAAATCTTACAAAGCAGCAGCTCATAGATATTTTCACAGGCAAGATTACAAACTGGAAGGAAGTAGGCGGAGCTGACGAAAATATCGTATTGATTACACGTCCTGAGTCATCAGGTACAAGAGCAACATTTAAGAAATATGCTTTGGACGGAGCTGACGAGGCTTCAAACAAGTCAATGGAAACAGATGATTCAGGCGTACTTCTTCAGAATGTTAAGTCTACAAAAGGTGCTATCGGATATGTGGCTCTTTCTTACCTCGTAGATGAGACAGGCGTTGACACAATTTCAATAGACGGTGTAGAGCCTACGCTTGAGAATACATACAGCGGAAAATATCCGGTTTGGACTTATGAGCATATGTACACAAAGGGCACACCTGATGAGGTTACACAGGAATTCCTTGACTACATTATGTCAGATGAGTACGGCGAGAAAATGGAAACCCTCGGCTACGGCGTATCTTCAAAGATGCAGGTAAAAGAACACTAATAAGCATAGTTCCTATAAACCCCAAAAATAAAATAAATACGAAATAAGTATGAGGCGGGCATGGCGTTAAAATTTGCCCGCCTGCATATGCATGAAGAAATAGGAGCGGTATTATATGAATAGTAAAAAGGGCATGTTTGCCAAAGAATATCTGTGGCGTACAATCGTCACCATTTGCGGCCTTTTTGTAATTGTGATTACATTGGTAATAGGTGCGTTTCTCGTATATAAAGGGTCGGGTACATTTCTGAAATTTAATCACACAATAGGCGAGTTTTTGTTTTCTGCGGACTGGGCGCCGGTGGACAATATGGAGGGCGGCGGCTCTGTAGGAACACTTATTTTTATTGTGGGGTCTCTTAGCACCTGCGGATTGGGGCTGCTCATAGCCACGCCGTTTGCTTTGGGCTCGGCAATATTTATGACGGAGATTTCTCCGAAATTCGGTGAGAAGTTCTACCGTCCTGTCATTCAGATTTTTGCAGGAATTCCTTCAGTTGTGTACGGCTGGGTAGGTCTTACGGTCTTAGTTCCCGCAATCAGAAATATATTCGACAGGCAGGTTGGTCACTCTATTCTTGCGGCAGGACTTGTCCTTGCGATTATGATATTCCCTACGATTACAAGTGTGTCGGCTGACGCTATAAGGTCAGTTCCGAGGGAGTACAGAATGGGAGCGTACGGTATGGGCTCGACACGCTGGCAGACAATTTATAAGATAGTTCTTCCGGCTTCTGCTTCGGGAATATTTTCAGCAATCATACTGGGACTTGCAAGGGCGTTCGGAGAAGCGCTTGCGGTTGCAATGGTTATAGGACAGACAACGGCTCTTCCTACAAGTATTTTTTCTACTACAAAATCACTTACAACAGAAATTACGGCTCAAATGGGAAATGCGATGGAGGGCGGGGAGACAAAAACCGCGCTTTGGACGCTGGCTCTTCTTCTGTTCCTTATTTCACTGCTGTTTATCTTCCTTATTCACTTTTTATCAAGGAAAAAGCCTGAGACGTCGGGAAGAGCCGCTAAGAAATCAATAAGAGCAAAAATGGAGGCTGCCAATGAACAGAATTAATCGAGCAAAAAGAGCTGACCGCGTTATGACAATTATATTTTACTGCATAGCGGTATTCTTTTTTGTGCTGTTGGCGTCCTTTGCCGGATATGTCATTATAAAAGGCTTTGCAGGCGCCAAGCTGTCTATGTTTAAATTTGCAAGACGCGGAAGTATAGGAAATCAGCTTTTTAATACTATTTATCTTGTATTTTTATCACTGTTGATCACAGTGCCAATCGGTGCTTTTGCCGGTATTTATCTTGCTAAATATTCAAAAGAAGGTATTGTCACAAAATTTATAAGAATGTGTATTGAGACGCTTTCATCTCTGCCTTCTATTGTTGTTGGACTTTTCGGATACCTTGTTTTTCTTGTAATAATGGGGCTGGATAAGAGCCTTATGGCGGGTGCGCTTTCAGTATCAATACTCACGCTTCCGCTTATTACAACCACGACAGAGGACGCGATAAGAGGACTTCCGCCGGGATATTTTGAGGCGAGCATGGGACTCGGCTCAACAAGGTGGCAGGCAATTTTCCATGTACTGCTTCCTGCTTGTCTTCCAAGAATTATGACCGGAATTATACTTGCCGCAGGACGAGGCTTCGGCGAGGCAGCCGTGCTTTTGTACACGACAGGCTCGGGAACAAATATCCGCTGGTCAAACTGGGATTTGTCATCTCCTACATGCCCGCTTAATCCTTTCCGTTCTGCTGAGACATTGTCTTTACAGATATGGGATTTGCAGGTCAACGGTCAAAATCAGGACCTTGCCAATCTCGCATCTGCGGTGCTGCTTATACTTGTACTCGCATTCAGCATCGGCGCAAATGTTTTGAGTAACAGAATTAATAAGAAAAATTCGGGCGAAAAGGCTTAAATATTATTAAAATAAAAGTCGTGCAGAATAGCTGACAGGATGAAAGGAATATTTTTATGGAAAATAAGTTTGAAGTTCAGGAGCAGAATAAGTTTGAAATTAAAGATCTGAATTTGTATTACGGCGATTTTCATGCGCTTAAAAATGTAAACATGAATATAAAGAAAAATCAGATTACTGCGTTTATTGGTCCATCCGGCTGCGGAAAATCAACATTCTTGAAAACGCTCAACAGAATGAATGACCTTGTGGAAAATGTAAAGATTGACGGTAATGTATATCTTGACGGACAGGATATTTTTGCCGATATGGATGCTATTACGTTAAGACACCGCGTAGGAATGGTTTTTCAGCAGCCTAATCCGTTTCCCAAGAGTGTCTATGACAACATTGCGTATGGACCGCGCCTTTTCGGAGTTCATAAAAAAGCCGATTTGGATATTATTGTCGAGAAGTCTTTAAAGCAGGCGGCAATATGGGACGAGGTAAAGGACCGCCTTAAAAAGTCGGCTCTTGGACTGTCCGGAGGACAGCAGCAGCGTCTGTGTATAGCAAGAACTCTCGCTGTAGAGCCTGAGGTGATTTTAATGGATGAGCCTACATCAGCTCTTGATCCTATTTCTACATCAAGAATTGAAGATTTGGCGGTAGAGCTTAAAAATAAATATACTATTATCATGGTAACTCATAATATGCAGCAGGCTACAAGAATTTCGGATAATACCGCGTTTTTCCTGCTGGGTGAGATGATAGAGTACGGAAGTACAGAGCAGCTGTTTTCTATGCCGAAGAATAAAAAGACTGAGGATTACATAACCGGACGTTTCGGATGATATTGTGTGCGTCGGTTGTCTGTATGTGGAAAATTTTAGTGCCGCGTTTGCACGGGAATGGAGATTAGTATGAGAAATAGATTTGATAAGCAGCTTTGCACTTTGAATGACGAGCTGATTGAGATGGGAAATATGATTGAGAGGGCTATTGAGACGGCTGTCAACGCGTTGGTAAATCAGGATGTGGAGCTTGCAAGGGAAGCGATAGAAGCTGACGGTCCTATCGACCGTCAGGAGCGCGATATTGAAAACCTTTGTCTTAAGCTGCTTTTACAGCAGCAGCCGGTTGCAAGGGATTTGCGTCTTATTTCGTCAGCCCTTAAAATGATTACAGATATGGAAAGAATCGGTGACCATGCATCTGATATTTCTGAGATTACAATATTAATGGCAAATGAGCCGTATATTAAAAAGCTTGACCATATTCAGCAGATGGCTAAAAAGTCAATGGAGATGCTTAAAGGCAGTATCGAGGCCTTTGTAAATAAGGATATGGGCTTGGCAGAGCGTGTCATAAAGATGGACGATGAGGTTGACGAGCTGTTTAATACCGTAAAGCAGGAATTAATCGGGATGATACATGAAAATGTGGATTCCGGAGAGCAGGCGGCTAATCTTTTAATGGTTGCAAAATATATGGAGAGAATAGGCGACCATGCAACAAATATATCGGAATGGGTTATTTTTTCTATTACGGGTCATCATGAGGAGTAAGAGGAAAAGGATATGGCTCTGATATATATAGTCGAGGATGACAGAACAATTAGGGAGACGGAAAGCTTTGCCCTAAGAGATGTCGGATACCGTACCGTAGAATGTTCATGTGCAGCTGAGTTCTACAGCCGTATGGAGGAACAGACCCCCGACCTTATATTGCTTGACATAATACTTCCTGATGAGGACGGGCTTAGTATCCTTTCCAAAATTCGTCTTGAACAGGACACATGCCGTATACCGGTTATATTTGTAACTGGCAGAGTTACGGAACTTGATGTGGTTAAGGGGCTTGATATGGGCGCCGATGATTATATCACAAAACCGTTCGGTGTAATGGAGCTTATATCAAGAGTTAAAGCGCTTATTCGGCGTATCGGAGTGATAGACGAAAACAGATATTTAATATCTGGTCAGATATATCTTGATGATGAAAGGCATACTGCCTATGCGAACAAAAAGCATGTGGAACTCACCTACAAGGAATATGAGCTTTTGCGGTATCTTATGGTAAATAAGGGAATTGTTTTGTCAAGGGACAGTATAATGGAAAAAATATGGAGCTGTAATTATGACGCTTCATCAAGAACGCTAGACGCTCATATAAAATCTCTGCGCAAAAAGCTTGGCACAGAGGGAAACTGCATAAAAACGGTAAGAAATGTAGGATACTTTTTAGACGGAGAGTAAGCCTGAAATCAACTGAATATCCGGGTGCATTATGTAATTTAAGGCTGCCGGGCTGCAAAAAATATTTAAAGCATATTATATTGATATTTAATCAATCTGTACGCTTGGGTAAAAATTTGCGGTACGGCAGTCTTTTTTATTCGGGCTTTAGTATAGCGCTCGAGTAATTGAAAAATAAAAGGGCTTTTGTTAAAATAAACTCTAAATATGTGTATAAATGCTGTAAAAGAACTGAAGTGCCGGCAGTATGGCAGATGTCTCAGAAGGAGGGCGGACAATGAAAAGACCAAAAATCAAAATAACTCTGATAGACCAAAAGGGCGAAAAGGGCTGTCACAGGGGTCATAAAATCGGAGACACATTTGACTTTGACACGGAAAGGGGGAAAATATGTCCTATGGTTATGCATGTTGCATTTCCATATATAGATATTCTTCGTTACGGAGGCAGCGTTCCGGGAAATGAGCCGGGTACTGCTGTATTTTGCTGTCCAGATGCGGATACAATCAATGTTTTTAAAATTGAAATATATGAATAACTGAACAGGCAGTTACCGGATTTGCTTCCGAAATAGTATTTGTAAGGGGAGATAAATGGTTTCGATAGAAAATATAATGAGAGAGGCGGTATCATATGATGGCGCTGATATAAAAAGAATTAGTCATTTTCTTAAGGTTTACGCATTTGCAAAGATGATAGGGGAGGGAGAGGGACTGTCAAGTCGAGAGCAGTATATATTGGAAGCTGCTGCTGTGCTTCACGACATAGGAATCCATGAGAGTGAGCGCAAATATGCAAGCTCTGCCGGAAAATATCAGGAGATAGAGGGACCTGTGGTTGCAAGAAATATTTTGGAGTCATTAGAAGCAGATAATGATGTGATTGACAGAGTGTGTTATTTGATTGGACATCATCATACATACAATCAGGTGGACGGCTTGGATTATCAAATTCTGATAGAGGCTGATTTTCTTGTGAATGCTCACGAGGACAATATGAGCCCTGAAGCTGTAAAAAAGGTATATGGACAAATTTTCAGAACAGAAACAGGAAAAAGGATTTTTGAAAAAATATATTTATAATATATTTATGCAGAAACAGTAATCAAAAAGCCGAAAAATAAAATTTCAAAAAAGTTGTAAAAAAAGTTGAAAAAAGTTGTTGACAAGCCTTAAAGCGGGTGCTATTATATACAAGTCGCCGCGAGCGGCACAATAA
>CALWKC010000011.1 GCA_944381165.1 uncultured Lachnospira sp. | reverse complement strand
TTATTGTGCCGCTCGCGGCGACTTGTATATAATAGCACCCGCTTTAAGGCTTGTCAACAACTTTTTTCAACTTTTTTGTATTTTTTGTAACAGTTCAGTCATAAGCTCTATGGCAGGCAAATTCATGCCTGCATGAATTTGCCCGTTGTACAGCTTGTGAGCTGAGCGCCCGACAATGAGCAAAGTCAGCTGCGAAGCAGCGTGAAAGCGCCTAAGGCGTGGCTTTGCGAATAGCGCCGAACTGTTACTGTTTTTTCCAAACCGTTGACATTTATTTAATATAAACTCAGGTTTAAACCAAAACTTTTTATTTTATTATTAACATTTTCCTGTAAAATTATCCCATATAATTAAAATTTTTCTTTTATCAGGTTACTCGGCATACGCGGGGAACTTACCACCCCTATCATCCTGAGAGAAACCGCGAGCTGCGCCGACACAGCTTAAAGCCTGCGTTTAAAATCCTCATACCCGAACTTTTTCACAGGATAGACACCTCTTATATCGTTATAAGCAAGAATATCCGGCAGCGCTATTCCGTTAAAGGTGTTGTTTTTGACCATGCTGTAATGTGCCATATCACAGAATACAAGCTTTTCGCCCTCTTCCAGCTCATGGTCAAACGAATAATCTCCTATTATATCACCGGCGAGGCATGTGTTGCCGCCGAAACGGTATGTATACGGAAGCTCTCCCGGAAGCTTCGCGCCGATAATCTCAGGACGGTAAGGCATCTCAAGAACATCCGGCATATGACAGGCTGCAGATGCATCAAGAATTGCCGCGCGCGCCTCGTACTCTTTTCCGTCATATACAGCCTTAAAATTCTCACGCTGAACACTCATAACTGATGCCACAAGGTATCCGGCGTTAAGAGCGACCGCCTCGCCCGGCTCAAGGTAAACCAAAACGTCGTATGTTTCCTGAATATGATTAATACAGCGCACAAGCCTTTCTATATCATAATCCGGTCTGGTGATATGATGACCGCCTCCGAAATTCACCCACTTAATCTGAGAAAGCTTCATATAGCTTCCGAATTTTTTCTCAACGTGCTCAAGCACTCGCTCCAGAGTGTCGGAATTCTGCTCGCACATAACATGAAAATGAAGTCCCGTTATGCCGTCAAGCGCATCAGGATTATCCTTCAAATCTCTCTCAAACACATCAAGCGTTGTCCCCAGTCTTGAGCCGGCGCAGCATGGATTATAGATTTCCGTCTCAACCTCGGCATACTGCGGATTCACTCTTATACCGCAGCCGCACCCGGACTGCAGAGCCTGCTTTTTAAACTTCTGATACTGCGTGATAGAATTAAACACAACATGGTCGCACAACCTTGATATTTCCGCAAATTCATTTTCATTGTAGGCAGGCGAAAAAATATGTGTTTCTTTACCGTGCATTTCCTCATGTCCGAGTCTTGCCTCGTACAGCGAACTAGCCGTTGTCCCGCACAGATATTTTCCTATCAGGTGATAAAGGGAATACATTGAAAATCCCTTTTGCGCCAAAAGTATACGGCATCCCGTCCTGTCACAAATGCTCCGCAGCACGCGCAGATTATTTTCCAGCAGACGCTCGTCAACAATGTATGCAGGCGTTTTTATTTCATTAAAATTAATCTTTTCCACTATTTACTTTCCAATCTGATTAATCAACTGTATGCGGGTGGAAATTTTCAACCCACGGCAGCCCGAAACGGTTAAGCGCTTCCATAAACGGATCCGGGTCAAACTCTTCCACGTTAAACACACCCGGCTTGTTCCATTTTCCTGTCATAACCATCATTGCTCCTATCATTGCAGGAACACCGGTTGTATAAGAAACCGCCTGAGAGCCGACTTCCTTATAGCACTCCTGATGGTCGCACATATTATAAACGTAATAAGATACGTCCTTTCCGTCCTTTTTGCCGGAAAAAATACAGCCTATATTAGTCTTTCCCACAGTTCTTGGACCGAGTGACGCCGGGTCCGGAAGCATTGCCTTTAAAAACTGCAGCGGAATAATCTTGTGTCCCTCAAAATCAATCGGCTCAATAGAAGTCATTCCGACGTCTTCAAGACACTTCAGATGAGTGAGATAGCTCTGACCAAAAGTCATAAAGAAACGAATTCGCTTTACGCCTTTTATATTTTTCGCAAGAGATTCTATCTCCTCGTGATGAAGAAGATACATATCCTTCTCCCCCACCCCGTCAAAATTATAAACTCGCTTTATCTCCATAGGCTCCGTCTCAACCCAGTGACCGTTCTCCCAATAGCTGCCCTTTGCCGAAACCTCACGGATATTAATTTCCGGATTAAAATTAGTCGCAAACGGATATCCGTGGTCACCGCCGTTACAGTCAAGAATATCAATCGTCTCAATCTCGTCAAAGTAATGCTTCTGCGCATATGCCGAAAAAACTCCGGTAACGCCCGGGTCAAAGCCTGAGCCCAGAATAGCCGTAATTCCAGCCTTCTCAAATCTTTCCTTATATGCCCACTGCCATGAATACTCAAAATGAGCAGTTTCAGGCGGCTCATAATTTGCGGTATCAAGATAATTCGTCTTTGTCTCAAGACACGCATCCATAATTGTCAGGTCCTGATACGGAAGCGCTATATTCATCACTATATCAGGCTTTACCTTATTGATAAGAGCAACAAGCTCGTCCACATGGTCGGCATCAACCTGCGCCGTAGTGATTTTTGTTTTTCCTTCGCCTGTTCCGTATTTCTTTTCACAAGCCTCTTTCAAAGCGTCGCATTTTGACTTTGTTCTGCTGGCAATACAAATTTCTTCAAAAACCTCCGGATTTTGGCAGCACTTATGAACAGCTACTCCTGCCACACCTCCGGCACCGATAATAAGAGCTTTTCCCATTATTTTTCCTCCTGTCCGCGTCTTTTTAACCGTATCTTTTTTATATCAAAAACATATGATATTTTCAATAATTTTTACTCTGTTCCCAGAAGTTCTTTGACATAAGTAGGCAGATAAAAGCTTCCCTTGTGCAAATCCGTATTATAATAACGCGTTTTGAGTCCAAGCTTATTCCAGTCGTCCTCGTGCAAATCCTTGATAGGGTCATATTTTTTGGACGCAAAGCCAAACAGCCAGTGTCCCGACGGATAGGACGGAATATGGCACTGATAAACCGTACTGTAGGGAAAAACCTGCTGTATATGTTTATGCGCCTTCTGCACGGTCCTTGAGTGCTCGCTGTAATACGGGCTCTCGTGCTGGTTAATAAGAATGCCGTCATCGTGAAGCGCCTTGAAACAGTTTCCGTAAAATTCACGCGTAAACAGCCCCTCAGCCGGTCCGTACGGGTCCGCACAGTCAACAATTATAAGGTCGTACTCGTCCTTTTTCATCCGCACAAATCTGAGGCTCTCCTCAAAATACATATGTACCCTCTTGTCATCTAATTTGCATGATGTCTCCTGAAAATATTCAAGACACATGTCTGTAACCTTTTTGTCTATTTCAACCATATCTATTTTTTCAATGGTATTGTATTTTGTCAGCTCTCTTATAGTTCCGCCGTCCCCGGCCCCGATGACAAGGACATTTTTGACACTCGGATGCACCGCCATAGGCACATGCGTAATCATCTCATGATATATAAACTCGTCCTTCTGTGTAATCATCAGCTCGCCGTCAAGGACTAATACTTTCCCGAACTCAACCGTGTCAAGTATATCTATTCTCTGAAATTCACTCTCCGTGCTGGCAATCTGATTTCTCACTTTCATAGTCAACTGGACATTCTGAGTGTGCTTATCCGTATACCACAGCTCCATATTCTGCGACATAGCTGCTATCTTCCTCCTCATAATATTTAGGTATATTTTATTTCTTACGCGTTAATGTCAACGACGTTTATATTTTCAACAGACATATCCTGCGTTCCTGTCACAAGACAGCCTTTTTCTTTAGCGTATTCAATATAATGAATAATTTCCTGTGTAATCATCTCTCCCGGTGCAAGTATAGGAATTCCCGGAGGATAACACATAACGAACTCACTGCATATCATGTCAGAGCTTTCCTCAATAGGCACCGACTGTTTTTTGCTGAAAAATGCCTTCTGCGGTCCCATGACAATTTTAGGATTTATATATTCATGATCAAACATCCCGGATTTTTCGCGTTCATGCAGGCGTTTAATCTCCGACAGAGCCGAGATGAGACGCTCTATCTCAAGCATCCGGTCGCCGCCGGAAATAATAGCAAGTATATTTCCGATGTCGCCAAACTCAATCTGTATTCCATAATCATCTCTGAGCAAATCGTACACTTCAATTCCGGCAAGCCCTATATCTCTCGTATGAACCGACAGCTTTGTTCTGTCAAAATCAAACACCGAATCACGGTCTATCAGCTCTTCGCCGAATGCGTAATACCCACCCAGCTTGTTAATTTCCTCTCTGGCGTAATCCGCAAACTCTATCATTTTATCGGAGTAAGCCCTGCCGTTAAGGCTCATATTTTTTCTCGCTATGTCAAGAGAAGAAAGAAGCAGATAAGAGCCGCTTGTAGTCTGGGTCAGATTGATAATCTGTCTGACATAATCGGCGTTGACAGTATTTTTTGTGAGCAGAATAGAGCTCTGTGTAAGAGATCCGCCCGTCTTATGCATGCTTACTGCTGCCATATCAGCTCCGGCTTCCATAGCCGAAACCGGAAGCCTGTCGTTAAAATAAAAATGCGTTCCGTGCGCCTCATCTGCAAGCACCAGCATTCCATGCTCGTGAGCTATTTTAACAATTCCTCTTATATCTGAACAAATTCCGTAATATGTCGGATTATTTACAAGTATCGCCTTCGCGTCAGGATTTTCTTTTATTGCCTGCTCTACGTCCGCAACTGACATTCCAAGAGGTATACCAAGCCTCTGGTTTACACCGGGGTTTACATATACAGGGATGGCACCGTTCACAACAAGCGCATTAATCGCACTTCTGTGCACGTTCCGGGGCATAATAATTTTATCTCCCGCAACTGTCACCGACATTATCATCGCCTGAACTGCCGCGGTAGTGCCGTTCACTATAAAAAATGCCTCGTCTGCGCCAAACGCCTCCGCCGCAAGCTGCTGCGCATCCTTTATTACAGAAACGGGATGACACAGATTGTCAAGCGGCTTCATGGAATTCATATCAAGCTTTACGCAGTCCGCGCCCAAAAATTCCTTAAGCTCCCTGTTTCCGCGTCCCCCCTTGTGTCCGGGCACGTCAAAATGTGCCAGACGGTTAAGTCTCTGTTCCTCCAACGCATGATGAATCGGCGTATCGTATTGTGTAAGCACTCTTGTCTCTTCCAACCCATTACCCTTCCTTTGTCCGTTAATATTTACTGTCCTTTTCAGATGCTCTTTATAATTGTCTTTATCAATATATTTTTGTCATAGAGAAACGACAAAAAGTCATTTCTTCCTATATCAATCAGCGCCTTTGCAGCCCACGCCGAATTACTGCACGCGGTTATCACCGCAAACATAATCCAGACAACAACAAGTCCCTCAAGCAGACCAAAAACCAGCCCGAGCACCTGATTAGCCTGATGGATAACCGGCAGATGAGAAATCAACCCGGTGACCGCAAATATTATTCTGAGCACAATGTACACCACAAGAAAAACGATAATATATATAATCGCATTAAGCGCTATCGATGCAAGCCTCGCCGCAACTACCGCCGCCGTAATATTTTTCATTGAAATACTTCCGGTACCGATAGTATCCGCAATCTCATCGACAACTCCCGCAGCAGCCTCAGCGGGCTGCGTGACAACGCTGTCAGGCAGGTGGAGCTTCTGCATAACAGCAGCAGCATAGTGTTCGATTGCCGCCGAATATTCCTCCAGCTTATCCGATTCGACAACTGCGTTTTCGCTGTCCTCAATACTCTCGTCAGCCGCCTCGTTAAAGCTTTCGTCTTCTATCATAAAATTATAAACAGACTCCCGAAGCTTATCATAAAGAGTTGTATTTTGTCTGACTGCGCTGCACAGCACCGGCGTAACACCTACGCATACAATCAATGTTATTATCATTGCAGCAAGCGACACTGCTATCCGGATAATTCCCTTTTTCCAGCCAATAATACCAAAAACAATAAATATTGCGGCAACCGCGATTATCACCCAACTCATAGGCATCCTCCAATTTTCACTTTATCTTTTCTGATTGTGTCATATCATTTCAACCTTATGTTCTGTACATATTTGGAATTGACACATATGTAATCTCCTCTGCGTCCGACAGGGATAACCGTCTGTATAGGCAGGCTCATGGTGAGCTCCGCAAGCTTTTTGCCTTTCAGATTCATAAGCACAAACGCCGTATCGCTGCTCATAACTATACTTTTTCCGTCAAATACAATAGAGTCGTACTGCGTGCTGAAGGTTGTCTCACACACTTTATTTCCGCCCGTGTTATAAACAACCAGCCTGTAAATATCTCCCGAATCGGAATTTTTCAGAACAAGCCCTATATATCCGCTGCCAAAAAACACTCTGTCAATCTCATTATCTATAGTAATCTCTTTTGATAACTTAGGGTATTCTTTTATAGAATAAATACTGACTATATTTTCTCCGACTGCAACTGCGGTATTTTCATCCATAAAATGGACGTCTCCAACAATTGTGCTGTCATAATGATTAAACCCGCCTACGACGCGCTCCGTCTCATTTTGTCCAACCTCGGAGAAATTATAAAATACAACATTCGTTTTCATTGTCTCTCCGCTTACGTACAGATAAGACGCCATAAGCTTTGTGGCATCCGGAGAAATACTTATATCAAGAGGATAGCCGTCTCCGGAAAGCGATGTCTTTACCGTATATATTTTTGTTCCATCCGCATCGTAAAGGTTTATATAATTAGCATCGTTGTCCTCAAGGACTGCCGCCACAACTCCCTGATTTGCGACCTCAATCTGCGAAATTGCAAGCGAAGTATCAATCACACCGAGGTTTCCGGATTTGTCAAAAACATATATTTTACTCCCGTTAATGTCCCCGACCGCAAGCGTATCGCCGCATATCTTGAACTGTGGTTTCTGCATTGTATATGTCTGGTTCCATACAGAAGTGCCCTTTTTGCTGTAATATGCAATACCGTCATTACTGTACCTTACATAGCCATCCGCATATCCAATGTAACTTGCAGTCTCACTGTCATCACGGTTTACGGACTGCACCACCGAGTAATCACTGTATGTAATTCCATCCATAAAATACAGCAACGCAAATACAGCGGCAATTATAACTGCAACAGATACCACAATAATTACAGCAATCCGCTTGCGCCTGTTCATAACTCTGTTTTTTATCTCAGCTTCATCCAGATTGTCATTTTTCTCCGGCTCTGATACCAGCCGGATTACTTTTTTATTGCCGGAAGATGCCCCACCGCCAAATCTGGATTTTCCCGATATGATATCAGCCATTCGGTTTACCTCTTTTTTCAAAAATGACGCTGTCTTTAAATCAAAACGTACTGACATCATTATACAATATCCCGCAAAATATTCAAGGAAGTTTTATCTCCTGCCCTACATAGAGTTTATTGGCATCCTCCAGTTTGTTTAATTCAATGATTTCATTGAGTTTTTCTGTATTTCCGTAAAATCTTTTGCAGATACTCATTATCGTATCACCCTTCTGCACAACATACACTGTCTGCGTTGACGCTGCATCTTGTGTCTGGCTGCTGTCACTTTCATCGTTATTTTCATCTGCGCTGCCGTGTTCATTCTCACTATCTTCCGGAGAAGCGCTCTCAGACGCCGCGCTGCTTGTCCCATCGTCTGCGCTTGTCTCCTCAGAAGTCTCCTCCTGCGTGGGATAAACGTCTCCCGAGAGTTTATTTACGGATACAACACCATCAGAGGTCTGAATATCCTTTTCTTTTTCGCTTATATTGGATATTTCCATAGCTATACTGCTCAGAGACTTATCAAATTTTTTCATTTTTTCATAGCTGTTGAGAAGATTTATACCTATAACCAGCACAACTAAAACCATGAAGCTGCTTACTCCATATAAAAATGTTGTATTCCTTCTCTGCTGCTTCATCTCTTCCTTCTCTTGTATGATGCTTCTGATAGATTTCATAACCTTATCTTTTTCAGGGCTCTCAACGGTTTTTCTGCCTCTCTTTTCAAGCATATATTCCTGCATCTCATAATTTCTCTCGTAAAAACACACATAGCCCTTTTGTTTTTTCAGCTCCCCGCCCTCATAAAGATAAAAATTTTCTTCTTTCTCGGCAGTATTAACCAGGTACAAGGTCTTCATATTTCCCGCAAAGTTGTCCAAATGCACCTTTCTCAAATAAAGCATACGCTCCGGCGTAACGCACGGAAGTGTTGCAAACCAGCCAACCACCTGCAAATCCGGAAAAAATTTCTCAATCTCCGCGTATATTCCATTCCAGACTTTTTCATCAAAAAATATACCCTGTCCCGAATCGCTGTCCGCGCTTTTTGCGCGTATTACACCTTTGATAAACAGACATTTTTCCTCATCTGACTTTTGAATTTCTCCCAGAAGTACACCAGCCTGCTCCTCATCAGGAGCCTGATATGCCACCGAATTAATATATGTAAACGCATAATCTTCTATATATATTTTCCGGTTTGAACTCACATCCCCGATTTGCTTGATATTCTTTGGTCTTCGGATACTTGTGGTGCCTCTGACTGTTTCGCTTTTGTTGTCATCTTCGCCGTTACAAATAATTTCTATCATGGCTATCCCTCTTTTCACAACATAATAATATTAGTTTCCTGCAACAGTATACTTTTCCGCCAAATGCCTTGTCCCTCTTAAAATCGGAGAAAAATACTATTACTTCTGAATGATACTATCACTTCTGAAATGAAAAACTTATCATATTTTGTCGCATTTAAAAAAAATCTTATTGTTTTATTCTATGACCTTTTAAAGGCTAAAATTCTTGTCATATTTTTTATAACTTATGCGTAAACTAGAATAGTATCACTAAATTCAGGAGGTTACTTCATGATTTATTATTTCAACTCGGCATGTACAAGAGCACATATTGAATTCAGCGAACAGCTCTCTTTAATACTCAGCCGAACAGATGCGCCAAAACGCCCCATAGCTGTTATGTGCATCGGAAGTGACCGCTCAACCGGCGACAGCCTGGGCCCTATGATTGGCTACAAGCTCTCCAAATTTTGTTTCAGAAATGTTTTTATTTACGGCTCTCTCAATAATCCAATCAATGCTACTAACCTTGAGAGCTCAATTAAATTCATAAATCAGGTTCATGAAAACCCCTATATTATCGCTATCGACGCCTCATTGGGAAAATCCGAACACGTAGGCTATGTCACACTGGCTGAGGGTCCTCTGTACCCCGGACTGGGTGTAAAAAAAGAGCTGCCCGAAGTAGGCAGCCTCCATATAACCGGCATTGTAAATACTGCCGGAAATAAAGATAACCTCCTGCTCCAGACAACTCGTCTTTCTACTGTTATGACACTTGCAGATATTATAACCGCAGGCTTTGTCGAAACCTTCCGTCAAAACTGCATCAGCGTTTATCCTTATATACAGCTATTGCCTGACCAACTGTTGCCGCAGCTTGCGACTTCATAATCGCTCGAAGCTCCTCCAGTTTTTCGGCACTCATAAAATCCCTGCCCAAGTACGCCTCGTAATTTGACGAAATATATATTCTCTGTTCCTTTACAAGGGCATCAAGACTGCTGCACTCTTCCTGTTTTTTCGACAGCTCTGCACGCATATTATCTATCGGTCCTCTGTTTCTGCCCTCAATCTCAGCAATAATATCAGGCTTTGCAGTGTTCTCAAATTCCTGAAGCGCGCATGTCTTCTCGCCTTCAATCTTACTTATGCGGTCATGAATCTCATTAATCTTGTAATCATAATCTCCAAGTCCATACATCTCTTCATTTTTATCAGAGCGTATTCTTTTTTCAATTTTTTTAATCTTTTTGCGGTTGTTTCTTATCTTATTTTTTGTCTCCCTGGCAGCGCTGATGACCTCCCGGTGACAAACCATGGTCTTATAATATATATGCTTTCCTGCTGATATTACAAGAGTTGACAATATAAAGTAATACAACACAAAGCCCCATTGCGGAAAGCCCGGAATAAAGCAGCCCGCAGACGGAATTATCAAGAAAAGCAGGAGCATTATGAGTGTGTAAACAGCCGCATCGGCAACGCCCTTTGTCTGAAACATAGCCATGTAAAATCTGCTGCTGCAATACATAGGCACTCTTTCTGCCTTAAAAGCTTCTTTAATTTCTTTATTGAGGCTGCTGTTTTCATTTCTCAAGTCTCTGGTCTCATTCGCAATACGCTCTTTTACACCCGCCATTTTTGCCTTATCACGCTGCCCCTGAATATCTTTGAGCTTTATCTTCTCATCTTCAATCGCCTTATTATAACCGCTGCATATAGACGCAATGCTCTCCTTTACCCTGGCATCAATCTCTTCCTTGAGCTCTCTCTCACTGACATCTATATTTTTTGTGAGGTTCTTAGCGATTTCATTAAGCTTTTCCAGCTGCTCCTTGTTCTTTTTGTGTTCCTTTATATCACTTATTATCTGCTCAAGCACAGCCAAATCACCGGTTAAAATATTCTGCTCTGCCATAGTTTGTCTCCCTGTCTATCTCCGAAAGAGATTGTTTCATGCACTTTGTAAGAAATATAATATTTCCAGCTGCCACCGCATCCAATCAACCATTATCTGCTGTTTTTATAGAAGTTGATAAGACATCCGTCGAGAATAATCTGTCTCTCATCATCAGTCAGCTCATCCATTTTAAGCTCAAACGGTTTCATATTTTTATTTACAACAAACGCATTTATTGTTGACGCCTTATCTTTAACCGCTTTTGTAATATCCGGTATGAAGATATAATCACCGTTTTCAAACGGAAGCTCACCCTTATCCACAATAAATGGAAGCATTCCCCAGTTAATAAGGTTAGAGCGGTATCTCTTTGTGGCATATTCATTTGCAATATTTGCCCAGCCTCCGAGCACCTTCTGGCATGAAGCCGCCTGCTCGCGCGCAGATCCGTCACCCGGCTTAACCGCAAAAATAGTGCTTCCTATGCCGACGTTCTCATCACAAACGTCATATGTCTCCTTAATTTTGTCCATAATATCCTTGAGTTCAGGAAGAGCGTCACTCATGCACTCTCCGGCCTCTCTTGCCTTCTCTGCCCTCTGTACTTCCTTTGCACGTCCCACATATGCAGGATCTTTTCTTGACAGAGCAAACTCTGCAAGCCCCAACGGATTAGACCTGAAAGATGATGTCTCTCCCGAAGGAATCAGCTCGTCAGTTGTTGTAACCGGGTCATGAATCTCTGACACTACTTTTATTATAAGGTTTTCAGGCAAAGCAGCCATTTCAGGCCAATCTTTTATGTTAGGCCCAAACTGTATCTCCTGATTAGGGTCAGCAACTCCCTTGCTGTCAAATACTCTGTTTTCATAAATATGTTTATCAAAATGATATGTCGGACCTGTAAACTCAACATCAATATCAGTAGCCGCCGTAAGATATCCCTTGTTTGCAGCTGTTGCCGCGATAGAACGCGCATCCATAAGCGCTACCGATGAAATCTGCCCCTTCTGGAGCTTTGAGCCCTCTCTGTTAGGGAAGTTCCTTGTCGAATGTCTTATAGAGAACGCATTATTTGCAGGTGTATCTCCGGCACCAAAGCAAGGACCGCAGAAAGCTGTCTTTACTATCGCCCCCGTCTCCATTAAATCCGCAAGCCTTCCGTTTCTGGCAAGTTCCATATAAATAGGTGTACTTGCAGGGTATACGCTGAGCGTAAATTCATCAGAACCGATTGAACGGCCTCTGAGAATATCTGCTGCGGCGCAAATATTTTCAAATCCGCCTCCTGCGCAGCCTGCAATAATACCCTGATCAACATAGAGCTTTCCGTCTTTAACCTTATTAGTAAGTTTAAATTCAACCTGTCCGTCAAGACTTACAAGCGCTTTCTGTTCGCAGTCATGCAGAATATCTATAAGATTTGCATTTAATTCCTCAATAGTATACGTGTTGCTAGGATGAAACGGCATTGCAATCATAGGCTTAATCTTATCAAGCTCAACATATACAACTCCGTCATAATACGCAACGCTGCCAGGCTGCAATTCCTTATAAGCCTCGCTTCTTCCGTGAATGTCATAAAACTCTTTTATTTTTTCATCGGTCTGCCATATAGATGAAAGACATGTTGTCTCTGTTGTCATTACATCAACGCCAATTCTGAAATCTGCGCTTAAGTTTGCAACTCCCGGTCCCACGAACTCCATTACTTTATTCTTCACATATCCGTTTGCAAACACAGCGCCTATAATAGCAAGAGCCACATCCTGCGGTCCAACGCCCTTCACCGGCTCTCCAGTCATGTAAATTGCCACAACTCCAGGTCTGTTAATATCATATGTTTTTCCTAAAAGCTGTTTTACAAGCTCAGGGCCGCCTTCGCCTACCGCCATAGTTCCAAGTGCACCGTAACGGGTATGACTGTCTGAGCCAAGGATCATGTTACCGCCCTCAGCGAGCATCTCTCTGGCAAACTGGTGAATAACAGCCTGATGAGGAGGTACATATACACCGCCGTATTTCTTTGCACAAGTAAGACCAAACATGTGGTCATCCTCATTGATTGTTCCGCCAACCGCACACAAACTGTTATGGCAGTTTGTGAGCACATAAGGAATAGGAAATTTCTCAAGTCCTGATGCACGGGCTGTCTGTATAATACCCACAAATGTAATATCATGAGATGTCATTTTGTCAAATTTAATTTTAAGCTTATCCATGCTGCCGGATGTATTATGCTTTTCAAGAATACCGTATGCAATAGTATTCTTCGCAGCATCTTCTTTTGAAGGAACATTACCGCCGACCTTTGCTGCAAGCGCGCCTTTTTCAGCGTCAGCTTCCTCAATAATGTCAACTCCGTTTACAAGATATGCTCCGCCTTTACTTAATTCAACCATTCTTTACCTCCATAAACCCCGTATAAATTTATAATTCTTCAGCAATCTTTTCTTTTATTGATTTCAGCTCTTCATCGGAAACCTTTCCCGGAATCCAGCCAATATCAACTGTATCATTCTTGTATCTCGGTATAATATGCGTGTGAAAATGAAAAACTGTCTGACCTGCCGCCTCTCCGTTATTCTGCACTACATTCAGACCATCAGGCTTTAACGCTCTGTTTACAGCATTGGCAATCTTAACCGCCACCTTAAAAATATGTTCAGCAGTCTTATCATCCAACGAATAAATATCGTCAAAATGTTCTTTAGGTATAATTAAAACATGTCCTTTTGTTGCCGGTCCCGCATCAAAAATAACATTAACTGTCTCATCCTCGTATAAAGAATTAGTAGGAATTATACCATTTGCAAGTTTGCAGAAAATACAATCATCCTTTTTCATAAAACAACGCACCACCTTACAATACTTTTTTGTAATATTTTGTCGAAATACTTTTGTTTACACTCAATCTCAACAAGTATATACTTTCAATATAATAACTTAAAAAACCTTTTATATCAATAAATTTTAACAACTTTATAAAATGAAAAGAGGAATTGCTTATGAACAAAAAAGATTATGATGCACTAAACCGTTTCAAAGAAGAATCTCCTAAGCTAAAAGAGCTCCTCGAAAAAGAGACCGCATGCCACTACAAAAACCTAAGCATAGCAAGCCACGAAATATTGAATCATCTGTCTTTCATTGGCTCTTCCTATCAGATAATCAGTTCAAAGTATCCGGAAACAAAAGACTTTAAATTCTGGGATAATCTAGGCACATCGATTAATGAACTCACAGATTTTATGCAGAGGACAAGTCTGTGCCGATACTGTGTATTCCCCCAAAAAGCCCCTGTTCTCATAAACGATATTCTCTACCAGCTTCCCGATGAAGCTGATAACCGCTATCCCAATGAAGAACGATTGTTTTCTTTTAATGTCGAAGATAAAAAAATAGAGATAGATGCCGACAGCGAACATATTTTGATTGCTTTTAATGAATTAATTTCAAACAGCTATGATGCAACTCAAAACAACGACACAATCACAATAAGCTCTCATCTGAGCGAAGACCTGACGACATACACTATAACTGTCTCAAATAAAGGACAGCTGCCTGAAATTCATCTTCCTATGACACTTGGACAGACCTCCGACGATGTGACACACTCACCGGATGACATTGATATACTTACAAGTGCTTTTTATACAAACAAAAAGAATCACAGCGGTCTGGGTCTGTATATTGTCATGATGGTATGCATGACACACAACGGAAATCTGTCCGTTTCACAGGATTACCAATCAACTCACTTTAATATTAATCTTCCGGTTCTGCGTATACTGTAATCAACCTGCAAAGCTAAACAGAGTATCGAGCATTCTCAAACTTCTAAAGTTGCCTTTTGCAGTCATATCGCCTGTCATAAACGCTCTGTGAAAGGTAACTTTACCCGATACAATATCATCAAATACCGACTTGTTAAGCCGAGCAATCACATCAGCCTCTTTATTATCACCGAATTGAGCATCAAGCTTGTCATTATTCACCTGTAGTTTTATACTCTTGCCCTTGTCGGTTATTACAATCATATAGCTTCCCGAAAATCCTATTCCCGGCTTAAAATTATCTTTGAACACATCCAAATAATAATCATCTCCGCCGTTTTCCTCATCATTTAAAAGTTCTTTATAAATAGACGCAAGGGATTCTATATCTTTCTTCTGCGTTTTTACAAACGCATCATCAGACGCATATTTGGAAAGCTGTTCGCTCTCCTGAGGCGTAAAGCGTATCACATCCTTCATAACACTGTCTTTTATAGTCATACTGCTTGAAGGCAGCGTTAAACGCTTCTGAGAAACAGTGCGGTATATATTTTCAGACTGCTTTTCTATATATTCAACATATTTACTGTTGAACTCAAATTCTGTCGTGTCATCTACATAACCGCTTATTCCGCTTCCTGTCCGTCCACCAAGCATTTCCCATGAATTTATAATTGTAAGAGAAACCTCCCTTTCACCATATGTCTTTGACATTACGACAGGAAACATATAGACATTTCCGATTTTACTCTTGTCGGCATAAAGCCAGCATGCATCAAGCAGGGTCTGCATATATCCGCCCATTCCAATCCACTCGACTGTTGTAGCCATAACTACGGCATCTGCCTCTGTAACAGTCTGTGACAGTGTCGTAATCTGATTTTTCATCTCAAAAAGATTATATCGTTCAACCGAAACATTTAATTCCTCAAGAACTTCCTGGATTTTATTTATAACAAAAATCGTAGGGTCATCGACAACCCCTCTTCCTCCATAATATATATTAACCTTCATATACGATATTCCTTTCACTTTTACGATAGTGTGAATATAGCATAAAATCTAGGTTATTTCAACCTTATAAGGCAAGGTGGCAATAATCACCTCATCTCCGTTTCGCACACAGCTCCTCTCATTAGACATTATTCTCTTTCCGTTGACCCATGTTCCGTTTGTGGAGTTCATATCTTCTATATAATAATCATCTTCTATTTTTAAAATACACATATGTATATGGCTCACAAGCCTGCTTGATACAACATGATTACAACGCTCTCCCATGCTTCCTATCACATACGGAAGTTTATCGACATATATATTCTCCGCCGTTTCATCTTCTCCGTCATAAATAAGGCGCATCTGCTGCTCTTTTTTCTGCATACTGCGCAAATAATCCGATAAAAGTACTGTATGCTCCATCTCATTTTCCGTGAAAAATTCACCTGTTTTATCATCATTCAAACATTTGCCGAAACTGTCCGCAGACGCCTCTGCTTCAGAGTGTATAACGTCTTCTTGTTTGTCAGGAGAATATTTCTGACTGACGCTGCGTCTTTTTAATTCTGCAAAAAGTTCACCGGGAAGCTTATCCAGAGCAATATAAACCAAGGCGCTCACAGCCGCAGCTATAAATGAAACCGTGCTGTTTATCTTAACAGGCAATATTGAAGGTATGAACGACTTTATTATAAACGCAACAAACAGAAGCGCAGAAAGTATTTTTACGACATTAACCGCTCTAATTGCTTTCATATTTTTTTCTTCTGTCTCATCCTCTATAATCTCGGGCGGAATAATATCCGGAATAATATTTTTAAAATCAGAACTGTCACAATTCTTCTCATTGTTACATTGGTCTGTATTATTAAGTCCCTGACCTGTTATGTTATTCGTATCAAAATTCTCTAATAATTCGGTCATGGCACAGACTTTGTACCCGTTCTGTATCACTCTCTGATAAATTTCATAGACCGCCATAAGATGTTCCTTATCATCGTGGTCGAATCTTTCCAGCAGATAGTCAAACAGCTTCTTTATCTCCTGCTCAATATTTATGTCCGAAAATTCTTTACATTTACCCGGAAAATAGATGAACTCTAATCTTTTTCTCACAGAATCCAGGTATATATATTCCGGGCTTATTATCAGGGAATCTAATCCAAGCATATATTCGTCAACTGATTTTGCGGCATTTTCCAGTTCACTGATAACCATTACAAAATCATCCCACTTAACACAGCTATACGCAAACACTTTACTCAGCGTTTGTCTTGATGTTATGTCATAAAAGTAAAATATCTTATTGTTAATACGTCTCACCTGCATTGACAGCAGACCTGCTATGCTGTTTTTTTCTATCATCCTCTGTTCATATTCGCTGTCCGGCAGACAAAGCTCATTTTCAATTACAACATATGTTATATTATTCTCCTGTTCATATTTTACCGGCACACTATCACCTCTTTAATTTCCGCGCGGCGTTTACCATTCTGATAAACTCCGGCTGCCTGTTGTCTTTTACAGAAATATTTTCAGCTATATCTTTTACAAGCCTGTCCTTTTCCGACACGCCAAAAAATGTCTTTTCCTTAATATAATCCGCTGTATCTTCCAAAACATGCTCAAATTCATCAGAATTATCATCAAGCTGCTCCTGTTCAGTCTTTATGGCCATTTGAAACTCCGCGTTTTTTATAATCTGGCTGTCATGCCATTCCAAAGCAAATAAAATCAATGTGACTATAATCAAAGTAAATACAGGAATTATTACAGAATTTTCAACCGTAAATGAAGCCCTCAGCCGCATAGCACCATCCCCGCAGCACATATTCCCATATACGGAACAAACGGAACTGTATATTTCCTTGATACTTTTCTTACTAATATTCTTATAATATTAATTACTCCCAACAATGTCATTGCGAATGTAAACGCTAAAACGGTAAACACCGTACCCTTTAAACATAAAATCATTGCAGACACAACAACATCACCCATTCCTATACAATTCGTAATTATGCTTACCGCCGCTAATAATACTATAAATATTGCGCCCGAAATATATTGTGAAGCCATAAATTTATCTGTAATTATTCCGGTCACAACAGCCGCGGTACAACAAACCAGCAGGCTTTCAGCGCTAAGCGACTTATGTCTAATGTCCTCCACCGATAAAACAATCAGTGATAAAATTAATAAAATATTTTCCGTTATTTTTTCCTCCTAAAACACTTATATTGACTGACTGCATATTTTACACGCACCTCTCTCTCCAACAGCAGAAAAAGGAATTTCAAACACTGTTCTTTTCAGGGCGCTGCAATTTATATCAAAATGATATCTGTCACCGTAATCTGTAATATAAATTTGGTCTGTCTGCAAATAATTTTCTTGCTTTCCGGAATTTCCGCACCTCTCACATGGATAATACTTTGCTCCCGAGCTGTTTCTACAATGCTCCAAATCCGCTGAACTGACCGTCTCAATTTTTATATTTATTGTTCTGCAGTCTCTGCTTTTGTGGTAAACCGTCCCCTGTGACGTAATATAAACCATGTTTTCCGATTGCTTATCATTTTTCCACTTTTTTGCGTATTCCTGCCCAAGCCATGCCTCTGCGCAGAACTTCTGATTAATACTGAAAACTCCGAGGCCGAATATGTTAAAAGGATTTTTTACTGCATAGCTCAGTGAAAATTTGATTTCGCTGCCATTTCCTTCTGAAGCTTCCTGCAATATAACAATTCCCGCATTTCCGCCCACAATATTATGTCTGTTTGCATATTCCGCCCCAAGTTCATATACAATCCGCAAATACATTTCCTGCTGTGAAAAAACTGCATTATCATTTTCATACATATACGCATGCTTTGACATAGAGCGAAGCGCATTGTAAACAGCTCTGTCCATATCACTTTTTACGCTTAAAATCTGCATAATATACATAACTGCAAGAACCGCATAAATATAAATCGGTATAACCAATGAGGCTTCCACAGTCGCCGACGCCGGCAAATAAACCTTTTTGCTGCCGAAAATACTGATGACGGACAATTTTCTGCCGTGCATATTATAATCTCTGTTCTTAACTTTGATTTTATTTAATTTGGCGTGATGAATCATTGTCAGTTCACACATTTATTTTTCCGCCTGTCCTGATTATTTTTAATTTTTATTTATTCTCTATAACAATGACCCGCTCCGGCAGCAAAAAAGTCCGGCTGTGATAATATTCCCAAAACTATATGTATCCGTAATTCACTGTTTTTTCATAAACTCCCGATGCAATATTATTTTTCTTTTTTAACTCAACGGTAACCGTTCCCACAGCCTCATATATCTGGCTTCTCATTCTGAAATCAGAGTGTCCCATTGAAATCATCTTAAGTTCCATAGCCGTCATTGCCCTGTAATTTTTTTCTTTATCTCCCACTGACATAAGAAGCATCTCAAGGTAATCAAGGTAATTCATTTTTCCCTCTGAAAGCCTTTGCAGCCTCCCTCTGTCTTTCACATTTTCCGTGTCCATATCTTCAAATCCGTCATTGTCAAAATTCATAGCAAACAGATTGTCCAGTGACATTTTCCAGTCCGATGCGGTTTTTATAATCGGAAGTTCTTCCCCTTTATACAGCCTCCTTACATCCATAAGACTTTCCCCATATGCCCAAACTCCCATAATCAAATACTGCGCTGCTTTTATCACTGCCGCGTTTCCTGTAAACCCGACCAAAGAACTTGCCAGAACAAAAGCCTCGCTTCTTTTTTTACTGTCAAGAAGCAGATGAGACATATTAATTCCTTCTCTTATAAACGAAAGCTTTATAACTATACTGTTTATATTTTCTCTGTCACTGTGACTGCCGGCAATAATATATTCCAACGGATAAAATATGGAACTCCATTCATTTTTATCCATAAAACACGGAAAATGTTCTATAATATATTCACAATACATAAACAAATCCTTTGCGCTTTGTGCGTAATTTTGTTTATAGCTGTTGCTTTCATTATCTTTATCTGATGTTTTTGATATATCTGAAATGCCTTCTGAAATAAAATTTTCCGCCAATCCCTGATATTCGAACTGTCTGTCGGACACTTCTATGCCCTCCAGCACAATTTCCGAAATTCCCTGAGTCAATAAATTTTTCAGTTTTTTTATCTGTCCAAGCTTATTTTCAGAAGCTCCAAAATCAATATCATCATAGTTAAATTTTAAAAGCGTGTTGCTTATGCCGTGTAAACTTTCCTCAAATATTCTTATATTCTCTGCGTTTTCACCCGACTTTGACTCCGACAGAGAAACATCAAGACACTCAAGCAGACTGTTTGCATTGCTTAATATACGATAGTTATTTTCAAGTCCCGTTCGCATAAACGAGATATTGCACATTTCATTTCTGTTTGCTTCACTGTTCATGTCTTTAAAATCAGATACCATAGTATCGCACAGCTCATCACCCAAAAGCTCTCTGTTGCTTAACAGCTTTGATATGCATTTATCTATTCCGTTTGACCTTTGATCCCTTTTACTCTCATATAATTTGATTAAGCTGAATGCTTCCTCTGTTTTTTTCAAAACTGACGTTACTGTGTTTTTCAGCTTTTCAAAGTTATTTTTATATGCGTTCTGAACAGAGACTTCTCCTGTTTCTTCAAATAAACTGATATTATCCCTCATATCTTCAATTATTTTAGAAACATCTGTATACAAACTTCCCATACCGGATACCGATTTATACACAGCTTCGTGGTCAACCGCTGCTGTTTGCGGCGACAACGGTCCCATTATTACTGCCTTGGCAAAATAATCTCCTGATATTGCAGGTTTTCCGTCCCTTATAATAATTCCGTTCTTATCCGTCTTTATTCCCTCAACAAGGCTTATAAGCTCCAGTGTAAGCTCATCCATATAAACAAGCTGTTCCTCGACATTTTGAATATCCTGCACAACTTCGTTAATACACTGTGATTTTTTTGTCTCTTTTTCTATATCCATAATTGACGCGGCTATATTTGAAGCTTCTGCATATTTCATATACTCAAGAGCCTGCTGTTTTAATGCATCTCCTCCATAATCTGTCATGTAACTGCGTCCGGAAATTTGAGCATTCATATATTTTATGTTTTCTTTTCCGCATATATTTTCTGTATTAAACTTTACATAATATTGAAGCTTTTCATCACAGCCCTGCTCCTCTCCCAAAACCATTACATCAAACTCTTTAAGCATATCGTTCATATATCCTGCAAAAACCGACTCAACAGAAAGTCTGACTGCCATATCAAGCTCTGAATATATCAACGAGACCTGAACAGATTGTATACATATACACACTAATGAAATAACAAGAGATAAAGATAACGCAGCATAAACTGTAATCTGACCCTGTAAACCATATCCTCTTGGCTTCATCTTTATATACCTATATCTGTTTTGCCTGACTGCTCATTTTAGATAAAAGAGTATTTACAAGACCTGTAATCTGCTTTTTAAATAAAATGACAAGTCCAACAAGAACAATAATAATTAAAACAATCTCTACCACACCCATTCCGCTCTCATCGCAAAGAAAGTTTTTTATTTTAGCTTTTATATTTAATCCCATAAGCAACCTCCCTCCTGTACCTTTAAGATGCATTATTTTTATACTGTAAATGTCATAATTGCAGGGAACATAATAATTACCATTACCACGATAAGCATAATTACCATAGGAACAAGAAGTCTTGTCCCTGCCTCCTCACCGTATTTTTTAACCTGATTTTTTCTCTCCTCAAATGCATCAATAGCCTCAAGCTCCAATAGCCCCGTAAGTTCCCTTGTTCCTTTTTTCAAATTCTGAATCAGCAATGAACTGAATTTCATATACTCCCGTATCCGGCACCTTACTCCGAAACGCTCATATACAGCCTGTTCCGACATCCCTCTTTTTAACTGCACCAGACTTTCATTCATCTCCTCGTATACGTATCTCATTTTTACCCTTCCTGACTTTTTCTGGCACTGATAATCATACACAATCTTCTCCCATGCCATTCTCACCGTCATACCTGCTCCGATTAAAAGCGTTAGCTTGGTAATCATCTCCGAATAGTCGCTTTTAAGCTGTCTTTGCCTTTCCTGTTCACACTTTTTCTTTTTTTGTCTGTCAGCGTAAAAAATACAAAACACAGCTCCTGCCCCCATTATTATAATCGCAGCCGGAACATTTAAATCACTGCGTTTTTCATATGTTATTTTTCTTCCGTCAATCTCACCCGGAAGCTGTATGTAATCACCGTTACCCGACGTTTGTGCTCTTGAAACCTCACTTTCAATATAGCCGCTGATACGTTCATTTTCGGAAATCTCAGGCGCGTTCACAACAACTCTTATTTCATACACACTTTTATACTCCCGATATTCAAGCTGTGCCGTAAGAACAGCTTCCATTTCCCTGTTATCGCCTAAACTGTCAATATTAACGCTTCCGTCATATCCGATTAAATCATAATTGCTTGAAAACCACTGGATACTGACAGGATTGCCGTCCAAACTTTCCACTAAATTTAAATCCGATTTCACATCCATAAGAGAACTGTTATCCTTTAAAATTATCTGACGGAGTTCTTCATATGTCTGCAAAAATAACTGCTCTACCTGCTCAGGAGAATATATTTTGGGAATTATCTCTATATCCGTATCTATTTTCTCAGACAGACCGTCCGCATAAACGCTTACAGGAAGCTGTTTTGAAATCTCGCCGTAATCTGGTCTTTTTAAATCTTCACTTGTTATTTTCCTGTTTTCAGTATAAAGAAAACAGGCAGCCGCAGCAGCAGACACGGTTATTATCAAAGCAGTAATAATTTTTCGTGTATTTTTATCTGTTTTCAACTTATTAAATTTCAATATTTACAATCCTTTTTGCCATTTTGTCAGCCGCCAAATATACGCAAAGGCAGACACTCATCACCGCCGTACCTGCCGCATTGCCGTAAACAGAGCTTATAAATTCGGGTGATGTAAGCCTCAGGTAGGCAATCATTGCAAACGGCATTATCCCCATAATTCTCTGCTCCATTTTCTTGCCGCTTATCGTTGTATAAATTTCTTCCTGCAGCTCAATCTTGGCCCTGATTGTATTAGCCGTATTCCTTATTATGGATACTAAATCTCCTCCGCTCCTTTTTGCGTACTGAAACACTTCAGAAAAATAAATTATATCGGAAACGCCGCTTTCAGACGCAAACGAGGATAAAACTTCCTCAATATTCTCATTATTTTGAAGCCTTCTCGCAATTTCTGAAAACTCTCTGACTATCTCTGCTTTCTGACCATATAACAGCTTTAACTCCTTCAGCGCTTCAACAAATGCATTCTCAACAGAATATCCGGCGTTCAGCGAAAATGAAACTGCTGTCACAGCATCCTTAAACTGTGTTGTTAATTCATGCTTTTTTAAAGAATAATATTGTCTGCTTTTTTCTTTTATATAGAAATAAAGCCATGGACTCATTAAAAGCACAGCAAGAATATTATCATAAAACAGCCATGCGGCAGCAGTCATCTGTACAGCACCCATTGCTGCCCACAATAAGCGGCTGCATATACCAGCTTTATGTTTGGAATTTTGTTTTTTTACGGTTTCTCTTTTAATCGATTTAAATTGTATGCTGCGCTGTACCCATTCTAAAACCTGCAGCATACATCTTTTCACAGTTGACAAGACCTCTGCCTGAAGCGGTGAGACTTCCTGTGATTCTGCCTTCTTTTTCACCCGTCTCCTTGAACTCAAATAACGTGTTAAACTCAATTTCCCCTTTATTAATTCCTTTAATTTCCACAATCTGTAATACTCTCCTCGTCTTATCCCTGAGTCTCCCCAGATGCACTATAATATCTATCGCAGACGACAACTGCTGGCGAATAGCAGATACAGGCATATCCATTCCCATTAAAATCATTGTCTCAAGTCTTGCAGCCATATCCTTCGGACTGTTTCCGTGTCCGGTAGATAAGCTTCCGTCATGTCCGGTAGACATAGCCTGAACCATATCCAAAGTTTCCTCACCTCTGACCTCCCCTACTATAATTCTGTCCGGACGCATTCTAAGGCTTGCTCTTATCAGGTCTCTTATTTTTACGGCATTTTTCCCTTCTATGTTTGCATCTCTCGCCTCCAGTCTTACAAGATTTTCGACATGCTCTATCTGAAGCTCGGCTGAGTCCTCTATTGTAATAACCCTCTCATCCTTCGGTATAAATCCTGAGAGCGCATTCAGGAAAGTAGTCTTACCGCTCCCTGTCCCTCCTGATATAAATATGTTGTATTTTGCCCTTACGGCATATTCAAGAAACTCTGCCGCCTCCCTTGTGATTGAATTCAAGCCTATAAGCTTTTCCATTGTCAGCGGCTCTCTGTAAAACTTTCTTATCGTTATAACAGGACCATTCAGCGCAACAGGCGGAAGAACTATACTCACTCTTGAGCCGTCTCCAAGTCTTGTATCTGCGATAGGTACAGATGCATTGACAATTTTATTTGAAAGAGCTGCAATTTTCTGGGCAATATCCTCCAGTCTGGTCTCGTTTTCAAAGGTTTTGTCCCAGCGCGTAATTTTCCCGTCTCTCTCAAGAAAAATGTCACTTTGTCCGTTAATCATTATCTCTGTAATGGTATCGTCCTCCAGGAGCTCCTGAAGCACATCCAGTCTTCTTATTGCATTAAATAAAGTTTCCTCCAGCTCCTCCTTTTCACGTATTGAAATCATATATAATCCGCTTTCTTCCTGTACGCACTCTCCGATGATGTTTTTTAACTGCACATCCTCTATCTCGCCTGTCATATCAAGCCTGTCATATACCCTTTTCTTTATTCTTTCAGAATACTCTCTGAGCCCGTTTTCTGAACGCTCTCTCTCCATAACTCACCCTCTCTGTATGTACGTCAGATATTATTCTTTTCCAATATTTTCTTTACAAATCGATACATGCCTCCGATTTTTATTTTGTTCCAGAAATCAGTATCAATACCGCTCTCTCCCTCGGGGAGCCTTACTTTTTCAATAAGTCCCAAAACCTTTGCCAGACCTATACTGCAAAAATACGTCTCAAACTCAAAAATCTTTCTTTCCGATAAGTAATCGTTTTTTATCGGCATAAATATGGAAGTGCAGCACTCCATAAGACGCCACGGCTGTCTTAACGCCGATGATAAGTCAAGAACAACTGTCTCATAGTGACCCCCTTTGCCCGCACACTCAACAAACGCTGCCATTTCCTCCGGCTCAATGTATGAAATGTCTTCAGCACACATTACGGGAGGTATATAATCCACTCCTTCAACTGTCTGAATGGTCTTGAGTATCTTATCCTTTGCCGCCTGCTTTCCCTGCCTGAAATAATACAAAGCGTCCGATAAAGTGACGTCATCACGAGCGCACAGAATTTCATCCAGTCCGGAAAACTCTTCAAAATTGATATATAAAACCTTATACCTCTCGCTCAAAACCTTTGCCACGTTCAGTGAAAACGCCGTCTTAGGCAAAACATTCACCGGAGAGTAAACACCGATAATATCAATAGTATCCAGTCTTCCTTTGGGTCTTAAATCACTGTGCTCAAGTACCTCACGGTATATGATATCCATTGGCTGATACCTGTAAACCGCAACCGCGTTATCCCCAAATTGCAGATTATCCTGCTGCTGTTCCTCAGTAAGTACTATAAGATTTCCCGAATATACATCCCTAAGCTCATCAAAGTATCCTGCCTCGCTGACCATTGCAACCGCCGGTTCATCCTCCGAAAGGTATCTCTCAAATGCATCCCTCTGCGTAAACAGCTCTATATTAAACTGCTGATTAGCTTTCCTGCTCATTGCGTTCATAAGCCTTCTTGCGTAATTCTGATTATTGTCATATATGGCACACGTCCTGTTCAACATCTAACCTCCCATAATACTCTTTCTGATAACTAATGCTGCACACGCTGCCGCCATGGCAGCGCTGAAATGTATGCAGTGAAGCCTGAAGCGCCCGCACTGTTTTTCCTGACAGTGACCTCTCAGAATTCCACAAATACCGGCTGCTCCTCCCAAAACAAACGACCACATGAGCATTTCACAGACACAAAACACTCCCAGCAGAAGTCCGCACACAGCCGCCAGCTTGACGTCACCCGCCCCCACAGCACCGGTAAAATATGCTGTGAGCATAATCACAAAGCCCGCAGCACCTCCAAATATGTATCTGTCAATTCCTCCTTCCATACTTCCCTCAATTCCTGTAATCACACATGACACCGCAAGTCCGTAAGCTATAATTTTATTAGACACCTTATATCTTCGCAAATCGTCAATTACGGCCGCAGTCATAATTACCGCCAGCGCCAAAACGCGCACTGTTCCCCAAAAATACATACGCCTCCTGATATATAAAATTTTTAATTGTCAAAATCTCCAAGTTATGTTTAATAATTAAACTTTAAAAACGGGATATAATCAGACTTACAAACATTAAGACGCATACAGTACAGACTGCCGTAATATACGGACGTGTGATAACAGGATCAGAAATAGTTTCAGCAAATTGTATACTTATTTGCTGTATATGTATAGTATCACTTTATATTTCAAATGTCAATACCATATAAATTAATTTTAAACAAAAAATATACAAAACATTATTTATCCATGACAGAGTCAAATCTAATTGCCGGAATTAAAACACAGATTTTCCCTCCATATAAAGAATACCGCGCTGCAAACAGCGCGGTATATAATCCTGCCGCCGAAACGGCATCGTATCTACTTCTGCCGGCTTTATCCGGCATAAATATTTCTCAACCTTAATTCTCCGTCCGTGCTGAAAACCGACTTATCGCCTTTAATCAAGGTTTCTTGTGAAGTATCTGTATAGTTGAGCTGATTTCTTCTTTTAATGCTTCCTTTTCCTTTGGAAGTTTTAGCATAATTTCACGCAAATCAGCCGTAACATGGTCATTTCCTACTTTCTTAAGGGTCTCGCAGGTTGCTGTCATAACATCATCCTCCCCAGAGGCAATCGCCGCATCTGCAAGACGAAGCAGAATATCTATGCAGCTGCTGTCGTCAGAGCCTGCCAGAGCCTGCGCCAGAGCGAGTTTTGTCTCCCGGCTGCCGTACACATATTCCGCAAGCCGTGCCCACTCCCTTTTATGTACAAGCTTTTCCATTTTTTCTTCGGGTGTCTTTTTTTCAAATAACATAATTATTCCTTCTTTCATAGAGTTATACCCTTTTCTGACATATAATTATACTCTCTGATTTAAAAAATACAACATACTATTGTTATTTTTTTAACATAATATACTTATAATATTTATTTTATCATGAGTGTTATTATTTATGTGTGTTTTATTTTTAAAGTTATTTAGTATAAAATCACTCATGTTTTGTATAATTTCTCCATTTTTGGATATACTTGAACTAAAACAACAAACAACACTGCATCAGCCGGATATATATGCAGGTATGCCACCTTTGCATATTGTCCTTATCAGAAAAAATTAAAAAGTATTTTAGGAGGAAAGGAGGTTTTTATTGTGTTTTTTAAGAAAAAAAATACTCCCGTTACTTATAATGAAAAATATCTGAAAGACGAAATCAATATGACGAAAGACGCGTTAAATGCAGCCTACTCAAACTTTGACAATGCCACAGACCCTGATTTGATTGACTGCTACATTTACCAGGTCAATTCCGAGCAAAAACGGTATAAATATCTTTTAGAGCGCGCCCGCGAATGTGAGACGCTCTGAATATATTAAACCTGCTGCTCAGACTAAAAAAGAGTTCGCAATCGAACTCTTTCGCTAGGCTCGGATTCGTAAGAATAATTACCTTTCCGCGCCTCTGCGAGCCTGCGGAGCATTTTTATTCTATAGAAAGTTCAAAGAACTTTCCTATAGAATAAAAAAATACCCGGCAAATCCGATACGCAATCCCCTCACAGGCGTATATGATTTGCCGGGTATTAATTTTTTTCTTAATCATATTACATAATTCTGCAATTCCGCTGTGCTGCACGCCAGGTAACAGCATTAAACAATCTGCTTCGGCTGTTTTCTATTCCTCACTGCTCTCAGCGTTCTTCTCCGTCTCAGCGCTATTTGTCTCATTCTTCACGGAAACCTCTGACTCTGCATTTGAGGACGCTTCATTAACGGATACCGGCTGCTCATCGGAACTTACAGCAGCAAGCTTTGATTTTTTCTCAAATGTAAGCAGCATATATACAAGCGCCGCAAGCGCTGCTCCGAACAAAGGCGCAACAATAAATACCCAGACCTGAGAAAGCGCGGTAACATTGCCGTCAACAGCCTTAGCAAGCGCAGGACCAAAGCTTCTGGCAGGATTTACGCCTGTTCCTGTAAATGGTATACCAAAAAGATGAACTGCGGCGAGAGCAAGTCCGATTACAATACCGGAAATACTCTTATACTCTTTCTTAGCAGTGACACCGAGCACCGCTGTAACAAATACAAAGGTCAGTATCGCCTCTATTATAAGCGCTCCCCACATATTTACCTGAAGAAATGCCGATTCATCACCGTAGCCGTTTGTGCCGAAGCTCAGCAAATCATAGCCGTAAACACTGTACTGAGAAATAATATCCTCACTGAACGTCTTTGATATTCCGAGTATTGCAAAACCCGCTGCAATTCCGCCAAACATCTGAGCTATAACATATCCCATAAAATCAACAAACTTCATTCTGCCCGAAATAAGAATTCCGAAAGAGACCGCCGGATTGATATGACAGCCCGAAATATTTCCTATCGAGTACGCCATTGCCGTGAATGTAAGCCCGAAGATAAGAGCAATTCCCACGACGCCAAGAAAGCCCTGGTAGCCTGCGGTAAAGGATGCAACCCCGCACGACATAAACGTCAGCACAAACGTACCTATAAACTCAGCAAAATATTTTCTCATTATTCTTTTCCTCCATCATTTTGCACAATAATTACTATTTATCTTTCCATATAAATCTGATATGATAATAAGTGCTTGATTATTCATAGAATATCATAGTAAATATAATTATACAACAATTTTAAATATGGAGGATACTTAATGGACAGCACAAAACAAAAGAAAATCCTGCTAAAAACAACCATAATCCTATCTGCGCTCGTCGTTATAGGGTTAATTATTGGTCTCACAGTTTTCTTTAAATTCCGAATGTACACTATATTTACAGAACGCGGCTCAAGACTTTACTCTCCGTCTGAGATAAGACAGATAAAAGCCGAATCGGAAAATGACGGGCAGAATGATTTTCTTGCCTCGATGAAAGCCCGTCTTGAGAGCGGCACGGGAATTAACCCGCTTCTGCGCGAATATTACTCAGACCAGTTTATTTATACAATCGACGGAAGATATTATTTTTCTCCAATCAATTTTGAACTGAAGCAGAATAAGCTTGACAACAGCAATTTTGTCAAAAATTCCGACGGAGAAATACAGTACACCGAAAACGGTGTCGTAACCTCACATATGGGAATAGACATATCGCGCTATCAGGGAAGCATTGATTTTTCAAAGGTAAAGGAGAGCGGCGTTGAGTTTGCGATGATACGCTGCGGCTACCGCGGCTACGGCGGCGGCAATATCACAGATGACACTTCGTTCGATACATATGCCAGAGACGCTCTCACAAATGACATAAAAATAGGCGCATATTTCTTCTCTCAGGCTATAACCACAGAAGAGGCTGTCGAGGAGGCAAATTACGTTATTGAAAAGCTTAAGCCTTACAACGTGGAGTATCCAGTCGTAATCGACATCGAAGAAGTTACCGCAGGGACATCACGCCAGGAGTCTCTCACAAACACAGAGCTCACGGATGTCGTAGTTGCTTTCTGCGAACAGATAAAAAACGCCGGGTACACTCCGATGATTTATTCAAACTCGAGATACTTCGCCGGAAAGCTTGAAATGGAACGCCTTGAGGATTACGAAAAATGGTATGCATTTTATGCGGACGTTCCATATATGCCTTACGAATTTTCAATGTGGCAGTATACCAATCAGGGCACAATCGACGGCATTTCAGGCGATGTTGACTTAAATATAAGCTTTAAGAGCTGGTAGACATAAGTGTGGCAAGGACAACGCTCGCCACTATTCCGGCAACTGTGGAAATCAGCGCCCCTGCGAGCGTCCACCTTGTCTTTGTAATTTTTGCCGCAACCGAATAAACGGAAATCGTGAAAAAAATGGTTTCCGTTGCCGATGTGGCAATTGAAGCTATCAGTCCTATAAGCGAATCTGTTCCGTATTCTTTAAATAAATCAAGTGTAAGACCGGTAGCCGCCGATGAGCTGAACATTCTGACCAAAAGCAGAGGCAGCAGCGGCGCCGGCAGACCGATTTTGTCCGTAACATTTCCGAGCGCTGAAGAAATAAGATCCAAAAATCCCGAAGCCCTCAAAATCCCAACAGCCATCATTAACCCTATGAGCGTTGGAACAATCGAGACAACCGTCTTCATTCCGTCCTTCGCACCGTTTACAAATTCATCATATACGTTTACGTTTTTAATCATACCGTGAATTACAATCAGCATCATTACCACAGGTATTATATAAGTTGAAACCGCAACAACAGCTTTCATCCGCGCACCCCGCTTTCCGACCTGCGCGTCTTTTTGGCTGAATAATCCCTGCGAAGCATAATGCGGCAGAAAATCACCGCCACAATCGTGCTCACTAAAGTTGCAATTATCGCCGGAGCTACGACCGCCGTTGGATTAGTGCTCCCGTACTGACTTCTGTACGCGATAATATTTACAGGTATTAGCTGGAGAGACGACACATTTATAACCAAAAAAGTACACATTGCGTTAGAGGCTGTTTTGTCATAGTCATTGAGCTGTGCAAGACTGTTCATCGCCCTCAAACCTGCCGGTGTTGCCGCCCAGCCAAGTCCCAGAATATTTGCTATCACATTTGTAGTCATATGCTTCATCGCATCGTGCTGCGGAGGCACATAAGGAAAAAGCCAGCGCATGACCGGGCTTATCTTCTCGGTGCACGTCTTTATAAGTCCAGACTTCTCGGCAATTTCCATAAGTCCGGTCCAAAGAGACATCACGCCCAGCATCGTTATACACAGCGTCACCGCATCCTTTGCGGAATTAATCGCCCCGTCCGCCACCGCCTGAATATTTCCGGTAAAGGCTCCATAGATAACGCCGATGATTATCATAAATCCCCATAAATAATTAAGCATAGGTTCACCGCAACAATTCGTTACCATAAACCTATGCCCTTACATATGTTTTTATTACGTTTTTATCCGCATTTTATATTTATTGGAATTCTACCCTGATATAACTGCGCCGTAAATTAATTAAGCTTCTTTGCTTTTGTGTTCTCTCACAAATTTGCAAATCATTTCTCTCGTGAGGCTTACGTCGTCCTCAGCCAAATCCAAGTCGTCCGCGTGAAACCATTTTCCGACTGACAGCTCCTCCTGCTGCAAATGTATATGGTCATCTCCGTCCAGCTCACAGAAAAATCCGTAAAGCAGGGAGCCCGACAGCGCCCACGGCTGACTTTTGTAGTACTTCAGGTTTTTGACTCGCACGCCGACCTCCTCAAAAACCTCTCTCCTGACAGTCTCCTCAACTGTCTCGCCTATCTCAGTAAAGCCTGCTATCAGCGCGTAATTGCGGTATGTACGCCCTGCGTATTTTGTCAGCAGTATTCTGTCTTTATCTGTGACAGCTACTATGACAGCCGGACAGATTTTGGGATAAACCGTATTTTTGCAATCCATACAGTGCATCATGCGCTCGCTTTCACCGTGGAACATAAGCTTTCCGCAGCGCCCGCAATATCTGTTGTCGCGGTACCACCCGTACAGGTGATATGCCGTAATTGCCGCAAATGACACGTCCTTAGGCTTTGCCAGTCTGAACATATTTACTCCGATAAAATCGTAGCCCTCTATTATATTCTCATATTCCGCATGTATTCCGGCGTCAGCCATTTCTCCCAGAAACGCTCCCTTCTGGACCTTTCTTTTCGGAAGCGCCAGAAAATATCTCTGCTCCCTGCCGTTTTCATCGGATACGGCAAAAAGATAAATAAAATCATATGTCTCATTGACCGGCATTTCCGACGCCTTCTGTACTTTCGATACAAAATCCGAATAACTCGGATATTTTATACAGTCGCCCTCCTGCTTTCCAAGCACTGTGTTTCCCTCAAAAAAGAAAACAGTGTCGTCATTCTCAGGAGATAGATTTTTATATTGGTTATCCAAGTGCTTTGGTGCAATATCCTGAATCATCTGTTCCTCATTTCCGCGCACGCTTTTCCCGTAATCTTCAGCCGCAGTTCAGCCTAAAACGTCACAAGTTCATTTGCCGGAGGCTGTGCCGGCTCTACCTTGCTCACATACAGAACAGGCCCCTTTTTCTTGTACGCCATCTGAAACTCATATTTAATCTGAGCTGTAACCGTGACCCACTGCCTGTTTTCAAGCGACGCAATATCGTTGTAAAAGCTTATATAGCCTATAAACTGCATGTCCGCCTCACAGCATGTCATAACCTTTCTGCCGGGAACAAAATTTTTATCTTTAAAATATTTATTTTTCAAAACCTGTCCCTTAAAGCGTACCGTCTTATTTTTATAGACCTCCGGACGCTCTGATACATCCATATACCAGATGCCGTAGTCGTCATCCTCAACCTCAATTATATCGGCGTTAATATCATACGGAAGCTGCTCGGCTATTGACATCATATCGCCCTTTTCATCCTCAAATACAATCTGTATCGCCGAGTTGAGCGCTTTCATGCTTCTTCTGTAGCTTCCAAGCTCCATACTGCTTTTGCATCTGTTAAATATAACCATATCGGCGCTTTTAACCGCCTCAGCTAAAATCATTTTCATGTTTGCCCACTGTACGCCGAACTGTTTTGCGTTAAACAGAGTAATAGACTGATAGACCATCCAGCCTCGCGGCTTTTCGGTCTCATAAATCAATGACGGCTCCCACATACCGTTGTACTCTACTATGACAAGCCACGGGTCATACTTTTTATCCAGCTCGTTCAGCCTGTCGCTTGTAAACTCTTCCTTTTCAAGCACAACCATATCAACGCCGTTTTCCTCGAGCATTTTGGGGTCATATTCCTCTTCGCCCTCCTCACACACAATGAGAAGCTTCTTTTTTGCCTCAGCAAACTGTCCCATCTCAATGGTTTCGGTTATAAATCTCGTCTTGCCGCTTTCAAGCTGACCGTTTATCAAAAATATAGGAATTTGATACTGTTCCTCTGCCATTTTGCGTCTACCTCTCTTTTAATTTATACTGCATTGCATTCTGTGCACCTTATACTCTGAAAAGCTCCTTGAGCTCCTGCTCCTTAAGCTGTGCGCCGATAACGCAAATTCTTCCCGTATAGTCAGGCTTTCCGTCTCTTATCTCATATTCCTGAGGAACTAAATCAAAATACATCCATGTTCCGTCATTTGCAGGAAGCATGCCCTTAGACCTCAGAATATTTCCGTATTCCTCTGTCTCTGAAAGCTTCTTTAATATCTCATCAAGCTCTGCCCTGTCATACTTGTTAGGCGTCTCAACTCCCCAGCTTGTAAATACTTCGTCTGCGTGATGATGACCTTCATGGTCATGATGATGTCCGCAGCCGCACTCTCCGTCATGATGATGCTCGTGCTCATGCTCCTCATCTTCATGGTGATGTCCGTGACAGCACTCTCCGTCATGATCATGATGCTCGTGCTCATGCTCCTCATCTTCATGGTGATGTCCGCAGCCGCACTCTCCATCATGGTGATGGTGCTCGTGCTCATATTCCTGGTGAGTTTTTTCCGCCTGCTCCGCAAGCATCTCAAGTTCAAGATTTGTCACATTTTCCATCGCAGCTAAAATTGTAGCGCCCTCCAAATCATCCCACGGCGTGGTGATAACGCGGGCGTCTGCATTGAGAGAGCGAATCATCTCAACGGCGGTATTTAACTTATCCTCGCTTATATTCTGAGTTCTGCTCAAAATAATCGTACCAGCATGTTCAATCTGGTTGTTGAAAAATTCGCCGAAATTCTTCATATACATTTTCACTTTTGACGCGTCAGCCACCGTTGATGCACTGTTCAGACGAATTTCATCCTCAATATGCAAGTCCTTTACGGCTTTGATAACATCAGAAAGCTTGCCTACGCCGGACGGCTCAATAATTATTCTGTCCGGATGATATGTGTCAACAACCTCCTTCAGCGATGTACCGAAATCTCCTACAAGCGAACAGCAGATGCAGCCTGAGTTCATCTCGCGTATCTCAACGCCGGAATCCTTTAAAAATCCGCCGTCAATACCGATTTCTCCGAACTCGTTCTCAATAAGCACAACCTGCTCTCCCTGCAAAGCTTCCTTTAAAAGTTTTCCGATGAGAGTTGTCTTTCCTGCTCCCAAAAAACCTGATATAATATCTACTTTTGTCATTATAAACCTCCATTCCGAAGCGTTTCCTCAAGCACTTCAAAGTAATTTTCAAATGTTTTTTTGCAGCACTCATAATTATCTATTACAATACCGTCACATTTAAGCCCTGTCAGCGCAAATGCCATAGCCATTCTGTGGTCGTCATACGTTTCTATAACCGCAGGCTTTATCTCCGAAGGATAAATTTTTACTGCGTCCTGCTCCTCCTCAACTTTTACGCCAAGCCTTGTAAGCTCCGTTACTATCGCGTTAATCCTGTCTGATTCCTGAAGCCTGATGTGTCCTATATTTCTTATACAGGTAGGAGAAGACGCAAAAGGCGCAATAGCTGCCAGCGTCATAGCCTGGTCGGAAAAATCGTTCATATCAACGTCTGCTCCCGACAGCTTTCCGCCGTCAGGTCCCGTAACCTGTATTCCCTGAGGCTTATCTGTAACCTTACAGCCCATATCCTCAAGAAGCTTTATAAACCTGACATCTCCCTGCATTGATGTAAAGTGGACGTTTTTTACTATAACCGTACTGCCTGTAAGCGCAGCCGCTCCATAAAAATAGCATGCCGCCGACACATCCGGCTCTATCTGATAAGTCTTTGACTCATAGCTCTGAACTGCCCCTATTTGGTAAGTGTCTCCGTTATACTCGACGCTGCATCCGAACTGTGACATCATTTTGCGCGTTATCCTTATATACGAGCCGTCCTTTTTTTTGCTTGTTATATGAATAGTAAGTCCGTTTTCTAATGAAGGAGCTACCATCATCAGCGCGCTCAAAAACTGAGTGCTCTCGCTTATATCAATAGAAACTTCATTTGCAGGTGCTCCGCCTTTATATGCCGCTCCGGTCACCCAAACCGGAAGATGGTCCCCCTGCTCTGTGAACTCAAACCCGGCTCCCATACTCTCAAGCGCGTCAAACAAAGGCTTCATAGGGCGTCTTTTCATCTGCTCCGACGCGTCAATAAAATATTTTCCGTCGGACAGCGCAAGCATTGCCGTCAGAAATCTTGCGGCAGTTCCCGCGCTGCCCACATTGATTTGAGCCTCTTTGCACGGAATATCTCCGCCAAGTCCATGAATAACGGCATACTTTTCAATCTCGTTGACTTCGACAACAAACCCGAGCGAAATCAAACATGACAGGAAATGTCTTGAATCATCGCTGAATAAAACGCCGTTAAGACGACACTCCCCATCTGAGAGAGCTGCCATAAGCAGCGCTCTGTTTGTAATGCTTTTGGAGCCCGGCACCTCCACCTCGCAATTAACCGGAGCTTCGAGCTTTTTAACTCTGTACTGCGACATTTTTTACTGTACCATGCCTTTCTTTTTAGTTCTGTTCCCCGTCTCTGTGATTAATATCATAATACGGTCTGTGGTGTCCCACATATTTATATGCCGGACGGATAATCTTGCCGGCGTTCACAAGCTCCTCAAGGCGGTGCGCGCACCAGCCCGATACTCTCGATATAGCAAAAATAGGAGTGAAAAGCTCTTCAGGAATACCCAGCATAGAATATACAAAACCGCTGTAAAAATCGACATTTGCACAAACAGGCTTAAACATCTGCCTCTTCTGCATAATCAGCTTTCCTGCTTCGCGCTCAACCATTTCATAAAGCGCAAACTCTCTCTGCATACCCTTCTCCTCTGACAGGCTTTTCGCAAACTTCTTCAGGATAACCGCTCTCGGGTCTGACAGTGTATATACGGCGTGTCCCATACCGTAAATTAAGCCTGCGCCGTCAAATGCCTGCTTGTCGAGTATCTTTGAGAGGTAATCACATACCTCCTGAGTATTCTCCCAGTCGCCGCAGTGCTCCATAATATCGGCAAACATGCGCTGCACCTTTAAATTCGCTCCGCCGTGCTTAGGTCCTTTGAGCGACGCAATAGAAGCCGCAATCGCAGAATATGTGTCCGTGCCTGACGACGTTACCACATGCGTCGTAAATGTCGAGTTATTTCCGCCGCCGTGCTCTGCGTGAAGCACAAGACATATATCAAGCACCTTTGCCTCAAGCGCGGTAAACTGGCCGTCATCTCTTAACATATAAAGAATATTTTCGGCAATAGAGTAATCTTTTCTCGGATTTTTAATCATCAGAGTTCCGTCAAGCTTGTAATGCCTGTACGCCTGATAAGCATATACTGCAATCAGAGGCATTTTTGCAATGAGCTGAAGTGATTGTCTCAAAACATTAGGCACGCTCACATCATCAGGATTCTCGTCATATGAATAGAGGCTTAATATACTCTTCATAAGAGAATTCATAAGATTTGTGCTTGTCGCCTTCATAATTACATCGCGCAGGAATGCACCGGAGAGTTCTTCCAAATCAGTAAGTATATGAATGAAATTTTTTCTCTGCTCTTCTGTAGGGAGCTTGCCGAAAAGCAGAAGATATGTGGTCTCCTCAAACCCGTATTTTCTGTCTCCGAGTCCGCTGATAAGCTCAGCCACATTGAAGCCCTGAAAAAACAATTCGCCGTCAACAGGAACCTTTCTGCCGTTGTCGCTGTGTACTCCTACAACATCTGAAATTTCGGTAAGTCCTGTAAGTACACCGTTTCCGTTGCTGTCTCTGAGTCCACGTTTTACATCATAATCCACATAGAGCGCCGGGTCTATTGAGCCTGACATTGTACACTGCTTTACAAGCTCCTCAAACGCGCTCTTCTCAACGGTTGTCAGTTCCATCATCTGCTGATTGTTCATTTTCCTTACCTCCAAAAAACTCTTTTTCTATAATAGAACATGCATCCTGAATTAAACGAATACACGGTCTTTTTTTATAATACTGCTCTGTTCTCTCACTTGGCGTCGGACTGCTCATCTCGCCTTTCGTGTCCTCGGATAATCCCAAAAGCTCACGGCATATAATACTGCCGCCTGTATATTTTCTGAATTCCTGAGCCAAATGCTGAACTTTTTCGTAGTTTGCTTTCTTTCCATCCGGGTCCCTCGGTTTTGTACTGCCTGTCTCAAATCCCGCTATAAGCGCCATTGCCGACATGCATCCGCACACCTCGCGCATTCTGCCCATTCCTCCTCCGAAAGAAGCAGAAATTTTAAGAGCCGTCTCATCATCTATGCCGTATCTGTCTGCAAACGCCAGAAATACAGACTGCGAACAGTTATACCCCTGCTTAAAATTCTCGACCGCTCTCTCCGAAGAATTTTTCAATTCTTCCTTACTGCGCTCTATACCTTCATTTTTCATGACAGACCTCCAAATCGCCGACTTGCTGACGATATTATGCTATATTTAAAATACTTTGTCAAACTTTTGCTGTTTTATAATGAATACAGACCGGAAATCTTATTTTACAATTCCCGGTCTGTATTTTCTGTTCAGGATATTTTTGTCTTTTTCACCGCACATCAGTGAAATTCACATTTTTCTTTTATTTTTTCTCCGAAGAAATCGACATAAACTTTTTCTGTTCTTTCCCTTACCTCATCGTCCTCCATAGGCTCGCCTGCATATAAAATAATATACTCGTTTTCATAAAACCTGCATTCCACACCGCTTACGTTTATTCCGTTCTTTTTATAAAATGTTATTCTCTTAACCATGTAATCCCTGTTCGGACCGTCCTCCTCATACTTGGGATTTTCCACCTCCAGAATTAACACTTTTTCCTTTTTGCTCGCCAGCTCTTTAATCTCAGTCAAAAATGCAGTTCCCACACCCTTGCTTCTGAGCTGCGGCATTATCGCAAAATAGTCCAGAAGAACGGTATTGTCACTGCTGCATCTTATAAAGAACGAATAACCTTTAAGTTCCTCCCCGTCCTCATCATAAAAGCCGTATGCGGAGTAAACCTCATTTTCCCAGCCCGCGATAATTTTTTTAAGCGGCTTTACCTCGCTTTTCGGAAAATCATTAACTATTCTTTCATTATATAATTTCTTTATCTCCTCTAAATCCAACGGTCTAATCATTTTTATTTCTCCTGTCTCTTATTTTCATACTCCCTTGCCGCCATAACGGCACCGCATAGCTCTTTTAAATCCTTTGCCTCACATTCGGTAAACCCCTTTTTGTCAAGCGCCTCGCACTTCGCACAATCAAAAGCCTCGTCGTCATCTCTCAAAAAAAGATATATGCTGTCCAAATCCTCACACCATTTCTCAACCTGCTGCCATAAAATTCGTCTCGGCTGCTCCGCATCTTTTTCATTATCCGAAGAGCCGCTCTCACACCATACAAGAATCTCATCAGAATCTATCTCATACAGATAAGTATTCCCTATCATACATGAATAATTCTGTGCAAATTTTATATAATTTTTTTTATCAATACCATACATCCCGGCAAACAGACAAACGGCGCATATAATCCCGAATATTGCCGCGCAGAATTTATATGCTCCCTCTCCGCTGTAAAGCGACCTCGACAAAATACTCACGCACACCATACCGCTTACAAGCCCCGACATATTCAAAACTGCTTTTTTGGTCTTATAGCTTTTATTATCAAAGCCGTCGGCTCGCATAATATTTCTTATTGTTTCTTTTTTAAATGTAGTTTTATTCTTAATAACCATATCTAAACACCTCATTTATGGTATAATGTGCACAGAGTGCACATTATACTGCGCATTAATTTTTGCGTTTACCGCAAAAATTAGAGCGCTTAAAATCCGCCGGAGGCTCCATGTCCGCAAGGCGGACATGGTATAATGTCCGTAAGCATTGAGCAGTGCATAATCCGTAAGGCATATAATCGTCTGTGCTTGCACAGAAACAATTATATGCCTTGCGGATTATATAGGGCGAAAGCCCGAGAGCCATAGGAGCAAAGCGCCTATGGCTCGCACTGCGGCCTGCGGCGTTCCCCCGCAATAAATCACTTCGAATTGGAGGATTACTATGGCAACAGCATGTATTACAGGCGCAAGCTCAGGCATAGGAAAAGCGCTTGCAATAAGACTCTCCCGCATGGGATACAACTTAATCCTTGTAGCAAGAAATACAAAAGCCCTGAACAACCTTGCATCAAGGCTTGAAACAAAGTGCAGAATTATACCCTGCGACTTGACTGACGAAGATTCCTGCCGCACTCTGGCAGATACACTGAAAAAATACCGACTGAAAATTTTAGTCAACAGCGCCGGTTTCGGTGACATCGGACATTTTCACGAGACGAGTCTGTCTAAGGACTTAGATATGATTGACGTAAACATAAAGGCAGTACACATTCTCACAAAAGAGCTTCTTGGAGATTTTATAGCGCGCGATGAGGGCTATATTTTAAATGTCTCCTCAAGCGCCGGGCTGTTTCCTGGCGGTCCTCATATGGCAGCCTACTACGCGACAAAGGCCTATATCACCAGTCTCACTAATTCAATATTTGAGGAATTAAAGGAAGCCGGCAGCAATGTGCGCATAAGCGCGTTATGTCCCGGTCCCGTAAATACAAATTTTAACAATACCGCAAACGTTCGTTTTGCGTTAAAAGGCATCAGCGCCGATTTCTGCGCAAAATATGCGCTGGAAAAAATGTTTAAAAACAAGCTTATCATTGTTCCTACTTTTACAATGAAGACGGCGGTTATGTGTGCGAAATTCGCTCCACGAAAAATAATGCTGCGCGCCGCCTCACACCAGCAACGAAAAAAATACAGAGCCCGCTGAAAGCATCCGAAATACACACAGTTTCAGATTTTTTGAATATTGTGCAGGCGCAGCTTTCTAACCTCTAAGCGCCTGTGCAATCTCGCTTATCTTTCTGAGCCTGTGATTTACGCCCGATTTTCCGACCGGAGGAGAAAGCAGCGCGCCTATATCTTTAAGATTCATATCGGTATTCTCAAGACGAAGCGCCGCTACCTCCCGCAGCGAAGGCTTCAGGTAATCAAGCCCCACCGTATCTCTTATATACTCAATATCACGTATCTGCTTGACAGCCGCCTCAATAGTCTTATTCAGATTTGCCGTCTCACAGTTTACCTTGCGGTTTACGTCATTTCTCATTCCCTTTAAAATCATTACATTGTACAGATTCATCTGAGAAACAAACGCACCCATAACATTCAGGCAGTCAGTTATATGGCTTCCCTCTTTTATATACACAACAAAATTTTTCTTTCTGGCTATCACTTTGGCGTCCAGATTAAAAAAAAGCAGCATCGACTGAAGCTGGGCGGCGTCATCGCTCTCATCACAGACAATCTCATAGTGATAAAATTTATTGGGATCGCTTATTGAGCCCGCCGCCAAAAACGCTCCCCTTATAAACGCCCGTTTGCAGCACTCCTTCTGTATTATAAGAGGATGCGCAAAAACGCGCTTTATAATATCCTGTTCATTTCCGGACTCCCATTTCAAAGCCATTAAGATATGACGGACACTTTGCTCATCTTCAATGACAAGCCAAACTGCCCCGCCCTTTTTTTCCTCGCCAAGCCTGCGCACACCGCTTTCAGGTACGCCGAAGGCACGCATTGCAAGCTCTTTGAAGGTCTCAGCCACTGTCTCATTTTCAGTCGCAAACAAAATGTATGCAGATTTGAGGTCCTTGTTTTTTTCATTTTTAAAACAGACTTGTCCTCCAAATGCCATCATCGCTGCAAATTCTGCAATCTGACAGTGCCTGGCGCTGTCTATTTTAGTCCTGAGCTCCTCCTTCACATCCGATGAAAATGACATAGCAATTTCCTTTCAGGCCGTAACGGCATCACATTTTTCTCTTTGAATCTTTATCTATATCCCTGTGGTCTACCTTGCAGCCGTACTCCGTTTTCTTAAGCCTGTCCGCAATAGCGTTTGCAAGCGTAACGGACCTGTGCTTTCCTCCCGTACAGCCTATGGCTATCACGAGACTGTTTTTTCCCTCCTGGACATAATTCGGCAAAAGAAACATAATCAAATCAACTGCCTTTTCCAGAAATGTCCTCGCAGCCTCACAGCCAAGAACATAGTCCTGTATTGGTTTATCGTTTCCCGTAAGTTTTTTTAACTCTTCTATATAATATGGGTTTGGCAGAAATCGAACATCAAAAACCAAATCCGCATCCGCCGGAATTCCATACTTAAATCCGAATGAAAGCACGGTCACAAACAAATTGTTATAATTGCCGTCCTTTACAAATATTTTTTCAAGCTCCTGCTTTAACTCTCTTGTAAGCATATGACTGGTATCAAGAATATAGTCCGCGCGCTCCTTTAAAAAGCTCATCTGACTGCGCTCCTGTTCAATAGCCTTGTCAACTCTGTCATCCTTTGCCAGCGGATGCGTCCTTCTCGTCTCCTTGTAGCGCTTTACAAGCACTTCATCGCTTGAATCAAGAAACAGTATTTTATAATTATAGTGCCTCACAGACAGCTCATTAAGCACGCTGTCCAGCTCTCCCAGCGCATCGCCGTTTCTGATGTCAATGCCCAGCGCAATATCTGAGCGTTCCTTTTTCTGTCCTCCGGCAAGCTCCGCAAATTTCGGAATAAGTTCTATCGGCATATTATCTACACAATAATAGCCCTCATCCTCAAGTACATTGAGGGCGGTTGATTTTCCCGCACCCGACATTCCGGTGACAATTACGATTTTCATCTTTATCCCCATTTCCGCGCTGTTTTTCAGACAGTACCGTCATGTGAAATCAACGCTCGTCAAATCCAAGTTTCTTAACCTCAAGTTCCAGCTTTACACCGTAAAGCTGATATATTTTATCTGCAATCTGATTGGTAAGTTCTACTACATCCCCCGCTGTCGCTCTTCCGGTATTCACAACAAATCCCGCATGCTTTTCCGACACTTTGGCTCCTCCGACAGTAAAGCCCTTAAGCCCTGCATCGGCTATGAGCTTTCCGGCAAAATATCCCTGCGGCCGCTTGAAAGTACTGCCGGCGCTCGGATACTCAAGAGGCTGCTTATCCCTGCGGCTCTGCGCTATCTCCTGCATTTTTTCCCGTATAGCTTTCTGATTTCCCGGACACAGCGCTATTACAGCCTCCAGGACAATGAGCCGCTCCGCTGCAACCCTGCTTGTTCTGTAACCAAACTCAAGCTCCCTGTTATCAAGCTCCCGTACATTTCCGTCCTCATCCATAACTGTTGCCCGAACAACAATATCCTTCATCTCTCCGCCGTATGCTCCGGCATTCATCATTATTCCGCCGCCGACACTTCCGGGAATTCCGCTGGCAAACTCCATTCCCTCCAGGCTGTACTCAGCCGCCAGAGCCGCAAGCCTCATCATCCCCATTCCTGACTGTACCTTAATGTATACTATTCCCGCCTTGTCGGCCGCGCTTTTTACATCATCGTGCAGAAATTCATAGCCTGAATATCTGCTGTAAAGCTGCATTATAACGCCTCTGTATCCGTTATCGCTGACAAGCAAATTGCTTCCGTTACCTATAATATAATACGGTATATGCCGGTTTTTCAGATATTTTACAATCTGCTGTATGTGTTCTGTGCTCTGCGGAGTCACAAAATAATCGGCCGGACCTCCTATCCTGAAAGTCGTATGACTTCTCATCGGCTCGGATACCTTGACATTATCCATGCCTGCTATTTTCTTCAAATCCGCAACAACCCTGCTGTTTGACATATATTCTCCATTTCCATGCCCGATAAGGCACACCTGACTGTATAATTATTCCAAAACCAGCTTTGCCGCACCGTACATTCCGGCATCATTTCCAAGCACAGCCCTGACAATGCGTGTATCACGGCTTGGGTGAAACACCTGCATTTTATAGTATTTTCTTATCTTGTCTATGAAATACTCACCTGCAGCCGACACCCCTCCTCCTATGACAAAGCACTCCGGGTCTGCAACGGCGGCACAGCACGCAAGAGCCCTGCCGATATACATGGAGGCTTTTTCCACGATCTGCTCCATTTTCTCATCTCCTGCCTTTGCAGCGTCAAACACCTCTTTAGCGTTTTGTCTTCCGGCAAGCCTGGCAATTCCCGCTGCCGACGCCACCTGCTCAAGACATCCTGTCTTACCGCAGTTGCAGGCAAAATCCAGTCCCTCGACTATAGGCATATGCCCGATTTCAGCAGCCGCTCCGTTAAATCCATTAAACGGTCTGCCGCCGATAATCAATCCTCCTCCTACGCCTGTGCCCACAGTTATCATCATAACACTGTGACAATCCTTTGCGCTCCCCTTCCAGTACTCTCCGAGAGCCGCCATATTCGCGTCGTTACCCACGAAAATCTTTTCAGAAGAGACTCCGAGAAGAGCTGCAAACCTGTCTGCTACATTAAATCTTCCCCAGCCGAGATTTACACATTTATTCACTGTTTTGTCGTCCGTCACGGAGCCCGGAACACCTATCCCAACCCCCAAAACGTCACTGAGCCTCAGCTCCATTTTAACAAGCATATTTTTAATATATTCGGATATATCAGAAAGAATGTATTCGCCTGAATTTTCTTTTCTCGTAGGAAGCTCATTTTTCTCAAGCAGCTCTCCGCCTTCGGAAAAACAGCCGCATTTTATCGCTGTACCCCCTACGTCAATCCCGAATACAATTTTACTCATCCTCATCGTCTCCCTGCATCAGATTTTCCTGAACTCTTCTGTACAGCTCCTTCGCCGCGTTATATCCCATTTTCTTCTGTCTGTGATTTACCGCCGCAGCTTCAACGATAACGGCAAGATTACGTCCCGGACGAATAGGAAGAGAATGACATACAACCTTATTGCCCAAATATTCAGTGTATTCCTCCTCAAGTCCAAGACGGTCATACTCCCTGTCACGGTTCCAGTCCTCAAGCTTTATTACCATATCTATCGACTGTGTCTCCTTGATGCTCTCAACGCCGAAAAGGGTCTTTACGTCTATTATTCCTATGCCTCTCAGCTCTATAAAATATTTTGTTACACCAGGCGCTGTTCCGATAAGTGTCTCATCGCTCACTTTTCTGATTTCAACGGCGTCGTCGGTCACAAGACGGTGCCCTCTCTTTATAAGTTCAAGCGCAGCCTCACTCTTACCAATACCGCTCTCGCCCGTAATAAGCACACCCTCGCCGTAAACGTCCACCAGCACGCCGTGAATTACTATGCACGGTGCAAGCTGTACATTCAGCCACCTTATTACCTCCGCCATAAATGCCGATGTTGAAACCTTTGATTTTAAAATAGGTATCTGATACTTTGTAGCAAGTTCAATAATCTTCGGCTCCGGCTCCAGGTCTCTGCAAAAAACAAGACATGGAATATTGCTTGAAAGAAGCTGCATATATCTTTCATATCTGTCCGTCTCAGACAGGCTTGCCAGATATGAATACTCAACATTTCCTATTATCTGTATTCTGTCGTTGTCAAACTGGTCATAAAATCCCGTAAGCTGCAAAGCCGGTCTGTTCACCTCCGGCATGTGAAGCCATATGCCAGATGTGTCAATATCAGGTGTCAGATTTTTAAGCTGCATTTTCTCTATAACCTTTGACAGTTTTACTCTCTCAGTTCCATTCATCCGATTGCCCTCCGTTTCTGCTGCCACATAAAATTTTTAAATTCTGCTCAGTGCACGCCATAGGCGCTACCGCTCCTATGGCTTTCGGGCTTTCGCCCTATATAAGTCAAAATGCATATAATCTTTCCTGTGCAAGCACAGACGATTATATGCATTCCGCCTTATGCACTGCTCAATGCTTTCAAACATTATACCACATCTCCCTTTTAATGGAAATATGTGTATATGTTTTGTGCTACTTTTTGAGTTATTCCTTCCGCCTCCTGAAGCTCCTCAACGCTCGCATTTCTGATTTTGTCAATATCCTGAAAATGCCTCATAAGAGCCTTTCGCCTTGCAGGGCCAACTCCCTGTATTCCGTCGAGGACAGAATTTACCTGTACCTTGCTCCTTAAACTTCTGTGGTACTCTATCGCAAATCTATGCGCCTCGTCCTGAACTCTCGTAATCAGCTTGAAGCCCTCGCTATGCGTATCAATCGGTATCTCGACATTATTATAATACAGCCCTCTTGTGTTGTGGCGGTCATCCTTAACCATTCCGCAGACAGGAATTGAAAGGCCAAGCTCCGAGAGCACCTCAAGAGCTATATTTACCTGTCCTCTTCCGCCGTCCATCATAATAAGATCAGGGTATACGTCAAAACCCGATGAGCCTTCAAGCGCTCTCTTGAAACGGCGCGTCAGCACCTCACGCATACTCTTGTAATCATCCGGTCCCTTGACAGTCTTTATCTTAAATTTTCTGTAATCATTTTTCTTCGGCTTCCCGTCCTCAAATACCACCATTGAACCCACAGACTCAATTCCGTTAGTATTCGAAATATCATATGCCTCGGCTCTCCTTATGCCGGGAAGATTAAGCCACCCGGCAATCTCCTCCATAGCACCGATAGTTCTTTGCTGCTCCCGCTTTATCTTCTCGCCGTCCTGGATAAGCACCATCTGAGCGTTCTTATAAGCCAGCTCCACCAGCTTTTCCTTGTCGCCCTTTTTAGGAGTAACAATTAAAACTCTGCGCTTTTTAATCTGAGACAGCCAGTCGGAAATTATCTGAGCATCCTCAATCTCCTCCTGAAGCATGACAACCTTCGGAATATACGGCGTTCCGCCGTAATACTGCTTCATAAACTGTGAGATTATCTCGCTCCTGCTGTCACCCTGAGCAACCGACATATGAAAATGGTCTCTTCCCAGAAGCTTTCCCTCTCTTATAAAAAACACCTGTACAACTGCATCCGTTCCGTCAGACGCGCATGCGATAACATCCCTGTCAGCGCTGTCATCAGCAGTAATCTTCTGCTTTTGCGCAACCTGACGCACACTTGCAATCAAATCCCTGTACTTTGCAGCCTCCTCAAATTCCATTTTATCAGAGGCCTGCTGCATCTGCTCCGTCAGCTGATTAATGATTTTAGCGTAATTTCCGCTGAGAAAATCAATAACCGAATCAACAGACTTTTTGTATTCCTCCTCGGAAATATACCCCTGACAAGGAGCGCTGCACTGTCCTATATGGTAATTGAGGCACGGTCTGTCCTTTCCTGTGTCTCTGGGCAGCACCCGGCTGCACGTCCTTATTTTATAAAGCTTGCAAAGCAGCTCAATAGTATCTTTGACAGCGGACGCGGAAGTATACGGTCCGAAATATCTTCCCGTTCCGTGCTTCATTTTCCTTGAAAAGAGCACTCTCGGATAGGCTTCATGCACTGTAACCTTTATAAAAGGATATGTCTTGTCATCCTTTAACATAGTGTTATATTTAGGTCTGTGCTCCTTAATCAGATTGCACTCAAGCACCAGCGCTTCCAGCTCTGAATCGGTAATAATATATTCAAAATATGCGATATTGGATACCATACTCTTAATCTTCGGCGTGTGCTTTGTGCTTGCCCTGAAATACTGGCGCACGCGGTTTCTCAGACTAATCGCTTTTCCCACATAAATTATAGTATCTATCTTATCGTGCATAATATAAACTCCCGGCTTATCCGGGAGTTTTTTTAACTCTTCCTCAAGATTAAACATACTGTCCAAACCTCATTAATAATCATAGCATAAAAGGCTGAAAATGAAGTTCGCTATATTACAAGAATATACTTAACGAAAAGTCTCTTTATCGGATTCATACGCATATATATACACTGTCTCAGCCCTGCCGCCGACTCTTCAAAGCTCTTTCTCTGCTCGTCATTGACAAAAACGCTGTCCCCTCCAAAATTAACAGCAAGAACAGTATCCGTTATCATACGTATATTATACATTTTAAATATCCAATCGCGGCCCTCGAGATACTCCGCATACTCCTCATAATCCATATACCCCGGTCTCACATATCCGGCATAATTAAGAAGCCTCTCAAGAGCACTGTATATTCCGATAATATCCGATGACCCAAGTGTAAACTCCAATTTTTTCCTTTTTATAATACGGCTTATAATAAATATTACAACAAATACCGCCGCCAGCGCAATCACTATTATTTTCCACACAACGCCTGCTATTCCTGAAGAGCCCGCTCCACCGGATGTTTCCCGGATTGCATTTTCATCGCTCACCTCACTTTCGCTGTCCGCCGTATCCTCTGAAGTGTCAGACTCGTCAACTGTATCGGTATCTGAAGAAATTGTCTCCTCCTCTTCCGGGCTTATGGTCTCATTTTCCGATGTGCCGTCTCCCTCAGGGCGTCCCGCATTGACTGAAGGCGTAACCTCCACAGTCCTCCAGCCGTAACCCGTCAGATAAACCTCAACCCATGCATGAGCGTCAGAATTTCTCACCTGAGCGTTGCGCCCTTCAATCATAGCCGGCACATCCTCCAGTCCGCATTTTTCCGCCCACCTGTTTAAAACAGACGTCTGAGCTCCTCCGGAAACCCTGTGCGAAGGAATTACATACCCCTCCACATATCTTGCCGGAATTCCGGCTGCCCTGAACATCATAACAGCCGCGCTCGCAAAATATGTACAGTACCCCTGTCGGCTCTCCGTCAAAAAATATTCGACTGCATCTCTTCCCTCCGGAACATGTCCTGGAGCTGTCGTATACACGAAATTATTTGCAAGATAACTTCTCACATAATCTATATAATAAAGCTTCTGCTGCAGCGTATTCGCCGGAATATCGCCTATGAGCTCATTTATTGTCGCTTTGAGGCCTCTGTCAATATCCAGACAGAAGCTCTCCGCATTTCTTCTGGCATTTTCCATGTTCCTCACAAGCCGGGAATTCAACTGTGTCTCAACAGGAGCGCGACCGTTTACAATTTCCGCTATCCTGCCGATGCAGCTTTCATCTATATCCTCAATGTATCGTCCTGTCTCAATATCTATATCTCCGCTGTTTCTGCTGACATAGTAAATCCTCACAAGGTCCTCAAAATCACCGCTGCCACCTGATATATAATCACGCATCTCCTCATCCGAAAAAATTTCCGCCAGAACATCAATTTTTGTATTGTCTGTTTCTGATACCCCCTGTGATTCCTCCCAGACATTTTCACCATAATAGTAGTAACAGCCGTAAAAAATACCTATATACTGATTTTCGCCTATATCCTGGGTTGATATTACTCCAACCGGCTTATCATCCCATTCAACAATATCAGCCTCGCCAATCTCACCCTCGTTTGTTATTCCAAGCGTCACTGTTCCGTGACTGCTGCTTCCGTCTGAATCGCCTGTGCTGCCACCTCCGGAATTGCCTGTATTCATAGCATTATCGAAAAACGCGCCCACCTGTTCTCCCCACTCGACAAAAATCTGAGGTCTCTTATAATCCTCTCTCAATGCGCCTGCAAATATTAAAATTCCGCCCGCAATAAACCCGGCTGTCATAATTGCCGCCGCGGGAGCCGTATCCTCTCTTCTCCTGTCGAGCGACGCAACCGCAAACACATACACAAGACACAGCACACACGTAAGAGACGACGGTATCACCGAATAAAAAACAAACAGCGACATCAGCGGAAGAATAGAAATAATAGAGAGCACCATACTTTTTGTATATACAACAATCAGACTGACCATATATACAACGAGTATGGAAAACACTATCATGGCTGCCGTCTCGGCATTTCCCCGGCTAATTCTTGCAAGAGAATATGAAGACGCATCGCTTCCCGAACGCACAAACTCTCTTCCGTATAAAAGCAGCTCTGTCAAATCCTCAACTATATATTTTACACCGCTTATAACTGTCTTATTTGCAGCAGCAACAAAAATGACAGATAATGCCCAAAAACCCGCGTTAAACCATCTGCTGATTTTTTTTACGCTTATACACGGAACTATAACGCATGCGGATATTATGACCGCTATATATATCAAAACAGGATAAACGTTTACCGCAGGTCTTGCAAACAGCACGCTCACAATTCCGAGAGAGCCTGTTGCCGCTGTTGCTGTCTGTATCAGAATATTTTTTATTTTGCTCTCTTTCATTTTACCCAAATCCTTTTAGCATCATCATGAGGCAGTCTGTTTGCATTTTTAACGCTCGCCGCCCAACGCACTGATAATATCCTCTAAATTGTCGTTTACAACATTGACAGTATCATAAATATCACTCTTATATTCCTGAGCCGTTATGAGAACAGGCTTCTGACCGGATATAATGCTCTGCTGCACGCCGGCGTAATCAAGATGAAGCAGTGAGTCTCTCTCACACCTGATACACATTAACTCATACATAGCATTTTCAAGACTTTTCTCGTCCTGAAAATCCAAAGGACGCACCTCATCCTCCTGACCGTCCCAGACTATAAATCTTGCCGCCGCCCTATTCTCCACATAAAAACTTCCCACAGAATACGCAGCCTGATAAATCAAATCAAGCACTTCCCTGAATTTTCCGTCATCTGTTTTTGTCAGATCGACAAGAATAAAATTTCTGTTTTCAACTTCCTCCCCGTACTGCTTAACTATTAATTCTTCCGAATTCATACTGAGTTTCCAGTGAATTCTGTTCATCGGGTCTCCCTCCTGAAAACTCCTTAAATCCAAAACTTCTGTATTATCTGTCTCAAGAAATGACATTATATAATCCTCTTCCTGATTCTGATAATCTCTTCCGGCATATCCGCTGCCAACCCTTTTCGGAAACACAACTGCTTTTCTGACACTATTATAGTCATATTGCGCTCTGAAAAACTTAAGGCAGTCTCTTAAGCCGAGCTTTCTCAGACACACACTTACAGTTCCGCAGTGCTTCGGAGTAAAGGAAACAGTCACCTCCCGGCGAGAGCCTGCGTTCACCCATGCACTGTACGTCTCAACACTGCTGTCGTTTGAATACATCACCTGAATTTCGAGCTTTCCCCACGCAAGTTTCACAGGATTTTTACTGACGACCTTAACCTTAATGTCTATTTTATCGTCTAAAGAAACTACGTTTCTATCCAGCTTTACAAAAAGCTTCATGCCGATTCTCGACACGGCAAACATTATATATGAAAATGCCGTAACTATTATAAGCATAAGAAGCATAAGCATAAACTGGTAGTCAACATAGACACAGTTTAAGACAACAACCCCCGCCAGACAAATTAAATATAATAATATTCGTATTCTCACAATATTCCTTTCACACCGATTTTCGGGACCTCAACACTTTTACAGATCTCTTCTATAACACTTTCCTCTGTTATATGACCTCGTTTAAGGCTTTTATTTAAAATAATTCTGTGCGCCATTGTGTCATTTAAAACAAACTGTACATCAGACGGAAGCACATACTCCCTGCCTCTTAAAAACGCCTCTGCTCTGGACATATTTATTACAGCAATACTTCCTCTCGGACTTATTCCCTGAAGAATATCAGGCGACCTTCTTGTCCTGTCCGCAAGCTTTGCTACATACTCATAAACGCTGTCATCTACATAAATATTATCAACAAGCTCCCTTATTGCAATAAAATCCTCCTCGTCAATTACTTTTTCCGAGGCAATCGTGTTAGGAGCAACCTGCGCCTTTCCCTTCATAATACTGACCTCATCCTCTATTGAGGGATAACCCATTGTTATTCTTATCATAAATCTGTCAAGCTGTGATTCCGGAAGCTTCTGAGTCCCCACGGAGCCGAACGGATTCTGTGTGGCAATTACCATAAACGGGTCAGGAAGCTTCATAGTGACGCCGTCAACACTGACACGCCCCTCCTCCATAACCTGAAGAAGCGCCGACTGAGTTTTCGGCGATGTCCTGTTTATCTCGTCAGCAAGAAAAATATTGCAGTGCGCCGCTCCTGCTTTATACTCAAATACGTTTTTTTCACGGTTATACATATTAAAGCCGACTATGTCCGACGGCATTACATCAGGAGTAAACTGCACCCTGTTGCATTCCAGACCAAGAGCTTTTGCAAACGCAAGCGCCATTGTTGTCTTGCCCACACCTGGAATATCCTCTATGAGAACATGTCCTCTTGCCAAAAGCGCCATCATAATTTTGCATATTATCTCGTCTTTCCCGACGACGCTCTTTTTCACCTCAACCAGTACTCTCTTTGCCATATTAAGATAATATGTGTTTTCTTTCATATACCTTCCCCTTTTTGCATTTATCCTCAAGATTTCACACTATAAATTATTTAATTAAAATTAATATAATCCGTGTTAAATATAACCCCGTTATCCCTGAGTTCAAAGAACGGAACTAAAACGCTGCTTACTGCCTCCGCGCTTTGCATAGGTCCGTTTTCCAATTCCTCTGATTTCAAATAATCATTGCAGCACACCACAATACCGTTAGAAGTAAAATAAAAATTATTGTCCTGCTCAATTCGTGCAGCAATATTTTCCTGTGTCAGATAGTCCTCTCTCACACTGCCCGTGAACGATTTCAGCTTCATCTCATTATATACAGACTGTGCTATACACTGCATAGCTGTGTCATAATTCACAAATAAATCACTGTACGACAGCTTTCTGTCCTCAACTGTATCAAAATTTGCACCGTAAATTCTCACCGTTGAAATATTGATGTCCTCATTATAATAGTTCTCATTATAATTGCTGTAAAACGATATGACATTGTCGCTCAGATACTCGCAGCGAGAATAAACTGAGTTGAAACTGACAGCCGCATCACCGCTTTTATTCCCGGTCTCATTATAATAGTTTCTGTACCTTTCGCACACATCCAGATAAATCTGCTCGGTCTCAAGCTCATAGCTGCTCCTTATATACTCAAGTATTTCCCCGTCAGCATATACCAGCGGATAACTTCCGTTAATATGTGCAAGCTCCGTATTGTTCCCTTCAGCCATTACCGTCCTGCTGTATTTGTCATATTTTACAGTCACGGCTTCATTTACAACCTGCTCGCGGCTGCCCGAGCTTTCCCCGACTGCCAAATCCATATCCACACTGTCTGAAACTGTATTGTCACTGGCACTTTCCTGCAGCTGTTCATAGACAAGACTGTTCGCACCGGTATTCATCGCCTGCTGCCCTATAATTGAGCCTGACTTTATAAAGCCCCTTGCAAAAAAGACTGCCAGTACTACTGCCGCCGCCGAAGCTGTGGTCTTTACCACAGCAAAAAACGCCTTTGAATATGAACTCGTTCTGTTTACAGGTTTTACCTCCGTGAAGGTCTGACTGTCATCTTTTTCGTCAAAAATCTGGGAACGGTCTATAATTGTACAAATCTGTCTTTGAATCTCTTTTTTGTCAGGATATTTCACTTTATTCATATTCGTGCATCTCCTTTCTGACTTCTTTGACAAACTTATAGTACCTGTTCTTAGCTACGCCGACACTTATTCCTGTTTTTTGGGAAATTTCCGAAAATGTATATCCCTCCTGTGCCTTCATAATAAATATTGTCTGCAGCTCTTTATCCTGTGTTTCAAGAATTGATTTCACCTTTTCATTTGCAATGCGGTTAAGGACATTCTCCTCAATATTATCATTTGCAGCCCTGTCATACCCCTCAAGCACATCTGTCATAAGAGCTTCATGATTCTGTCTGCTTCTCCTGTAATCGATAACCTTATTCTGGGCTATCCTTATAATCCACGTCTTAAACGACGCTTTTTTATCATCAAACTGACGAAGCGCACGAAGCACAGCGATAAATGTCTCCTGAGTAAGGTCAAGAGAAAGCTCTTCGTCGGATGTCTTTATATATATCTCTCGATAAACCGTTTTATAATACCTCTCAATAAGGACGCTCGCCGCTTCCTTGTCATCCTGCTCCAGAATCTGACGGATAAGGTATTGGTCCGTCTCAAACACTCGCGCTACCAACTGTCTGGCGGAAAATTTTTTAGAATGCAGTTCTCTGGTGGTGTCCATCTATTCCTCCCTCTATTTATACCTTATACGTAATAAAACCGCATTTTGTTTTATTTTTTTCACTTTTTATATTGATATTCTATCACAGCCCCCGACCTGCTTTCAACGAAATACAAAAAGACAGGACACACATCATCCTGCCCGACATAAAATTATTATGTCTGTCAGTCTGTCTGCGTGCCCTGTCATGCGGTATAAAACCGCCGTATCACTATATTATAATCATTTATCAGTACAGCGTGCTATAAAATCATCAGAAGCAGCGTATAAATTTAGAAGTCAACCTCTGTATCGTAATAGCAGCACTTAAGAAGCTTCTCCATCTCCTCCTGGCTTGGCTGACGAGGATTTGAACCTGTACATGCATCAAGAAGAGCGTTAGCTGCAATATCAGGAAGCTTCTTTAAGAACTCATCCTCAGGAACAATTCCCGTTTCAGCAGGAAGACCGCCCTCTCCGTAATTCTTTATGCACTGAGGAATGTTCAGGTCATCATTCATCTTGCGCAGCATGGCAATAAGATTATCAATCTTCTCATCTGTTGTATTGCCTCCGAGCTTAAGGAAGTCAGCTATGTATGCATATCTCTTTGCGGCTGTCTCATCCTTTGAGTTAAAGCGGATAACCTTAGGAAGATACATTGCATTCGCAGCTCCGTGAATTATATGTCCGCCCTCAAACGCAGCACCGGTCTTATGTGCCATTGAGTGTACAATACCAAGCAGCGCATTTGAGAATGCCATACCGGCGAGACACTGAGCGTTATGCATAGCATCTCTTGCCTCCATATCTCCGTTATAAGACTTTACAAGATTATCTCTAATCATCATGATAGCGTGAAGCGCAAGAGGATCTGTATAATCGCTGTTTGCAGTAGATACATAAGCCTCAATGCCGTGCGTCATTGCATCCATACCCGTATGTGCAACGAGCTTAGGAGGCATTGTCTCTGCAAGTTCAGGGTCAACGATAGCCACATCAGGCGTAATCTCAAAATCAGCTATAGGATACTTAATACCCTTCTGATAATCTGTTATAATAGAAAACGCCGTAACCTCTGTTGCCGTTCCGGATGTAGATGACACTGCACAGAAATGAGCCTTCGTCCTCAGCTCAGGCAGTCCGAATACCTTACACATATCCTCAAATGTCGTGTCAGGATATTCATATTTTATCCACATTGCCTTAGCTGCATCGATAGGTGAGCCGCCGCCGATTGCAACAATCCAGTCAGGCTCAAACTCGCTCATAGCCTGGGCACCCTTCATAACCGTCTCAACAGAAGGGTCTGACTCGATTCCCTCAAACAGCTTAACCTCCATTCCGGCTTCCTTCAGATAATCCTCTGCCTTCTGAAGAAATCCGTAACGCTTCATTGAACCGCCGCCGACACAGATAATAGCTTTTTTACCTTTTAATGTCTTAAGCGCCTCCAATGAGCCCTTTCCATGATACAAATCTCTCGGTAAAGTAAAACGTGTCATAATAAAATACCTCCAAAATCTTAATAAAATTCATGGATTGTTAAATTACTGACAATCTGTATTTCTATTATATCTCTATTGGTATAATATTGCAAGCCAAAAAATATGACGATTTTTTATGATGTAACAGTTCAGCCATAAGCTGCAGCGCGGCTTTGCGAATGGCGCGGACTGAACTGTTACTTTAAGACAGTTTTTATTTTCAGAGTATACTTCTTACTGCCTCGGCTACATTTTCAGGAGTAAAACCAAACTTCTCAAAAAGCTGCTCAGCCGGGCCTGAAGCTCCGAAGCCCTTCATTGAAACAACCTTTCCGTCAAGTCCGACATATCTGTACCAGCCGAAATCTGAAAGAGCCTCAACCGCCACTCTCTTGCGGCAGCTTGGAGGAAGAACTGAATTTCTGTAATCCTCGGTCTGCTCCTCAAACACATCCATGCTCGGCATGCTTACGACACGCACGTCTGCTCCCTCGCCGGCAAGCTGCTTTTTAGCCTCAATGGCAAGAGAGACCTCAGAGCCGCTGGCAATGATAATAGCGTCAGGCTCCGCCTTATTGCTGTCGTCAATGATATATCCTCCTTTGAGCGCCTCCTTTGATGAGCCTTTAAGCTGAGGAAGATTCTGTCTGGTGAGCACAAGTCCCGTAGGTACAGACTCAGACTCTATCGCATACTCCCACGCAGCGGCAGTCTCAACCCTGTCACACGGACGAAATACTGTAAAGTTCGGCATAGACCTGAATGCTGCCAGCTGCTCAACAGGCTCGTGCGTAGGCCCGTCCTCTCCAACACCGATGCTGTCGTGCGTAAACACAAATATAACAGGAAGCTTCATAATAGAGGTAAGTCTTGCCATCGGTTTGGTGTAATCACTGAAAACAAAGAATGTAGCAGCAAAAGGTCTTAAACCTCCGTGAAGCGCTATACCGTTGACAATTGCGGTCATTGCCTGCTCTCTTACGCCAAAATGAAAATTGCTGCCGGCATAATTATCCCTTGAAAAGTCGCCCGCATCCTTCATGTTGGTTTTGTTTGAAGGCGCCAGGTCGGCAGAGCCGCCCACAAGATTAGGCATATGCTGTTTTATAAGATTTAACAGTATACCTGAAGTATTTCTCGTCGCCTCCGGCTTTTCTGCCTTAGCCCAGTACTCATCCGAATTGAACAATTCAGACAAATCATATCCGTTATAATAATCATCCCACTTTTGTTTCATCTCAGGATACTTTTCGCAGTACTCGTCAAACAGCTTATTCCAGTTTTCCTCTTCCTGAGCAAGTTTCTCTGATAACTCATTATAGTGGTCGTAAACCTCTTTTGGCACTTCAAAATCACCGCTGCAAGGCCAGCCTATATTTTCTTTTAACGCGGCAACATTTTCCTCGCCCAGAGGCTCGCCGTGCGCACTTGCCTTACCCTGCTTTGCAGGACAGCCGAAGCCAATGAGAGTATTAATTTTGATGAGTGAAGGTCTCTCCTTATCAGCCTTTGCCTCCTCAATCGCAGCGCCTATCGCGTTCAAATCATTTCCGTCCTTAACCTCTATTGTCTGGAAACCAAACGCCTCGAAACGCTTCATGACATCCTCTGTAAACGCTATATCTGTGCTTCCCTCTATTGAAATATTGTTTGAATCGTAGAGTACAATAAGCTTTGAAAGTCCCAGCGTACCGGCAAGAGAGAAGCATTCCGACGAAATGCCCTCCATCATGCAGCCGTCTCCGCCCAGAACATAAGTATAATGGTCAACAACAGGGAAGCCGTCCTTATTAAAAACTGCCGCAAGATGCGCCTCTGCCATAGCCATTCCTACTGCCATAGCCATTCCCTGTCCCAAAGGTCCAGTTGTAGCCTCTATACCGACAGTATGTCCGTACTCAGGATGCCCCGGTGTAAGCGAATCGAGCTGTCTGAAATTCTTAATATCATCAACGGAAAGATTTCCGTAGCCGAATAAATGCAGCAGTGAATACAGGAGCATAGAGCCATGCCCGCCTGACAGAACAAATCTGTCCCTGTTTTTCCACTCAGGATTTGCAGGATTGTGCTTCATATGTCTGCTCCAAAGTTCGTAGGCCGCAGGCGCCGCACCTAAAGGAAGTCCCGGATGTCCTGATTTCGCTTTCTGAATAGCATCGGCAGACAAAACCCTTATAGCATTTACCGCCATTTCTTCAATTTTACTCATTTATTCTCCTCCACTCAATTAGTTTTATCAATCTTTAAAATCAGCCTCAGACAGGAAGAATATATCGCCGTTTTCACCGCGTTTCTTCTTTATACCGCCGAAAAATCTCCTTGAAGCGCGCTTCTCGGAATGGGCTATGGCTTTATTTATAATTTCCTTAATGTCATCCAGACGAATATTATCTGTTACACTGTGAAGCTTATCAATTTTTAAATATAATTCAAGCAGTGCGTCGTCATCAACCTCATACTGACGCTTGCGGGCAAACTTTCTGGCCATTTCAACAAGCTCGTTTACCGTATATTGTTTAAGCACAATTCTGTGATTAAACTTCTTCGTCAAATCAGGATTAAAATTAAGCAGAACATTCATCTCCGCATCTGAATCCTCAAAAATAACAATCATTCTGTCTGTATCCTGCTCAAGACATTCCATAATCTCCGAAATACGCTTAGGATGTATAGACCCTGCTCCCTCAACAATAAGAGCAGTTCCTCTGAGCTTACTCATAGCCTTGCTTATTCCTCTGTGATTTATACTGTCACCTGTGGTTTTCGCAATCTTTTTAGGATTGTCAGGGTACAAATGATTGATAGCTCTGACAATAGTTCTTGCCAAATCAGTCTTGTCCGAGCTTGAATTTCCTGAAATAAGAATATTTCCGCGTGAAGAGTTCGCAAGACGCATCTCCTCGTCGAGTGTATCAAAATATTCGACAAGCTGGCTCTCAAGCCCCGGCATCTCTCTGTACTTTCTGAAAATCTTTGCAAGGTCTCCGCTTAACTTTCTGTTATCATCAACCGTCTGCTCAATATCATCTACAACCGGCTCCTCTTTCTTAACCTGCTCCGGTTTTATTCTGCGCGGCTTCTCCTCCTCGACAAGCTCGCCCACAACACCGCTGTCCTGCTCTGCCTCCTGCTCGGAAGCAGCCGCATCAAGCTCCTGGCTGACAATCTTTTCAAGCATCTCCTCTGATATATTGACAAGCTCCGCAGTGTCAAGCGACACCTCTGTTGGCTCCTGCTGCTTTTTGTCAGTTCCTGTCCCGTCAGGCTGTGTAACAGCGGCATCTGCTTCTACAGTAGCAGTAAGCTCCTGCTGTACGCCCGAACTTTGTTCCTTAAATCCTTTGACAGCCTCCTCAAGCTTAAGGACTGCTTTGCCCGTGCGTATCGCTAAGTCTGTCTTTGCCGCATGAAGCATCATCTGGCTTCTGGCTTTAAGCTTGGCCTCTTCTTCGTTAAACTCTGTGCCTGAAGCCCGTGCGATAGCCTTCTGCTCCTCCATAATTCTCTCGTAAGCAGCGCTCTTTTCATCCTTCTCATCGAGCATGCGCTCAAGCTCTTCTTTTGAGTACTCCTTCGTATCCCTGTTTCCGTACTTCTGCTCGCGCACAGACTCTATCCAATCTGCAAGACTTAACTGTCCCTCTATCTGCTCATCATCCTGCGTCTCCTCTCCGGCGTTCTCCTCATTCTGCGGATGAACCGGATTCGGTCTGAATATCTGTGAATCCTGCTCGTCGTCAAGCATTTCACTGAGATTTTTGGCGAGCTGTGCCTGTATATTCTGTGTATCATATATATTATTATAGGTCGGCACGCTGACAGCGTCGATTTCCATAGCGTCCTCTCTTTCCCTTATATGACGCTCCGCTTCTGCCCGCTCTTCTCTAAGCCGCTCTTCCTCGTTTTCACGGCTCATTCTGTCATAACTGTTCTCAATCTTCTTCTTTGCGTTCTCAATAAGCTCTTTGAGAGATTCCGGCATCTGCCCCGGCTTGTTAGCCGCGGAACTCTCAGCAGCCCTGTGCGCCATCTTAAATACAGACTCATTCTGCTCTTCATTCTGTTTCTTGGCTTCCGGCTGCGCCTCTTTCTCCTTCTCAACCGCCTCAAGCGTCACAGCCTCCGCCGCGTTATTTTCCGGCTCCAAAGGCTCGCTTTCAGACTCCTCAAAATCAACCTCCGGCTCAAGAGCTGCTGCCTCAAGCTTTTCGGCATCCTCGCTCAGAGCCTCCTCTATATCATCCTGTCTTATGCGGGCAAGCTCCTGCTGCTGCTCAAACAGAATTTCCTTAGTCTTTTCGTCTTTTTCTTCCTTATTAAGTGCGCCGTCAATAATCTTAATCTGCATGGTAGTGAGAGGCGCTCCAAGTCCCTGTTTAAGCTTCATTGCCTTCTCTACATAGATACCGTCCTGGAATAAAAGAGCAAGCTCATCACATGCCTTTACGCACTCATCCCTTCTTCCGGTTTTGGCATACAGCTCAGCCAGCTCATACATATACTTCTCGTCAATTTCCTGATTTTTGTAATCCTCCAGTATCTCGACAAGCTCATTATCCGATGCCCCCTCGGCTTTTCTCAGAATATAATAGAGAACGTATCTGCTCACATCATGCTGAGACATTCTCTCATATTCTTCATACAATCCGTCCGCGTCATCAAACTGTTTGAGCTTAATCATAAGCTCAGTCAGCTTGTACACCAGCTTTCTTCCGCCGAGATTGCGGTTGTAGGCAAGAATAGCCATATCTCTTGCCTCCTCATAATCGCCTACCGCCTCCTGAACATTGATTGCCGTTGCAAGCGCGGACCAATCCTTTACCTTATGCCAGCTCATATCTTTTGCAATAGCAGCAGCCTCTTTATAATTTTTTTTCGCCGCAAGCTGCTTAATCTGTTCAATTTTAAGATTCATTTCATATTTATCCAAAATCAGACGCCACCTTTACTAATCATATTTTATGTAATCAATCCGACAAAAATCAAATTTTTACAGCCGAAATCAAATTAATATATTATTGTCTGTAAATCCGATTAAACAGCTCGATTGAATTTTCCGGACATTCTCTGGTCGTATTTTAAGCATATATGCACTATTTTTCTTTCCTGCATACATGTCATAAGTTTATCACAGCCTAAGTCGCTTGTAAACTTGTTATCAGAAAAATGCCCCTCCATTGTCACTCAAAAAAATCAAAGCTTGCCTGTTCATAATCCATTCTCGTATATTCAAGCTGAGACGTGTCAGTTTTGCTGTAATAATCAACGACAACCGTCTGCTGTCTGTTATCAACAAGCTTCTGACCCAGAATATAATTTACGTCAAAACGTCCCGTAATAGCAGGTGTTGCGCCTCTGGCAGGAACAATGAGCTGAACATGATTAGTCTTTAAAAGCTTGAAAATAGGCTCCCAGATATAAATATCCTTTGCAGCTCCAAAAGGGTTGTCTATGAAAATAGTCTTTCCGATTACCTCGGTCTCATCGGCCGACGCATTTATACTTGCTATATAGTTGATAACCGCAATCAGGAACTGTATATAAATACCCTGAGACTGTCCAGTTGAGCCCACCGCCTCCTCATACCTCAGATAACGGCTCTGGTCTTTTATCCTCTCCCGCTTATAAAGCTGTACTCTGACAGCGTTCATATCCGTTACAATCACAGAAAACATACGCTTCCATGTAAGTCTGTTTCTGATATATTTAAGCCGCTCCTCGGCTGACTCAAAGCTCTCCGCCATAGTTACCGTCTCATCTATATACGAGGACATTCTGTCGCCGTAAAATTCTTCTTTTACATATGGAATCTGCAGACCAATCATTGAAATGATCTCGTCGTCCATAGTAATAGTCGAGAGCTTTGGAAGTCTGTCAAGCTCTGTCTTAATATTACAGCAGGTCTGTACGCATCGGCTTTCAAAATTGCGCTTAATCTGCTCCATATCCTCTATTCCCTTTGAAATTCTATCCTTTTCAAGAATAATATATTCATTGGTCCGAAGAAGTGCCTCTGACAGCGTCCTCGCCTCGTCAATATTTCCCGGCGCCGCGGCTGACTGGCTTATCTGAGCAGCAAGTTCTGAAGCATTGAGCCTGACAAGGTGTTCGGCAAGCTTCTGTTTCTGTTTAAGGAAATCCTCTCTTCGGCGTTCCATAAGCTTCATGCACTTGGCGTATTCCTTAGAGACAGCCTCATATGAAGAAAGTTCTGCATCTGTTTTCAGCTCCCCGGCTGACTCCTGCCGCAAAACATTTTTATCCGGTACAGCCATGCCCGCCTCCGTCACAATACGCTCTAAATCTCTCTCGCACAGATATAAATTTTTAAGCTTTTTACTCTGCTCCGCCTGCCTTTTCTTTACATCCTTCATGTTTGACCGTAGCTTCCCCACAAGCTCTCTGTGCTGTTTTTCAAATAACTCGGGATTTTCGCACTGTACGGGAGTATATGCGCCGAAGCGCTCCTCAATCTGATGTATGCCGTGCGCGATGCTTCCCTCAAGTCTGTTCATAAGTGCATTCTGAGCATCAAGCTCCTCGCGCTGTGCTCTGGTCTCATTTTCAATTTTAACGAGAAGGTTTTTAATTTCCATTAATTCGGCGGCAGCGCTCTCTTTAACCTCGCCTTCAGACAGCTTTCTCATAACCTGACTGAAATCAGAGCCCCTGTACTCAACCGACCTGCGGCATTTTTCCATCGACACGCGGCAGTGCTGCATAAGAGCCTCCTTATCAGCAACATCCACTGTTTCTTTATCCAGAATTTCCCTGAGTCCGAAAAAGCGGCTCTCAAGCTGTCCTGTCGTCAGTTCCGACAAATCACTGCCATTAACTTCCGCTTCTGTATTATTTTCAGGCTCCATCTCATAAAACCGTCTGTAGTTTTCTTCCCAGTCTCTTGTTATCTTTTCAAATTTCTCCCTTGCTAAAGCCAGCATATCCTTTGCCTGCCTGAGCTCGCCGGCATACCTTTCTGCCTCCTCCTTTGCTGCCGAAGCGCTTTGCTCGGCTTCCGATGCCTCTCTTGCTGCCTCTCCGCGCTTTTCGTATTTTTCAGACAGCCTTCTGCTCTGCCCCGCTACAAGATGCAGAAGCTCAAGTCTTCCGCAGTCCTGCGTATACTGCGCCTTAGACTGCTCAAGCATTTCCCCTGATTTTTCAGCGCTCAGCCTTAACTGCTCCGACTGCATTTTAAGCCGTTTTTCATCCTCCTCGCACTCAGAAAGACTTTTCTTTAAATTCTTCAAATCCGACAGCTCTTCAAGGTCCGAAGCCGCGTACTGACGCAGCACGCAGAGGTAATCGCCCCACACTACCTGCTTTCTGTCTCTTAGCTTATTCAGCCTGTGATTTAAGCCTTCAAGCTCTTCCCTCGCAGCGTCAAGCTCCGACTTAAGACGCGTCTCGTCTCTTAAGAAGCCCATATCCTTCATTGCAAACGCCACGAGCTCTTTATTAACCTCAAGCTTTGTGTCGTAAAGCACCTGTTCGCTGACAATCGGCACGGCGTACGCACCGCGCTCAAAGTTCATAAGGGCGATATCCTCTTTTATCCTCTCAAAATCATTTTTTATAATGAAACTGTACTCAATGAACGGAGCTCTCTTAAGCACATCTCTCTTCTGTCCTGCATTTAACGCCGCAAACCACTCATGTCCTTCGACCACATCCTCCTTATAACGCGCCTTGAGATAGTCTCTGAGCTTATCTCTGTATGCCCCGCTGCATTTATAAGTTCCGGCTGAAGCGTTGTCTATAAACTCCGTGAGTCTTGACGCCTCCTTCTCTGTCTCGTCAAGTTCACGGCTCACATTTTCATAGAAAGAGCCGATGCGCGTGTCGAGATGTTCAAGATTTCCGTCATTATATATTTTGGCAAGATTTTCAAGCTGTTCACGGTATTCCTCAGCGATTTTCTGCTTTTTTGCCGCACGTTCAAGCTCGCTCTCAGCAAAATCACGGCGTACTGCAATACCTGTAAGTTCTGCCTGAACTTTCGCCGACTGTGCACTCAGCTCATCATATTCCCTCTCGCAGCGAAGTATATCCTGCTTTCGCAGCTCAAGCTCCTCAGTCAGCTTGTCTGCCTCAGCCCCGGCATTTTCAGCCACCAGAAGTCCGCATTTCTCCATTAAATCTGCAAGCTGTCTCTCATCCCCCTCTATTTCCTTGCCTGAAAATTTCACAAGACTTTCCGCAGCGGTCTGCTTTTTCAAAAACTCCCTGTGCCTTGTCTGTGCCGCTTCGAGAGCTGCTGTGCACTGTGTGACACGACTTTCAAAAATACTGCACTGATCCTCAAAATTCTTCTTTTGAGCCTCCGTACTCTCATATAATTTTACCGCAATATCATGAAGCCTTGACGTGATATTCCGATGACTGAGCATGCGGTTGTCTACCGTCTCCTTAAGCTGAGCCAGAGAATTTTCATACCTCACATAATCCGCACAGTCATTTGCCGACTCCATAAGTTTAAGCTGCTCTCTCTTCTGCGCATAGAGCCTGTCTGAACTCTCAAGCCGCGCGTTGCCCGATGCAACAAGCTCACGAACTCCCGCAAGAGATTTCTCCTCCGCCGCAATCTGCGCCGCCTGAATTGCGCACTGCTCGCTGTCAAGCTCCTGCTGCATCTTCTCCAGCAGACCGGCGCACCTTTCCGCCTCATCTTCATTTAAGACCACGGCCCTCTTACACTCAACCAACAGGCTATACAGCTGATTTTCAAGCTCCTGCTTCTGACGGAAATTATCCTCAAAAGAGGCTGCATACTCCGCAAACCCTTTAACAGCTTCAACCTGTCTGTCATAGTTTCCAATCTGAGCATGCTTCTTTGAAAGCTCAAGCAGCTTATCCTTGATGTCCAGAAGCGTCTGCGCCATTTTTCCCTCATCATCGTCAACTCCAAGACGGTTGTTAAATGATTTTTGGATAATCTCTTCAATCAGCAAATCCTCTACAACCTTACGGCTTGTCCTGTAATTTGTCTCAAAATATGTCCTGACATGTCCCTCAGTCTTATTGATACCTCGTATAATCTCCCACTGGCTCTCAAAAATTCCGTACTGTGTAAGAAAGTTCTGATAATCTCCCTTTCTGTCAAAAATCCTTACTGACACACTGAAATCATTTTTTTCAAGATTTCTGAGATACTCCTTGAGACCATTGTATGTAATCCTCTCTCCGTTGCTTGTGAGCGGTAAATTTTTTATGTCGTTGTCCCCGAATTCTCTGTAAAAGATAACATAATTAAAATATTCAATACCCGAAGAAGCGGAAAAACCTTCCTCCTCTTTTGACGCTCCGCCTGACGCCCTCGCCTTTCTCGCGCAGAAACCGGTCGTCATGTATTTATAATTGTCTTTCCTGTAGCACGGCTCAAGCCTCCACTCAATAAGAGAGTGAATAACCGTATTGCCTCCGCCCTGACGAAACAGCTTCTCAACAGGCTGTTTCTCGTCAAGCGTACAGTTTGGAATTACATTCTGCAAAAGCATAAGCATCAGAAGGCTCTTTCCCCCTCCGTTTGCCAAATCATAAATCATGCTGCTGCAGTTCGGGCGCATCATAAAGTCATCATACACCTGTGTTCCGAAATTATATTTTACATTATTTACTCTTATCCTGTTTATCTGAGGCATCAGCTATTCCTCCCTCTCTCCCTGAAAATCCGCACCGACGACAGCCGCGCTGTTTTTTTGCTTATCGCTCATTAAAAGCTGAGAAAACCTTCCCCTGTAATCATCAAAATAATTCTCTATCAGAGCGCGGAAACGGTCGGTAGGATAATAGCGCGCCCCCTGCGCAGAGCTTTCACTTAAAGCCGCCGCGTTTTTATCGAACTGTGTCCGTTCTCCAGGGTACAGCGTCTGATTTTCCACAAGAAGCTCCTGCGATATGAGAAAATTAAACACCATTTTGACAAACCCGGCTTTTGAATTTCTGGCCGCTCTGACGCCCGACTGCTCCTCAACGGTTGCCGCCGGAAGCTCCTCCCAGCTCATGGCAATCTGCTTAAAACTGTTCTCCTCAACCTCGTCAAGAACAATTCCGGCGCTTTTATCAATTATGCCGTTTATTGCTTTGTCTACATTTTCAACAACATCCTCTATACGCACATACTCAGCATACGTCGTCGCAGCAGTGTCCGTATAAAAACTGGTTATCGTATTGTATACCACAAAATATGCAAGATACAGCTCCTTGTTTAGCTTAATTCCTAATTCCTTTTTCAGCTCCTCGTTTGTGTACCCAAACACTGCGTTATTCTGCCCCGCGCTGACATACAGCGCGTTTTTATACTCATACAAATTCAGGTTCATTTTCTTAAGAGACATCTGCACAATATCATAAACCTCTGCATTTGTGCTGTATTCCTGATAAAGAGCCGCGTCAGCTCCCTTTTCGCTTACATTTTCACCCATTATAAGCCTTGACACAATATCAAGCGCCCTGTCCAAATTTCTGCTGTCCATAAAATCCTCATTTCTGCGCACACTGCGTTTATTATCTTACCCTTCTCTCTGAAATATGACATCTGTAACCTCGCAGCCGGGCGCGAGCTCAAGCACTTTTGTGCTGCACTCTGTAATGGAAAACGATGTCGGCTGCCTGTCTGCAAAATGTTTTTTTAATATGTCGTCAAGAAAACTTTCGCTGCTCATTTCCTTCCCGCCGATTACATAAAATTTTTTCTGGCAGAGATTTACAAAAAAAGAAAAATAGTCGGCGTTCTTTAAAATATTTTCGGAATACATACGGCTCATAGCGCCGTTAAACTCCTCAAGTGTAAACTTAGCTCTCTCCGACAGAGCTGCCAGAAGATTTTCCATAATAAAAGAATAATTATGGTTTATTCGCTGTTCCTCCAGCTCGTCATCAAACACAATTTCCCTCGCAGGCTCAAGACTTATCTTTTCAGCCTCCTGATACCTTGCCGGTCTCACCGTAAGCGCATCATCGATAGCCGCCACGCTGAACGTTTTTTTTGTTTTCGGCTTCCACAGAGGATTAATAAGCTTCGCAAGCAGCTCAGCGTTATCTGTATCAATCATTCTCTTTAACAACACGGAAAAATCCACATGACTTCTTATCTGTCCCAGCTTTGCCCGCATAACCGCGTCATCGGTAAGACGCTGCATGTCCGTGCACGCACGCAGAAGCTCACCGTGTCTGTTCATTGCAACATTCAGCTGATTTTGAAGCTCGTATACCTCATTCACCGTCCTGTAATACTGAGCGTCAGACCTTCCGCCGACTGACAGCTTCTCAAGCGCAGCCTGAATAAGCTCATTGTTTTTCTTAAACAGCTTTTCCTCCTCTTCAAACCAGCGCATTCCTGTCTCTACAAATTTCTCATAAGCCTCGATTCCCGCAAACACATCAGACGATATAATATTCATTACTTCATTTTTTTCGAGTGTAAGACGGCTGACTTCCTCGTTAATGCGCCAGACGACCTCAGTTCCGCCCTTAAAATTCTGCGCGCGTATCATTTTTTCCAGCAGAAGCTGCTGGACGCTTATTCTGCTCTCGTCTTTAATCTCTTTGGTGTCAAGATAAAATTCGACGGCGTCCGCGCTTATGGAATACCACACCGTGTTATCGCGTATACTGCTCTCAATCATTCTTACTCTTGAAATGCGTTTTTTTCTGTCAACCGGGTCAAAATATTCAAAATCAAAAGGGCGGCCGTCATTTTTTATTTTGTCAAAAATGTAGCCGCCGATTTCCTTATTTTCCTCTTCACTTAAAGAAAGCCCGAAATCTCTTGAAATCAGCTCATGTATAAATTCAAGATATTCAGGATATGTAACATCTTTCTCCTTAAAATTATTTTCTTCTATAAAAAAGCGCAGTATGCCCATCACAATATATCCCATGTCCAGGACCTCATACTTTCCGTCCTTAAACTGGGATAGTGAAACCTCCGTCAGCCTGAAAAACGGATAATATTTTTTCAGGTTGAGCATACGCGCCCGATGCTCAGAAACAATCTCATTCAACATATTTGCCGCCATAAACAGCCTCCGTCGCTGCAATCTGTATTTTAAAACACTATTGTTTTTAATCCGCCGCGCTTTTATGCTACAGCTCGGTGCGCCCCTCCAATGCCCTGAGAAGCGTGACCTCGTCAATGTATTCCAAATCTCCGCCTACCGGAACGCCGCTTGCAATCCTTGTAACTTTAATTCCCGTCGGCTTGATAAGCCTTGAAAGATACATTGCCGTCGTCTCTCCCTCAAGGCTTGAATTTGTAGCTATAATAACCTCATTCACATCTCCCTCAAGACGCTTGATAAGCTCTTTAATCTTAATATCCGAAGGGCCTATGCCCAGCATAGGGCTGATTGCTCCGTGAAGCACATGATATACACCTTCATACTTTCCTGTCTTCTCGTAAGCGGCAAGGTCCCTTGTGTGCTCGACCACCATTATAGTGCTGTGGTCGCGCCCCGCATTTTTGCAGATAGGACAAATTTCATCATCTGTGAGCGTAAAACATTCCCTGCAGTACCGGACATTTTCCTTTGCGCTCTTTATTGCCCCGATAAGGCTTAAAACCTCCTCCTTAGGCATGTTAATAATGTGAAATGCCAGGCGCTGGGCGCTCTTTGCCCCAACCCCTGGTAATCTCGAAAGCTGCTCTATTAATTTATTAATATGACCGCTGTAAATATCCATTAGAACAGGCCTCCTCCTAAGCCTGAAAGACCACCTGTAATCTTCGACATCTGAGCCTGTGACTCTTCCTCACACTTTCTTAAAGCCTCGTTTGCGGCTGCCATAATCAAATCCTCAAGCATCTCCACATCTTCCGGGTCAACCGCTTCAGGGTCAATCTTAACCTTTGTCACTTCCCGCTTACCGCTTACAGTAACCTCTACGGCGCCGCCGCCTGCGGCCGCAGTAAACTCCTTAGCCTCAAGCTCCGCCTGCTGTGTCTCCATCTGGCGCTGCATTCTCTGTGCCTGCTTCATCAGATTATTCATGTTTCCCGGCATTCCTCCGGGAAATCCGCCTCTCTTTGCCATTAGATAAATTCCTCCTTATCATCTACTTCTATATCCATATTTACAAGCTCCCTTATATCGGTAAAGCGGTTCTGAAAATCATCCTCATCCGCAAGCTTTGTAACTATAATATTCACACTTATACCGGTTCTTTCCTCTATAATATCCGAAAGCCGCCGCTTATCCTCGTCACGCGAAATTGTATTATAAACGGACGGAGATTTGACCATAATCTCAAGACTTGCACCGTCGCTCCCCAGCGTCACGTTGCACTGCCTTAAACATACGGCAAGCATCTGGTCGTCGACAGTATTCACAATGCTGTTCCACTGTGAGGCAATCTGTCTTACATCATCCGGCAGCGCTTCAATAACGCGCTTTGGGGCAGGCTTTGAAGCTTCCCCGACGTCTGATAACGAACTTGTCGGCTGGCCTTGTATTCCGGATGCACCGGCTGTAAAAGCGCCCTCCTTAAGCTTCTGCTGTGTTTTTTCAAGCTGATTTTCAAGCAGCGAAATCCTGCCCTCCAGCTCTTCGAGCTCCCCGCCCCGCTCCATAGACGGTCTGCACAGCTTAATAATAGCAACTTCAAGCTTAATACGCTTCTGTACTGCAAATTTTAAATCGTTTGACAAATCCGAAAGCACTCTTATGTATCGCATCAGAGTGTTCTCATCTACAAGCTTAGCCTCCTCGATAAGCTGCTTTAAACTCTCATCGGAGACATCTATTATATCCATAAGTTTTGAAGTGTCATCCGTTGTCTTAACAAGCAGAATATTTCTCAGATACCATATGAAATCGCTCACAAACTGTCCCAGCTCACGCCCCTGCATTACAAGTCTCTCCACAAGACTCATGCAGCCCGCAGCATCGCCGTCTGTTATAAGCGACAGCATATTTTCAAATACGGTTGTATCAACGGCTCCAAGCACCTCGAGAACATTTTCGTACTTCAGATCCTGTCCGAGATAAAACGCGATACACTGGTCAATAAGGCTCAGCGCGTCTCGCATAGAGCCGTCCGCCGCCTTTGCAATGTATCTTACCGCCCTGTCCTCGACATTGATTTTTTCAGCCTCCATAAGCTGTGTAAGCCTATCGGAAATTGTATCTATCGAAATTCTGTGAAAATCGTATCTCTGACATCTCGACAATATCGTTATGGGAATCTTGTGCGCCTCCGTCGTAGCCAGTATAAATATAACATATGCCGGCGGCTCCTCCAATGTCTTTAAAAGCGCATTGAACGCCCCGATAGAGAGCATGTGAACCTCATCTATAATATATACCTTATAGCGACCCTCAGTCGGAGAATACTGAACCTCCTCGCGTATTTCACGGATATTATCCACTCCGTTGTTGGACGCCGCATCAATCTCTATAACATTCATTGAAGTTCCTGCGGCAATAGCCCTGCATACAGGACATTCCCCGCATGGATTTCCGTCAACAGGATGCTCACAGTTTACAGCCTTCGCAAATATTTTAGCGATTGTCGTCTTTCCCGTACCCCTTGTTCCGCAAAACAGGTACGCGTGTCCCACTCTGTCCAGTTTAATCTGATTGCGCAGAGTTGTCACTATATGGTCCTGTCCTTTGACGTCAGAAAAACTGGTCGGTCTCCATTTTCTGTATAACGCTTGATATGACACCGGAAACCTCCTTAAAAATATCACAGCCCAGCCATGCTACACTTTCACAAATATAATGACACAACCGAACATCTGCCTGAAAACATTATAAAACCGCGCGTCCGGCTTCGAACAAATGTCCACAGACGTTACCGATACAGTTAGCTCGATTCAGGCGCCCTTCCGGCACACGAAAGCTTTCGCTTAATGCTGCTTCATTCCTGACCTGACATGGTTCACGAATTTTCGTTGCGGAAGACCCAAATGTCATCACCACTTTTATCGGGCTGCTCCATAAACTATTGCCCTCTGCCAAACATCACCCCTGCTATAGCGGATTGCAGGTACAAGGTGCCGCTACTACCCCGGCTGCGCGGTACGTTTAATTATATCCGCTAATGCGCCGGCTGTCAAGGTTTCAAAACCTTCTTGAGTTTCCGCAGAATTATCCCCACCAGCTACACTTGATACGTTTGGTTATCCACAACTTTTAAAAAATGCCCAAAATATAAGGAATCCTGTTCCTTTTTGATGTAAAATTAAGCTATCAAACAAAAACCTTACTAAACAAAAAGAAAGG
>CALWKC010000010.1 GCA_944381165.1 uncultured Lachnospira sp. | reverse complement strand
CTTTGGGGCGAGCAGTAACATAGCCCTTTGGAGGGCTAATGTCAAACCACCAGTTGAACTGGTGGTTGATGACTTAGAAAGAAGGTATGAAATGTGAAAACGTTCACAAAAATAGAAATAGTTGAAGTAATTGAATCTGAAGATATAGAGTTTATCAATTTGCAATTTACTGATTTGTATGGTGTATTAAAAACTATTACGGTTTCTTCTGGACGTATAGATAAAATCTTAAATAATCAATGTTCGGTTAGAAAAAGTGCATTATACAATTTTATAAATAGCGAAGCTACACAATTATATTTAAAACCTATTCTTAACACGTTTTGTATATTACCATGGAGACCACAACAGGCTAAAGTTGCTCGTTTTATTTGCGATATTTATGATGAAAAGGGTAATGAATTTCAAGATGATTCTCGATATATTTTAAGAAAAACAATAAAACATATCGAAGAAATGGAATATGAAATATTAACTAATCTAACGTGTAGTTTTTTCTTGTTTCATAATGATGAAGATGGAAAATCTTTAGTAAAAGCAACCGATTCAGCAGGATATATGGAAGCTTACGCTAATGATTTTGGATTAAACTTCAGAAGAGATTTATCTTTGACTTTTGAAGATATGGGATATCAAATTGAAGCACTATTTCATGAATATGCGCCTGCGCAACAAAAAATAGATTTTCCTTATGCTCCACCTATTGAAACAGCCGATAAATTCATGTCGTTTAAGTTGGCGACACATGCAATAGCAAAACGACATGGGCTTAATGCCGTATTTATGCCAAAACCTAAAGAAGAGTTTAATGGTTCAAGTATGCCATTAAGAATATGTTTGTTAAAAAATGGTAAAAATCTATTTGAGGATAAACAAGGTAATATTAATGGAGTTGGACAAGCTTTTTTATCTGGGATTCTGACTCATATAAAAAGTATGACTGCTTTTTGTAATCCAATAGTTAATTCTTATAAACGTTTACATATTGATTATGATGCACCATCTGAAATTGTTTGGTCTACAAATCAACAAAAAGTTGTGGTATTAGTACAAAAAGATCCTGATATTGGGATTGTTCTTGAATTAAGAAGTCCAGACCCTTTCTGTAATCCTTATATTCTTATTGCTACTTGTATTGAAGCAGGTCTTGATGGGATTAAATCCAATTTAAAAATCCCAGAGATGGTAAATGGAAACATTTTTAATTTGATAGAAGTACAAAAAACAAAAGTGAACTTTGAAATATTACCACAAAATTTGGGTGAGGCATTAGAAATAATTAAAACAGATTTTTGGATAAAAAATATTCTTGGAGATACTTTTGTAAAAAATTACATATATTATAAAGAAAAAGAGTGGTACAATTATCGAAAACACGTCTCTCAATGGGAGATTGAACAATATTTGCAACCTGTGTGATTTATGTTATGATTTAATTATTTTTATATAAATAGAATAATTCATAAATAAAGATTTAGGATTAAGTATGAGTGAAAAAACAGAAAATACAAATAATATACCAAACAAAGTATATGAACATGCTATAGATCAAATAATAGATAATTTGTTTGATTTTGGTGAAAAGATCGTTGACAATACTAATATATTAACAAAAGCGGCTTATAAAAAATATTTAACTAATGCTTACAAATATTATAATAGTATAAAAACAATAGCGACGGGGAGCCAACCACGTTCAATTATAGGATATGATAATATTTATATTCAACCCAATTTATTATATAATGGTAAAAAAATTATTACAACAAAAACTATATCGAATTTGATAGATGCTATTGGAGGAAAGCATATACTAATTATTGGATCTGGTGGTATGGGAAAATCTATGCTTATGCGTTATTTGTTTCTCAATACAATAAATAAAGCAAATTATATTCCTGTATTGATAGAATTGAGAAAAATAAATAAACAGCCTACGAATGAAAGATTGATTGAAACACTGATCTGTGATAGTCTAAATAATTTTGGAGCAAAACTTAGCGTAGAACAATTAGAATTTAGTTTAGAAAAAACCAAATATTTATTTCTTTTAGATGGACTTGATGAAGTACCTGAAATTATTATGGCAGGAGTTGTAGAAGCTATACAATGTTTCTCGGGTAAGTATCCAGAACATTGTTATATAATTACATCTCGCAGATTAAAAAATCAAGTTATACATCATTTTCAAACATTTAAAACATTGGAAACATGCCCTTTAACCAATGAACAGGCATGTACACTTATAAGAAAAATACCTGAAAGTAATGATTTGGATTTACAAGAACGAGCAGTTAGTTTTTGCCAGCAATTAAATTATGAATTATTTGAAACACATTATAGTTTTGCATCGAATCCTCTTTTATTAACAATGATGTTTCTTACTTTTATTGATAATAATAGTATTCCCAACCATGAAGCTGAATTCTATGAAAATGCTTATGTAGCTTTATATAATCGTCATGATGTTGTAAATAAGGTGAATTATATTCGCGAGTTTAAAAGCAATAATCTTTCACGTACAGATTTCAAAAGTTTATTTTCAAGATTTTGTTTTTGCTCATATTTAAATAATCAATATGAATTTACCGTATCTGATATTATCAAACAATTTGAAGAAAGTATAGAAAAGTTACATTTAAATGTTAATGCTTTAGATTATCTGTCCGATATAGTGCAAATAGTATGTTTGATAGTTGAAGATGGGAGAGACTATAGATTTGTACATAGATCATTTCAAACATATTTCGCAGCATGTTATACAAAAGAATTAACGGATGCCAGTCAAAAAGAAATCTATGCTAAGTATTATATGGATTTTGCTAAAACACAATATTTTTCACTTATTTATCAAATTGATAAAAATAGATTTTTAAGAAATGCATTAGAAAAAGATCTTAGAAACATAAAAGACAATCCTATTAAAGAAGAAAATAAAGACTATGGATTAATTCGGATGCTTTTTTCTTGTGCAATTGTTAATTGTCCGCAAATACGTTTGATTCCATTAAAAAATAATTGGGCTTCCGGAAGTACATATGCCAGATATAATTGTAGGTTGGAATATTCTTTATATTTATATATGTGTATTTCATATGATATAAAAAAATATACTCAAAAACACATTGATTTTAAAATTGGTACCCAAAATATTTCACTAAAATCTGTTTGCATATATACTGATGAACCATTTGAAATAGATGACACAATAAATAATGATTATGTTTTGCCATTAACGCAAAATTTAGACATAGAACTTCAAAATGAAATAGTTAGGGTCTTCGGATTTAATGGATTATATAAAAGCATATTAGATTGGTTTTCACTAATTGATGCAGAAAATGATTCTTCATTTGATCCTTCAAAATTCTAAATTGTAATAATCATATGCCTATATTTTATAGCTGAGGATATTTTAACTTAATGCATATTATATTTGTTCCCAAATAAAATGTTTAATTAAATTTATTTTTAATAAATATTGGAGAAACTATTCATGGATATTGTGAAAGAAGTCTGTAATTATAGCTCGTCTATGATAAGGATTGGGCTGAAAGCTGTTCAAAGAGCTTTCAGCCCTTGATTTTATATATAACGGCACATGCTAGGCATGTCAAGTACAGGTTGAGTCTCCACATGTTTCTACAAGATATATTTTATTCCGGGAGCCGCCATGAAAAGATTAGATAAATATGATGAAGTGCGTTACAGGGGAAACTGGCTTTTTCATGAGAACAAACAGCACGCTATATGGGTATCGGCAAATTTACGGGATATTAAAACGTGAAAATATCACCGTTTCAGAAAAAGTAATCCGTCAAATCATGCGGGAAGAAGGTCTTATTGTCAGCGTCAAACGACATTATTTGAGAAATCTGAAGATGCAGAAGAAAAATTTTCTTCGCTCAATGAAAATATTAGAAAGAATGAAAAGGAGTATGTGTGAGATTTTGCGAAAAAACAATCTTAAAAGGAAAATCCGGTAGAAATATTGAGGATTACATGATATACTTTAGAGGTTAAATAGGAGTGATTACCCACTTTAATTGAATTGATTTTGTTGTTGAGAGAAGCTACGTAGAAGTACTTGACTTTTCTGTTAAATACAAGGAAGGAAAAATGAATTTTTTATATAAAATAACAAATGCAACTCAAGAGGAAGAAAATATTATTAACGATATTATTAAATTTTTTAACAATTATTCCGACAAAATAAACATTAATGAATTGAAAATAATTGAAGTTGTTGATAAATTAGATAATGATTCTAGTGGCAGAAGTATAAGAGATAAAATTATATTACCAAGAAAAAACGGCTTGGAAAATATAAAATATAAGCATGGTATATTAGATGACAAAAATATTAATTCCAAATTAAAAATGCTCATAAGCACAATATACCATGAACTATGGCACGTTTCTACATGGGAAAAGTATGAGTTTATGTATGAATATGTAATGGGTGGAAAAAATAATGATTTATATACCGCATTAGCGTATATGTATTGGATAGAATATGTTGCACATATAGAAACTGTATTTTTAGAAACACCTGATGTTATGAATACATTTTGTCAGAATTTTGCTCATAAAAAATGGAATAAAAATAAATATGGATATTCATATTTTATAAAGATCTTACCGTATTATTTGGTGAGGGCAAATTATTTAAATATATTTGCCAAACTGACAGAAGAAATAATATCAAATGAATTAAAATTAGCAGTTTATGAGTTTGATAAAACTTCAAAACATCTTTTTCAAAACAGTAATTTTAGTGAAATTGAAAAAGCAAATAAGATTAGAGATATAATTGTAAAATTATTTGAAAAATTTGGATAACAATAGTTTAAAATATTGATAAAATATAAAAACATAGGAAAATTAAAGTGTAATGGGTGTGTTGCAGATAAGTTATATATATGTTCGACATTGTTACAGACAAGGTACAGATAATAGATAGATAATATACACATATTCAAACAAAAAGAATAGACCACCTTCAACAGATGGTCTAAGTAATTACAATAATTCTGGTGGCTCTTCATCAACCACTCTGGTACTATATTCTTGAATTAAATCCTCAACAGCATTAAAGAACTCTTTCTTTAATGCTGTTGGCTTATCTTTTAATGGAATAATATCTGTACCAATCAATTTTAATGCCATTACTGGATCTGCATCCAAAGAAGTGTTTAAGGTTGCAATCTTTTCATTTGCATAGTTGATATTAAAAACTGAAAAAGAGTAAATATGTTGCACAAAATCATTTAATGCAGTAAGCAGTTTTCTATTTTCCATAGGTAGATTAGCATTATTCCTTTGAGATAATAAGTCATGCATCTTTTGTTCTTCGCCATATGCCTGCATAACATTTTCGGTATCTCTAAGAGTAAGAATCTGCATACTTTCCAAATCATTATGTGCTTGTAAATATGCTTTTTCTTTTTCTAATTTACTTAATCTATATAATGACATCAAAATACAAAACATATCGCCATAACAAGAATACTTGCTATCAGGTTCAAGAATTTTATCAATCTTATCTGCTGGTATTTCCATCAATACATAAGAATTTCCCTCATTAAAAATCCATTGATTACGAGGTACTTTGTCGAGATTGGACTTATTCAAGGTATCATCATTATAAATATCAAAATTACTGTTTATGTAATTGGATAATTGTGTAGAAGAAATATTTAATTCTTCCATCTTTGTCTTTACGAGTGATCTATATTCATCTTTAATAGGAATAACACGATAGAAGTAATCGAGATTTAATTTCCATTCTTCGTTTTGCTTTTCCTCTTCAGAAAACTCCATTGATGTATCTTTTAATAAAGTATCAATGGCTTCTGCAAATTCTTCTTTACTTTGTGACATTGTACGAATGATTTGTATAAAATCGTCACAATCAATAGTGTTAAGTTCACCTTTTTCAAGTTTAGAGATATAAGCACCTGTTTTGTTAATAGCCTTTGCCAAATCCACCGCTTTAACTTTTCTGTATTGTCTAAGGTTTTTTAATGCTGAACCCATATTTTTTGTAACTGTATATTTAGGCATATAATGTCCCTCCATTCTAATTAGGTATTATAGCAGAGATAATAATATAAGTCAAAGAATTATTAAATCAAAAAAATGAATTATTAATTGAAAAACAAATAATTTAAGAAATTGAATAAATGATTTAAGAAGTTGTTGACAACGGAATATAGGTGTGCTATTATACAGTTACAGACAAGATACGACACGTTACAGACAGGTACTTGACAACTACCAAACGGTGAATATCTACTGTAGGGAATAAAAAAGAAGCCGGATGTTTGACGGGCATCGAGCTTCTTTTTTAGGAAAGAACATTGACGGTGTTCTTTCCTGATATGTATTGCACAGATAACCGAGAATGATTATTGTACATATTTTAACAACATAAGTATAATCAAAAAATCTATTCTTGACAAGTCGGAACTAATGTTCTGCTTCCGATGTTCTGTCTAATATTTTCCCAATTATATTATTTGTTAGGTAACAGAGAAACACAAAACACAGGACTGCTATACCTATTTTACAGAGTAAGTACGTCCAAACATCAAAACACAATAGGAGGATTTTAAATCATGGCAAACAAAAACAACAGTAAACCAAAAACAAAGAAAGTTCATATCAACGCACTAGATAAGGAAAAGGCAATCATTGTTTATATCTCGCTTGTTAGAAGATATAAGGAACATCGAGAAAATATTACTTGTAGTGTATTCATAAAAACATGGCTTGATATGTTTGAGTGCGATAAATTTAATCGCTCAAAGGAAGATAAGCAAACTATCAGAGAAAAGCATATTTCTTCATTTGGTTTTGTGAAGAATGAATTAGATTGTAAATCTTATGAAGAAATTATTGATTTTAGAAATACATTTATGATTTATCAGAGTAGGGAAGTACCAGTTGAATTAAAGCAGTTGGCTCAGAGTAAGGGAGTGATTGTTTCGCTTGCGGAAAACATAACAAAGCATATGAGCGGATTTGATGTACTTGTAAAAGAAAATAAGTGCATGACTTATAGAATAAATGATGTTCCGTTTGGAATGTCAGAAGAGGAAGTTGAAAGATTTCTTGAAGAATTACCTACTCCAAAGGAACTTATTAAGCAGGAAAAGAGCCTTGTAGAAATACTAAGTGATGATTCTGTACCAGTAAAAGACAAAAAAGAAGCTGTAAATAAATATAAAGCACCATACGCAACACATGAATTTAAAAAGTTTATGAATAGATTTACCATTTATAATTGTAAGAATCAACAATTAACACTCTTCTGTGTGAATTTGTGTAAGCGTGTTGGAATTAATAATATGTCCAATGAATTACCAATCGAATATAAATTCTGTGTTGGTAGTGGCAAGCGTAAGCAGTCTATGAAACGTGCTAAAGGTCGCAGAAAAGCAAATGCTAAAGCTGCTAGAAATAGAAAGGGGAAGAAGTAAGGTTGGCATACGGAAGAATCTACATTGACAACCTTCGCAATAAGGTTACTGCCCTGTTTGATGAACTCAGGGCAGATAACCGATTGAGCGAGGACAATTTTATAGAAGCATTTAAACAAAAATATCCAAAGGATTTTTCAATGCTTCAATATGAATGGGAATTTAAAGTACATGAGTTTAAGAAGAATCGAAAAGGACACCCAAAACCACACCCTATCAGACCAGATAAGATTTTAAGTAATATGTATAGAAATTACTATTTCAAACTGATAAAAAATCCGGCAATTAAGAAATCGAAAGAAGATGAAGTTAATAAGATTCGTGCATTAGCTGGTAGATATGGTTACAAAATAAAGAAAAATCCAACTAACAGATTTGATGTCGTAAACAAAGAAACTAAACAGATAGAATTTGAAAATCTTACTTATGCAGAATTGAAAAGAGATTTTCACAACAAGGCATACATGAAATTAAACAGACAATTAAAGCAAGAAAGGAGGCATAGTAACAATGGGAAATCCAGAGATAAATAGACTTGATCTAAATATTTTGATGGTACTTGCGAAGGACAATGCCATTGATGAACTTAGCGGAATGACAATAAATGAAATCAATTCCTATTATGGAGAAGACAAGCCGTTGTTATCAGCAAGACCAAATCTTAGTAAAAGAATCAGGGGATTATGTAACATTGGATATATTGAAAAAGGAATAAAAGATGTTATTAGCGACACCTTCTATATAACAGAAAGTGGACTTGAAAGAATCAAATGGAACGGAGGAAATAAGGATGAATAACAACAAGATATTGAGTAGAAGTTTGGAAAATGATGTTGCAGTAGTTGGAATTGGTGGCGCAGGGACTAATATCGCCTTTTGTCTGGAAAAGTTAGGTTACCCGACAATACATATCAATTCCAGTACGCAAGATGAATCTGCTATAAGCGGTGCAAAGAATATTAGACACTTAAAAGGATTTAATGGATGTGCCGGTAATCGCCAGCTTGCAGAGAAAGCGTTGTCTGAAAATATGGATATTGTGGACGAGATTATCAATCTAAAGGAATCCATTATCTACATTATCTTTAGTAGTTCTGGCGGTACGGGTAGTGGGGTAGCACCTGCATTAGCTGAAATGCTTGCAGAAGAAACCGATAAAACAATCTGCTGCATTGTGGTATTACCTGATAAGACAGAAGATTATGATTTCCATGTGAATAGTTACAAATGCTGTCAGGAACTTCTTAATATAGAAGGTTTGGGTAGTGTGATGTTCTTAGATAACAATGCAGATAGCAAGAAAAACATCAATAAGCACTGTGCAAATATGCTACATGCGTTCTTGACAAATAACTCTGTATCAGAACTTGGTAACGTGGATGAACAGGAAAAGCGTACCATGATTGCCACTCCTGGTAATTTCGTATTATCTGTACTTGGCAATGATAAAGCCAATGAAGCAAGTGTTATTGAGAGATTAACAACAAATAATATCTTTGCTCCTATGCAGAAAGATGGAAGATGTGAGTATGTGGGTATTATCAATGCTTCCAACAAGGGAATCAAAAAGGAAGAGATTATTAAATTGGTAGGCACTCCGAGAAGAACATTTGAAGGATTTGGCAGCGATAAAGTGATTACTGTTGTTTGTGGCTTATCGTTTCCATTTGACCATTTAAACAATATCAAAGCTATTGCAAAGCAGAAGCATGATGAAAGACAGAATGCTATTAAGACTGCACCGACTGCTACCTTAGAGGATATTGACTTTGAAGAAGAAACAGTATCAAAGCCGGTTGAAACAGAGAAAAAAGTAAATAAGAAGCCATCGAGAAGAGAATTATTAAAGATGTTGCAGAATTAGGAGGCATTAGAGTTATGGATATTAATAAGATAAAGTATGTCTTTTCGGAAAGATATAATCAGTTTTACAAGCCTATGAGGATTGATGAAGATGTTGGAATTATTTATATACAAATTACAAAAAATCGGCATGAAAAAGGTGTCAAAAAGAATGAGATACTTCATATAGAAGATAATCAAGAATACAAATATGTGGTTATGCACGATGCTAATATCACGGCAGAGAAAAATTTTCTAAAGGTTATGAGTAGCAACAGAGATACACACGTTAAGTTGAATGAGGTGCGATTCTTTAAGAAAAACTTGCTCACAGATTCGGAAGTGGCAATGGAAAGATTAAAAGATTTAGCGGAAAATGATAAATCAGATATAAAAGTTCATAATGAAGCATTAAAACTGTACACTAAAATGAATGCGAAGCCACACAGAGAAATTATTTGCAATAATAGAGCTACATATAATAACCAAGAAATACCAAATAAGATAAAACGGTTAGCACTAACAAAAAGATTATTCGTGGAGCGTTCAGACGATTATTGCAGAAATGGTGTTCATAGACACCCATCTAATAGGACTGATCGACTAGCATTACAAGCATATTATCCTTGTGGATTTGTTGTCAAGGGTAGAGGTGGAAATGTGATTGCAGGTAAAGGATATACGATGAATAAGGATGATGCCATCGAATTTGTTAAGAATTATATCCCGACAGAAGAAGATAAACATTGCACAAGTTTATATCGTGTGCCTATGTCTTTAAGGAAGAAAAAACAACTTGCCATGTGCTATAAGATTTTGGAAGAGCATGGATTACATTATAAGAATGAACATAATTATTTCTTTTGGGTATTGGATAAGCACCACAATGTTGTTGCTGGTGGAGAAAATGGTTTTGGTTTTAAATGGTTACTTAAATATTGTAGAAGATTGAAAAATCAACCTAAAAAGAAAAATCGGTATGTTACAGATAATGTATAGATAAGTAATAATTCGTTACAGATAAGGTATAGACAAGGTACAGATAAAAAGTAGAAGAAATATATATAGGAACTCATTAGAATATAGAAAATTCGTGTGAAGTTTCCTATTTATACCATGTAAACAAAAAATATTTAAAGAAAGTTGAGGATTTAAGAAATGAACAAGGGAACAGTAAAATGGTTTAACAATTCAAGAGGCTATGGATTTATCACGATGGAAGATGACACAGAGATTTTTGTACATTGGACAGGAATTGTAAGTGATAAGAAATTCAAGTCCATTGCAGAAGGTCAGACAGTAGAGTTTGAGATTACAGATGGCGAAAAAGGTAAACAGGCTATCAATGTAACTGTTATTGAAACTGTTACAGAAGATGAAGAAATCACAGAGTAAAAAGAGAATATATGTAGTAGGCGGTATTCATTTACTGCCTATTACATAAAAACAACAAAGGAGGAATGAATTATTACAAATAGCAAGACAAAAATGTACATAGTCAGGTCATTATCAATGACTAACTGGTTATGTAACAATGGACACAAGATTCTTAAGGTTGAGGATAGCGAGAAGGATGATAAACTGAAAGTTTTCTTTTTTGAAGACACGCCAGCACTTCACAACACTATGATGAAGTATAGAAAGAGAGTGTGAGTGTATGGCAAATGGCAAGCAAGATAAAAATAGAACAAATTTAACATGGGAAGATTTCGAGACATATTTACCACAATATAATTTTGACGAGAAGCAGATTGAATTTTTCAAAGATACTTTTGAGACTGTAACCAATAACAGAGACACAAACAAAGTAACTTGTTTTAGTCCTAGATGCGGAATCGGAAAGTCAACATTTATTCATACATTTATACATTGCTGCATCGGAGACTTTTTCTTTATGGGACGGCACGAACCTCAAGGGTTAGTAGTTGTTACTGATTCAATCAAAAGATTAGAGGAGCTGTCTAATAGCAATAAAAACAGGGCAGATGTTGAAAAGAGTTGGGGTGAAGTCTTAGAAGGATGGGGAATATTAGAAAATCACTATAAGGAATTTGAAAAGAATGTGATTGTATTAAGGTCTGACGAACCATTCAAGGAACAGTTAATTAAGCAACATTACAGACCAATAGTTTTATTATCGACACAAAGATATTTTATGTTGGCTGAGAGTACAAGGAAACAATTATTTTCGTTTACATACAATAGCAAACCAATGAAGAGGGATATTGTTATTTTTGATGAGTGTCCACAATTCTTTGAAACTGTCAGTATAAATAGTGTCAATCTTACAAAAATAGAATCGGCTTTATATGAAGGTCTATCTGATGAAGTAAAAGACAAAGAGTTTGTTATAAGAGAGTTCAAAGCCTTTAAAGACAGATTATTAGACCAGATGGACGAGAAAGAGAAAATATCGAAAGATTCAAATGTGACAATATATTGGAAAGATGAAAGATATTCCAGCATTACACCAAATGATGATTTATTATTCAAGGTCATTGTAGAAAATATGGAATCACTATCAAAGCAATATAATGGCATATGGAAAGATATGTTGTGTTTGCAAAAGATAGCACAAGAAGGAGCAATATTTAATTCTGTTAAAAAGAAACATGGAAATTATGAGCGTTGCTTTATGATGGTTTTGGATAATAGGGAATATTTTTATTTAGGAAAAGATAAAAAGTTTTTTGTATTTGATGCAACAGCAGATATAGACCCACGTTACGATTTAGATTATGTAGAGGTACTTAGTGGGGAAAAGTATAATAAGCAGCTAAATATGAGAATTACTAATGTAAAAATGTCCACAAGTAAGAATGTTTTGTGTAAAGGTACAAAGACATCTATTGCTACAACGAATGCAATTATTAAGTACCTGAAACAAAAGTTGAAACACGGGATAGGTAAGCAACGAGATATTTTAGTTGTTGTATATAGCGATTTGTTGCGAAGGTTTCAAAAGGATTTTAAGAATATAGGATATTTTGGGAATCTCAAAGGATTTAATGATTTCAAGGATTTATGTTGTATGGCTCATGTGGGAATGAATCGTTTTCCGAACATGGCATATTTCTTTATATATTGTAGTTGTCATATAGAAGTATATAGAGAACTATCCAATATGACAGAGGAAGAATCACTACAATTTTTTGACTTGATTAGCAAAAATCATCAAAAGCAGTATGAATATATCATTACAAAGATAATGCTTAGATGTATGCTTGCTGATTTTGAACAGAACATCTTCAGATTGGCAATCAGGAACTATGCAAATACGGAGAATGTTCATATATGGACTTTTTATAATACAGATGATGCTTTGTATAAAGAATTGTCCTCAATGATAGAAGATAGATATAAACCATATGGAACAGTATTTGAGTATGAAGATACACCAGAAGAATTGAAAATTGAAAAGGTTAAAGATAGAAAACCACCTAACGGAAAGAAAATGACTAATGTACAGAAAATTATTAGTTGGAGAGAACAGTTACAACAAGGCACAGAGTATAAGATACAAACGCTTTTAAAGGAAACTGGATTAACTGATAGACAATTTCAAAAGGCAAAGAATAATGAAGTGCTTGCGAGGATTCTTGAATGTGACAAGACCAGTAAAAAAGGTTATTACAAAGTCAGTTGATTTTCTCCCCTTTCACTTTAGTAAAAATCCCCCCTATTCTCTAATATATTATATTAGGGAAAAGGGGAGAAAAATTTAAAATAGTATTTTGATTCACATAAACATTGAGCGAATGGCGAAATGTTTATGTGAGCAGGGTTTGGGGCGGTCAGCCCCATATAATAAATGATACATGATGGTAAATCTTGTAAATCTTCTTTCTTTGAAACACCATCCATTTCCCATTAAGCTACGCAACGCAATCAGAGATTGCTGCTCCGCTAAAATGGTAAATGCCTTGCGCCAAAGAAAGAAGCAAAGAAAGCGCATTGTCGGTTGTATTGTAAAAAAGGTTATTAGAGAGAATATATATTGCAAGTGATAATCTGATAAATATTTTTTAGCGTAAACTTATTAGTTCAAAATATGAATCACATTGATTTTTCTTATCTCAAAAATAGAGAGTATAATCGTCTGCCCTGTCGGGCATCCGATGATAGACACTCCCTATTTTGAGGAAAAATAAATCTGCAATTTTTCACGATGAAAAAGGAGAAATTATATTATATGGCAAATAAACAGATAGAAAGATGTTTCTTATGTGGAAGAGTAAAAGACGAAGTGAATCAGCTAATAAAAGGCAAATTTGGATATATATGTGATTCTTGTATCAATGATGCATATAGCATTTTAAATAATGAGGAAGAAGAAAATATTACACATAATATTCAATTAGCAACTCCAAGACAGATTAAGAATCATTTGGATCAGTATGTTATTGGTCAGGATGATGCAAAAATGACGTTGGCTGTTGCTGTCTACAATCACTATAAAAGAATCCGGCAGAATAAGAAATCGGATGTAGAAATTCAGAAGTCTAATATCCTTATGATTGGTTCTACTGGTAGTGGTAAGACCTATTTAGTACAGAGTTTAGCAAAATTTTTAGGAGTACCCTTTGCTATTATTGATGCTACTACATTAACACAAGCCGGTTATGTTGGTGATGATGTAGAAAATATGCTTTTGACATTATATCAGAATGCCGATTATGATAGCGAACTTGCTCAAAAGGGCATCATCTATATTGATGAAATTGATAAGATTGGTCGCAAGGGAGAAAACACTTCCATTACAAGGGATGTATCAGGCGAAGGAGTTCAGCAAGCATTACTCAAGATATTAGAGGGTACAGTATCAAAAGTGCCTTTATCTGGTGGACGTAAGCACCCACAAGGGGAAACGGTAAGTATTGACACATCAAACATTCTCTTCATTTGCAGTGGAGCGTTTGAAGGTTTGGAGAAGATTATAGAACAGAGAAACAATAAAGGTAAATCTATTGGTTTTAATGCTGATATAAAGAGTGCTCATGAAGCAAGCACCTTAGATATATCAGATGTGCAGCAACACGATTTAGTTAAATATGGTCTTATGCCTGAATTGATTGGACGATTATCAGTTATAACGACTTTACAACCATTATCTGAAGATGATTTGGTGAAAATTCTTGTAGAGCCAAAGAACGCACTCACAAAGCAGTACCAAGAATTACTTAAAATGGATGGTGTGGAACTGGAATTTGAAGAATCAGCACTACATAGAATTGCAGAATTAGCAATTAAAAAGGGAATCGGAGCAAGAGGTTTACGTAGCATTATTGAAAAAACTATGCAGAAAATATTCTTTTCAATTCCTGACATAGAAGACGCAAAGAAGGTTGTTATTACTGCTGATGTTGTAGATGGGAAAGCGGATGCAGTTATTTATGGTGCGAGAAATAAGAAGATTGCATAAATAGATGGATGCTTGATATTCAATTAGGAAGACGTAATCTATCACCTATTCAAAGAATTGCTATTGCAGAGAAATATAGAAACATTTATGAAAAACAGGCAAGAGAAAATCAGTTAAGTGGATTAAAACAAAACCAAAATACCGTTTCGCAGAATTCTTCAAAACGGATAGAACCTGAAAACAAAATAGATGTGCGTGCGAAATTGGCAGAAACAGCAGGTGTATCTACAGACACATATTCTAAAGGCAAAAAGATTCTTGATTCTGATAATAAAATTTTAAAAGATCTTATTGAAACAAATATTCGTCAAAGAGGAATTGGCAACCCAAATCCTGTGAAACTTGGACGATGTATTAAGGAGCTTGAAAGGATTTATGGCGTTAGAGAAGGTAGACCTGAAAAACTACCGAAAGTTTCGGAAGTTAATCAATCAGATATTGCCGATATGATTGGTATTTCAGTTGATACACTCAATAACTATAAGAAACTTACTGAATTAATTCCAGAATTAGAAGATTTGGTTGAAACAGGAATACTTGCACCTAATACTGCCCTTGCACTGGTAAAATATATGTCACCATCAGAACAAGAAAAATTTGTGAACTCTATGGATATTACTAAGAAAATCACAACAAAGAATTACTGTTGTAAAAAAATTTGAAAAGAAAATTCAAGAGCAAGCAAAAGAAAAATATGAAGCAACAGTGGGAAGACCTTCAAGAGAAAATCGTTCTCCAAATGGAGAACAATTAAATACCAAGATTCATACAGATAAAGAAATTGCTAAAATGGCAGGTGTGGTGCTATTACACAGCCCCCAAATTATTAAATACAAGGAGAAAATGAATATATGGAAAATAAATTTACAGTGATTCAAGGCAATGCTGATATAGAAAATTCTAATAGAATTATGCGAATTATTGCATTGCATGACTGCTGGCAAAGGCAGTATCACAATGCTATCTATAAAGCAATGTCAGAGAATAAAGGAAAAGAGATTTCAGATTACCCACAAGAGGATTTGATGAAAATTGCTTTATCTGGTATCAAGTATATTAATTATGTGCGTGAGATTAGACGAGAAAATGAAAGGGCAGGAACGGATTATAGGCAGTCATTAGAGGAATCACAAGCAATATTTAATCTGATAGATGCCATTTTTACAATCATGGGATATATCAAACTGAAAAATCTGGTTGTCACATTTCCAATTACAAAGGATTTTGATGGTGCAAAATGGGAGTGTAAAGATTATTTTTACACTATGAATGTTCTGTCTAAGATGGATTGGGACAAGCCTGTAGGAAGAGACAATATATCAGAGCTGCTATGGGATTATGAGAATGATGATTTGAGACACGCTTATATAGAGTTTACTTGTGCTATGAGCGCTATTTACCGGTGGCAAACTGGCAAAGAATTAGCGGAGAAGTTCTGCGAAGATAATGGAATTCCTACATATACCATTAATAAAGAGACGGGTGTTGTTATGGATAACCAAACAGGGCAGACAATGAAATTAAAAAAGAGAAGTAATTTACAGATAGTAAAATAATTTTGTAAGCGTGGAATATGCACAAGATTTTTCCTATTTATTAAAAATGAAAAGAGCGATAAAATCTCCATTTCATATAGTAGTAAAAGTAGCCTATATAAAGGCTTAAATTAACGAAAAACAGGGCATTTTAGAGCCGATATTTTTCAAGATGATAAATTTAGTCGTCTGAATGATTTTGAAACAGATTTGAAGTCATTTTCATTGATTTTAGTAAAGGATATAGTTACATAAGGAGGTAGGTTACAATAGGAAACGTACAAGCAGGAAGAGTAAGAATATACAAGTTTAATTCATTTAAGGCTTTTACAGATAAAGAAAATGAAATTCGTAATGATAAAAGCAAAAAGCAAGCTGATTTATTGAAAGAGATACACGACAATACAACTATTAGAAGTATCGACAAAAAGTATTTATATCGTAAAGATGGTTCTGAAAATGAGAGATTTCAGATTCCATTATTTGAAGGGGATGTTGTCAGACTTGCACTAAAAGATAGAGGGGAAACAAAGGCAGATTTCCAGTTGTTAGATGAAATTATCTATATGGAGATTTTTCACAATGATATTATGTGGCAAATTCTTAGAGATGGAATCATGATAGCTGATAAGAAATACATCTTATACACTGCTACAACAGGGCAAGTAAGAGATACCACGATTACATTATTACAAGAGGATTTCTTTAAAAGAAATGAGGGACCATTACTTGTTGGATTGTCAGTTGAATATATCAACAGTCAAGGCGGTATGAATGTGGGCAAATATCTTTCATATACTGCATTGCCACTTTCTTCAAGCGTTCTGCCTGAGAAGGAAATTGATATAGACAGATGTATTCTAGTTAAGGGATTGGAAACAACAGTAAGAGATTTTGTAAAATATGTTGATATTCAAGAAGACGAAAACGGACAATACTATGTTGCAGCTACACCAGAAGAGTATGTTGAAAAGGATATTGAGATTGAGCATACTGACGGAGCCGGTATGTTTCTGCCAGGCGAATTACCATCAAGCTGTCAGATAAGAAGTGGATATTTCAAAGGTGCTATGTTTCCATTCGACTTTAGGAAGTTTGCAACAGATATAGCACATAATACGGTGATTCCTGATGCATGGGGAAAACCAGTAGATGTTGAAAAGGAAGATATAAGGTTTCTGTTTACTACAAGTCAATTGAAAATGTGGAAGATGTACCCATCATGGGATGCTTATAAAAAAGCATTCTCAGACAATGGCATTAAAATGTCTATCAATAGTTACGCAAATCCAGCGAAGGACACAGTTACCTTTGCTTATCAGTATTTACAGACATTGCCTTTTGGGTGTGATATTAAGAAATTATGCGCACCTGCTAAGAATGACATAATCAAACTACATGAAGATTTTGAGTATGTAAAAGAGGTTATGGGATATACAGATGATAGTGAAACAGATATTGATGAAATATCAGATGTGGAAGAGACAGAAGATAATGAAAATGTAAATGAAGATATCACTGTTACAGAGGAATTACAGACAGATACTAAAGAAGAGAGACATAGTTGTAATTCCTTAATTGCAGAAGCATTGAATGTATATCCGCAACTTGTATATGATCCATACATCGAAGCAAAGATTAGGCAGTTGGTAATATCTAAGCGTAAAAGTTATCGTGCTGGTAAAATTCCTTTAAGTGGTTACTATAGTTATGTTGCACCTGATATGTATGCGTTCTGTGAATATCTGTTTATTGGTGAGAAAAATCCAAAAGGACTTGTGCCAAAGAATCATGTTTACAATAAATATTATGATAACAAAGGAACTGTAGAACATATTATATGTTTGAGAAGTCCTCATTTATCAAGATATGAATATGGTAAACGTGATTTGGTAAAGACGGAAGAGTGCAGAGAATGGTTTAAGTATATGGAATCTGACACTATCGTTTCTTGTTACGATTTATTATCTAAAACGCTTCAGATGGATTGGGACGGGGATGAAATTTTGGTAAGTGATGATGAAGAATTGTACAGATTAGCGGAAGGATTACCAGATGTTCCGTTATATTATGAAATGCAGACAGCAGAGCCACAACAGATTACTAAAGAAGCTATTTATGATACTCTGGTAAAAGGATTTGATAATAATGTTATTGGAGATTCAAGCAATGCCATTACAAAGCTATGGAATACCCCATTAGCAACAAAAGATAATCCTATACCATATGATGATGCAATCAATGTATTTTGTGCGTATTCCAATTATGCTATTGATTATCCTAAAACGGGAAAGAATCTTGCATTAGGAGAATATGAAGAACTATATAATAAGTTAGTTCCTCCAAGGAAAGGGGAAGATATGTTTGCAAAATCAGAAATTCAACATCCAAACTTCTTTATTGAAGCAAAGGGAAAGAAGAGTAAGAGTGTTGCAAAGCCTACAAAGAATCCCATGGATAAAATTAAACAGTTTATTGGAAAAGGAACTGGCAGACTTGATTATACCTATTTTAAGGATTCTGAAAGTGATAAATTTGATTATCGTATGCTTATGAATAATGAAAAAAGGGAAGATGGAACTGCAAAATATGAGATAAACAGATACGATGCTAAATATGAAAAGTTGTACATTGTATTAAAAGTAAGAAAGAGTGCTAAGAAGAATATTTGCAGAGATATTGACAAGGCAGAGCGTAAACAGAATATGGATACTACAGAACGTGCAGGACGATTTGACACATTCCATTATCATTGTATCAGACAGATTAAAGAAATTTTCACTAATAAGAGTGGATGGTTTAATGTTAATTTAGCTGTAAATTATTTGATTGATATGGAATATTCACAATCTGAATTTGCCACAAGTAGCAAAGATATTATGTGGAAGTGTTTTGGACATATCCTACTTGAAAACCTTCAGCAGAATATCAAGGGCGAAATTGTTATTAAGTTCAGACCACGCATGGCATATATGAAAGCCAAAAAGGGTGACGAAGAATTAGATAAGAAGATTGCTCAAAAGATGGAGAGTAAGAGTGTTGATATTACCAAAGCCGATTTAGAGTTTATCGAGGATTCTTTGCAGAAATATAAAAATGGCAAGCCACATAGTAACGATATGGAATTGTTGTATGTACTTTACTGTATATATAAAGAAGCAAAGATGAATAATCGACTAAAAGATGATTGGTTGGTAATTACACAGAAAAAGCATATTACTAATTATGATACAAACAGTAAAAAGAAGAAAAAGCGTAGAGTTAAATTCAATATGAATAAAATAATGGAAATTGCCGGTGCAAAATCATATAAAGGTAGTTTCTCAAGATTCAATAATACGATTGGAATTGAGATTGAAGATGATAAAGAGAAAGACCAATTTAGAATAAAAATTGATATTTCTGATACCAACAATTCCGAAGTATTATTTACCGTTAGAAATATATACGACAGTATAATGTACTTGCAAGCCTATATAGATAACAAGAAAATATGCATATGTAAAGTATGTGGCAGAGGATTTATAAGGAAATCCAATAATCAAAAGGCTTGTGAAGGAGAGTGCCAAGATATTTTACATCGGATGAATCAAGCTAGAGTGAATGAAAAGAATCGTAAAGCTGCATTAGAAGCAAAACAAGCAATTTAATATTTTTGAAAATTATGATAAGTGTCGGAAATGCCTATAAATAGGGTGTTTCTGGCACTTGTTTTATATTTTTACAAAAATAATGTAGGGAAAGAGGTAAAGTGTTTTCAATTATCTTTGCATAAAATATTGAGGAGGTAGCATGAACCAGGATAGTTTAAGAGAAAAATTAAATTCAATTGTTGCCAGTGGTCTTACTGCCAAGGCAATAGCAAAAAATATAGGGGTTTCAACAGATAATCTTTCAAGATTTAGAAATGGTCATATCTGTTTGGTTGCAGATGATGCAGACAGATTAAAAGCATATCTTGACAAGGTAGTAATACCACAATAGAGAATGACATTTACTTGTCTTACCGTTTTCTGTATGTTCACAAGTCATTACAATAAAAGTATACTGCAATTGGTACTATGTATCAATTCCTGCATATCATCCTTAAATGATGCGTGTATATGCTTGTAATATGGGATGAAAAATTCCCACACGATAATAACTGCTTTGGCAGATTATTATACAATTCAAACTGTTGTTTAAATATCGTAATAAAAGGCACAAGAGAGCTAATAGAGTGTGGAAGGTCTATTAGCATAAAAACCTTTTGTACTGAAACAATTACTGTAAATTTACAGTTTCAATAAATCAATCCTTTACAGGCTGATATGTCGTCAAAAGCATATCAGTCATTCGCTCCGTATCCACAGCGGAGCATATGCGCTGACTCCACTAAAGCGCATAAACGATTAGGTGTAATTGGAAGTTATATCTAACCGCTTTATCTGGCAACAGAAACGCTTGTAAGCCTGTTGCCGGATAGAAACATTAAAAACTTAAATATTAATTTTATAAGGGCATTTGCTGTAAAAGACGTTTATGGTAGAAATGTTAATAAACATTTTTGTACTATATTTTATTTATGACAAAAGTAATATATGACAAATAGAGTAGGAGGGACAATGTGTTAAGTCAAGAAGAAATAAGACAAAAATTGATTAAAGTAGTAGAAAGAGAAAAGCAAACTTATATTGCAAAGCAAATAGGAGTGCCTAAGCAGATATTATCTGCTTTTAAATTGGGGAAAAAGAGTTTGAATGCAAAATCGTTAGCTGATCTTGCTGCTTATTTAGAGAAACATTAATTTTTTTTAAAAATGAGCATACAATACACAATTATATTATGTTGTCAATGATACACCATTTATTTTAAGTTGTCAACATAGTAATAAGGAGGAAAATGGCACAAAATAATTTTATTTTAGATTTGATTGCAAGTCTAAAAAAGGCACAGAGTAAGAAACAAGTTCAATCAGACGCTAATAATCTCGGAGACATTAAAGTTCCTTTAATTGGTACTCTTAATAAATCTAAGACAAAAGCACAATTAAGACAGGATTTAGCGTCATTAAATGGTACGGTAAATCTAACAGGAAAAGTTAATAAGAAAAGTATCGTTACATCGGTACAACAATCAATACAACAGACACAAAATGTAGCCAATAAAAATGCTATTCAAGTAAATTTAGAGTTAAAGAAAAATAAACTCATTAATGATATTAAAGTCTTCGGTCAGCAGAATTCAAAGCTATTTACAGATACAGAAGTATCGTCTAAATACAATTCTATTCTCAACAATGCTAAATTAGCAACATCCAATGAGGAAATTCATAATTTAAGATTACAGTTATCCGCATTGCGCTCAGAAATAAAAGCAACCAACTTAAATGGTTTGACGCTTGGTGATACTTTTAAAAAGACTTTCAAGAGAGCGACAGAATTGTTTACTGGCACTGGTGGGGTAATGTTGCTCACTCAGCAAATGAGACAAGCATGGACGGAAGCGTTAAATTTAGATAAGGCATATACTGACTTAATAAAAGTACAAGATGAATTGTCCAGAGGGGATTATCCTGAATACCTCGAAAAGTGCAATGAAAAAGCACAAGAATTAGCAGTAACGCAACAGGCATTGATTGAAAGTACAACAGAGTTTTCAAAATCTGGCTATAACCTAACTGAAAGTAATGCTTTAACAGAAAAAGCAACTATTCTTGCTAATGTAGGTGACATGAGTGCTTCTGATTCTGCAAAGGCAATCATTTCAGGAATACAAGCATATGACGTTGTGGATGGTTATGATGACGTTGTAAGTAAAGCTGAAGCATTGATTGATAAGTACAATGAAATTGGAAACACAGCAAGTATTACAACAGCAGAAATTGCTCAAGGTGTTCAGTCTGTGGGATCAGTATTTGCTGACGCGAATACTTCTGTGGATGAGTTTATAGCACTTTTAGCAGCAGGCAATCGTCAGTATCAAGATGCAGATGCATTAGCATTAGCTCTTCGTACTTCTGCACTTCGCATTCGTGGTTGTACTGCTGAATTAGAAGAAATGGGTGAAGAAACGGAAGGTGTTATTACATCTACTGCAAAGTTGGAAGAAAAGATTAAAGCACTAACTGATATTGATGGAATTGGCGGAGTGGATGGCGTTTCTATATTAGAAGAAGATGGAGAAACTTTTAGAAGTATCTACGATATTTTCTTAGATATATCGAAGGTGTATCAGCAGATGTCGGACACCGATCAAAGCGCACTTCTTGAACTGATAGCGGGTAAATACAGAGCGTCTGCGATAAGTTCAACCATCAATAATATGTCAGAGGCACAAGAAATTTATCAAAGAAGTTTAGACTCCGCAGGTTCGGCTCAAGAAGAATACGAGAAATACTTACAAAGTAGTACCGCATCATTAAATCGTTTTAAGTCAAGTATGACAGAAACATATCAATCTGTGATTAATGGTGAAACAGTAACTGGTATTCTGAATTGTGGAAATGCTACATTGCAGTTTGTAAATAGTCTTGGTTTGGTCGAATCTTCATTAAAGGGGCTTGTAGCAATAGGTATCGTAAAGGCTATTACAACATTATCTACAGCATTTAAAGCATCAGCTATTAGTGCAAGCGATTTTGGTACAGCTTTAAATACCGTCAAAAATATGTCTACAATGGCAAGGGGTACAACAGAGTATTCTAACGCATTGAATACTTTAAAGATTGTATCAGCAGGATTATCAGAGACGCAATTGAAACAAGTATTATCAAGTAAAGCATTGAGTGACGCTGACCGTGTTGCAATTTTAAGAGCAACTGGTCTTACGAAAGCACAAACACAAGCTAAACTTGCACAGATGGGATTAACACAATCTACAAAGGCACAGACAACAGCACAAAAGACAGCTACGGCAAGTACATTTAGTCTTACAGCAGCGGTCAAAGGATTTGCAGCTAGTTTAAGAGCAGCCTTTATGAACAATCCGGTAGGTATTGCAATTATGGCAATTAGTACAGCCTTTGGTGCAGTAACATCCGCTATTGATTCTGCAAATCAGAAAGCAGAAGAAACAAGACAAAAAGCCAAAGAGGCAGCAGATGAAGCTAATACATTAGGCGATGAGATTTCGAATTTAGCAAACAAGTACATTCAATTATCAGAAGCCGTAAAGACTGATTCAGATGCGAAAGAAGATTTAATGTCTACGCAAACTGAATTGTTAAAGAAGTTAGGTCTTGAAGGAGAAGGAATTGACACACTGATTGAAAAATACGGTTCTTTGTCAAATGCGATAAACAGCGTAAGCATTGATTCATTAAAGAATGCAAGAATTGATTTATTAGCCGGTGTAAATGCAACAAAAGAAGACTTGTTAGATGTAGCAAGAGATAATTTCTGGGGAACTAAGAATATTATTAGCGCGTCAGGAGATGATGCAGTTAAAGCATTTGAAGAACTTGAAAGAGCTGGTGTGATAAGCAGTGGATCTTATGGCTCAAACGGAGGATCACTGGTGTTAATTGGTGATAATACAGTTGAAGGAGCATTAGAAAATTTCCATAGACTTGAAAAAGCAGTGGAGGTTTTAAGAGATTCAGAACAATTTACAACGACAGAACTCTCGAATAATCCATTGTATTTATCTATTTATAGCAGATATAGTGATATGAAAGATGTTGTGGAGGCATATACCTCGTCAATAGATAATTTGAATGAAAACGTAGCACAAGAGACAATGCTTACGACACTACAGGGTAAAGAAATACCTAGGACAGAAGAAGATTTTGAGACATTTAGACAAGAATTAATTGATACAGCTATAGCAAGCGAACAGTTCATTGGAAATGAAGAAGAAATTACACATGTAATTAATGATTACTTATCAACTGTTCCTCAGTTTGAAGGATTTTATAGCATTCCGCTAGAAAACGAAATTAATAAAGTAAATACGTTGTTGGCGGAAAACACACAATCAAAAACCTTTTCAGACATCTTTTCCTTAGAAGGTACAGACAGCACTCAAACAAATTTAGGAAAACTGTCTGAACAGATTGATGAGGTGCAGTCAGCCTACTCTACTCTTTCATCTGCAATTAAAGAATATTATTCAGATGGAAGTATATCTATAGATACAATGCAATCAATTATGGCGTTGGGCGATGACTGGTTGGATTATCTTAGTTTAGAAAACGGCGCATTAAATTTAGATGAGCAAGCATTAGAAAATCTTACAAAAGCCCGTATTGAAGCGATGAAACAGCAGACATTAAGCAATTTAATTTCAAATGTTTCTAATATTCAAACTGAGGCGGATGCGAATGAATATCTGGCTTCTACAAATTATGATGCTGCTAATTCATATGAGGCTTTAGCAAAAGCAAAACTCGCAGATGCAGAAGCTTCATTAAAACAGAAACTTGAAAGTGGAGACATGTCCCAAGATACTTATGACAAAGTTATAGAAAAACTTGAAAATGATATAAATAAAATTTATGAAATATTCGACAATACTAATTTTAATTTTAGCAGTGATGGAAATGTTGGTAATTCTATTGAAACATTAGAAAATCATGCAGATATATTAAAATCAGTTAAAGAAGAATATGAAAGTGTCGGAAAAATATCATCTTCAACCCTATCTTCTATAATAAATGCATATCCGAAACTTGGGAAATATGTTGAACAATACAGATTAGGTTTAATATCAGAAAAGGAACTATTCGCTGAACTTGAGAAATGTTATGAATCTGACAAGAACGCATATATTCAAACGTCAAAGAATAAAGCAGAAACAAATCAAGAATATTTTTCTTTAATGCGTGAAAAATATCCAGAAGTATTTGCTGAGTTATCTTCTTTATATGGGAAAAGTGTTGGTGATTGGAGATCAATGGCTGAAGCAAAGCAAAAAATTGACACTTTGTTAATTCAAAACCTTTCTAAAAAATGGGCAGATTACTTTAGCGCAATTATTGGTGATGACGGAAAATATTCTTTAGTTTCTAAACCTTTTGATGATAGTGATATTTATCTTACTAATCCAGGAACAGCAGAAAAATTAAATCAGGAGTATGGTGAATACTATAAAATTGCACAAGGTTATGTAGATGAAGCAAACAGAGCTTTGGATGCTCTTAATAAAATAAAATATAATCCTTCTGATTATGGTTTGGAAGATTTCTCTTGGGGCACACTATCAGACGGTGACTCCTCTTCTACATCCCAAACAGCCGAAAAACTCAACTGGATAGAACGTCTCATAAACAAAATATCAACTGCTTATAACAGGCTGAAAAATGTAGTTTCAAATACTGCTGAAACATGGCTTACCAGAAATAATGCATTATCAGACTCAATGCAGGTGCTTCTTTCAGAGATTGACGCACAGAGTAAGGCATATGACTATTATATGAATTTGTTTAATTCTTATGGATTAGATGAATATTATAAAAATCAGATTGCAAACGGCTCAATAAATATAGAAGTAATATATGACGACAATCTTAAAGAGGCTATAAACGAGTGTCAGGATTTATATGATAAGGCTCAAAATGCAAAAGATGAAGTTCAAAACCTCAATATAGAATTATCAACATTATCTAAACAGAAATTTGAAGATGTAGTTTCTCAGTATGATGATGTGATTGAAAAAATCTCTGCTTTCTCAGACCAGCTTTCTAAAGAGCTAGATATTATAGAAGAAAAAGGTTGGTTTGCGTCAAAAGTACTAAACAACAAACTAATTGAACAGGAACAAAAAAATCTTAATAAACTTGAAAGTGAAAGAATGGCTTTAATAAATGCATTAAATGAAGCTGTTAATTCTGGACGTATAGAAGAAGAATCAGAAGATTGGTATGATATGCAGAGTCAGATTGATGATGTCACTTCCGCTATTCTTGATTCAAAGAAAGCTCTTATTGAATATCAAAATGCCATCAGACAGATTAATTGGGATGCTTTTGACAGGACAAGAGATGATGTGACAGACTTAATTGAAGAAACTGAATTTTTGGTTGACCTTTTCAAAGATATTGGTACAACTGATGATAAAGGTAATTTCAATGATTATGGAAAAGCTGCACAGGCATTATTGGCTCAAAATTATCAATTATATCTTAGTCAGGCAGATGAGTATTCTAAAGAGATTTTAAAAATCAATGAAGAATTAGCAAATAATCCTTTTGATCAAAACTTATTGGACAGAAGGCAAGAATTACTTGAGGCACAACAGGACGCTATTCAAGCTGCTCAAGATGAAAAAGACGCTATTAAAGACCTTGTTAGTGATGCTTATTCTAAATATATGGATAGTTTGAATGAGTTAATTGACAAGTACAAAGAATTGCTTCAAACGCAAAAAGATGCTTATAATTATGAAAAAACCATAAGAGAGAAAACTGAAGCACTTAATGCATTAGAAAAGCAATATTCAGCTTATCAAGGTGACAATTCAGAAGAAGGCAAGAAAAATATTCAGGAGCTTAAAGAGCAAATCAACGAAGCAAAAGATGATTTACAAGAAACTGAATATGACAAACTTATATCTGATACTGAGAAGTTGCTTGATGAACTGTCAGAGGAGACACAAACATGGCTTGATTCGAGATTAGATGATATTGATGCTCTTATTAATGATATTATTGAACAGAGTAACAAAAACTCTTCTGATATAAGTCAAACTATAATTAGTACTGCTGATAATTTTGGATATAAACTTAGTGATAGTATGTCTTCTATTTGGAAAGATAACACTAACAATATAACCGATGTATTAAGCGAATATGGTAACAAGTTTAATGAAGGGCAAACCACATTAAATAACACTGTCAATGCCATTAAAGAATTTACACAGAAAATGTTAGCCAATAGTGACGCTGAAGCTGCCAGAGCTGCCGAAGAACTTGCAAAACAGCAAGCAGAACAAAGTGCTAATACTGATGGTGGATATTCTAATAATGGTAACAATAGTAATTCCGGTGATTCTTATTGGAATTCTGGCGGTGATAATGGGAATAGTTCATCTTCCGATGGAGATATTCAATGGATTTATGAAAAAAATTACTATCCAACAGACCAACTAAATATTGATACAAGTATTGTAGATAGGCTCAAATGGAATGATTTCGCATCTAGTTTTGAAGCACGTAGTCAATACTATTCGCAAATGGGTGGTGAAGGTAACTACTATGCTACTTATGACCAAAATGTTTGGATGTTGGAATGGATGAAGCGAAACGGTTACGCTAATGGTACTAAGAATGCAACAAAGGGATTACATTTGTTTGATGAAGATGGTATTGGCTCAGAAGTTATTCTTACGAAACATGGAACGCTTAAACAATTTGAAGGCGGTGAACATGTTTTTGACAGCCAATCAGTACAAAATTTATGGGAACTTGCACAGTTTGACCCTAGTAGGTTAGCTCCTGATTTGAATTTTAACTATGAACTGCCTAAGTTAAATAATAAAGGTACAAATAATGATGTTAAGATTGAGTTTGGAGATGTATCAATGAATTTCCCTAATGTTCAAAACTATGAAGATTTTATGAGAAAAGCTCAAAAAGATACACGTTTTGAAAAAATGATTCAAGAAATGACATTGGGTCAAACATTAGGTAACAATAGTTTGAATAAATTACAGTTTTAGAGTGTGATTTATTTATAATGTAATTAGGGAGCTAAAATACGCTCCCTAATATTAAATATGAATATATGTTCTGTATAGTATTCTGTCGATTATTGGTATATAATGTTATATTATAATACTGATAATAGGGGAGTTATGGAGAATAAAAATTTAAAAAAAATATACAATATATTTAAAAAAATTATAATTTGGATTTTTTCAAATTTAATGTGGACAATAATTTGTTATATTGTTCCGTTTGCACTAATAATACCTTTTGCGCATAGTTTACTATCAAAGGAAGTGTATTTTTCACTTTTTGAAGTGCTATTGATAATTGTTTTCTTTGTTATAGAGCAAGTAATATTAATACTAAATATAATCGTCAAAAAGAAAAACATTTCTAAAAAAGGCACAAACAGTATCAATTCTAATAACACAAAAGATGAGCTAAAAACACAAGAAAATTCTTCTGAGAAATCTTTAGAAACTTTAGATTATTATTTTGAAGAATATAATAAACATTTAACAGTATATAAAGATGGACATGGAATTTTAATAGATTCTTTTACACTTGTTATAAATGATATTGATTCTATTCAAAAATTTAAAAGGTTAATAGATATAAATGATGGGCAGATTAATACTTCATTACCTAAATTGAGTGTTATGAAAAGAACAGATATTAAAGACAGATTTAAAAAATATGGTTTTTGGTGTAAGTGTTGCAATGATAATAAATTGATTCATTCTGTTGAAGAAAAATATTGGTCTGAGAACGATGATGAAATAGATGAAGTGAGTCAGAATGATCCAAAGGTGCTTAAATGGATATTTAGAATTAATATAAGTAGTATTAAGATTGGTTTTCCATATAAAATAGTTTATGTAATTAGTTTGCCAAAAATGTTTCCTATTAATAATGGAAGGTTTTCTGAGGAAATTGCTAACCATAAAATGACACATGGAAAATATAAAACTGAATTTTCTTCAAAGCATATAATTAAAAAATTTAGTCAAACTATATCTTTTGAAAACAGATTCGATTTAAAGAATATTCCAAATGGAAAGATTTTAAAATATGGAAACACAAAAAATTTGCATTTTGTCAATGATAATAATATAATATATGATAAGTACATTTTTACAGCAAATAACATCGGAGAAAATGACATTATTGAAATAGAATGGAGTTTTAAGGAATAAAAGGAGGCGATTGAAATGAGAAGATTTATCATTGAAAGAGGTGATTGATTTAATCATTATAAATAGTTATATCTTTATATATGCTATTTAGGGCAGGGGAAGTTTATAACATCTCCTGCTCTTTTATTATGTGGAATTTAAATAATAGATTATGAAAATATAGGTGCTACTAGGTTATCTGGTAGGTACTTTTTTATTGGGGGAAAATTTTTAGGAATTGGAGCGTGATTTATTATAGAAAATACAGAACTACAAGAGATTACAGAAACAAAGCATGAACATTTACAAATTCCGTGGTGGAATAAATATACATTTTCGGTACAGGAAACATCAGAATATTTTGGATTTAGTGATAAGAAGATTAGAAAACTTATAGATGAGAATGAGGACGCTGACTTTATACTGTGGAATGGGTCAAGACCTCGTATTAAACGCAAATTATTTGAGCAGTTTGTAGACGAGAAATTAACAGCTATATAAGGCTGATTTATTGATTATACAAGGAATTTCAATAGATTTTGAGGGTGAAGTATGGTATATTATTACTTATCATACCGAGGCTCTCTATGATGAAAGGAGAGATAACTATTGTCAGAAGTAAGAAGAGACAATAAAAACCGTAAGTTATTAACTGGTGAGAGCCAAGACAAAGATGGGAGATACCGTTACAAATATAATGATGGTCTTGGGAATAGAAAGTCTGTTTACAGTTGGAGATTGACAGAATCAGACCCATATCCAAAAGGCAAGCGTAGAGATATTTCCCTAAGAGAAAAAGAAAAAAACATTCAAAAATCATTAGATGACAGTGTTTCTCTGAATGGTGGAAACATGACAGTATTGGAGTTGGTACAAAAATATATCAATCAAAAAAGAGGTGTAAAGCATAATACACAAGCCAACTATAATTTTGTTATCAATGTCATCAAAAAGGAAGCATTTGGGGCAAAACGAATTGATAAGGTAAAATTATCGGATGCGAAAGAATGGCTGATTAAATTACAAGATGATGGGAGAGGATATAGTTCTATCCATTCTATTAGAGGTGTAGTAAGACCAGCATTCCAATTAGCAGTAGATGATGATTTGATACATAAAAATCCGTTTGAGTTTCAATTAGCAACAGTAGTATATAATGATAGTGTTACTAGAGAAGCTATTACAAGGAAGCAGGAAAGAGATTTCTTGAAGTTTATTAAAGAGGACAAGCATTTTTGTCAATATTACGATGTTATTTATATTCTGTTTAATACTGGACTGCGTATTTCTGAATTTGTAGGCTTGACAATATCAGATATAGAGTTTGAAAATCATAGAATCAAAGTTGATCATCAATTACAGAGAAAACGCAACATGGAATATGTCATTGAAACACCTAAGACAGAAAAGGGTGAGAGATATGTTCCGATGAAAGATGATGTAGCAGAATGTTTCAGAAGAATCATCGAAAATAGGAAGAAACCTAAAGTAGAGCCTATGATTGATGGTTATGTTGGATTTTTATGTTTAGACAAAAATGAAATGCCTATGGTGGCTTTGCATTGGGAGAAATACTTTCAGCATATCAGAGAAAAGTACAACAGTATCTATAAGGTACAGATGCCTTGTATTACTCCTCATGTATGCAGACACACTTTCTGTAGTAAAATGGCTAAAGCTGGTATGAATCCTAAAACATTACAGTACGTCATGGGGCATAGTCATATAGGTGTCACGCTCAATACATACACACATTTACAGTTTGATGATGCCTTAGAAGAAATGAAAGAATTGTCATTAAAAGAGGCGAAAAAGGTATGTAATGGGTAGTGGGCTAAAAGATTTGAATTTAGGACAGAATTTAGCCCATTTGATGAAAAAGTTATGCAAAGTTATTCCAAATTATACTGAAAAAGGTGTACAAACACACTATTACAGAAATACAGCAAAACTGTTGAAAGTGCCGAAAATACAGTAAAATCAAGCATTTCAGGAGGAATTTAAAATATGATACGAGTACTTTTCATCTGCCACGGCAACATCTGCCGCTCACCAATGGCGGAATTTGTTATGAAAGATTTAGTCAAAAAAGCCGGGCTTGAAAAAGAATTTTTTATAGCGTCGGCGGCTACCAGCACTGAGGAGATAGGAAATCCTGTCTATCCGCCCGCAAGAAGGAGGCTGGCGCAGGCGGGTATTAGCTGTGACGGGAAGTATGCTGTACAGCTGACGAAAAAAGACTATGAAAAATATGATTACATCATAGGCATGGAGCAGGTAAACATAAGAAATATCATGCGCATTGTCGGAGACGATCCGCAGAAAAAAGTGTACAGGCTGCTTGATTTTACAGGGCAGCCGGGCGATATTGCCGACCCGTGGTACACGGGAGATTTCGATACAACGTATGAGCAGGTACTTGCTGGCTGTGAGGGATTGTTGAAAGAACTCAGGGAATTTATTAAATAATTTAAATACAGCAGAGAATTGGCGGCGGAGCGCACCTGACACAAACCTGTTATGTACATAATTCCTGCATAGCAGGGCCGTTAAAATTAAAACGTGCGCAGAAATGAGAAAATATATGAGATTGGATAAATATCTTGAGATTTTGCACCGGGCGGAGCAGCTTAAAAACAACACGAGACACTCGTGGACCTCGTCGGGCAGACGCGAGAGCGTTGCCGAGCACAGCTGGCGGCTTGCGCTGATGGCATATTTTATGAAAGATACATTTGAAAATATTGATATAAATAAAGTCATATTGATGTGTCTGTTTCACGACATGGGGGAGGCGTTTACAGGGGATATTCCGTCATTTGAAAAAACCTCGGAAGACAGTGACAGAGAAGAGAAAATAGTTTCCGAGTGGATTGGGACGCTTCCGGAGCCTTACAGGGGCGAGCTCGCGGAGCTGTTCGGCGAGATGAAGGCGCAGAAGAGCGAGGAGGCGAAGCTGTACAAGGCGCTCGATAAAATGGAAGCGGTGATACAGCACAACGAGGCGGATATCAGAACATGGCTTCCGCTTGAGTACGAGCTTCAGCTCACCTATGGGCAGAGAGAGACTGATTTTTGCGAGGCGGCAAGAAAGCTTAAGGAATATATAAACAATGACACAAGAGAAAAGATAAAAAAAGCCGAGGCGGCGGGCTATGTAAAAGAAGCCGTCAGTGATATTACCGATGACGCATCTGCCGGCAATGACCGCAATACGGGCAAAATGGGAGTTATAAGGCTTGTGGCTCGGCGCATGCTTTACAAACTGCTATATTGTGTATCACAGGCATACAAAGCGCTGCATGATAATCGACCCTGCCGATGAGGCCGGAAAAATTACAGAATGTATTGAGAAAAACGGGCTTATTCCTTCATATATAGTCATCACGCACGGTCACACTGACCATGTGCTTGCAGCGGCTGATTTGGCGGACCAATATAATGTATTGGTGGCTGTCAGCAGGATTGACGCATGGCGGCTTTTGGACGAGGAGCTTATAAACGATCGTCCTTATGTTGAAAAGCCGTACAGGCCGGTGCGTCCGTCTGTTTTGTTGAGTGAGGGCGATGAAATATGGCTTGATGATATAAGATTTTCAATAATGATTCTGCCGGGACATACTCCGGGCTCAATGGCCCTGCGAACGGAAAATGCGATTTTTACGGGAGATACAATGCTCGCAGGAGGGCATGGAAAGACAAGCCTTTACGGTGGTGACGAGTCGGCAATGAAGGAGTCGATTAAGCGGTTAAAAGAACTTGACGGTAATTATATAATTTATCCGGGGCACAAGGAAACAACAACACTTGATGCAGAGCGCGGCGGCTGTCCGAATATCGGATAGCCGCCGCCGTTTTGTGCCAGAGTGTCACAAAAAGCTGTGATTGCGGACGCAAATATCAAATTTGCGCCCGCCCTGCCGCGTAAAACGCTCCGGAATAAAGATTAGTGTGAAACTTAAAACTCATTTCCCGGGAAGCGGGGAATACCGTCAAAGCCCGGCTTTAAATCCTCGTCAGTCGGGATGTAGTCTGTCATTTCGCCGTTGTTGTATTTCTCATATGCAACCATATCGAAGTAGCCTGTTCCTGTGAGACCGAATACAATAGTCTTTTCCTCGCCGGTCTCCTTGCACTTGAGTGCCTCGTCAATCGCAATACGGATTGCGTGGCTGCTCTCAGGAGCAGGAAGAATACCCTCAACACGCGCAAACTGCTCTGCAGCTTCAAATACGGCTGTCTGCTCAACGCTTGTAGCCTCGATAATTCCGTCGTGGTAAAGCTGTGAGAGAATAGGGCTCATGCCGTGATAGCGCAGCCCCCCTGCATGGTTGGCAGAAGGTATAAAGCCGCTTCCGAGAGTGTACATCTTTGCGAGAGGACAAACCTTTCCTGTGTCGCAGAAGTCATAAGCGAACACGCCTCGTGTAAAGCTTGGGCATGAAGCCGGCTCAACTGCGATAATTCGGTAGTTGCGCTCGCCGCGGAGCATCTCTCCTGCAAACGGAGAAATGAGGCCGCCGAGGTTAGAGCCGCCGCCGGCGCAGCCAATGACAATATCAGGAACAATATTGTATTTGTCGAGAGCAGCTTTAGTCTCAAGACCAATTACAGTCTGGTGGAGAAGCACCTGATTTAAAACGCTTCCGAGAACATATTTGTAACCCTCCTGACGTGATTCTGCCTCAACAGCCTCAGAAATCGCGCAACCGAGACTTCCGGTTGTGCCCGGATGCTCTGCCAGGATTTTTCTTCCAATCTCTGTTGTTGTGCTAGGAGACGGGGTTACAGTTGCTCCGTAGGTGCGCATAACCTCACGTCTGAAAGGCTTCTGCTCATATGAAACCTTAACCATGTAAACCTGGCAGTCCAGACCGAAATAAGCGCAGGCCATTGAGAGCGCTGTTCCCCACTGTCCGGCTCCGGTTTCTGTCGTAACGCCCTTGAGACCCTGCTTTTTTGCATAGTATGCCTGCGCAATGGCAGAGTTGAGCTTGTGGCTTCCGCTGGTGTTGTTTCCCTCAAATTTATAATAAATCTTTGCAGGCGTCTGAAGCTTTTTCTCGAGACAGTATGCGCGTACCAGAGGAGACGGACGGTACATTTTGTAAAAATCAATAATTTCCTCAGGTATAGGAATATATGCTGTCGTGTCGTCAAGCTCCTGCGCGATAAGCTCGTCGCAGAAAACGCCCTTAAGCTCGTCGGCAGTCATAGGCTTTAATGTGGCTGGATTTAACAGAGGAGCCGGTTTGTTTTTCATATCTGCGCGCACGTTATACCACGCTTTCGGCAGCTCATTTTCGTCCAGATAAATCTTATAAGGAATATTTTTTTCAGTGTTCATTTTAAAACCTCCTGTTTGATTGCGGCAAAACAGCGTAAAACCCGGAGTAAACCTGAGGCAGGCAAGCGGGGAAGCCGCTTATATACAGCGTTTTGCGATACATTTTGCTGTTGATAATCGTATCATATCAGACAGTATTTATCAATCTTAAAAAATTTCATCTTCATTAGAATAAAGAGTTCGCAAGCGAACTCTTTCGCGAGGCGCGGATTCGTAAGAATAATTACATTTCCGCGCCTCTGCGAGCCTGCGGAGCATTTTTATTCTATAGGAAAGTTCAAAGAACTTTCCTATAGAATAAAAAAATGCTTGCATACTCAGGCGTAAAGATATAATCTATCGTGGACGGCATTTGAGCCGAATTGTTTTATACAGATTTAAAACGGAGAAATAAGCGCAATGATTACGTCAGATATAAAAAATCAAAAAATAAATGTGCTTAAAAAGGTGTTCGGATATGACTCCTTCAGGCCGGGGCAGGAGGAGATTGTGGATAACATTCTCGCCGGGCGCGACGTGCTGGGGATAATGCCGACGGGAGCAGGAAAATCAATATGCTATCAGCTTCCTGCGCTTATGCTTTCAGGGATAACCATAGTAGTTTCGCCGCTTATCTCGCTTATGATTGACCAGGTTAAGGCGTTGAACGAGGCAGGGGTGCACGCGGCTTATATCAACAGCGCCCTGAGCGAAAATCAGGTCACTAAGGCGCTCTACAATGCGATGTGCGGGCGCTACAAAATAGTATATGTGGCTCCGGAGCGGCTTGAGACAAACAGATTTCTCGAATTTGTGATGAACGCCGATATTTCAATGATTACAGTCGATGAGGCGCACTGCATTTCACAGTGGGGACAGGATTTCAGACCAAGCTATCTGAAAATTGTAAATCTCATAAAGCTGCTGCCGAAAAGACCGGTGGTAAGCGCGTTTACGGCTACGGCTACGGCGGCTGTAAAGGACGATATAGCGTGCGTGCTGGGGCTTGAGAAGCCTTTTGTGAAGGTTACGGGCTTTGACAGGGAAAATCTCTACTTTGAGGTAAGACACTCTAAGCACAAGGACGCCGAGGTGCTCGACTATGTGCTGTCTCATCGCGGGGAGAGCGGTATAATATACTGCGCCACAAGAAAAAATGTGGATAAGGTATATCTAATGCTTAAAAAGAACGGCGTTGCCGCAACGAGATACCACGCCGGGCTCGACAACGATATGCGAAGGGAAAATCAGTCAAGATTTATCTATGACGAGACGCCTGTGATTGTGGCGACAAATGCTTTCGGAATGGGAATAGATAAGTCAAATGTCAGATATGTCCTGCATTATAACATGCCTCAGTGTATTGAAAACTATTATCAGGAGGCGGGACGAGCGGGCAGGGACGGAGCCCCCGCAGAGTGCATACTGCTGTTCTCGCCGCAGGACGTTATAATAAATGAGTTTCTTATTGACAGCAAGGGAGAAAACAGCGAATTTACAGAGCAGGAAAAGGCGGCTGTGCGTGAAAATGACATACGCAGGCTTAAGAAGATGCGTTATTACTGCAATACAAAGGATTGCCTTCGGGAGTATATGCTTAACTACTTCGGCGAGTATTCGGGAAGGCACGACTGCCAACACTGCGGCAACTGCTCCGCAGTGTTCGAGGAGCGCGACGTCACGGATATTGCCGTAAATATTTTAAAGACCGTTAATGAGTGTCATGCCCGTTTCGGAGCGGGAGTGATAGTCGGAACGCTGCGAGGTGAAAACAAGGCGAAGCTTAAAAGCTACGGCGTCAGCAGATACAGCACCTTCGGCGTTTACAGGGGAGTCAGTGAAAATCTTATAAAGGGCGTCATTGAGGAAATGCTTCTGGAGGGAATTCTTGCCGAGAGCGACGATATGTATCATCTTCTCAGAGCGGCAGACGAGGCGCAGGGATTGCTCTCGGGAGAGCTGCGCATGACAATAAAATGGTCCGAGAGGAAAGAGGCTGTAAAGCCTGAAAAAACAGCCAAGAGTAAATCGGCTGCCGCCTCGGAGCTTGACGCCGATGGGCTTTTGCTGTTTGAGAGGCTGCGTGAGGTGCGGCTTGAAATTGCGAGAAGAGAAAATGTTCCGCCTTATATTGTATTTTCGGACAAGACGCTTGCCGATATGTGCGCAAAGCGTCCGCGCACAAAAGAGGAAATGCTCGAGGTAAACGGCGTGGGCGAGAATAAATATAATCGTTACGGAAAGCAGTTTCTTGACTGCATTGCGAAAGCAAAAAGCTCTGATGGCAGATGAGAAACCGCCTGCGCGGATTTCTCATCGCCTCTTCGCGACAAGCCGCTCAGGAAATTGATTATTTAGAAAAAAGGATTAAGAGGAGAAAATAAAAAATGGTTAAGGATATGACGAAGGGCTCTCCGATGAAGCTGATTTTAGGCTTTGCGGTGCCTATGCTGTTCGGTATGCTGTTTCAGCAGTTCTACAATCTGGTAGATACGATGATTGTCGGAAAGACGCTTGGTGTGGATGCGCTTGCTGGCGTCGGAGCTACGTCGGGAATTAATTTTATGATTATCGGCTTCTGCATGGGAGTGTGCAGCGGCTTTGCGATTCCGGTGGCGCAGCAGTTCGGGGCGGGAAAGTATTCCGAGCTCAGAAAATATGTATTTAACAGTTATATATGCAGCGCTGTATTTGCTGTTGTCCTTACGGCAGCAGCCGTTATAGGGTGCAGCGCTATACTTAAGCTGCTCCGCACTCCGGAAAATATCTTCGTGTATGCGTATGACTATATTGTTGTGATTTTTGCCGGTATTCCGACAGTGTTTTTATATAATATCGTTTCGGGTGTGATACGCTCTCTGGGAGACAGCAAGACGCCTGTATATTTTCTTGTTATTTCAGCGGTTATAAATATAGTGCTGGACTTCGTGTTTATTCTGAATTTCAATATGGGAGTTGCGGGCGCCGCGTGGGCTACCGATATATCCCAGCTTGTATCCGGCGCCGCATGCTATCTTTATATGAAGAAAAAATATGAAATCTTAAAATTTGAAAAATCCGAACGGAAAATGGGGAAAAAATATGTGCGCAACCTGTGTGTGAACGGGATACCTATGGGGCTTCAATATTCTATAACAGCGATAGGAAGCGTTATATTGCAGGCTGCCGTAAATATGCTCGGCTCGGTTTATGTTGCTGCCATGACGGCGGGTTCTAAAATATTTACGTTTACCTGCTGCCCGTTTGACGCGCTCGGCTCAACAATGGCGACCTACGGCGGGCAGAATGTCGGCGCGGGAAAATACGACAGGCTCGGCAAGGGAATACGCGCCGCAGGAATAATAGGTATCGTGTACAGCGTGGCTGCGCTCATACTTTTGTATTTCTTCGCAAATTATATTTCGCTTTTGTTTGTTGACGCGGGTGAGACGGAAATCATAAATCTCACACACAGATATATCGTGTACTGCGCGCTGTTTTATATTCCTCTGACCTTTGTAAATGTTATCCGCTTCTGCATTCAGGGAATGGGCTTCTCGGTCTTTGCTATTCTGGCAGGCGTGTTTGAGATGGCGGCGAGAACATTTGTCGCGCTTGCTCTTGTGCCGGTTATGGGCTACAGCGGAGCCTGTCTTGCAAATCCGTTCGCTTGGATTGCGGCTGATATATTCCTTGTGCCGGCATTTATTTACTGCCGGAACAGACTTATCAGAATTTCATAATCTCAATCAGGAAAAGCCATGCGAGTCCGTAATATGTGATAACTGCTACAAGGTCGTTTACAGTGGTAATCAGCGGGCCTGATGCTACTGCGGGGTCGATATTTATTTTCTTGAAAAATATAGGTATAAGAGTTCCGACAAGGCTTGATATAAACATTGCGAGCATAAGAGCCGCTCCTATGCACAGCGATATGCAGAGTGAAAATGTAAGGCTTTCTCCCTTGAAAAGAAAGATATATCCCCCGATGCATACAAGCGAGAGCAAACCGAGGATAAATCCGTTCACAAGCCCTACTTTTCCCTCTTTAAATACGAGTCCGAACTTCTGCTTTGCCGAGAGCTCTTCATCCATAAGGACGCGGATAGTTACGGCAAGGGACTGTGTACCCACATTTCCCGCCATATCGAGAATAAGAGACTGAAAACACATTACAATCGTGAGCTGAGCCACAACAGTCTCAAACATTCCGACAACAGAGGATACCAGAAGGCCGAGCCCCAGAAGTATGACGAGCCACGGCAGACGTTTTTTGATGCTGTCCTTAAGAGGCTCGTGCAGATCCTCCTCTGAGGTGAGGCCTGCAAGCATGGCATAGTCCTCACCCATCTCATCGTCGACAACTTTGATAATATCCTGCGCCGTGATTACTCCGAGAAGTCTGTTGTTTTCATCGAGAGCAGGGATAGAATCCTCGGAATAGTCCTTAATCCATTCTATGCACTCGTCAATATTTTCCTTTGCGTACACAAATGGGTATGAGGTTACAATAAGCTCTGAGAGCGGCATGTCGGCTCTTGCGATAATCAAATCGTTTAGAGTTATCGCGCCGCAGAACACATCGTTTTCATCGACAACATAAAGTGTCGATATATTGTCGTTTTCCGCCGCCTGATTTACAAGCTCACGCATAGCCTGCTTGATGCTTAAGCATGAGCGTATTGATATAAAGTTGGTGGTCATTTTGCTGCCTATCTGGTCGTCGTCAAAAGAAGAAATAAGGGAAATATCCTTTCTTGCATCATTTCCGATAAGCTCAATAATGTCGTCGCGAGTATTTTTGTCAAGCTGCCTTAAAACATAGACAGCCTTGTCCGCATCCATTTCAGATATGACAGAAGTCCTCTTTTTTATATCCATCTCCTTGAAATATTCGGAAATATGTTCTTCATCAACATACTCAAAAATTTCCGAGAGCGCGTCTATATCCAAAATACGGTAAAGGCGCTGGCGTTCCGCTACGCTCATATGCTCAAGAGCCGCAGCAATATCATTTTCGTGGTAGTCTAACAGCCTGTCTTTAATCTGTACAGGGGATGCGCTGCTTCTGATGATAGAAGCGATTTCTTTCTCATAGTCAGGCTTCATTGAAGCCATTTCTTCTGCGGTAGGCTTTAAGATGTTCTTTTCTTCCATTTCATGCTCCTTTCCTGCCTGTCGGCGATGTCAGTTAAACCGCATGACAAAATAAGCCTCACGGTACAGCTTCGTGACAGCCGGAATTTCGCAGCGCAAAAACGCATAGAAAACCAAGCCTCACGGCACACAAAACCGGACGGCAAAAAAACGTAATGCGGTTAGATGAATAATGATTAATTGCCTGAAAAAAGCACGAAGAAAAGAATTAAAAAGAAAGCTGTGTAAAACAGCCGCAAAAATGAGACCCATCAGACAGAAGTTTCAATGGGCATTTTTTAATATTCTTCTGTTTTTTGCAGACAATTATAATACTTCGCCCGTAACTGTCGTCAGACATGGTCTCACCTCAATTCGTATAATATTTATATGGCAGCGGCATATGCGGACATGTTCAAATGTACATCCGGCTGCTGCGCCCGGTCAGACGCCTCAAAACCTTTCCGTAGGCATCTGACTTGCAGGAATTCCTGCACTTTCGATTATAACATTTAAAAAATTTATGTCAATCAGAAACAATTTCATAAATACGAAAAAAGCAGCTTCTGTATATAAACGGATGCATGTTTAGTCATACACATCGATTATATTACGGATGCTGCTTATCGCTGATAATGCTTATCTGCATAAGCTTCTTGTCTTAAATATGCCGCTGATGCGGCGGTTATCTGCTATGTATCGTGTTCACTGAGATATTTTTCCCTTGTTGCCATTCCGCCGCGGATGTGCCGTTCCTGTTTATTTATATCCAGAACCTTCCTGGCTTCTTTGGCCAATGAAGGATTAATTCTGGCAAGTCTTGAGGTCACATCCTTATGAACCGTGCTCTTGCTTACGCCGAACTTCCTTGCGGTCTGTCTGACCGTCGCCTTAGTCTCAATAATGTATTCGGCAGTTTTAACGGCACGTTCTTCAATATATCCTTTCAAGCAAAACCCCTGCATATTTGTTTGTATAGCATATTCTTATACAGAGACAAATATGCATGGACGTTAAAGTATAGCGGTTATGTTTAAATCAGGTCTCTTGGATAAATCCAAAAACTCGCCGCCGCATTTTACTACAGGACAGCTTAAATTTTTATCGTTTATCAATATTACCTCGCCCACCTTGCCGTCGGACAGCTTTACGTTTGTGTGAATGTATGAGGATACGACATTCTTTAAAAACGGAAGCGTAAATGCCGGCTCAAGTGTAGTAAAGCATTCCTGCTCCATAAGATGTATTACCGTAAACGGGCATACTGCGCCTCGGTATACTCTGTCTGAGGTCATGGCGTCATATATATCAGCAATAGATATTATCTTGGCAAAATCAGGAATTCTTTCGCTGGTAAGACCGAAAGGATAGCCTGTGCCGTTGCATTTTTCGTGGTGAAGAAGGCATGCCTCCTTGATGCGGACGTCAATATTTTTGTCCTTGATAATATCATAGCCGAAATTTACATGCTTTTTCATTACATCAAATTCTGACGCTGTAAGTTTTCCGGGTTTGTTGAGAATTTCCTCGGGAATTCGCATCTTTCCTATATCGTGCAGCAGTCCGCACATAGTAAGAATACGAATGTCCTCCTCAGAGCAGCCCAGCCATTGACCGATTATTGAAGCGACGAGAGCAACATTTATGCTGTGCGCAAATGTGAGGTCATCAAACTGGCGCAGACAGTGCAGCATATCAAACATCTGAAGACTGTTTGAATATTTTGACATAAGTGAAAGGGGGTACATAAGAAGAGACTCCTCGTCAATGTCACTGTTCCGGTTTACTATATCATTTAACTGGTTTTTTAAATCGGATACCCCTGTGGTGTATTCGCTGCGAAAGGCTTTAAACTGCTGGCTGTTTCGTATTTTTTCAAAATATGTAGAAGTGTCGGCGGCAGGAGCCTTTGGAGCCGGCGGCATATCTACAATGTTGATTTCCAGAATATGATAGCCGGAAATCTTTGCTATTATATCCATGTCAAGAGTTGTCCCGCGTGCGGCGATAAGCGAGCCGTCGCTTTTAATGACGTCTCTGGAGAGTACCATGCCCTCTTCGGCGTCAAATATAAAAATAGTTTTTTCAGGGCTCTTATTTTGGGAGCTGTTTTTATTACTGTCAGATGTTGGATTATTCTGCATAGCTGTTAAAACCTCATTTCCCATAATACTTATGTAAATTATAAGAAATTTAGGGTTAAATGTCAATTTTATGACATTAAATACTTGACTATATAGAAAAGTTTGTGTAATATTCATTTGTAATTAAATATAACGATATTTTATCCCTTATTTAGAGTGGCGGAGACACATAGGGTCGATGAAGCCCGGCAACCCCAAGCACTGTATATGATGAGGCGTATACAGGTCGAGGAAGGTGCCAACCTGAGCGAAGATTAAACCGGCTGCACTGTAAGTGCAGAGGGCGATAGATTCGAACAATAAGAGGATTTCGAAATCTGGTGATTGCGGGTCCTTTTAAGAGGGTCCGTTTTTTTATTCTATAGGAAAGTTCTCTGAACTTCCTATAGAATAAAAATGCTCCGCAGGATCGCAGAGGCGCGGAATGGCAATTATTCTTACGAATCCGCGCCTCGCGAGAGAGTTCGCTTGCGAACTCTTTGTTATTCTGCGGAGATACGTTATATTATGAAACTTTTATATAAACTTCATTTTTACAAGGAGAGGATACGATTATGGAAAAGAGATTATTTACATCAGAATCAGTAACCGAGGGACATCCGGATAAAATCTGCGATCAGATTTCAGATGCAATACTTGACGCTATGTACGAGCAGGACCCTTATTCGAGAGTTGCCTGCGAGACGCTCACAAACACAGGTTTTATTATGGTTATGGGCGAGGTTACTACAAAGGCCAATGTTGATATTCCGCAGATTGTCCGCGACACTGTGGTACAGATAGGCTATGACAGTTCAGAAAAGGGCTTTGACGGACATACCTGCGCGGTTATGGTTGCTCTTGACAAGCAGTCTCCGGATATTGCAATGGGAGTTGACAAAGCTTTCGAGGCTAAGAACGGAGAGAGTGAGGATGCTGCGATTGAGGCTATCGGAGCAGGAGACCAGGGAATGATGTTCGGTTATGCCACAAACGAGACTCCGGAATATATGCCGTACTCTGCGGCTCTGGCGCAGAAGCTTGCAAGACAGCTCACGAGTGTGAGAAAGAACGGAACGCTTCCGTATTTGAGACCGGACGGAAAGACACAGGTGACGGTTGAATACGACAGCAATAATAAGCCTGTAAGGCTTGACGCGATTGTTGTGTCATCACAGCATGCCCCGGAGGTATCACAGGAGCAGATTCATGAGGATGTTAAGAAGCATGTCATTGATGCAGTTGTTGACCCTGCAATGATTGATGCCGATACAAAGATATTTATTAATCCTACGGGGAGATTTGTAATCGGCGGACCTAACGGCGACAGCGGTCTCACGGGACGCAAGATTATAGTTGACACTTACGGCGGAGTTGCAAGACACGGCGGCGGCGCGTTTTCAGGCAAGGACTGCACTAAGGTTGACCGCTCAGCGGCATATGCTGCCCGCTATGTTGCAAAAAATATTGTGGCTGCCGGACTTGCTGACAGATGCGAAATACAGCTTTCATATGCAATCGGTGTAGCGCAGCCGACATCTGTTATGGTAGATACGTTTGGAACAGGAAAGCTTTCAGATGAAAAGATTGTTGAAATTATCAGAGAAAACTTCGATTTGAGACCGGCTGGAATTATCAGGATGCTCGATTTGAGACGTCCTATTTATAAGCAGACAGCGGCTTACGGACACTTTGGACGCACTGATCTTGACCTGCCGTGGGAAAAGACAGATAAGACAGAAACTTTGAAAAAATATCTGTAAAATGGATATACTGTAATGTAAAGCCGGATGTAGGACAGCTTCCTGCATCCGGCTGTTGTATTTACTCAAAGACTTGCTCGGGAACGGAGGTTTTTATGGAAAGGTATTTTGTGCTTGAAAAGTGGCTGGCATTTTTCTTTATATACAGCTTTTTAGGGTGGTGTATAGAATCGACTATTGTTTCTGTATCGAAGCGCAAGCTCACAAACAGGGGCTTTCTTAAGGGGCCTATTCTGCCGCTTTACGGATTCGGGGCTCTCACGATTATTTTATCCACACTGATTGTCGCCGACAACGCATTCCTGGTTTATATATGCGGTATGATTGCGGCTACTGCTCTCGAGTATATAACGGGCGCCGGAATGGAAGCCATATTTAATATGAAATACTGGGATTACAGCAATAAAAGGTTTAATATACACGGTTATATATGTCTGTCGTCATCTCTTTTCTGGGGAGTTCTCTCGGTGCTGCTCGTAAAATTTATACATGTACCGATAGAGAGGTTTATTGACGGCATGAACAGGTATCTTCTGACAGCTTTGCTGGCGGTGGTGCTTGTTGCCGCTGTCGTGGACGCGGTATTTGCGTTCAGGAAGGCTCTGGATTTCCAGAAGCTGCTTGTCTATGAGGATATGATTAGAAGAGAGCTTGCGGAATTTACCGAGCGCTTCGCGGAGGCAAAGGAAGCTTTTACTGAGAAGGCAACCGCTAAGCAGATAGAATATTTTGCAAAGCAGGAGCAGAAGATAGAGCACCTTAAGCTGGAGCTTGACGCGGCTAAAGAAAAAGCCGGAAAGATACAGAAATCACTGCTTAAGAGTTTTCCGTCGGCTTCATCTAAGAAGTTTGGAGACGCGCTTGAGGAGATAAAAAAATATGTCAATATGAAGAGGTAACGCAGGTATAATTTTGAGAGAAAAATTTTTTTTGGAAATTTATTAAAAATAAGGCTTTTAAATTTATCAGATGTTGTATATAATGATAGACAGTCATAAAATGCACAGTTTAGGAGAATTGAAAGGAGTAATTTTATGCTGTCAACTGACATAGGTATTGATTTGGGAACTGCCAGTATTTTGGTTTATATAAAGGGAAAGGGTGTAGTGTTAAAGGAGCCTTCAGTAGTCGCTTTTGACAGAGACACCAATAAAATTAAAGCTATAGGAGAGGAAGCCCGCCTTATGCTGGGAAGAACTCCGGGCAATATTGTGGCTGTAAGGCCGCTTCGTCAGGGTGTTATCTCTGATTACACCGTAACGGAGAAGATGCTCAAGTACTTTATCCAGAAGGCAATCGGCAAGAGAATGTTAAAGAAGCCGAGAATAAGCGTATGCGTGCCTTCGGGCGTAACAGAGGTTGAAAAGAAGGCGGTAGAGGACGCAACTCTTCAGGCGGGTGCGAGGGAGGTTGCAATTATAGAGGAACCTATCGCTGCTGCAATCGGAGCCGGCATTGACATTTCAAGACCGTGCGGAAATATGATTGTTGACATTGGAGGCGGTACAACGGATATTGCCGTTATTTCTCTCGGCGGAACAGTTGTAAGTACATCTATTAAGATTGCAGGCGATGATTTTGACGAGGCGCTTGTGAGATATATGAGAAAAAAACATAACCTTCTCATAGGTGAGAGAACAGCGGAAGATATTAAGATTAAGATTGGCTCGGCATATCCGAGAGCAGAGGTTACAACCATGAATGTAAGGGGACGTAATCTTGTTACCGGACTTCCTAAGACTGTCGAGGTTACCTCAGAGGAGACAGAGGAGGCTTTGAGAGAGGCAACATCACAGATTGTTGAGGCTGTACACAGCGTTCTTGAAAAGACCCCTCCTGAGCTTGCATCTGATATTGCAGACAGAGGAATTGTGCTCACAGGCGGAGGAAGCCTTCTGTCCGGCCTTGAGGATTTAATTGAGGCAAAGACAGGCATCAACACTATGACGGCAGAGGATCCTATGACAGCTGTGGCTATCGGAACAGGCAAGTTCATTGAATTCCTTGCAGGTTACAGAGAAGAGTAATATTCAGAGGCATATCACAGAGGGTAATCCCCGCATAATAAATTTTAAAAAAATAAGATTTTAATGTTAAGTTTTCGGCGGAGAATGCCGATATATAATTACAGACGAAATGTGATATTATACAGAAAGCAAACAAATGCTGCATGCGGCGGCAGGATGGAGGTCAGGTTATGGTAAAAGGGTTATACACTGCTTACACGGGAATGGTGAATAGCCAGCACAGGCTTGATGTCGTGTCCAACAATCTTGCGAATGCAACTACAACGGGCTTTAAGAAGGAGGGCTGTACAACACAGTCCTTTGATTCGGTGTACGGTATTAAGGTGAAGGATTTGACAGTCGGACATCTTAATCAGAATATCGGTACGCTTTCGCTTGGAGCAAAAATCGGTGAGACATATCGTAATTGGGACCAGGGCTCCTTTATAACTACGGATAATACATACGATTTTGCGTTGTCAGGAAAAGGATTTTTTAATATTTCCTTTACGAATAAGGCTGGTGAGACATCAACAATGTATACCAGGGACGGGGCTTTCCAGATGAACTCAGAGGGTTATCTGGTTACCAAGGATGGTGATTATGTTCTGGGACAGAACGGACCGATACAGCTTCCGACGAATATTGACGAGCTTACGGTCGAGACTACAGGAGAGATTTATGCTGACGGTGTGTATATAGATACATTCCAGCTCACGGATTTTGAGGATTACAACTACCTTGAGATGTACGGCGAGAATCTTTTCCGCGCGGTTGAGGGCGCTACGGAGACGGATACTGTGACCGCTGCTGTAAACCAGGGCTATAAAGAAGCGTCAAATATTAATGTTGTATCCGAGATGGTCGAGATGATTACTATTGCAAGAGAGTATGAGAGCGGTCAGAAGGTTATCAACGCTATAGATGAGATGCTCGGTAAAACGGTAACTATTTCGGAATTATAATATACGCGTAAATTTATGCAGAAACGGAGAGACATATGGTAAGGTCGTTATATTCTGCCGCATCGGGAATGATGGCGCAGCAGACGAATGTAGACGTTATAGCAAATAATCTTGCTAATGTAAATACTGTCGGCTTTAAGTCGCAGAGCACAGAGTTCAAGTCGCTTCTTTATCAGGACATGCAGGCGCTGACAACCTCCGCTAACGGTGAATTTAAGCCGGTGAGCGCACAGGTGGGGCTTGGCTCAAGAATTTCTTCAATAACAGCACACTACACTCAGGGCTCGCCTAATGCAACAGACAGCACTACTGATTTTTATATCAGCGGCGATGGTTTTTTCGCAGTTCAGAATGTTGATGGAGAGACTTATTATACAAGAAACGGCAATTTTTATTTTGCGATTGGCACAGAGGGCTCAATGCTGTGTACATCGGAGGGTTATCCTGTGTTAAGCTCTGACGGGCAGCCTATCGTGATTACTGAGGAATATCAGATAAATGAGATTACGGTTGATGCGGACGGCAATATCTGCTATCCGGATGAGGCAGGCAACGCTCAGCCTATAGGAATACAGATTGGTCTTTACCAGTTCAGCAATCCTTCAGGTCTTACTCAGGTCGGAGGCTCATATCTCACAGAGAGTGACGCATCAGGACTTCCTCTGAATGAGGCATATGATGATGTCGGCAAGAGGAGTACTTTAAAGCAGGGCTATCTTGAGGCTTCAAACGTCAATGTTGCAACGGAGATGGTTAATCTGATTACTGCGCAGAGAGCGTATGAGCTTTGTTCGAAAGCTATTACCACCTCAGACACAATGCTTGAGCAGGCAAATAACCTTAAGAGATAATGTAACGGAGGTGTGATATGGACAGTATAATCAGCAATATTAATTCAGTCTATACAAATGGTACATATGCTTCCGGCAGTACAAGCTCGCTTGAGAATAAGCTCAATAACACAGATTATTCGCAGGCTACCGATGACGAACTTATGGAGGTCTGCAAGGACTTTGAGAGCTATTTTATAGAGCAGATGATGAAGTCCATGATAAAAATGGCCAAGGTTGACGGAGATACCGATGACAGCAATATTTATGCGTCTCTTTTTGGAATGACTGAGAATTCTGATGCCGGAATGAGCACAATGTCAAGTTATTTCGGTGATGAGATGATGCAGGTTGTTGCGGAGAAGATGACGGAATCCAACGGCGGCAAGGGACTTGGACTTGCGCAGCAGCTCTACGAGCAGATGAAGAGAAACTACGGAGTTAGTGAGGTAGAGTAATTTTGGATTATGAAGCTGTAAAATACGTTGAGGGATTTGTGGAGAATATTATTTTTCGCAATGAGGATAACGGATATACGGTATTTGATATTACATATAAAGGTGAAGAGGTAACCTGCGTTGGTATTTTGAGTTATATCAGCGCAGGTGAATTTATAGCTGCACAGGGTGAGTTTGTAAAGCATCCTGTATACTATATGCAGTTTAAAATACAGTCTTATGAATTTAAAGCGCCGGATGATGAAAAGTCTGTGAGGCGCTATCTTGCTTCCGGTGCGGTCAAGGGAATCGGCGAAAAGCTTGCCGAGACTATCGTTAAAACCTTTGGCGACGACACCTTCAGGATTATGGAGGAGGAGCCGGAACGTCTTGCTGAGATTAAGGGCATCAGCATCAAAAAAGCTATGGATATTGCGGCGCAGCTCACTGATAAGAGAGACGTGCGCAGGGCAATGATGTTTATGCAGGAGTTCGGCATAAGCATGAAGCTTGCCAACAAAATTTATTCCAGATACGGACAGGATATTTATACGATTTTAAAGGAAAATCCATACCGCCTTGCCGATGATATAGAGGGCGTAGGATTTAAGATTGCCGATGACATTGCGTCTAAAGTGGGAATTAAGGTTGATTCTGATTTCAGAATAAAGAGCGGAATTTTTTATGTGCTGTGTCAGGCAGCAGGACAGGGGCATGTCTATCTGCCGATGGAAAAGCTTGAGGAGCATGTAAAGTCGCTTCTGCTGATAGATTTTAAGGACATGGAAAAGTATGTCATGGACCTCGCTGTTGAGAGGAAGATTGTCGTTAAGCAAAAAGACGGTCATAATAATGTATATGCGGCGCAGTATTATTATATGGAAGCATCGTCTGCGAGAATGCTGTGCGATTTGGATATACAGTATTCGTGCGACGAAGCGGAGCTTGATGCGGCTATAACCAAAATAGAGCAGGGGCTTGATATTGAGCTCGATGAAATTCAGAGGGAAGCCGTAAAAAAATCTGTCAGAAACGGACTTGTCGTGATAACCGGAGGGCCGGGCACGGGAAAGACGACTACTATTAATACAATTATAAGGTACTTCCAAATGGAGGGGATGGATATCCGTCTCGCGGCGCCTACCGGCAGAGCTGCGAAGCGTATGACGGAGACCTGCGGCGTTGAGGCGCAGACTATTCACAGGCTTTTGGAGGTATGCGGAGCTCCTGAGGAGGACAAAGCGAGGGCGGCTGCCGGAACTCGTTTTGACAGAAATGAGGAAAATCCGCTTGAGACTGATGTCATTATCGTGGACGAGATGTCTATGGTTGATATAAGTATTATGAATTCCCTGCTGAAGGCTGTTGCGGTGGGGACGAGACTTATTCTTGTGGGCGATACCGACCAGCTTCCGAGCGTTGGCGCGGGAAATGTACTCAAGGATATTATAGCCTCCGGCTGTTTCCCTGTAGTCAGGCTTGAAAAGATTTTCAGGCAGGCGGCAGAGAGCGAGATTGTAATTAATGCGCATAAAATCAACCGGGGAGAGAAGATTGTGTTAAATAAATACAGCCGGGACTTCTTGTTTGTGAGAAGGCAGACGCCGGATGAAGTTATCGCAGCAATATGCACGCTTGTAAAACAGAAGCTTCCTGCATATGTAGGCGCTCAGGTAAACGAGGTGCAGATTTTGACGCCGTCAAAAAAGTCGGCGGTCGGCTCGCTAAGACTTAACAAGATAATGCAGGAGTTTTTAAACCCACCGTCACCGGGAAAAGCGGAAAAGGTATTCGGTGAGACAACCTTCCGCGAGGGTGATAAGGTAATGCAGATAAAAAATAATTATCAGCTTGAGTGGGAGAAGAGAAGCAGATACGGTATTCCAAGCGATGCGGGAAGCGGTGTGTTCAACGGCGATACCGGGGTGGTAGCGGAGATTAACGCGTTTACTGAACAACTGACAGTAAAGTTTGATGATGAGAGATATGTAAATTATGATTTTAATCAGCTCGAGGAGCTTGAGCTTGCCTATGCCATAACTGTGCATAAATCGCAGGGAAGCGAATATCCGGCGGTTGTAATTCCGATGTATCCGGGACCGAGAATGCTTATGAACAGGAATCTTTTGTATACTGCCGTCACGAGGGCGAGAAAGTGTGTCTGCATGGTGGGAAATGAAGACTGCTTTCACCAGATGGCGGAAAATGAAACGGAGCAGCGCAGATATTCTTCGCTTGACGAGAGAATACTTGAGGCGGCGGCACAGTAGCGGGAGCGAAGCGGCGCTGTGCGGTAAAGGCTTATGTTTGAATGAAACGGAGGATGGGGTAATAAGAGGGAATATAAAAAGCTTCAGGGAAGCAGTAATCAATGCGGTTTATCCGCCTGCGTGTCCTGTGTGCGGAAAACCGGCGCCGTATGTGAGCGGGGTAAGGCTTGATATATGTGAGGAGTGCCGCAACAGGTTGGTTTACATAAATGAGGACAGATGTCTGAAGTGCGGGAAACAGCTCTCAGAAACGGAGAGCGAGTACTGCTATGACTGTCATAGGGCTGAACATGTTTTTGAGCAGGGAGCTGCGGTATTTGCGTATTCTGAGGGAATAAAACAGTCTGTTTACAGATATAAATATAAAGGCTGCAGAGAGTATGCGGCGTGGTATTCACGTCAGATAAAAGAGCGATGCGGGCTTCTGATTGATGAATGGGCGCCGCAGGTTATTATTCCGGTGCCGCTGCACGCAGACAGACTGAGAATAAGAGGATATAACCAGGCTGAGCTGATGGTGGAAGAGCTTGGCAAGCTGACCGGAATCAGGACAGACAGCAATCTTTTGGCGCGGGCAAAAAAGACAAAACCAATGAAACTGCTTGATGAGCAGGAGCGTATAAAAAATCTCGAAAAGGCTTTTATTGTTCGCGGAAATGTTGTAAAATATAAAAAAGTATTGTTGGTTGACGATATTTACACTACCGGTGCAACGGCTGATGCCTGCGCCGGGGTGCTAAAGGAGTGCGGCGCAGAGAGCGTGTTTTGTCTGAGTCTTTGCATCGGCAGGGGGATAGGCTGATGCAGCGGTGAGTACACCAGAGCAAACATAGTGACAAGGCCTTTAAATATTTGTGGAGGATTTTTTATGGACGTAAGAAATTGCAGGGGATGCGGACGCTTATACAATTATATCGGAGGCTCTTACAGACATTTGTGTCCGGATTGTATCCGAAAGCTTGAGGATAAGTTTGACGTGGTTAAGGAATACATAGAAGAAAACAAGAACGCAACCATGAGTCAGATTTCTGAGGATTGTGATGTCAGTGTAAGACAGATTGAGCAGTGGGTGCGTGATGAGAGGCTTTGTTTTGCGGATGATTCTCCTATAGGAATTGAATGTGAGAATTGCGGCAAAATGATTAAATCGGGAAAATATTGTGATTCGTGCAAGTCTACGCTGGCAAGCCAGCTTGGAAGCATGTACGGAACTAATGCCGAGATGCCTGTTTCCAGAAAGAGTACTGCTAAAGACAGCGAGAGAATGCGCTATCTGCACAGACAGTAACCGGCGGTCAGACTGTAATTAACAAAATAAACTGCGTATATCCTCTGATTGGTGAAAGTTTCATATTAATCAGAGGATTTTTTTATTCTTATGAATCCGCGCCTCGCGAAAGAGTTCGTCTGCGAACTCTTTTTATAAGAATTTCCCCGAAAAATCCACAGAAAATAAAAAAATTACAATTTAGTGTTAAGAAAATCTGTCAAACATCCGATACATTTCACAAGAAAACAAAAAAGCAATTATAGAAAGAGAGGCGATTAGTATGCGTGTTGAGGCGTATAATGCGGTAAGCCAGCTTTACAAGTCAAACAGCAACAGTGTTTCGGCAGTAAAGAAGGCGGGAAATGCATACTCTTTCAGTGATAAGCTTGAGATTTCACATACGGCTAACAGCTATCACACAGCGAGAGCTGCTGTGAACAGCGCATCAGATGTGCGTATGGACAAGGTCGCAAGCATCAAGGCACAGATGGAGGCAGGGACGTACAGTATCAGTTCGGAAGCGGTTGCGGATAAGATACTTGATGACGCACAGACGATAGTATTTTAGGCGGGGTTTTGCACATGGCGAGTTTGATAGAGACACTTATTGATGTACTTGACAAAGAAAATACAGAATATGAAGGTCTGACAGAACTTTCGGAACGTAAAACCTCCGCCATTGTCGGAGGAGACGTAGAGAAGCTTCAGGAAATTCTCGGATATGAACAGAGGTTTATCGACAATATTAATAAGCTGGACGCCAAAAGGGAGGAAAATGTTAATGACATCTGCAACGTGCTGAATCTACCTAAAGAGGGCATGAAGATAGAAAAAATTGTCGATATGCTGTCAGGTCAGCCAGAAGAGCAGGCGGCACTTGAGGAAGTTCATCTTAGGCTGAAAAGAACTCTCAGCCGGCTTACGAAGATAAATGAGAATAATAAAATGTTACTGCAGGAGTCTATGGATATGATTGAGTTTGAACTAAATCTTGCAAGAAATTCGGTGGTAGCACCTCAGACAGGCAATTACAGCAAAGGCGCTTATGAACAGCAAAATACATTTCCTGTGGCAGGCGGCTTTGATGCCAAGCAGTAATATTTAAAATATAAATCTGCTGTGCAAAAGCATTTGCACAGATTATATATAAAAAGCCACTGAGTCAGTGACTTTTTATTTCATTTAATTCAGTCAATAACCCCGCAGCAGTGTGACGGGGAAAACGGGATGCTCACGGAGGAGTATCTGCCCGGCTTACGGATGAGCAGTATCGGCAGGAGGAAGTAATTACATGGCTAATGGAATGGCGAGTCTGTTTGTTGGCGCATCAGGACTGAAATCAGCACAGACAGCATTAAATACAACGGCACACAATCTTGCGAATATCAACACAAAGGGATATACGAGGCAGCAGATTGCCTTTAAGGATACACAGTATGTAACGATAGGAGGAAGCTACGGCTCGCCTATCAGTTCTACATACGGATTGGGCGTCGGCATTTCAGAAATAAGAAGAATAAGAGATGAGTTTATCGATAAGGCGTACCGTCAGGAAAACGGAAGACTTGGATATTATTCAAGCCAGTATAAGGCTATTGAAGAGGTAGAGGACCAGCTGGGCGAGATGCAGGGCGTGACTTATCAGGAGTTTCTGACTAATCTCTACAACTCAATAAATGAGCTCAGCAAGGAGCCGTCAAGCACGGTAAAGCGTTCTTCGCTTATTCAGAGCGCGTCGGCTTTTCTTACGAGGTCTGAAGCGGTTTATCAGGGCTTGAAGGACTACCAGACAACGCTCAATGTTCAGGTTTCCAATATGGTGGAAAAAATTAACAGCATTGGAAATGAAATATATGCATTAAATAAAAAAATCTCCCAGATAGAGGCGGCGGGAATTGAGAACGCCAATGATTACAGAGACCAGAGAGATGTGCTGCTGGATGAGCTCAGCGGCTACATGGATATTTCTTATTATGAGACAGAGAACGGAGAAGTTTATGTGACGGCTGAGAATGTTCCGTTTGTCACAAAATCTTCTGTTGCTAAGATGAATTTCAGGACATATGATGATTCTACATTGCTTATCCCGGTGTGGGAGGGCTACGAACGCGATGTCTACAATGAATCGGAGCTGTATTCAGCGTCCATATCCTCAGACAAGGGAGAGCTTAAAGGGCTTCTTCTCGCCAGGGGCAGCGTGAATGTGGATTACACAGATGTCCCTGTAAAGCCGAATAAGTCGGATTATGATTTGACGACTGCCGAGGGACAGAGGCAGTATGATATGGACTATGCCGAATACGAGGAAAAGCAGGCATACTACAACAAGTATATAGAACCTTCTGTTATACTCAGTGCGATTGCGGGGCTCGACAAGCTTGTAAACGGAATTGTTGAGAAGCTCAATGAGGTATTTTGCCCTGAGAAGGAAATGGTGGTAACTGATGCGCTTACCGATGCTGACGGTAACGAGATTATGCCGAACACATACAGCTATACATCGACTGAGGCTGTGCTTTACGACAAAAACGGCAATGAGATACAGGGCTTTGACAATAATGATGGAACTTACAGCTATGAGTCAAAAGAAAAGCTGTATACAGATGCGGACGGTAATAATGAGGCGGATGTAACTTCATACAACTATACTGTTCTCGATATGGATAAGACAGACTACGGCATGGATGAAGACAGGACTGTCGGCGAGGAGCTTTTTTCGAGACAGAATACGGAGAGATATGTTGTTATAAAAGCGGCTGACGGAAGCGACATATATGTCCATAACAATCAGAACGAAAGAGGAGACCGCTCAGAGTATAAGCTTGGAAATCTTATAATGAATTCAACTGTAGCACAGGATGTTTCCAAAATTCCTATGACTACATATGACGGAAAAGAGGATATGGCAAAGGGACAGGAGCTTGTGGATGTGTGGAACGCGGATTTTGCGTCTCTTAATCCTGAAATGTATGCCGTGGGAGATTTCAATACATTTTATAATAACTATGTGGGTGAGTTTTCGACTACCGGAAGTGTTTTAAACAATTATGTAAATCATCAGCAGACAATGGTTGACGGCTATGACGACCAGAGACTTCAGACAGAGGGAGTGTCTTCCGATGAGGAGCTTGAAAAAATGATTAAATACCAGCAGGCATACAATGCTTCTTCAAGATATATCAATGTAATCAGTGAGATGCTTGAGCATCTTGTGACATCGCTGGGAGCACTTTAAAAGCAAAGGCAGAAATGAGGTAGGCATATGGCATCAACGTTTTTTGGATTAACAATAGCATATTCGGGACTTCAGGCTGCAAATACATCGCTGAATGTCGCCGGACACAATATTTCTAATATCAATACTGACGGATATACAAGACAGCAGGCAAATACTACCGCGGCGGATGCAATCAGAAATTACACCACCTACGGTACGCTCGGCTCGGGCGTTGTCGTGACGGAAATCGCCCAGATAAGAGACAGCTACTATGATGCGAAGTACCGCAATAATCAGGCAAATTACGGTCAGTATTCCGTGAAGGATAACTATATGGGACAGATTGAGGACTATCTGAACGAGTTTATTCTTGAGGGATATTCGGTAGAGTATGAAAATTTTTATGAGGCTGTAAATCAGCTTACAATAACTCCGGGCGAGGTGTCTGCAAAGAATCAGCTCATCAATAACGCAAAGAGTTTAGCTGATTACTTTAATACATTGTGCACCAATCTGAGAAATATTCAGGAGGATGCCAACAATGAGATTAAGGACGCGGTAGAGCAGATTAATTCCTACGCCAAAAATATAGCGGCACTCAACAGACAGATTAATCAGATTGAGGCCAATTACGGAAATGCCAACGACCTCCGCGACAAGAGAAACGCCATGATTGACGAGCTCTCAGAGATTGTAAATGTTGAGACGACGGAAGAGGATTTGGGAAATAATCTTACAAACTTTACTGTAAGAATTAACGGACAGAGCCTTGTTTCATCTTACAGCTACAACACGCTTCAGACAGTTGCAAGGGAGGAGAAGCGAAACGCAACTGATGCGGAGGGTCTGTATGATATACAGTGGAGTTCGGGCCAGGAGTTCGACATTTACAATACCTCGCTCGGCGGACATTTAAAGGGACTTGTTGATATTCGTGACGGCTGCAACGGAGAGATAGAAACCATAGCTGTTGATGAGAACGGGGATGAGATAACGGATTCGGACGGAAATCTTACGCTTGAAACCAAAAATCAGACAGAAAACAATACTACATACAAAGGAGTTCCATACTATCAGGCTCAGCTCAATCAGTTTATAATGACGTTTACCGACGCGGTTAATCAGATTATGAAGTCGGGCTATACTTCTGACGGAAAGTATCAGGGAATTTCGCTGTTTGTAACACAGGACAATACAACGGTGATGTCAGCGGGCAATGTAACGGTAAATCCTGAGCTGCTTGAGAATGCAGACCTGCTTGCCACCAAAAAAGACCAGAATGCCGGGGAGGGCAAGGCAGAGATTATGGAGGAGCTCAGCAAGCTCCAGTCAGAAAAGATTTACGACGGCGGTACCGCAAAGTATTTCCTTGAAAGCATTGTCAGCGATATGTCGATAGATGCCCAGAAGGCAGAAAATCTTTATAAAAACTACAACAATTTAAAGACAAGTATTCACAACCAGCGTCTTTCGGTTATGGGAGTAGACACGGACGAAGAGGCAATGGATTTGATGAAGTTTCAGCAGGCATACAATCTCAGCTCAAAGATGATGTCAGTCATGAATGAAATCTATGACAAATTGATTAATCAGACCGGATTATAGGAAATGGAGGGAGCATATGAGAATTACTAATCAGATGATGATTAACAGCACCATGGCTAATATCCAGGTGAATAAAAATCAGCTCAATACTTTAGATAATCAGCTTTCAACAGAGAAAAAAATCAGTAAGCCTTCAGAGGACCCTATTATAGCAATCCGTGCGCTTCGTCTGCGCGCCAGCCTCGATCAGGTTACTCAGTATCTCGACAAAAATATTCCGGATGCGGATTCGTGGCTTAAAACTACGGAGGGCGCTCTTGACGAGGCAAATTCAATACTAACTGATTTGTATGATTACTGTACGCAGGGAGCTTCGGATTCATACTCTTCGGCTGAGAGAAACACTATTGCGGAGAGTCTTAATAAGCTCAGAGATGCCTATTATGCAGAAGGGGATGTTGAGTATGCGGGACGTTATGTCTTTACGGGCTATATGACGGACACACCGCTTACATATCAGTCTGACGAGGATGCGGCGGATGTTGATTTTACTATAACTCAGTCATTTACGAGAGATGACCTTGAGACTAAGAAAGTATATACGAATGCTTATACTAATGAAGATATTCTTAATCTTGATGTCAAGACTGATGCGTCAGGAAATATAATAACGCCTAATGTTGCAGATGTACATCGCGTCAGAATAGCATACAGTGAGGTTGACGACGCAGGTCCGTTTGAGATTGTAATGGCAGACGGGACAACGATTGCGGCTGCGACCACGACGGATTCAAATTATCAGCCCGGGGATGATGAGGTTGTGTTTAATGCGTCTACCGGAGAACTCCTTATGGGTCAGAATGTATATAATCAGCTTTATTCGTCTGACGGATTTTCATTTACATACAGAAAGGATAATTTCATTAAGGGAGATTTAAACCCTGTAATGTATTTTGACTGTGTTGACAACAATCCGGATAATGCAGGCGTTGTATACAATAAAGTAAATGAAGATATTGAGTATAATATCAATTTTTCTCAGAAATTAAAAGTAAACACAGAGGCAAACGAGGCATTTAATATTTATCTCGGAAGAGATATTGACGATTTGATTACTTCGGTTAATAATGTAATAGACTTGGAAAAGCAGATTGAGCAGGTTGAGGGAATGCTTGGGCAGGACCAGTACAGCGACGAAGAATCTCAGAGCAAGCTCAACTCTATAAAGGAAGGTCTTACAAAGCAGAAAGAGCTGGCTGAGGAAGAGATGACTAATGCATTTGAAAGAGGAGTCGGAAAAATGCAGGATTATCAGGAACAGACATCTCTGGCAAAGGCAGACGTGGGAAACAGAATGACAAGACTTGATCTGACAAGGAGCAGGCTCACTGAGCAAAAAACCAACTTTACCAACTTGAAGTCTCAGAATGAGGATATAGATATTGAGGAGGTTGTTGTAGGTTATTCTTCTGCACAGCTTGTCTATAATGCGTCGCTTATGGCGGCAAGCAAGGTTGTTCAGCAGACTCTGCTGGATTTTCTGGGATAAATCATCAAAGTGCCGCAGGGTGGCAGAAAGGTTTGGTTAAAACATGAAGGTACAGACAAAATGGTTTGGGGAGATTGATACATCAGAGGATAAGGTAATCACATTTGAAAAAGGAATAATAGGCTTTGAGTCATATAAAAAGTATATGATTGTTTTTGACGCGCAGAAAGAAGCAGAGAGTTCGATTATGTGGCTGCAGTCTCTTGATGATGCGGCTCTTGCGCTTCCTGTCATGAAGCCTGAGCTTGTGAAAGAGGATTATGACCCTGTTGTGGAGGATGAGCTTATCAATACTCTCGGTGAAAATATTAAAGATGCGCAGCTTGTCGTGCTTGTAACTCTTACAGTACCGTCTGATATTACCAAGATGACATGTAATCTAAAGGCTCCTATTATCATAAATGCAGATACTATGAAGGGAATTCAGCTTATCGCCGACAACGATGATTACCAGGTAAGAATGCCGATTTATGATATACTGGACTCAAAAAAAGAAAAGGACGGTGAGTAGGATGCTGGCATTATCAAGAAAAAAGGATGAGGCAATCATCATTAACGACGATATAGAAATTAAGATACTTGATATTAAGGGCGACCAGATAAAGCTTGGAATATCAGCGCCTAAATCTGTTCCTGTATATAGAAAGGAAGTGTATCTTCAGATTCAGAACGCTAATAAGGAGGCGTCAGAGTCTGTCGATATAGAGGGACTTAAACAGCTTTTCGGAGGTAAGAATAACAAATAATTTTTTAAAAACGGGTTAATTTCGTTTATATTTTTTCCGATATAACTCTTAGTAGCAAGATAAAGTTTTTATCACACGGAGGTGAAAAAATGGGAATTGAATCAATTAGCAGAGTTTCAGGGACTCAGTCTTATCAGACGACTGCATCAGTAAAGTCATCGTCAGAGTCGGTTCCGGTTGAGCCGTCAGAGGCTGCACAGCTTGCAGCGGGGACTGCGGAACAGCCATTAGAGGCTAAGGACAGCCTGTCGGCAGGTGATGAAGCAGGAACTGAAAAGAAGGCTGCGGCGACAATGAAAGACGTCAATGATTTCAACAAAATCATCAATCACAATACAGTTGCCGAGTTCGGCTATAATGAGCCGACAAACAGAATAACGATTAAAATTAAGGATAAGGAGACTGATGAGGTTATAAAAGAAATCCCATCTGAGAAAGCACTGGAGATGCTCGCGAGGGCATGGGAGCTTGCCGGAATTTTAGTCGATGAGAAGCGTTAGAATTTTAATATTCTATTGACGGTTTTTAGCACACGGACGTGCGGATAGGAGTAAGTTATGCCAATAAGATTGTCGGGTTTACAATCAGGAATGGATACAGAGGCGCTGGTTAGTGCGCTTGTATCTTCATATTCATTACAGAAGGATAATCTGGTTAAAGCACAGACAAAGCTTTCGTGGAAGCAGGAGAGCTGGAAGACCATGAATACCAGCATTTACAGTTTTTTTTCGGGAAAGCTGTCTTCTTTCAGATTTTCTAATAATTATAATTTAAAAGCAGCAACAATTTCAAACAGCATTTATGCTAAAGTTACGGCAGGTTCTTCTGCTGTAAACGGGACTCAGACGCTTGAAGTTAAAAAGCTTGCGGCTACAGGCTATCTTACGGGTGGCGTTGTAAGCGGTACTGACGACAGCGGAAACAGTGCCAAGCTTACAGGAAGCAGCAAGCTCGGCAACATTAAGGGAATGGAAGGAATTACAGACGGCTCATTGACGGTTACCGTTGACGGAAAGACGACTGACATTCAGGTGTCAAGCGACATGACCGTGAATCAGTTTGTTACCAGGCTTAAGGAAGCAGGGCTGAATGCAAGTTTTGATGAGAATAATCAGAGATTTTTCGTAAGCTCTGCAACATCAGGAGCAAGTCATGATTTTTCCCTTGTTTCAAATAATGACAGCGGTCTCACGGCGCTTCAGAGCATGGGGCTGTTTACGGTAAATGACGCTGATAAGGCGGAGTATGAAAAGTGGGCTGCCTATGCGGGCGATGCAGATGCCCTTACTGAGGTAAAGAATGCTGCATACGATAAAATTAAAATAAGCTATGAGAGCAGGGCAAAGGCTTATGCTGACAAGTATAATGCTGCTAAGACGATAGTTGACACTATGGATGCCGATGACACATGGGGCGGCATTGACCAGGCAAAGACATCACTCTCGACACAGAAGTCCGAATTTGAGACCAAGTATGCACAGTATGCAAAGGTTGGCGATGACGGAAGTATTGTTAAAGATGATAATGGTAATATACAGTATGACACGGATAAGCTGGAAGAGGATGGTTTGCTGACGGAATTCAACTCCGAGAGCTCTAAGATTTCAACGCTGGAGAACAATATATCTGTATATGAACAGAATGCCAGGATAATGAGCGATAACGCTGATTATGTTACAATCGGCGCTGACGGAAAGGCTGTCGCAGCAGCGGCAACTGATGCAGACACATCTGCATATGAAAAAATTGCGGCTGAGGTTGACGCTGAAAATGCGGTGCTTAAGGCTGACTCGGATGCCGGGATTGACGCAAAGGTTGCGTACAGCCAGAAGATGGCAGCTCTGTATTCAGGCGGTTCGCTTTCAGATGCTTCCGGGGCTGTGAGGATTGTGGGAAGCGATGCTGAGATTGTGCTTAACGGTGCAACCTTTGAGAGCAACACTAACAATTTCTCAATAAACGGACTTACAATACAGGCTACGGCGCTGACGGGAACAGAAAAGGTCACTATTACAACGGATACGGACGTAGACGGTATTTATAACCAGATAAAGGAATTCTTTGAGGAGTACAACACTCTGATTAAAGCTATGGACACAGCTTATAATGCTGACAGTTCCAGCGGTTATGAGCCTTTGACCAGCGAAGAAAAAGAAGCCATGACTGATGATGAGATTGAGAAGTGGGAGAAAAAGATTAAGGATTCTCTTCTAAGAAAGGATTCTACACTTGGAAATACATCTTCTGCTTTAAAGACGATTATGGCGTCTTCTATAGAGATAAACGGAGTGAAGTATTCTCTTGCAAGCTTTGGTATAAAGACACAGGGCTATTTCGATTCCGGAGAGAATGAAAAGGGAGTATATCACATTGACGGAAATGCGGACGATTCTGTCTCAGCAGCCAGCGAGGATAAGCTCAGAGCTGCGCTTGCGAGCGATCCTGATACGGTTATATCCTTCTTCTCACAGCTTGCGACAAATGTCTATAATGATTTGAGCAGCAGAATGACGTCGACAAGCTTAAGAAGTATTTATACAATTTATAACGATAAACAGCTGGCGACAGAGTATTCTGAGTACACGACAAAAATATCTGATAAAGAGGACGAGATTACGAGATGGGAAGATTACTATTATAATAAATTCTCAAGTATGGAGTCTGCTCTTGCACAGCTTAATCAGACACAGTCGTCACTCGCGGGATATTTTTCTTAATATTCTGTAGATTTTATATGCCCAGGCTGCTGCCTGAGCAGGCAGTTTAAAACACATAAGCCGCAGCACTGCTGTTTATGCACTGGCTGCGGCGCAGAAAGGTATGGTCAAAGGAATGGCAATAAACCAGGCGTATGCGCAGTATAACAGAAATAAAATTTTGACGGCATCTCCGGCAGAGCTCACACTGCTTTTATACGACGGAGCAATTAAATTCTGCAATGTAGCGCTTCTTGGATTAGAACAGAAGGATATGGAAAAGGTTCATATTAATATAACTAAGGCGGAGGATATTATTGTGGAATTTCAGGCAACGCTGAATCACAAATATGCTGTTGCCGAGGATTTCGACAAAATATACAAATATATATATGAACTTCTGGTGGAAGCCAATATAAAAAAAGACAGAGAGCTTCTTGAGCGGGCGCTTAGTGAGCTTAGAGGAATGCGCGACACGTGGAAAGAGGTTATGGCAAAGACAAAAAACGGTACTCAAATACATTAATTTTTTATCGTATTTTGCGGAGAGTGGTGAAGCATGGAGACTGATAACTATATTCAGATGATGACAGACAGCCTTGAGATGAAGAAGGAGATTCTTACCCGTATTGCTTCACTGAGTGAGGAGCAGAGCAGCATCTTGGCTGCGCAGGAGTTTGACGGTGATGCCTTTCAGAGAAATATTGATGAGAAGGCTGAGCTGATTGAGCGGCTTGTCAAGCTGGATGAAGGCTTTAACGGATTGTTTTCAAGGGTTAAGGCAGTTCTTGACGGACATAAGCAGGAGTACAGCAGGGAAATCGCCAGGATAAAAGAGCTTATCAAGGCAGTCACGGAGCTGTCGGTGAAGGTTCAGGCTCAGGAGGCGAGAAATAAGACGCTGGCGCAGAGCACATTTTCGCGAATGAAAAAGGAAGTAGAAAACGCAAAACGCAGCACTAAGGTGGTAAACACATATTATCAGAATATGAATAAACTGAGCTATGAGCCTCAGCTTATGGACAAGAAAAAGTAATACATAAAATATGGAAATTCACAGGCTGATATGGTATAATGTCAATAAGCATTGAGCAGTGCATAAGGCGTGCACTGTGGGAACTGACGCATGCAAGTTTGCTAAGCAAACTTGTCATAGCGTCAGCAATAAATTTTTTAAAAAGGTTATATTCGGGCTAAATTTCTAAAAGAAAAGTCCGATATAATATATAGCAGAACACGCAAGTGTTCTGACAAAAAAATATGAGTGGCAGGGAAGCCACCGGAAATTCAAGGAGGAAACAATTATGGTAGTACAGCACAATCTATCAGCAATGAACACAAGCAGACAGTTGAACGGTGTGTCTAGCGCATTGTCAAAGTCAACAGAGAAGTTATCATCAGGTTACAGAATTAACCGTGCAGGTGATGATGCAGCAGGTCTTTCAATCTCAGAGAAGATGAGAAGCCAGATCAGAGGTCTTAACAAGGCTTCATCAAACGCTCAGGATGGTATCTCATTAATTCAGGTAGCTGAAGGTGCCCTGAATGAGACACATTCAATCTTACAGAGAATGAACGAGCTCGCAACACAGGCTGCAAATGATACTAATACTTCTACTGACAGAGAGGCTATTTCAGCAGAGATTGGGCAGCTTCAGAGCGAAATCGACAGAATTCAGTCTACAACGCAGTTCAATACGATGAACCTGCTCAGCGGAAGCTTTACAGGAAAGAACCTTCAGGTTGGCGCGCTTTCAGGACAGACAATCAAGGTTTCTATCGATTCTGTATCCACAAAAACACTTAAAATTAGTAATCTTAAAGTGTCAAGCTTCTCAGCAGCAGGTGCTTCAATGAAAGCTATTCAGGATGCTATTGATAAGGTATCACAGACACGTTCAAAGCTCGGTGCTATTCAGAACAGACTTGAGCACACAATCAACAACCTTGATACAACAAGTGAGAATACCCAGGCGGCTGAGTCACGTATCCGTGATACAGATATGGCTGATGAGATGGTTGAGTACAGCAAGAACAACATTCTGTCACAGGCAGGACAGTCAATGCTTGCACAGGCTAATCAGTCAACACAGGGTGTACTTGCACTTCTTGGTTAATTACATCTACTACTATAATACGGAAAGAGCCGCTGCTTTGCAGCGGTTTTTTCGTTGTGCTGCCTGGTTGAAATACATGCGTTTTTTTTCATAAATAAAAAATAAAAAAATTTGGAAAAAGGGGTTAAGTTTAAAAAAAATGCTCCGATATATAAGACAAGTAAGTGATAAAAGAAAATTAAAGTAAAAAGTATCACTTTTATAAATTATAAAATAAATGGATTTTTTAAAATCAAGGAGGATTGTATTATGGTAGTACAGCACAATTTATCAGCAATGAACACAAGCAGACAGTTAGGCACAGTTACAAGTGCTCTTTCAAAGGCAACAGAGAAGTTATCATCAGGTTACAGAATTAACCGTGCATCAGATGACGCAGCAGGTCTTTCGATCTCAGAGAAGATGAGAAGCCAGATCAGAGGTCTTAACAAGGCTTCATCAAACGCTCAGGATGGTATCTCATTAATTCAGGTAGCTGAAGGTGCCCTGAACGAGACACATTCAATCTTACAGAGAATGAACGAGCTCGCAACACAGGCTGCAAATGATACTAATACTTCTACAGACAGACAGGCTATTTCAGCAGAAATTGGGCAGCTTCAGAGCGAAATTGACAGAATTCAGTCTACAACGCAGTTCAATACAATGAACCTGCTCAGCGGAAGCTTCACAGGGAAAAATCTTCAGATTGGTGCTATTTCAGGACAGACAATCAAGGTTTCTATCGATTCTGTATCCACAAAAACGCTTAAAATTAGTAATCTTAAAGTATCAAGCTTCTCAGCAGCAGGAGCTTCAATGAAAGCTATTCAGGATGCTATTGATAAGGTATCACAGACACGTTCAAAGCTTGGTGCTATTCAGAACAGACTTGAGCACACAATCAACAACCTTGATACAACAAGTGAGAATACCCAGGCAGCTGAATCACGTATCCGTGACACAGATATGGCTGACGAGATGGTTGAGTACAGCAAGAACAATATCCTTGCACAGGCAGGACAGTCAATGCTTGCACAGGCTAATCAGCAGACACAGGGTGTACTTTCACTTATCCAGTAAATATATTAAAGTTTTAAAAGCTGGCGGTTAAGCCAGCTTTTTTTGCTGAATAGGAAATTGTTTTGAAAGTGCCTGTTGTGGCGCTTTTGTAATATTTCAAAAAACAGATATATTAAAGCGTGTATATACAGAGTATTAAAATAGTATTTGAAATAATAACACATTTATGTAAAAATATATTTAACACGATTATAAATTACAATATAAAAGGGAGAAAGTACAATATGCAGTTGCCAAAAGGTTTTTTGGAAGGAGAAATACGAGAGGGATTTTATGTTGAGAGCATGATGAAAAGAGTATGGGCTGCCCAGATAGAGGTGCTGCATGATGTGGACTATATTTGCAGGAAACATAATATCCAGTATTTTGCGGATTGGGGAACGCTTCTGGGCGCGGTAAGACATAAGGGTTTTATACCATGGGATGACGATATGGACATAACAATGAAGCGCCCTGATTACATAAAGTTCTGTGAGATTGCGTCTCATGAGATGAAAGGCTATGATATAGTCAATATTCACACGGACCTGGGGTGGGATATGCTTATTACAAGAATTGTGAATGGGAAGGTTATAAGCTACAATATAGATAGAATGGAGAAGTATCACGGTTGTCCGTGGGTTATAGGACTTGATATATTTCCGCTTGATTATGTTGCGCCTACAGATGAGGAAGATGAATACCACTGCCAGCTGCAGCGGATAGTTGAGGTTTTTGCGAATACATTGGAGAGCGGCGAGCATGATGAGGAAAAGATACGAGAGACTGCATTAAAGATAGAAGAGATGTTTAATGTTAAGTTTGATTATGAAAAACCGCTGTCAACGCAACTCTTAAAGCTTGCCGAGCGCCTAAGCATGATGTATACGGAAGAGGAGTCGGATAAGCTAGCACTTATGCCTGACCACATAGGACCGAGACCTTTAGATGTATATCCAAAAGAGTATTACAGCGATACAATAGATGTTCCTTTCGAGTATACAACTATTCCTGTCCCTGTCGGATATGACGCTATACTGAGACAGAAGTATGGTGATGATTATATGCAGCCACGTATAGGAGGCGGGAGCCACCAGTATCCTTTTTATATGAAGCAGAAGAGAGAATATTACGGACAGCTGGGGATAAAGATATGAAAAAAGTTATTACGTACGGCACTTTTGACTTGTTTCATCAGGGTCACTACAATCTATTAAAGAGGGCTAAGGAGCTAGGTGATTATCTGATTGTTGGAGTCACCACGGAACATTTCGATGAAGCCAGAGGAAAGATCAATGTTGTAGACTCTATTATTGACAGAATCGAAAATGTCAAAAAGACAGGGTTTGCCGACATGATTATTGTAGAGGACCATGAGGGACAGAAAATAGAAGATATACAAAAGTACGGAGTGGATATTTTTACTGTTGGATCTGACTGGGTGGGAATTTTTGACTATCTTAATTCTTTCTGTAAGGTGGTTTATCTGGATAGAACGCCCAATATATCCTCCACAATTTTAAGGAAGAATCAGTTTAAGATTGTGAGAATTGGCATAGTTGGAACGGGCAGAATTGCACCTCGTTTTGTGTCGGAGTCAAAGTATGTGAGCGGTCTTATAATAGAATGTGCGTACAATCCGGTTGAGGACAGCGCCAGAAGATTTGAAAAGCGGGAGAAGATAAAGTGCTATACAGAAAGCTACAATGATTTTCTTGAATGTGTTGACGCAGTCTATATTGCCTCTCCAAATGAGACACACTATAATTATGCAAAGCTTGCAATAGATGCGGGCAAGCATGTGCTGTCTGAAAAGCCGCTGTCGTTTACGAAGCGTGAAAGCGAAGAGCTGTACAGTGAGGCTAAGGAGAAGAATGTCGTTCTGATGGAAGCTGTTAAGGCGGCTTACTGTCCCGGCTTTCAGCAGCTTATAAATGTTGCCAAAAGCGGGAAAATCGGAGGTATTGTGGATGTTGAGGCGTCATTTACAAGACTTGCCGACTCAAATTCAAGAGAGCGTAAGGACGGGCTGTATGGCGGAGCGTTTTTAGAGTTTGGACCGAGTGTTCTGCTTCCTGTAATCAAGCTTATGGGAAAGGATTACGGCTCTGTCAGCTTCGACAGCATATATGATGACAACGGTGTTGATTTGTATACAAAAGTAAATATAAGATACCCTAAGGGATTTGCCACGGTAAAGACGGGAGTTGGAGTTAAAACGGAAGGACAGCTTGTTGTTTCCGGAACAAAGGGCTACATAATCGCACAATCACCGTGGTGGCTTATGCGCCAGTTTGATGTAAGGTATGAGGACCCTTCAAAGATAGAGCATTTTGAGCCGAGATTTCAGGGCGATGGTCTCAGATATGAGATAAGTGATTTTGTCTCTAAAATCAACGGTACAGACAAGAAGGATTACAAGCTTACAGCGGGTGAATCGGTGCTTATGTCTGAATTTGTAGAGATGTTTATGGAAAAACGTAAAAAAGGAGAAGATTGTGAAAGCAGGAATTCAGTATGTAAACGGAATATCGGTTAAAGAGGCGGCAGTTCACGGCTTTAATGATATAGAGGTGCTCTTTGAGGATATAGAAAACGCGTCAGGGATTTTGGATGAAGGCTTTTCGATTTCGGGAATATGTGTGTCTTTAAAGGCTATGACGGATTTTGCGGAAGGAAAAGACTTATTGAGAGAGAATGCATCGTCTGTGTTTATGACAGCGCTTGAATATGCTGTCAAGTCAGGGGCAGAGTATATTGTAATAGAGACTGAATGCGTTAAAAGCGCGTCTGTGCTTGAACAGCTTATAGATGAATGTGCGGCGGCGATAAATAAAGCCGGCATTTATATTTATGTTGAAAATGGGTTTTCGTCGGTTGACAACAGATTTTATCACAATGATTATTCCGAAGGCGCACTGCTCACGGCATTAACTGAGAGACTTGACGCGCTGTGCGGCCGCAGGCTCTTTGGCATCTGTATAAGCATCGGACATGCCAACCTGCTTGGAACAAATGTAAGGGATTTAGTGGATGAGTGCGGCGGAAAGCTGAAGCTTATGCATATAAATGATAATGACGGTCTCAGTGATCAGCACCAGATGCCATATACATTTACAACGGGAAGAGGTTCGCTTTCCACTGACTGGTATCATATAATAGGAAGTTTGTTCAGGCTGAATTTTAAGGGAAGGCTTGTGTTTGACACAAAAGGAAATTTAAGCAGGACGCCGAAGCAGCTTCACGGAGTAATGTTTGGACTTATGAGAGCTGTCATAGACGAGTGGGAGGACAGTTGTTTCAGGACAGAGGAATATCTTGCTCAGCCAGGAAGGCAGATTATTCTATTCGGCGCAGGCAAAATGGCTCAGAACTATATGGAGGCGTGGGGATTAAAATACAGACCGGCATTTTTGGTAGACAATAATTCAAAGATATGGGGGCAGGAGCGCATGGGGCTTCCGGTAAAATCACCCGATGAAATACTGGAAATTCCGTCTGAGAAGAGAAATGTGTGGATTTGTAATCAGTATTATGACGCCATAGGGCTTCAGCTCGACAAAATGGGTGTAGAGTACAGATGCTACTGGGACCACTATTATTTATAAAAATGTCGCGGAAATGAGGAAAATTATGCTTGATATCGGTGTACAGACAAAAGGAATTCTGCCTGAGATGACAGTTGAAAAAGGTTTTGAAATGATAAAAAAAGCCGGTTTTAACAGGGTAGATATTAATATAGATACATTTTTAAAAAATTCGGATTTATATGCCGGAAACGTGAATAAATTTTTTGATGCTTCAGTGGAGGAGCTGTTTATATATTTTAATCAGTATAGACAGGCTATGGAAAAGTTTGGTATTAGACCTTCGCAATGTCACGCGCCATATCCCGTAAAGGTTGACGGAAGAGGGGCGCAGAATGAGTATATGCAGGGAACGGTCATTCCAAAAAGCATATTGGTTGCCGAGTTTCTGGGAGTGCCGTGGGTGGTAATACATCCTTTTAAGATGCAGTACATATATGGAAGAGACAGGGAACGCCGGGAAAATATTGAATATTTTAAAATGCTGGTGCCGCTTTTAAAGCAGTGCAAGGTGGGAGTCTGTTTCGAGAATTTATATGAGGGGCTTGGAGCGCGTATTGTCGAGGGGGTGTGTGCCAATCCCGACGATGCGGTATGGTATATAGATACGTTAAATGAGTATGCCGGGGAGGAGTTATTTGGCTTTTGCCTTGATACAGGGCATCTTCAGCTTGTAAAGAGAGAGCCTTATGAATTTATAAAGAAACTCGGAAGCAGGCTTAAGGCGCTTCATCTTCATGAAAATGACGCAGTCGGTGATCTGCATCAGATGCCGTATACATTTGGAAAGAATGAAAATGACGGACAGAAGTGGGAGCAGATATTTAAGGCGCTCAGAGAGATTAATTTTGGCGGAACTCTGAGCTTTGAGACGTATCCATGCATGAACAGCTTTCCGAAAGCAATGTCGTCATCGGTGCTTGAGGCTATTCACTCAATAGGTGAATATATGGCTCAAAGAATTGAAAATATATAAAAGTTAGAATTACAGATATGAGGAGAGCATAGACGTATGAGAATTGGAATTATAGGCACGGGAAGAATTGCGTCAAGATTTGCAGAGACTGCGCTTACAGGTATTCGGAGCACGAGTATAAACTGCGTATATAACCCTAATATTGAAAGCGCAGAACGATTTTGCGCAGCACATAATATAAAATGTTATACGAATAATTTGGAAGCATTTCTTGATAATATTGATGCGGCTTATATAGCTTCCCCGCACGAAACACATTACGAATATTCTTTATTTCTCTTAAATAACGGAAAGCATGTACTGTGTGAAAAACCGGCGGCGTTGAGCGCTCGTGAGACGAAGGAGCTTTATGAGACGGCGTCGACTAAAGGACTTGTGTTTATGGAGGCGGTAAAGACTGCCTATTGTCCCGGTTTTCATGCGATGATGGAGCTTGCTCGAAGCGGAAAGATAGGAAGGATTGTGGATGTAGAGGCTGCATTTTCAAGGCTTACTCCTGTAAATACAAGGGAGTACAGCGCCCCTGTATATAACGGAAGTTTTCTTGAGTTTGGCAGTTATGTAATGCTTCCTGTATTCAGACTGCTTGGGTGCGATTACAGTAATGTGACGTTCAGCTCTGTCAGGGCTCAAAATGGTGTCGATGCGTATACAAAGGCTTATTTTTCCTATGGCGATAAACTGGCGTCAGTAAAGACGGGATTGGGAGTAAAAACAGAGGGACAGCTTTTGATTTCCGGGACAAACGGATATATTTTGGCGAAATCTCCGTGGTGGCTTACAAAGGAATTTGAGGTCAGATACGAAAATCCAAACAAGAGAGAGGTTTATAATTATGCATATGACGGCTCAGGATTGCAGTATGAGCTGAGAGCGTTTATAAGAGCTGTGAGCAGAGCAGAGAGAGCGGAAGAGCAAGACGGCATTTCGTGGGAAACGGAAGCGCTTGCAGGAGCAGATGACATGTCGGTGGCAGCTGTCGGGCTTACGGACTGTGAGAGTATTGCAATGGCGAGGACTATGGAAGCATTCCTTAAATGGAATGAGCCTGAAATGAAAAAAAGGCAGAAGGATTTCATAAAAGCTGCAGAAACTAAGCCGATGCCTAAGATATGGGCGCACAGAGGCTGCTGTACGCTGTACCCGGAAAATACACTTGAGGCGTTCAGGGCTGCGGCGGAGCTTACCGGTATAACAGGTATTGAGCTTGATATACAGCTCAGCTCAGACGGAGAGCTTGTAGTCTTTCATGACGAGAATATGCGTAGGATTATCGGTGTTGACAAAAGAATTGCTTCATGTACTATGGAGGAGTTAAAGAGCTTTAAAATTGACGCCGGAAACGGACAATATACTTCTATACCGACACTTGCGGAGGTGCTTTCACTGCTTAAGCCATACTGTGAAAATAAAGGGCTGCTTATTAACATTGAGCTTAAGACAAGCGTCGTGAGATATGAAGGAATAGAGGAAAAGGCTTATAACCTTGTAAAGGACTTCGGCATGGAGAGGTATATTGTATGGTCGTCATATTTGGCTGATTCCGTTGCATGTATAAAAAGTCTTGATTCTGAGGCAAAGACAGGTGTTCTGGCAAACTCAAACGAGGAATGCATTGCTATGGCTAAACAGACCGGGGCTTGTGCGCTTCATCCGTATATCGGCGGACTCGTATTTGAACTGCCTGAGGATATGAAAGGTATGCCTGTAAGGGCATGGAATGTGGATGAGCCGTTTTTCAGGGACGGCAGACCTTTGAAGGAGCCTGATCTTGATAAATATAAGGCTTATGGCGCGACAGATATTTTTACCAATTTGCCTGAGAAATATCTTGGCAGCGGGGTGCGAGCATGAAGCTTTTATTTGAGCCGGGCTTTTTTGAGGAAGAGGAACGCTCGGGATTTATTGTAAGCTCTGAGATGAAAAGAGACAATACGCAGAGAGGTCAGCTGTGGCGTTTGTGCAATATGATTGCTGCGCTTTTCTAATAAAGTGTTACAGTAAAAATACTACCCTGCTATGCAGGGGGCAGGGCAGATTGTCAGCTTTCTTTTTTAGTGATGCTATCGTCTATAATAGATTTTATTTCATCTATACTTTTGTCAGAAGCATACGCAATCTGTTCAATGGAAAAGCCTTTGGTATGCATGTTGAGAATTATTTTAATTTCACCAAGCTTTAAACCGGCAGCTTCCCCAATTTCAATTCCCTCTTCAAAAATCCCTTCGCCTAAATTGCACATAGTATTCATATCCTCATTTAAGTTGGTTTCAGTTAGAATGTTGTACTTCGTATTCATTATATTTAACTTATAATTTGGCGGGAGTTTTTTGAGAATAATATTTTGAGAAGGTAAATGATACTGCCATATCTGTCATTTGCGCCTATATCATTTTCAATCCCGCAGATGTTGTTTTCTTTCTTTAAGCCTATCATAACAATATTGATTAAGTCAAGATTGCCTTTCCACTCGTAGGAGCCTTTCCACTCGTAGGAGCCTGATAGTTTATCTGTTGTTAAATGAATATGTGCAAAAGAATCATCGTTCATATTCATGCAAATCCAAATTGAGTATACACGTTTAATATCATTATAGTTGGAAGACGTGAAATCACGTGACTTTTGAGATGAGATCAGCTGGCATGAGTAATACACGGCTCTGTTGATTATATTGTAATTTTCAGGCTGCTTCTGCTGGGCTTTTCTCAATCTATTCTCAGCTTTTCCTCCAAAAGAGCGTTAAAGTCCTCATCGGTAAGAGTTGTATTATATTCTTTTTCGATTACATCCTTAAGAGCCTTTTCCTGTTTTTTGTAAAAAGGATAGTCATGTGAGCTGCTGCATTGCTTAGGAGTCATGTAATCATCTCCGTACTTTATCCTCAGTATGCCGTCAAATCCTGTAGGAACGGGAATATAAGTATTTTCAAACTGCATATTTACTGATGTTTCATACCATTCTTTGGGAACATGGTAATTCCAGCCGGCTGCGAGGTCAATCATTGAACAGACTTCATCAGAACTCTCAGGCTTGCAGGATTGGGAGAGAATATCTACAAGTTTTTTAAATTCGTGATATAATCTGTTATTATTGTTAAAACTGATGCCGAACATTTTTTCAAGGCTGCCTGCAAGAGAAACGACCTCAGGGCTGTATGGCGGCTCAGGCGGTATGCTTGCGGCAGCAGTCATTACCAGATTAATCAGCTCAAGCTGCTGTTTCATTTCGTCGGCGTCTCTTGGAATGTAATCTATGGGAAAAATATCAACTCCGACGATATAAGGGCAGCCGTGAAATTTTTGGAGATAATCTTTGGAAAAATTCATAAATCTTCCTGTTATAACGCGGCATTTCACATTGTCATGCGTAGGGTCATTGTAAAGACTTTTTAACTCAAAGAAATGTGAAAGCTGAGCAGGTGCAATTTCAAGAAATTTTGTGTAATCGTCACGCAGCATTCCAATATCAAGGTCATCGTCCCAGGGTATAAAACCGTGGTGCCGAACTGCCCCGAGAAGAGTTCCCCAGTCCGCAAAAAACTTCAAGCCGTTTAAGCTGCAAATGCGTCTGATTTCCTCAAGCACCTCAATCTGTGCTGCCCATGCGCGTTTCATTTTGCTTTCTATAAAAAAACCGTCTCTTGTTTCGGCGTTAAAATAATCGTCAGAAAAACTAATCATTGTCAGATACCTTCCTCAAAAATCCCATTTACTAAATTGCACATAATATTAATGTAATACTATAAGTTTGGTTTGGTTGGAATGTCGTATTTTCTTCAAGCCTATCATAACAATATTCATTGAGTCAAGGATGCCCTTCTGCTTGTGAGAGACGGATAGTTTATCGGAGGCCAGATGAATATGTGCAACGGAAACGTCATTCGTAATCATACAAATTTAAATTGGGTATACAAGTATAATAGAGTTTTAGAATATAACGCAAAATAAATGCGTCGCTCATTGATTTCTGTGTCTTTTATGTGCTAGAAGATTTATTTGTATATGGCATATTTTATCAAAGTTTTTCATGATATTTGTAAAGCAATAATCTAACTTTTTTATACAAACATTCTCTATATATTAAAAAATGATTAAGCAGTTAAGCAACTTGACAAACATTCCGATATATTAATTAAATTCTTTGTAATATAGTATAACAGAAGGAGAAATTACTAAATGAAAACAAAAATTGAATATGATGATGGAGCATATTATAGGTGGTTTAGAACAAGACTCGAGCAGGCAATAATAAATGGGAAGAAGGATTTTGTCATATATCCGTTTGGACATTATGGCCTTATTTTAAAGCAGGTAATGAATGAGCAATTTGGAATAGAAGAAGCGTTTATAATTGATAATAAACTTTCACAGTTTAATTCGAAAATTAAATCTCTTGAATATCTCAAACATATTAACCCTGAAAAATATACATATTTAATAACCTCTAAAGAATACGACGTTATGGAAGCTTTGTCTAAATATGTACATGCTGAAAATATATTTGATATGCATCGTGCTGTAAATGAAGATGAAGATGTACGAGTTGAAGTATTGAGGCTTATGGCTCAAAGGATTAGAGAAAAAAGTGTAGAAGGGGAATGTGCGGAAGCGGGAGTATATAAAGGAGAATTTGCAAAGTATATTAATAAATTTTTGCCAGATAAAAAGTTGTACTTATTTGACACATTTGAAGGATTTAATAATAATAGATTAAAAGAAAATGTAGATAAAGTATGGAAAGCCTCGATGGATGGATATGCTGCATATAAAGGCTCATATTTTGTAAACGATAGTATTGAAGAAGTTTTGTCAAAAATGAAAAATAAAGATAATTGCATTATTAAAAAAGGTTTTTTTCCTGAAACAGCTAAAGGTTTAGATGAAAATTTTTGTTTTGTAAGTCTTGATATGGATATTTATCAGAGTACATATGATGGGTTAGCATTCTTTTGGCCTAAATTGGAAAAAGGTGGAGTAATTATGATACATGATTATAATAATTATCGTTGCCCAGGGGTGAAGAAAGCGGTTGATGAATATTGTAATGTGAATGGAATAAGTTTTGTCTGCTTACCGGATACATGTGGAAGCGTTGTTTTAATAAAATAAATATTTATAAATAATTCGTTTTTAAAATATTGTGAGATGTTATTGTTGGACGCATATATAATGCAAACGGAGTCGCTTAATTGGGTATTAGTTTTTAAATCCTTGCGTTTGTGTGCGTGGCTTTTTGAAAATATAAATTTGTACACAGGTTTTGTGCATATATTATTTTGGTTTTTTGGATATTTTAAGGAGAAGTATTTGACATGAGTATGGATACACCATTTTTAACAATTTCTAAAGCAATTCGCGGTCAGCTTGATAAAGGTAATAATAGGTTTATTGTCTATCCGTTTGGAGAGTTTGGGATTTTAACTAAACAGATTTTGGAACAGCAATATAATATTTCGGATACTATCTATGTGGATCGTGATATTAGTAAATATAATTCATTAGTTCATTCGGTTGATGAACTGGAAGTTTTGGCAAGAGACAAAACAAGAGCCTTATTATTTGTCAGTGCAAATTCCGAAATTCATTCTGAACTACTGGAAACATTGAAAACTTATTTTTTTGAAGATGAAATTAACGATGTTTTTAAAGATATTTTACCAATAATAAGATCGTGTGAAAAGACAAAAATTGGAAGATACTGTTATGGTCCATTAAGTAATCCACATCATTTAGTAAAAAAAGTTGGAAGCTTTTGTAGCTTTGCAAACGGGTGCGATGTTGTTCAAAACCATCCTATTAAATATATAACTACACACCCAATGATATGTTGGGGCACAGCTGAGTATGATTCACCATATGACAGTTTAGCCGCAAGGGGGGGGATATTTTTTCCGGGAGTTAAACCAAGAGGCGAGTATCATAAAGGGGAGAGAATTACTATAGGCAACGATGTTTGGCTTGGAAGAAATGTTATAATTACAAATGGTTCTAATATTGGCAACGGAGTTATTGCAGGTGCCGGGGCGGTAATAACTAAAGATGTTCCTGATTATGCTGTTGTTGCAGGAGTTCCGGCAAGAATTTTGCGTTTCAGGTTTGAACCAGATCAGATTGAGTCCTTGAATAAAATTAAATGGTGGGATTGGAGTGACGATAAAATACGTGAGAATTATGATGATTTTTATTTGCCTGTTGATGAGTTTATAAGAAAACATATGATATAATAACAAAGATATTGTAAGTGTTGTGCGAATGGAGTCGCTCATTAGAGTATTAGTTTTTGGATGCCTTCCACGAGAACGGGACATGGCTTTCTCGTACATTTCATCCGGAGAAACGCGCTTGTGGTTGAAATAGAGTTCTAAAAACAGCATGGTTGCACCGCATTCACATTTTAAAGGGTCATAGCCAAAAGCAGAGAGGATGGCGGCACGCCA
>CALWKC010000009.1 GCA_944381165.1 uncultured Lachnospira sp. | reverse complement strand
GTTATTTCCTTAATAAGGTATGTACTCATATTGCGGATATTGATTACGCGAAAATTCAGCTCTACGCAGGAAACTACGACTTCTGGTATGAGTCAAGTCAGCTCTTGATTAAGCAGATGAAGGAAGCAAACAAGAAGAAAGAGGAAAAGATTAAGGAGCTTCAGGAGTTTATTCAGAGATTCTCCGCAAATGCATCTAAGTCTAAACAGGCGACATCAAGAAAGAGAGCTCTTGAAAAAATTGAGCTTGATGAGATAAGACCGTCAAGCAGAAAGTATCCTTATATTGATTTCAGACCTGCAAGAGAAATCGGAAATGAAGTTTTGCAGGTTGAGGGTATCTCTAAGACTATTGACGGTGTTAAGGTGCTTGACAACATTTCTTTCATAGTAAATCATGATGATAAGATAGCGTTTGTAGGCTCAAATGAGCTTGCCACTACCACGCTTTTTAAAATTCTTGCAGGGGAGCTTGAGCCTGATGAGGGAAGCTTTAAGTGGGGAGTGACTACATCGAGAGCATATTTCCCTAAGGACAGTGCGGCAGAGTTTAACTGTGAGGATACGATTGTAGAGTGGCTCACACAGTATTCGCCTGACCCTGACCCGACGTATGTGCGCGGTTTCCTTGGAAGAATGCTGTTTTCCGGTGAGGACGGCGTGAAGAAGGTTAAGGTGCTCTCCGGAGGAGAGAAGGTGCGCTGCCTTATATCAAAGATGATGATTATGGGAGCCAATGTGCTTATATTTGACGACCCTACAAATCATCTTGATATGGAGTCCATCACGGCGCTCAATAACGGCCTGATTAAATTTCCCGGCGTGTCATTATTTACATCACATGACCACCAGTTTATTCAGACTACAGCCAACCGTATAATGGAAATTGTTCCAAGCGGTCAGCTTATCGATAAGATTACAACTTATGACGAGTATCTTGAGAGTGACGAGATGGCGAGAAAGCGTCAGGGTTATGCAGAGGCTGCACAGGATGACGAGGATTAATATTTGAGTTTTGCACAAGCTAAAGCCTGTATTCCGGTATGAGGGATACAGGCTTGTTTTAACCGTAATGAGATGTTATAATACATAAATATGCTAAATAGTGGTGTACCATGCCCGCAAGGCGGTAGGGTACGGTATATGGCCGGAATGGAGGAAAGAAAATGGCGGAGGGCAAAAATAAGAAAGCCGTGCCGGGACAATCAAATAAAGAAAAAAATTCACCGCAGAAAAAGAGGAGCAGCGCGTCTTCGGGCAAAAGCCGTGCGTCAGGCACTTCGGGGCAGGGAAGACGAAAGAAAAGCTCAGGCAAAAGCCAGCTTCAGGATGAGATTATGGTGCTTTTGTCATTTGCCGTTGCTCTTATACTTATACTAAGCAATTTTAATCTTGCAGGAAGCATAGGCCAGAAAATAAAGTGGTTTATGTTCGGGATTTTCGGTGTCACAGAGTATATATTTCCTGTCATAATGGCGTTTACACTCGTCTTTATGATTTCCAATAAAAATATAATTTCTGTTGTGAGAGTTAAAACGGCAGCAGTGTATGTGCTCACAATACTTTTGTCGGGAATGTGGCAGCGTGTAAGCAACGTGCCGGAACTGGCGCAGACTGATGTGGGAGGATTTTTTACATACAGCGCCGAGCACAAGACTGGCGGCGGCTTTTTCGGAGGGCTGCTCTGCAAAATCATGGAGCCGATAGGCTTTTGGGGCAGTATGGTAATACTGGTGATACTGGCGATTATCTGTATTGTAATAATTACGGAAAAGTCGTTTATCAACGGTGTGCTGAATATGAAAAACAGCGGTACAAGAATGGTGCATGCCGCCAAGCAGGATTATGATATATACAGGGAGCACTCAAACGAGAGACTGTTAAAAAGCCGGGAAGTTCAGGCTGATGAGCTTGAGGAGACGGAGGAGGAGTATCTTAAAAGACGCAGACAGAAAAAAGAAGAGAAACTTAAAGAGCGGATGGAAAAGCAGGAACTTCGGGAAAAACGTGCCGAGAGCCGTATGAATAAAAAAGTTCGCGGTGTAACTTTAGATACGCAGCTTCCAAGAGAGGAAATATCGCGCGACAGTATAGATGTTCACGAGATTATGGCTGATGTGGAGCGGAATGATGAGTATACGCCTGATATATATGACCCGTCAAAGGATGATATTGAGCCAGTATATACGGAGCATGTAATCACACCGATACCGGACGATGAGGTGAATGTTTCCGAGCAGAGTGTTTCTGAACAGCATGTTCATGTACAGCAGGCAAAGGAACAGCAGGTGCCCGAAGAGCAGGCTGACACTGTAATGCCAGCGCCGGTGTCAGAGCAGCCTGCCGGAATGTCAAAAGACGCGGCATCGGGACAGTCCTCATATGACAGCTATGTGTTTCCTCCGACAAGCCTTCTTAACAAGGTTACCGGAAAAAGCTTAAAGGGGCAGACAATTGAGAACAGGGAGACCGCAATGCGCCTTTCACAGACATTGCAGAATTTCGGAGTAAAGGTTACTATCACCGACATAAGCTGCGGTCCTTCAGTTACGAGATATGAATTGCAGCCGGAGCAGGGCGTAAAGGTCAGCAAAATAGTATCGCTGTCGGATGATATAAAGCTCAATCTGGCTGCTGCGGATATAAGAATAGAGGCACCGATACCCGGAAAGGCGGCAATCGGAATCGAGGTTCCAAACAAAGAGCCCGGAAGTGTTTCCCTCAGGGAGCTTTTGGAGAGTGACACATTTAAAAATAATCCGTCGGCAATAGCCTTCGCAGCGGGAAAGGATATTGCGGGAAAAATAATTGTCGCGGATATTGCAAAAATGCCACATCTGCTTATAGCAGGAGCCACCGGCTCAGGAAAATCGGTTTGTATAAATACAATTATAATGAGTATTCTCTATAAGGCACATCCGGATGATGTAAAGCTGATAATGGTTGACCCTAAGGTTGTTGAGCTTAGTGTATACAACGGCATTCCTCATCTGCTGACGCCGGTTGTGACAGACCCTAAAAAGGCGTCCGGCGCACTCAACTGGGCTGTAAACGAGATGACAGACCGATATAAAAAATTTGCTCAGATGAATGTGCGTGATTTAAAGGGATATAACGCCAAGATTGAAAAGCTTGAGGTCGCTGAGGGAGAGACACCTCCTGCCAAGATGCCTCAGATAGTAATTATCATAGATGAGCTTGCGGATTTAATGATGGTGGCGCCGGGAGAGGTTGAGGATTCAATATGCCGTCTGGCACAGCTTGCAAGAGCGGCGGGAATTCATCTCATCATTGCTACGCAGCGTCCGTCTGTAAATGTCATCACGGGACTTATAAAGGCAAACGTACCTTCAAGAATAGCTTTTTCCGTATCGTCAGGAGTAGATTCAAGAATTATAATTGATATGAACGGTGCCGAGAAGCTTTTGGGAAAGGGCGATATGCTGTTCTTTCCTTCGGGTTATCCCAAGCCTCTCAGGGTACAGGGCGCATTTGTTTCAGATGAGGAGGTTGGAAAGGTCGTAGATTTCCTTAAGGAACATATGCAGCAGGAGGTAACCTACAATGAGGAGGTTACAAATACAATAACCACTGCACAGGCAGGAGGCGACGACAGGCAGGACAATGAAAGAGATGCGTATTTTGCCGATGCAGGACGGTTTGTGATAGATAAGGAAAAGGGCTCTATCGGAATGCTTCAGAGGTATTACAAAATCGGTTTTAACAGAGCAGGTAGAATTATGGACCAGCTCGCAGAAGCGGGGGTTGTCGGGCCTGAGCTCGGAACTAAGCCGAGAAAGATACTTATGACGCATGAGGAGTTTGAGGCATATCTTAAACAGAACAATTTGTCATAATTCACTTATTTAAAAATACAGGATTTCGTATTGGGTTTATATATTCTATTACATTTATAAAATATTTTATTAACTTTGAGATGCGAGGAACGCATTGGAAGGGAGTCTCCATGAAAATAAAGAGTGATATTGAGATCGCACAGGAAGCGAATATGCAGAACATCCGTGACGTAGCCGCAAAGGTCGGTGTCTGCGAGGATGACCTGGAAATGTATGGAAAATATAAGGCTAAGATTTCAGATACGCTTTATGAGAAGTTAAGCAAAAAAAATAACGGAAAGCTGATACTGGTCACGGCAATAAATCCTACACCTGCCGGAGAGGGAAAGACCACGATAAGCATAGGGCTGACACAGGCGCTGTGCAGGCTCGGGAAAAAGGCGGTAGCGGCGTTAAGAGAGCCGTCACTTGGGCCGTGCTTCGGCATTAAGGGAGGAGCGGCAGGCGGCGGATATGCGCAGGTGGTGCCTATGGAGGAGCTTAATCTTCATTTTACCGGAGATTTTCATGCAATAACATCTGCAAATAATCTTCTGGCTGCGATGCTTGACAATCACATAATGCACGGGAACTCACTCAGAATTGACACAAAGAGAGTTGTCTGGAAACGCTGCATGGATATGAATGACAGGTCTCTGAGAAATATTGTAATAGGCATGGGCGGCAAACTTGACGGAGTAATGAGGGAGGACCATTTTATAATAACGGTCGCCTCTGAGATAATGGGCGTGCTTTGTCTTGCTGAGGATATGAGGGATTTAAAACAGCGGCTTGGGAGAATGATTGTGGCGTATAATGTTGACGGAGAGCCGGTGACCGCAGACGATTTGAAAGCGACAGGAGCAATGTCTGCGCTTCTTGCCGATGCCGTTAAGCCGAATATGGTACAGACACTTGAAAATACCCCTGTGCTTGTACACGGAGGACCGTTTGCCAATATAGCGCATGGCTGTAATTCCGTAAGGGCTACAAAGCTGGCTTTAAAGCTGGGCGATTATGCCGTCACGGAAGCCGGTTTTGGCGCCGACCTCGGAGCGGAGAAATTTCTTGACATAAAATGCCGTCTTTCGGGGCTTAAGCCTGATGCCGTTGTTATTGTGGCAACTGTCAGAGCATTGAAATACAACGGCGGAGTCGCAAAAGAAAATCTGAATGAAGAAAATCTCGGGGCGCTGAGAGCCGGAATAGTAAATCTTGATAAGCACATTGAAAATATGCAGAAATATGGTCTTCCTGTTGTTGTAACGCTCAATGCCTTTGTTACTGACACAGAGGCAGAGTACGAGTTTGTAAAAAAACACTGTGAAGAGCTTGGGTGTGAGTTTGCGCTGTCCGAGGTCTGGGCTAAAGGCGGCGAGGGCGGTATAGAGCTTGCAAAAACAGTTATTGACACGCTTGAAAAGAAGAAGGCTGATTTTAAGCCGGTCTATAAGGATGAAGACTCTCTTAAGACAAAAATAGAAAAGGTTGCGAAAGAGATTTACGGGGCAGCAGGCGTGATGTATTCGGATGCTGCTGAAAAAGAACTGAAGCATATTGAGGATATGGGATATGGAAGGCTGCCTGTCTGCATCGCAAAAACTCAGTATTCTTTGTCCGACAATCCTAAGCTTCTCGGAAGACCCGAAAATTTCAATATTGATGTCAGAGAGGTTTATGTAAACGCAGGCGCGGGCTTTGTAGTAGTTTTGACAGGCAAAATTCTTACGATGCCGGGGCTCCCTACTCATCCTGCGGCAGAAAATATAGATTATGACGAGACAGCGGGAAAGATAACAGGTCTGTTCTAAATACTAAATAATTGCTTTTATAAATTAGAGAAGCGCTTTAATATAATGTTATTGTCTGAGTGCGGGGAGCGTGCCGTCGCGATAAACCGCTTCGGAATGGAGGTCAGTATGAAATTATCGGAATTGCTTCAGAAACTGGATTGTGCTGTAATTCAAAACACAACTGAAAGAGAGATAACAGGTCTTACGTCTGATTCGAGAAAGGTGAGCGAAGGTTATGTGTTTGTGTGCATAGTCGGAGCAGTAAGCGACGGCCATAAATATATTTCTCAGGTCATAGAAAAAAAAGCGGCTGCCGTAATTGTCCAGGAGGGAAGCGGGGTACCGGAGAATATACCGGATGATGTGACAGTTGTCTGTGTGAAAAATACAAGATTGGCGCTTGCCTTAATGTCGGCTGAATATTTTAAAAGACCGGCAGAGAAGCTTTTTACGATTGGAATTACCGGGACAAAGGGCAAGACTACAACAACATATATGGTTAAAAATGTGCTTGACGCATGTGGGATTAAGACAGGGCTTATCGGAACAATAGAGACAATAATAGGCGACGAGCACACGCCTGCCTGCAATACCACGCCTGAGTCATACGCTATACATGAGAGCTTTGCCAAAATGGCAGAGGCGGGGTGCCGCGCAGTTGTCATGGAGGTCTCGTCACAGGGGCTTAAGCTTGACAGGACAGCCGGAATTATGTTTGACATAGGCGTGTTTACTAATCTTGAGCCTGACCACATAGGACCTGATGAGCATGCCTCCTTTGAGGAGTATCTGGAGTGCAAGGCAAAGCTTTTCTCACAGTGCAGGGTTGGAATTGTCAATGCTGATGACGAGCATACGCCTGAGATACTTAAGAATGCCTCATGCAGCGTTGAGAGCTACGGCATTTCGTCAGATGCAGATATTCGTGCGGAAAATATTAAGCTGTTCCATGAGCCGGGCAAAATAGGTCTGAGCTACGACTGCACGGGACTTGTCAATATGCCTGTGACGCTAAAGCTTCCGGGAAAGTTTTCCGTTTACAACTCACTGTGTGCGATAGCTGTAACGAGACATTTTAACGTGGATTTGGATATTCTCGAAAAAATGCTTTACGAGGTAAAGGTAAAGGGAAGAATAGAGATTGTAAATGTGTCGGACAGATTTACGCTTATGATAGATTATGCGCACAATGCAATGGCTCTTGAGAGCATTCTCGAGACGCTTAAGGAGTACAGACCTCATCGTCTTGTATGTCTTTTCGGCTGCGGAGGAAACCGCTCAAAAGAGAGGCGCTTCGAGATGGGGGAGGTCTCGGGAAAGCTGGCTGACCTCACAATTATAACCTCGGATAATCCGAGATTTGAGGAGCCTCTTGATATTATTGCCGATATACAGAAGGGGATAGCAAAGACCAGCGGCAGACATGTCGATATTGCTGACAGAAAGGAAGCTATACGTTATGCCATTGAGAATGCCGAGGACGGTGATATTATTGTCCTTGCTGGAAAAGGCCATGAGGATTATCAGGAAATTAAGGGCGTAAAATATCCTATGGATGAGCGTGTTCTGATAAAAGAGGTCGTTGCCGAGCTTGAGGCACAGGGGTGGCGTCCGTAAAAAACGCTACAGGCGGTTTTTATATGCGATAAATTGAATTGTACGAAAGGAGAGCTGAATGTACGCGAATGTCATAGTAGATATTTCACATGAACAACTTGATAAGATATTTCAGTACCGCGTGCCGGATGCTCTGCTTTCGGAAATAGACGCAGGAGTTATGGTGAATATTCCGTTTGGTAAAGGCAACAGGATTATAACGGGATACGTTATAGAACTGACGGAAAAAGCGGAGTTTGACGCTGACAGGATTAAGAATATTGAAAGCGTTGTACCAAACAGGACCAAGGCTGTTTTTCGTATGATAAAGCTGGCGGAATGGCTTAAACGTCATTATGGCGGAACGATGAATCAGGCGCTTAAAACTGTTATTCCCGTCAAAGAAAAAATAAGGCAGAGAGAAAAAAAACGGGTTGTGCTCAAGGTATCTTGTAAGGAGGCGGCTTTGTATGCAGCGGAGGCTGCAAAGAAAAACGCTGTGGCGAGGTCGAGACTTTTGACGGCGCTCGCAGACGAGCCGGAGATAGATTATGACAGGGTTAAAACCGAGTTGAAGATTTCTCCTCAGACGGTTAAAGCATTGGAAAATTCCGGGCTTGTTGAGATACATGCCGAGCAGCTTTACAGAAATCCAATACATGCATGGATTAAAAGTAAGTGTGAAAGCCCTCAGGGTAATATTGAGCTGAACTCCGCACAGCAGGAAATTACAGATGTTTTCAAGAGGGATTATGATGCCGGAAAGAGACAGACATACCTGATACACGGAGTTACAGGTAGCGGTAAGACACTGTGTTATATTGAGATGATTGAACATGTCGTGTCGAAGGGAAGACAGGCTGTTATGCTTATCCCCGAGATAGCGCTCACCTACCAGACGGTCAGGCGGTTTTATGACAGGTTTGGTGAAAGAGTTACGGTGCTCAATTCAAGAATGTCAAAGGGAGAGAGATACGACCAGTTTCTGCGCGCTATGAGAGGGGAAATAAGCGTTATAATAGGCCCTCGCTCAGCGCTTTTTACTCCGTTTCCCGATATAGGGCTTATTGTGGTAGATGAAGAGCATGAAAATGCTTACAAGAGCGAGCAGACTCCGAGATACCATGCCAGGGAGACAGCCGTTCATATCGCGGAGACTATGAATGCTTCGGTCGTGCTCGGCTCCGCTACTCCCTCAATAGAGGCGTATTACAGGGCAAAGTCGGGGCAGTACAGGCTTTTTACACTTGAGAAAAGGGCGTCTGGCATGGCGCTTCCGACTGTTTATACTGTGGACTTAAGAGAAGAATTAAAGGCGGGCAACCGTTCTATATTCTCGAGAAAACTTAGCGATATGATTTATGACAGGCTCAAAAAACATCAGCAGACAATGCTGTTTCTCAATAAGAGGGGCTACGCGGGTTTTATTTCCTGCCGTGCATGCGGTCATGTGATGAAATGTCCGCACTGTGATATTTCGCTGACTTCGCACAGCAACGGAAAGCTGGTGTGCCATTACTGCGGCTATGAGACTCCTGCCGTGACGAGCTGTCCGTCTTGCGGCTCTAAGTACATTTCGGGTTTCAGGGCCGGAACTCAGCAGGTCGAAGAGCTGCTGCACAAGATGTTTCCGGGAGTCAGGACTCTTCGAATGGATATGGATACGACGTCGGGCAAGGAGGGACATGAAAAAATACTCTCGGCATTTGCAGACCATGAGGCGGATATACTCGTAGGTACGCAGATGATTGTAAAAGGTCATGATTTTTCGGATGTCACGCTTGTCGGAGTGCTGGCTGCGGATATGTCTCTGTATTCAGGAGATTACAGAGCTTCGGAGAGGACGTTTCAGCTTCTTGTTCAGGCTGCGGGACGAGCCGGGCGAGCGGGAATTCCGGGCGAGGTTGTGATACAGACGTATACTCCGGACAATTACAGCATAACGGCTGCGGCAGAACAGGATTATGAGAGCTTTTATGAGGAAGAGATAGCTTTCAGAAAAATGCTCGGATATCCTCCTGTAGCCCATATGCTCGGGACAGCGTTTTCTTCAAGGAACAGGGAGGAACTTGAGGCTGCCTGTGATGATATAAGGGAACATGCGCGGGAGCTTCACACGGCTGGCGTGGTTGTCAGCGGACCTGTGGCGCCGCAGGCATATAAGCTGAATGATATATATACACAGGTGCTTTACTCAAAGTGCGGCGACTATGAGGCGCTTGTAGCATTTAAGGACAAAATTGAGGCTTATGTACGGGAAAATTCATTGTACAGGAGTGTCAGCGTACAGTTTGATTTCGATTAAGAATGGAGGATAATATGAAAAATCAGCTCGATAGCTGATTTTTCATACCGCTGTTTGCGCCGGAGCGTCACAAACAGCGCTTATCGCAGAAGAAAAATCGCCTTCGCGAATTTTTCTCCGCGTTCCTCGCGGTAAAACGCTTCGGAATGGAGGATAATATGGCAATCAGAAACATAAGAACATTGGGTGATGAGATTTTAACAAAACATGCAAAAGAGGTTACACAGATGACGCCTAAGCTGAAGGAGCTTATAGGCGATATGTTCGACACTATGTATGAGGCAAACGGCTGCGGTCTTGCGGCTCCGCAGGTGGGCATACGCAAGCGTCTTGTCGTGATAGACTGCGGTGATGAGCCGTATGTTTTGATTAATCCGGAGATTTTGGAGACGGACGGAGAGCAGACAGGCCAGGAGGGCTGTCTTTCAGTTCCGGGAAAGGTCGGAATTGTGACAAGACCTAATTACGCCAAGGTAAAGGCTCTTGATGAAAATATGAATGAGTATATTATCGAGGGTACAGAGCTTCTTGCGAGGTGCCTGTGCCATGAAATTGACCATTTAAACGGTATAATGTATGTTGACAAGGTTGAAGGTCAGCTTATGGACACAGAGGAGGAAAACGAGGATTGATGAAAGTCGTATTTATGGGAACACCTGATTTTGCGGTGGAAACTCTCAAGGCGGTTGTGAGCGCGGGACATGAGGTTGCTGCGGTTGTGACTCAGCCGGATAAGCCTAAAGGGCGCGGAACTGCCATGAGTATGTCGGCTGTAAAGGAGGCTGCATTAGCTATGTCTCTGCCTGTGCTTCAGCCGGAGCGCGCCAGGGATGAGGAATTTATCAGCCGGCTTCGGGGTATAAATCCGGACGTGATTGTAGTTGTGGCGTTCGGTCAGCTTTTGCCTAAGAAAATTATTGATATGCCGAAATACGGTTGCGTGAATGTCCACGCTTCGCTGCTTCCGAAATACAGAGGCGCTTCGCCTGTTCAGTGGGCGGTGATTGACGGCTGTGAATATTCGGGCGTAACTACTATGCTTATGGACGAGGGACTTGACACAGGCGATATTCTGCTTGCAGAGAAGGTAAAGCTCGATAAAAAGGAGACGGGCGGAAGTTTGTTTGAACGGTTAAGTCTGGTAGGCGCACAGCTTCTGGTAAAGACGCTTAATGCCCTTGAGGAGGGGAGCGTTACGCCTGTTAAGCAGGACGAGCAGAAAGCCACATATGTCAGAATGCTGAACAAAGCCTTCGGAAATATTGATTTCAATCAGCCTGCTGAGAAGATAGAGCGGCTTATACGAGGACTTAATCCGTGGCCAAGCGCGTATACGCATATCAACGGCAAACTTCTCAAAATATGGGATGCAAGTGTATGCGGAACTTCGGAAGCGGCATTGGAAGCCGGTGAATCTGCATCACGGAAAGCAGAACCGGGAACTGTCGTGTATTCAGATGATAAAGCTTTTATTGTACAGTGCGGTGATAAAGCTCTCAAAATCAATGAGCTTCAGCTTGAGGGAAAGAAACGCATGAAGACGGAGGATTTTCTGAGAGGTTATTCGATTAAGCCGGGAGATGTTCTGGGAGTAAACTAAAGAGGTAATACCACAGATAAAAGAGCACACAGCAAAGACATGTAACTTGTAACTTTAGTAGACACAGCGCACGGAAACAGCGCGGAAATGGAGAAGATATGGTTTTATTGTCAATGTATCACATGTATGGATATTATTTTGACCCGACATATTTTTTGATTATCATAGCTGCGGTTATATCTATAATAGCCCAGATAGCGGTCAGTTCGTCATTTTCAAAATATTCGAGAGTGGCAAGTATGTCGGGAATGACCGGAGCGCAGGCTGCGGAGCGTATTCTGAGAGCAAACGGAATAATGGACGTGTCTGTCCAGAGAGTATCCGGAAAGCTGACAGACCACTATAATCCCTCAACTAAGGTACTCAATCTTTCGGAATCGGTGTACGGCTCGGCTTCAGTTGCGGCGATAGGTGTGGCTGCACATGAGTGCGGGCATGCCATACAGCATGCCAGAGGCTATGTTCCGCTGTCATTGAGAACTGCACTTGTTCCTGTTGCAAATATAGGCTCACAGCTTTCATGGATTTTTATTATCTTAGGTATTATTTTCAGCTTTAATCAGACGCTTATAACAGTCGGGATTTTTATGTTTTCGGCTGCGGTTTTATTTCAGCTTGTGACGCTGCCGGTTGAATTTAACGCATCGTCAAGAGCGTTAAGAGAGCTTGAAAGCAACGGTATTTTATATAGAGAAGAGGTTGCGCAGACGAGAAAGGTTTTGTCGGCAGCCGCACTCACATATGTTGCGGCAGCAGCTTCGGCAATACTCCAGCTTCTTCGTCTGATTTTGCTTTTCGGAGGAAGAGGACGCAGGGATGACTGACAGAATGCAGGTTAATTTGAGGCAGACGGCGCTGGAAATACTGCTGGAAGCACATAAAAACGAAGCGCTCCTGAATGTGGTCTTAGGCGAAGCGCTTGCCAAATATCAATATCTCGACAAAAACGAGAGGTCGTTTATATCGAGGCTTGTGCAGGGAACAGAAGAAAAGCGTATCGAGCTGGACTATATTATCGACAATTTTTCAAAAACACCGGTGAAAAAGCAAAAGCCGTTTATAAGGACGCTGCTTGAAATGTCGGTGTATCAGCTCAAGTATATGGACAGTGTTCCCGCTTCTGCCGTATGCAATGAGGCGGTAAAGCTTGCTGTCAAAAAAAATTTCGGGACGCTTAAGGGGTTTGTAAACGGTGTGCTGAGAAATATTTCAAGAAATCTTGACAGTGTCGAATATCCGGACAGAGAAAAGGATGAAAGGCTTTATTTGGCTGTGCGCTATTCAATTCCGCCGGAGCTTTTGGACTGCCTGTTAAAGAGCTATGACGTCGAGACGCTTGAGAGAATGTTTACGGCATTTGAGCGGGAAAAGACGACATATATACGGTGTAATACTTCAAAGCTCACAGCAGATGAACTTGTTTTGCATCTCAGGGAAGAGGGAGTTTCGGTGTCAAGGCTTGAGGGATATCCGCAGCTTGATTACGCGCTGAAAATTTCCGGTTACGATTATCTGCGCAAGCTCAAAAGCTTTGCCAAAGGAGAGTTTCAGGTTCAGGATTTAAGCTCTATGCTTGCCGGAGAGGGTAATATCATAAAGGAGACGGATGCGATTATAGATGTCTGCGCGGCTCCCGGCGGAAAGAGCATCAACGCGGCTTTAAAGGCTGTGCGGGGGCATGTTGAGGCAAGAGACATAAGCGAAAAGAAAACTGCGATGATTGAGGAAAATATCGAAAGGCTCGGGCTTAAAAATATATCATGCAAAGTCTGGGACGCTTCTGTCAGGGACGAGACATGTATAGAAAAGGCTGATGTCGTGATTGCCGACCTGCCTTGTTCGGGACTTGGAATTATAGGCAGAAAGCCGGATATAAAATATCATGTCACACAGGAAAAAATAGACGGGCTCGCGGCTCTCCAGAGGAATATTCTGGCGACAGTGTGGGAATATGTAAAGGAAAACGGACATTTAATATATAGTACGTGCACAATTACACCGCAGGAAAATCAGGAAAATGTAAAGTGGTTTCTTGAAAATTATCCGTTTGAGCTTGTCGGGGAGCCTGAGGTGATTCTGCCGGGAAACAGCAGTAAGTCCGGAGATGACGGCGAAGCCTGCTGTAACTGCGATAACAGCGGCGATGGCTTTTTTATAGCGAGGATGAGGCGAAAATCGCGCGGGAACGGAGAGATTCATGAATCAGAAGATTGAAGATACGAGAACAGATATAAAATCAATGAGCGCAGAGGAGCTTGAAGAATTTGTTGTAAAGCTCGGAGACAAAAAATTCCGGGGAGCGCAGATTTTTCAATGGCTGCATCAGAAGCTTGTCACTTCGTTTGACGAGATGACTAATCTTTCAAAGGCGCTCAGGGAAAAACTTGAAAAAGAGTGCAGAATTACAGCTCTCAGGGCGGAGGCGGTTCAGGTGTCAAAGCTTGACCAGACGACAAAGTATCTTTTTGAGCTGTACGACAGAAATCTGATAGAGAGCGTTCTGATGAAATATCATCACGGCAATTCGGTCTGTATTTCATCGCAGGTAGGCTGCCGTATGGGCTGCCGTTTCTGCGCTTCCACACTCGACGGCTGTGTGAGAAATTTAACGCCGTCAGAAATGCTTGACCAGATATATACTATACAGAAGATGTCGGGAGAGCGTGTTGACAATGTGGTTGTCATGGGCTCGGGAGAGCCTCTGGATAATTATGATAATCTGCTTAAATTTATAAGTCTGTTAAACAGCGAAAAGGGGCTGAATATAAGCGCAAGAAACATTACTGTTTCGACCTGCGGGCTTGTGCCTGAGATTTTTAAGCTGGCTGACAGGAAACTTCAGATTACGCTGGCAGTTTCGCTTCATGCTCCCGATGACGAGCTGAGAAAAACAATGATGCCGATTGCAAACAAATACTCTGTTTCTGAGATTATGGATGCCTGCAGGTATTATATTTTACAGACAGGACGGAGAATTTCATTTGAATACAGTCTTGTGCGAGATGTTAATGATTCTGAGGACTGCGCGCGGCAGCTTATAAGTTTGGTAAAAGGAATGAATTGTCATATAAATCTTATTCCTGTAAATCCTATTAAGGAGAGAGATTACAGACAATCCGAGCAGAAAGCTATACACGCATTTAAAAATAAACTTGAAAAAAATGGAATAAATGTTACTATTAGAAGGGAAATGGGCAGGGACATTGACGGTGCCTGCGGACAGTTAAGAAAAAGCTATATAAGCGGATGATTGTGACAGAATGGAGAAAATGATGAAAGCATTTGCAGCAACAGATGTGGGGGTTGAAAGAAAAATCAATCAGGACTGCGTCTACTATTCCCTGACGGAGATTGGGCCTTTGCCTAATTTATTTATTGTCGCCGACGGTATGGGCGGACATAAAGCAGGGGATTTTGCGTCAAGGTATACAGTTGATAATTTTGTGTCAAAGGTCAGAGAATCATCGGGAAAAGATACGGTAGACATTATTGATGATGCAGTAACATGGGTGAATACGTCTCTGCTTGAGAAAGCGGGAGAATCTCCGGATTATACGGGCATGGGAACAACGCTTGTGGTTGCGACTGTTATTGATAACATGCTTAAGGTGGCAAATGTAGGAGACAGCAGGCTTTATATAATCGGAAAGGATATTCGCCAGATAACAAGGGACCATTCGCTGGTTGAGGAAATGGTTTCGCTGGGAGAGATAGACAGGAAAGCGGCAAGGACGCACAAGCGAAAAAATATAATTACTCGTGCTATTGGAGGAGACGCTAAGGTTGAGGCGGAGATGTTTTGTGTTGAGCTCCAGCCGGGAGATAAGATTCTTATGTGTTCGGACGGCTTGTCAAATATGATTGAGGATGAAGATATATTTAAAATCATAAAAGACAGTCCCGAAATCGAGGAGGCAGCCAAAAGGCTGATAGATACGGCAAATGAGAACGGAGGTAAGGATAATATTTCCGTTATCCTGATTGAGCCTTAGTCTTTTCGGGTTTTCCGATATAAGTTTGCAGGACAAAAAAGAGCACAGAAATGGAGAAGTTTATGTTAAGAAAAGGAATGTTTTTGGCAGACAGATATGAGATTCTTGAACAGATTGGTACCGGCGGAATGTCTGATGTCTATAAGGCAAAATGTCACAAACTTAACAGATATGTGGCAATAAAGGTCTTAAAAAAGGAATTCAGCGAGGATAAAACATTTGTATCCAAGTTCAGAGCAGAGGCGCAGTCTGCTGCTGGACTTACACATCCTAATATTGTAAATGTCTACGATGTAGGTGATGAAAATGGAATATATTATATTGTAATGGAGCTTGTTGAGGGAATTACACTTAAAAAATATATTGAAAAGAGAGGCAGAATTCCATATAAAGAGGCTGTCAGCATTGCCATTCAGGTTGCAAAGGGTATGCAGGCGGCTCACACTCATCATATTGTACATCGCGATATTAAACCGCAGAATATTATTATTTCAAGGGACGGAAAGGTAAAGGTTACGGATTTTGGAATAGCGAAGGCTGCAACCTCAAGTACAATCAACTCGTCAGCGATGGGCTCTGTTCATTATATAAGTCCGGAACAGGCCAGAGGCGGATATTCAGATGAGAGAAGCGATATTTACTCGTTTGGTATCACTCTGTTTGAGATGTTGACGGGAACTGTTCCTTTTGACGGGGATTCGACGGTTTCGGTGGCTGTTCAGCATATACAGGACGATATACCTAAGCCTTCGTCAGTGGCTGACGGAATTCCCGTAAGCATTGATAAGATAGTTCTTAAGTGTACGCAGAAAAAGACAGAGAGAAGGTATCAGGATGCCTCGGAGCTTATAGCTGATTTGAAAAAATCGCTTGTTGTGCCTGATGAGGATTTCGTTAAGATGATGCCTGTCTATGGAGAGTCTCAGGATGAAATGAAGGTTTCTGCAGCGGAGAAGGTTTCGGAGAGCAAAGAGACCGATGCAAAATCAGCAGACGATGAGCTTGTCGATGACGAACTGCTCGAAAAGGATGAGCTGCTTGACGATGAGGACGATGATTTATCAGATGACGACGATGAAGATATAGACGATGAGAGCAATGATAAACTTGACAAGGTAATGAAGTGGATTGGAGTCGGGATTATTGCGCTTATTCTTATCATAACAATTTTTGTTGTTGTAAGGCTGTTTGCGGGAGGCTCTTCAAATAAGAATGAAGAGACGACAACCACAGCAGGAGAGACAACAGCGTCACAGACAAAAGAGGACGATTCTTCAAAGGTACCTGTTCCTAATGTTGTAGGAAAGACAGAGGAGGAGGCACAGGCTGCTCTCAATGAGGTAAACTTAGGCTATAAGGCGACATACCAGCCTTCCACAACGATTCCTGAGGGAACGGTTATTTCACAGGGAACAAGCGCAGGAACCAGGGTGGCAAAGAATACGACGATTACTCTTTCGATAAGTTCCGGTCCTGAAAATGCGACAGTACCTAATGTTGTTGGATATGACCAGGTTGAAGCATCATCAGTTCTTGAGAGTGCCGGATTTAAGGTTACTGTCAACCAGTCTTACAGCGATACCGTTGAGAGCGGAAAGGTTATAAGCCAGTCTCCTGTGGGCACTACAAGCACTACACCTGGAGCTACCGTTACAATTACGGTGAGTCTTGGAAAGGAGACAAAGAAAGTGATATTACCAAATCTTTTTGGCTATACTCAGGAGAATGCAATAAAAGAACTTGAGGCTCTTGGCCTTAAGTATCAGATAAAAACGGAGAGTAGTTCAGGCGCCGCAAAGGGGCAGGTTACAGGTCAGAGTCCGTCAGCGGGTGAAATAGATGAGGATACAATTGTTACTCTCTATGTAAGTGCGGGAACTTCGCAGAATCCTGGAGGAGGAAATAACAACGAAGACGGCGGAGGAGATTCCGGAGATAGCGATAATTCAGGCGGCGGTGCTGGAGAAGGCGGAGACAGCGGAAACGGCGGCCAGCAGGACACAGATGACTGATATGACGCGCGGTAAAATTATTAAAGGTATCGCAGGCTTCTACTATGTTCATGTAGAAGCCCGCGGTATTTATGAGTGCAAGGCAAAAGGTACCTTCAGAAATAAAAATATAAAACCGCTTGTGGGCGATAATGTGAATATAGACATTATTGACGAAGAAAATTTCAAGGGCAATATAATTGAAATACTTGAGAGAAAAAATGAACTGATACGACCGGCTGCTGCAAATATAGATCAGGCTCTTCTGGTGTTTGCGCTTAAAGAGCCGAAGCCTAATTTTAATCTGCTTGACAGGTTTCTTGTCGTAATGGCATACCAGAATGTGCCTGTTATTGTGTGTTTCAACAAGGCAGAACTTGAGGAGGCTGCACAAAAGGAACGGCTCAGAGGTATTTACGAAAATTGCGGGTGCAAAGTTCTGTTTATAAGCATTTACGAGAATACCGGGCTTGACAGTGTCAGGGAACTGCTGCATGACAGGACAACAATTCTTGCCGGACCGTCTGGTGTGGGAAAATCATCGCTCACTAATATTCTTTTGAGCGGTGCTAAAATGGAGACGGGAGATGTAAGCAGAATAGGAAGAGGCAGACATACCACGCGGCATTCCGAAATTTTTAACATGTACGGTAAATCATATATTTGCGATACCCCGGGGTTTACGTCTCTTATGCTTCCTGAGCTTGAAAAAGAAGAACTGAGATTTTATTTTCCAGAGTTTGCAAGGGAAGAGGGACAATGCAGATTTAACGGCTGCGTTCATGTTAATGAGCCCGATTGTGCGGTAAAGGCGGCAGTCGAGGCAGGACAGATAAGCCGTGAGAGATACGAAAGCTATTTGCAGCTATATGAGGAGTTGAAAAATATTAAAAAGTATTAAAAAATAGTCCCGTGTAAAGCGGAGGAATGGAGTTTATATGAATATTTTATCACCGTCTTTGCTGTCGGCTGATTTTAACAGGCTGGGCGAGGCGATTGAGATTATAGACAGCGCCGGTGCGGAGTATATTCACATTGATGTAATGGATGGAATGTTTGTTCCGAGCATCTCATATGGAATGCCTGTTATTAAATCAATCAGAAAGTCAACGGGAAAGGTGTTTGATGTGCATCTGATGATTAATGAGCCTATACGCTACATTTCGGATTTTGTTGATTCGGGCGCCGATATTATAACTGTGCATGTAGAGGCATGCGCCGATGTGGTGGCTACGCTTGAAAAGATTAAGTCATGCGGGGTTAAAGCGGGGATTACTCTCAATCCCGATACTCCGGTTTCCGCCATTGAGGCATACATGCCAATGGTAGATATGGTGCTTGTCATGAGTGTAAATCCGGGCTTCGGAGGTCAGAAGTTTATCACTTCTTCAATAGACAAGCTGAAGGAAGTCAGGCGTTTGCGGCAGGAAAAAAATCTTGATTTTGATATTGAGATTGACGGAGGAGTTAATCTTGACAATCTTGCCTCGGTGCTTGAAGCGGGGGCAAATGTGATTGTGGCAGGCTCCGCAATTTACAGCGGAGACGCTGCGGAGAACGTAAAAAAGTTTAAGAGCGTTATGAGTGTCTGGTGACACGTTAATATATTTAGCTGAAGCGGGGGCTCCCGTATCGGTCTATACTATACAAAGGATTTTAGGAGGAATATAGAAAAATGAAACTTGGAATCGTCGGTCTGCCTAATGTCGGCAAGAGTACTTTGTTTAATTCCCTGACAAAAGCAGGCGCGGAATCGGCAAATTATCCGTTCTGTACCATTGACCCGAATGTGGGCGTTGTTGCTGTGCCTGACGAGCGCTTGGACAAGCTCGCTGCTCTGTATAATTCAGCAAAGGTTACGCCTGCCGTCATAGAGTTTGTGGATATTGCTGGACTTGTAAAGGGAGCGTCAAAGGGAGAGGGTCTGGGCAACCAGTTCCTTGCAAATATAAGAGAGGTAGATGCTATCGTCCATGTTGTAAGATGTTTCGAGGACAGCAATATTGTTCATGTCGACGGCTCTATTAATCCTCTGCGTGATATTGAGACTATAAATCTTGAGCTTATATTTTCAGATATGGAGGTGCTTGAGAGAAGACTTTCAAAGCAGAAGAGAGCTGCGAATAACAATAAGGAGATTGCAAAAGAGTGCGGTATGATTGAGCGTCTGATTGCATTTCTTGAGGCCGGCAATCTTGCTAAGAATTTTGAGCTTGAGGATGAGGACGAGGAGGCATTCTTCAAAGAATACAATCTGCTGACAGCAAAGCCTGTAATATTTGCCGCAAATGTGACAGAGGACGACCTTGCAAATGACGGAGCTGATAACAAATATGTTGAGGCTGTTCGCGAATTTGCCGAAAAAGAAAAATGCGGAGTGTTTGTAATCTGCGCTCAGATAGAGCAGGAGATTTCAGAGCTCGACGAAGATGAGAAAAAGATGTTTCTTGAGGATTTAGGTCTTAAGTCGTCAGGACTTGACAAGCTGATTGCCGCAAGCTACAGCCTGCTTGGACTTATAAGCTATCTTACTGCGGGAGAGACCGAGACAAGAGCGTGGACAATCACAAAAGGAACAAAAGCCCCTCAGGCTGCAGGTAAAATTCACAGCGATTTTGAGCGCGGCTTCATAAAGGCCGAGGTAGTCTCATATGAGGACTTAATCCGCTGCGGCTCATACAACGCCGCAAAAGAAAAAGGTCTTGTAAGAATGGAAGGAAAAGAATACGTAGTCAAAGACGGCGATGTAATACTGTTCAGGTTCAACGTGTAATTAAAGTTAAGCCGTGCACCCATAAAACCGTAAAAGGCGTACGCAAGCTCGCTTGCAGGACGCCTTTTACGGTTTTATGAGTATAGGGCGGAACGCCCGACATGAGCAGCCGCTCCGCTGGTGCTCATAAAACAAAAGGAAATTATTGGTAAAATAAAAATATAAAAACAATATATAGTGCATTTTTTAAAACTTGACACTATATAGGGTACAAAATGGCGAAGGCTAGATTTTATCCGGCTTTCGCCAAATTTTTTTTGTGAAAAAAGGGTTGTTTTTTAGTTAAAATAAGTATAAAATTGACACTAAAGTGGTGGAAAGTGGTAGCTAATGGTTTGAAGTGGGTGAACGGAGGGCAAATTTCATGTTTATGGGTGAGTACAACCATACAATAGACGCAAAAGGGCGTCTGATTGTACCGGCTAAGTTTCGTGAAGTGCTTGGCGATGAATTTGTCGTTACCAAAGGTCTTGACGGATGTCTTTTCGTTTATCCCAACGAAGAGTGGCAGAACTTTGAGGAAAAACTGAGAACCTTACCGCTTACAAACAAAAACGCCAGACAATTTACCCGTTTTTTCCTGGCTGGAGCAGCAGCCTGCGAAGTTGATAAACAGGGAAGAATTCTTTTGCCTCAGGTGCTGCGGGAATTTGCAGGCTTGGAAAAGGATGTAGTGCTGGTGGGAGTTGCAAGCAGAATAGAGATTTGGAGTAAAGCACACTGGGATGAAGCCATGAACACATACGACGGCGACATGGATGAAGTTGCAGAAAATATGGAAAGTCTGGGCTTTAGCATATAGGACGCCAAAGGACCGGATGCATTTAAGAGGGTGACGGGAAATGGAATTTAAGCACAAGTCGGTTTTGCTGGACGAGACAATCAGCAATCTGAATATAAAGCCGGACGGCATATATGTTGACGGGACCCTCGGAGGAGGAGGTCATTCATATGAGATAGCCTCAAGGCTGACAGAAGGCGGAAGACTGATAGGGATTGACCAGGACGATGATGCAATACGCGCCGCCGGTGAGAGACTTAAGGAGTTTTCTGACAGAGTTACTATAGTCAGAAATAATTACTGCAATACGGCAGATGTGCTTGACGAACTCGGAATATCCAAAGTAAACGGTATAATTCTTGACCTCGGAGTCTCGTCATATCAGCTCGACACGGCGGAGCGGGGATTTACATATAAGACGGACGCGCCGCTTGATATGCGAATGGACCGCAGACAAACAGTCACCGCGAAAAACATTGTAAACGAGTACAGTGAATTTGACTTGTACAGAATTATACGTGACTATGGAGAAGACAAATTTGCTAAAAATATTGCAAAGCATATAGTTGCTGCGAGGCAGATAAAGCCGATCGAGACAACATTTGAGCTTAACGGGATTATAAAGGCGGCTATACCTGTGAAATGCAGAATTTCGGGAGGACATCCCGCGAAAAAGACATTTCAGGCAATAAGGATAGAATTAAATCACGAGCTGGATGTTCTTGAAAATTCTGTCGACACAATGATAGACAGACTTGATGCAGGCGGGAGACTCTGTATTATCACATTTCATTCGTTAGAGGACAGAATTGTCAAGACAAGATTTAAAAATAATGAAAATCCCTGTACATGTCCGCCGGATTTTCCGGTGTGCGTGTGCGGGAAGAAATCAAAGGGCAAAGTTGTCACAAGAAAACCGATTCTTCCGTCGGAGGAAGAGCTTAAGGAGAACAAAAGGTCAAAGAGCGCTAAGCTCAGGGTATTTGAAAAAGGGGATTTATAGGGAGGAAGCCAATGGCTTACAGAGCATATAACAAAAACAAAAGCCGCAGTTTTGGCGGCACTCATACATATGTAAGCGGGAGCACTGTTAAAAACCTTGCGGCATCACCGGACAGGCTTGAGATTCCTGAAAGAACAAGGGTGCCGGGAAGAAAGGCATCAAGACCTTCTGTACAGGAAAGACCGGTCAGAAGAGAGCTTACAGAAGAAGAGCGCATAGAGGAGAGAAGAAAGCAGCGCAGCATACACCGTGCAAATAAAATGAATTTTTTGTACACCATAGGCGTGTCAGCTATTGTGATAACAATTTTTACAATATGCTGGCAGTATCTGAATATGCAGTCTGCGGTTAAGGCAAACGCATCTGAGGTGACACAGCTGCAGTCGGAATTAAATGAGCTTACTAATTCAAACGATGAGCTTGAACTGGAAATCAATGCGGGAATTGACTATGAGGCTATATACAATACGGCTGTTAATGAGCTCGGCATGGTTTATCCGGAGAGAGAACAGGTTATTACATATGATGCAGGCGTCAGCGAATACGTGAAGCAGTATCACGATATTCCATAGGCTTACTATTTACATATGGAAATACGGGAGAACACGAAGCAAATATGAATGAAAAGCAAAGAAACAATAAATACAGAAGAAAAAAAGCAATGCTTAGGAAGGTACAGAATAAAATGGGCGTTGCTTTTTTTGTCATTGTTATAGCTCTGCTTGTGCTGGGTACTAGAATACTTCTGATAAATTATAATCACGGAGAGGCGTACTCTAAGACGGTGCTCGACCATCAGAGCTATACATCGACGACAATACCGTATAAGCGGGGACAGATACAGGACACCAACGGAACGGTGCTTGCATACAGCGAGAAGGTATATAATCTGATTTTGGACCCAAAGCTTGTCCTGTCTGATGAAAAATACAAGGAGCCTACGCTTGCAGCTCTCACGGAATGCTTCGATTTAAACAGGAGCGATTTGGAGAATATTCTTGCGACTAAGAGCGGCAGTCAGTATGAGAAGCTTTTGAAAGAGCTTACAAAGGACGAAATTTCCGAAATGGAGAGCAGGCTTGAGGACACGGAGAATTATCCCAATATAAAGGGAGTTTGGTTTGAGGAGAGCTATATCAGAAAGTATCCGTTTTCTACTCTTGCAGCGGACGTCATAGGATTTGCGAGCGCGGCAAACGGAGGTGAGCTTGGACTGGAAAATTATTATGATGACGAGCTCTCGGGAACTGACGGAATATCGTACAGCTATGTCGGTGAAAACCTTGATGTTGAGACGCAGGAAAAGAAAACAGAGGACGGATATAACATTGTTACGACTATTGATTATAAAGTTCAGAGCATAATAGAGCAGAAAATAAAAGAGCTCAATGAGGAGAGACCTTCAAAGTCAACGGCGGTTATAGCGATGAATCCAAAGACGGGGGAGATTCTCGCTATGGCGAGTTATCCGACCTTTGATTTGAATAATCCGAGAGATTTAAGCGGTGTATATACGCAGGAAGAGCTTTCGGCGATGTCTGATGTAGATATGACTAATGCCATGTATGCTCTGTGGAGCAATTATTGTGTGTCTAATATCTATGAGCCGGGTTCTACATTTAAGCCTTTTACGGTTGCGTGGGGGCTTGAAGAGGGAGTAGTGCATGACGGCGATACATTTTACTGCGCGGGATTTATGGAAATCAGCGGAAGCATTATAGGCTGTCATGTAATGAGTGAGGGCGGACACGGTACAGTGACGTTAAAGGACGGGCTTATACAGTCGTGCAATCCTACGATGATGCAGATTGCCGCAAAGCTCGGCGGCCAAAAAATGGCGCAGTATCAGACGCTTCTTGGCTTTGGAAGCAAGACCGGGATTGATTTGCCTGGAGAGGAGGCTGGTCTTACAATAGGAGAGGACATGTCGGTGCTCGACGCCGCCTGCAATTCCTTCGGTCAGAATATAAACGTAAATATGGTGCAGATGGCTGCGGCATTTTCATCAATTATAAACGGCGGAAACTATTATCAGCCTCATATTGTAAAAAGAATTGAGACGAGTACAGGCGAGGTTGTAAAGACAATAGAGCCTACGCTTGTAAGACAGACTGTGACTGCCGAGACATCACAGCTTATGCGCACATATCTCAGAGCGGGCGTAGACGAGGGACTTGCAAGAAAATCCGGCGTCACCGGCTATGCTATCGGAGGAAAGACGGGAACGGCGCAGAAACAGCCGCGTGAGGATAAAAAGTGGGTAGTTTCGTATATAGGCTGCGCGCCGACTGACGACCCTCAGCTTGTTCTCTATACGGTAATAGATGAGCCGTATGAGACGAACGGTACGTCGGGAAGTTCGCTTGACGCGCTTAACCTTTCAAGAAGTATTTATGAGGAGGTGCTGCCTTACTTGAATATTTATAAGGACACGCAGGCAGAGCCGGAGGACACAAGCGACAGTCCTGTTGAGACTACAGTGGAGCTGCCTGAGACGACAAACGAAAACTGACAGTTTATCCCGGAGGCTAAACACAGAAAAATCACAAAGTAAACATTCTGAAATACGAAAATTAAGTAATGACGCTTTAAAGTTTATACATAAAATGATGTAAATAACATTGCGTTTGGGGTGTTTTATTTGTGGAAGTAAAACAAAAACAGCATGAGGGCATGGTTAAAACCTGCCACAGAAAGAAAATGTTCGTTTCTATTCTGTGCGTGCTGCTGGCGCTTATTTTTGTGAGCGGAAGACTTGTATATGTTATGGTGCTCCGCTCATCATATTATCTGGAAAAAGCGGAAAAGCTGCATGAGCGTGAGAGGGATATCAAGGCTCTCAGAGGACAGATTTATGACAGAAACGGAGTAGTGGTTGCGTCAAACAAGACAGTATGCACTGTTTCAGTTATACACAGCCAGATAACGCAGCCCGAGGAGGTTATAGCAATGCTCGTTTCAGAGCTTGGAATAACTGAGGAGACGGCGAGGAAGAGAGTTGAGAAGGTATCCTCGATAGAGCGCGTAAAGACAAATGTTGACAAAGAGACGGGCGACAGAATAAGAGCCTATAATTATGCAGGGGTAAAGGTGGATGAGGATTATAAACGCTTTTACCCTTACAGCACGCTTGCCTCGAAGGTACTTGGCTTCACAGGCAGCGATAATCAGGGAATAGTAGGTCTTGAGGCAAAGTACGATTCGTATCTTGCAGGAACTCCCGGACAGATTCTGACACTGACCGACGCATGGGGAGTCGAGCTGAAAAACGGAAGCGAGGAGCGTGATGAGCCCGAAAAAGGAAATGATTTGTATATAAGCATTGATTATAATATTCAGTCGTACGCGCAGCAGCTCGCTGAAAAGACGCTTACGCAAAAAGGGGCAAAAAGTGTGTCCATTATAGTGATGAATCCTCAGAATGGGGAAATTCTTGCTATGACAAACGCACCTGAATATGATTTGAATAACCCTTACGAGCTGACGGATAATCTGCTTGAGTCTCAGCTTGAGACCTCAAAAATGGATTTGCTGAATAATATGTGGCGTAATTTCTGTATAAACGATACATATGAGCCGGGCTCGATATTTAAAATGGTTACGGCGACAGCCGCGCTTGAGACGGGCGTTGTGACATTAAACGACCAATATACATGCGGGGGCTCAACCACTGTTGCGGACAGGAGAATAAGATGCCATAAAACCACGGGGCACGGTACTCAGACATTTACGCAGACAGTAATGAATTCCTGCAACCCCGCTTTTATAGAGTGGGGAAGAAGAGTGGGAACTGAGCGCTTTTTTGAATATATGGGAAAGCTGGGACTTCTTGATAAGACGGGAGTAGATATTGCGGGAGAGGCGACGACCATTATACACAAGCAGGAAAATGTCGGAGAGGTAGAGCTTGCGACAATGTCCTTCGGTCAGTCGTTTCAGATTACGCCTCTTCAGATGCTTCGCGCCGCATCGGCAATCGTCAACGGAGGTAATCTGGTAACTCCGCATTTTGCGGTAAAGACGGTTGACGGTACAGGCAGCACTGCGATGGAATTTAATTATGAAATTCAGTCCGGTGCGATAGAGGAAAAGACAAGTGAGATGATGCGCGATATTTTAAGGCAGGTTGTCGAGGAGGGAGGCGGAAACAAGGCATATATCGAAGGTTTTTCTATAGGAGGAAAAACTGCTACTTCGCAGAAACTTCCGAGAAGCGCCGGAAAATATATTTCAAGTTTTATAGGTTTCTCTTCGGTAGATAATCCGCAGGTCATCGCCATGTGCATTATAGATGAGCCTCAGGGAGTATACTACGGAGGAACGATTGCGGCTCCTGTGATAAAAGAACTGTTTGAAAATATACTGCCTTATCTTGAAATAGGCAGTAATTGATAGTAGAATTATATACGATTTGGAATAAAGATAAAGTAAGGGAGCATGAAAGCTGAAATGTTGGATTTGAGAGATAAAAAGGTCATGGTTGTGGGAGCAGGGATAAGCGGTCTGGGAGCCGTAAATCTGCTCAACAGCGCAGGAGCCCGCGTGGTGCTGTACGACGGCGGTGAAAAGCAGAAAAAAGAGGAAATTAAGAAAAAGTTAGGCGGTGACAGTGCTGAGATTATTCTGGGAGAATTTAAGACAGAATATGCAGATGGAATAGAGCTCCTGGTAATAAGTCCGGGAGTTCCGATAGACAGTCCTGTTGCAGTTTTCTTTGAAAAAGCCGGAATACCGGTATGGGGAGAGGTGGAGCTTGCATATAACTATGATAAGGGAACGGTTATAGCAATCACAGGCACTAACGGAAAGACAACGACAACTGCTCTCACAGGTCAGATTATAGGCGCGTGGGCAAAAAAGACATTTGTTGTAGGAAATATAGGTAATCCATATACAAGCGAGGTACTTAAATCCGACTCCGATTCTTATACTGTTGCGGAGATAAGCAGCTTTCAGCTGGAGACAGTTCATAAATTTGCCCCGAAGGTCAGCGCGATACTTAATATTACGCCTGACCATTTAAACCGTCATCACACGATGGAGTGCTATGAAAAGACAAAGGAAAGGATTAGCGCAAACCAGACAAAAAATGATGTGTGTGTGCTGAATTATGATGACGAGAGGCTTAACAGCTTCGGGAAAAATGAGTGCAGCGCCGGCGTCATATGGTTTTCGGGCAGCAGGGCTGTTCCTGTCGGAGCATATGTTGAAAATGATCTGATTAAATATACCGACGGAAACAGTACTCAGGATATTATAAATGTACACGATATGAATCTTCTGGGCATGCACAATTATGAAAATGTGTGCGCCGCTGTTGCGATGTGCAAAGCAGCAGGCGTGCCCGACGATATAATTATTCGCGAGATAAGGAACTTCAAGGCCGTCGAGCACAGAATAGAGTATGTTGCCACAAAAAACGACGTCATGTATTACAATGATTCAAAGGGAACTAATCCGGAGGCGGCTGTAAAGGCTATAGAGGCTATGGAGAGACCTACAATATTAATCGGCGGAGGATATGATAAAGGCTCGGAATTTGATTTATATGTAAAGGCATTTAAGAATAAGGTTAAGCTGTTGGTGCTGATTGGTCAGACAAGTGAAAAGATTGCGGAAACTGCCAGAAAGTACGGTTTTAATTCGATTATATTTGCATCCTCAATGGAGGAGGTTGTAAAGCTGTGCGCCAAGAACGCACAGCCGGGCGACGCGGTGCTTCTGTCGCCTGCCTGCGCAAGCTGGGGAATGTTTGACAACTATGAGCAGCGGGGAAGAATGTTTAAGTATTATGTAAATGCTCTTTAACAGCATGCGGAAATGGAGAATAGTGTAAACAATCACGCTGAGGCGCTGATTGTTTACACGGCTGTTTGTGACGGAGCGCCACAAACAGCTTTGATGGCAGACGCAAATTTGATATTTGCGTCGCCTCGTCGCGACAAGTCGCTCCGGAATGGAGAATGGTGTGGATAGAGGTAAAAAGAAAGCGGTCAAAAGATATTTTGATTACAGCCTGCTTTTTGTAACCATATTTATCGCGGGTTTCGGGCTGATTATGATATATAGTACAAGTTCATACACAGCCCAGATGAAATACGGCAGCGCGGAATATTATTTTAAAAAGCAGCTTATTTTTATGATACTCGGTTTTGCGGCTATGTACATAACATACAGGATTGATTATCATATCTGGCACAGGTTTGCCGTGCCGATTTTTGTTGCTGCGCTTCTCTTGATACTTGCGCTTATTCCGTTCGGCAGCGAGGCAAACGGAGCGACGAGATGGATAAGATTCGGAGGCATAGGCATACAGCCCGCCGATGTGTCAAAGCTCGCCGTTATAATAATGGTGTCCTCTGCCGTGTGCTCGTTTGGGGTGAAACTGAAAAAATTCCGCTATGTAATTTTAATTTGTATTATGACAGCAGGAGTGCAGGCGGGACTTATATATGTCATTTCAAACAACATGAGCAGCGCGCTCATCGTTCTTGCGATAGCGTTTGTACAGACATTTGTCGCTTATCCGGGCTACAAAATATATATATTTTTGTGCAGTCTTTTAGCAGCGGGAGTAGCGGCGATTTACGCATGGATTACAAGCATGCTCAAATCCGGAAAAATGACGGAAAATTTTCGTCTTAATCGTCTGCTGGTGTGGCTTAATCCTGAAAATTATGCTACGGGAAAGGGCTTTCAGACCGTGCAGGCTCTCTATGCAATAGGCTCGGGCGGACTGTTCGGAAAAGGGCTCGGAAAGAGTCTTCAGAAGCTCGGTTATATACCCGAGTCACAGAACGATATGATTTTTTCGATTATATGTGAGGAGCTGGGACTGTTCGGAGCAATATGTGTGATTATGATATTCGGTCTTATGCTTTGGAGAATTGCGCATGTTGCACAGAATGCGCCCGACCTGTTCGGAACGCTTCTCGTAGCCGGAGTCTTCGCGCATATAGCCGTTCAGGTAGTGCTGAATATTGCCGTGGTTACTAATTTTATACCTAATACCGGTGTATCGCTTCCTTTTATAAGCTACGGGGGCTCATCGGAGGTTATTTTGCTTGCGGAGGTGGGAATGGTGCTCAATGTTTCCAGCAAAATACGGCTGGAGAGCTGAGCATGGCATACAGCGAAAGGACAACGGCTTCAGAGTTTTGTCATGCACAAAGTCTTTTGTGAATCATATAATGGTATATAGCATCTCCGGAGGTTTTTTCTTTGGAAAAATTATTGGTTCATGGCGGACGAAGCCTGCGAGGGAGTGTGCGTGTACAGGGCTCAAAGAATACATGTCTTCCGGTTATGGCGGCGAGTCTTTTAAATGCAGGCATAAGTGTTCTGGAAAATTGCCCGGATATTGCAGATGTGGCTGTTATGCAGGAAATCCTGACATATCTCGGCTGTGTTGTCAACCGTGAGGGAAGCACTCTTATTATTGACAGCAGGGACGCGTGTCCGAGGAAGATTGACGACACGATGTCATGCAGGCTGAGAGCGTCCTCTGTGCTCATGGGGCCTATGCTTTCAAGGTTTGGCAGCGTTACGGCTGCAAAGCCGGGAGGCTGCGACATCGGAGCGAGACCGGTTGATATTCACCTTGAGGCTTTTAAGCGCATGGGAGCGTCATGGTCTATCGGCGATTCCTGCATTGAAGTTTCGGCAGTTCATCTTCATGAGGGTGACATTTATCTTAAATTTCCCAGTGTGGGAGCAACCGAAAACGCCGTTATGGCAGCGGTTTTAACCCCGGGCACAACCGTTATAGAAAATGCCGCGAGGGAGCCGGAAATAGAACATTTATGCAGGTATTTAAAGCTGAGCGGCGCCAAAATAAGCGGTGAGGGGACAAATAAAATAACTGTGGAGGGCGTCGAATCACTCTCGGATGTTGTGTACACAGTTCCGCCTGACAGGATAGTAATGGGAACTTATATGGCGGCGGCAGCGGTCACACGCGGGGATATTGAGCTCATCGGCTGTTGTGCGTCTGATGCCTGCGGATTTTTTGACGTATATACCGGTATGGGCATGAAATATAAAAATACGGCTGGGGGAATACGCGTATGGCAGACAGACAGACCAAGGAATTTAAACTGCATAAAGACAGGCGTTTATCCTGAATTTCCGACTGATATGCAGTCTGTAACGCTCAGTGTGGCGGCGGTCGGAGAGGGGTGTACGCTGTTTGAGGAAAATATATTTGAGAACAGATATAAAATTGTAAAGCCTCTGAATGATATGGGAGCCGATATTTCCGTTGACGGAAAGAAAGCTGTTGTCAGAGGGGTCGATAAGCTTCATGGCTGTGCTCTTAAAGGAACGGACCTGCGCGGGGCTGCCGCACTGTTTGTGGCTGCGCTTGGTGCTGAGGGGGATTCCGGTATTTCCAATCCGTTTTATATCTATCGCGGTTATGAGCAGCTTATCACAAATTACAGGGAGCTTGGAGCAGAAATAGAAGAGATATGAAAAAAAGAATGAAGCACAGTACTGTTATTAAAATTGTAGTGCTTGCGGCTGTTTGCCTGCTCGCCGTTACTGCAGCGGGCAGCTGGTTTTTGTTCAGGGTAACCGGCATAACCTATGAGGGAAGCAGGCACTACAATGACGAGGAATTAAATCAGTATATTTTTGGGAGCAGTTCGCCTAACGCATTATTTTACACGCTGTTCGGAAAGAAGGACAAGCAGATACCGTTTGTGCAGAAATATGACGTGGAGGTTGAGTGGCCCGACAAAATGAACGTCATTGTCTATGAGAAGGCGATAGTCGGATATATAAATTATATGGGCTGCAATATGTATTTTGACAAGGATGGAATTGTGGTTGAGAGTTCATCGGCAGAGTACAGTCAGGTGCCTGAAATTGAGGGGCTTAAGTTCACATCAATAGTTCTCGGCTCAAAGCTTGAAGTCGGAAATGACAGTATATTCACCGATATACTTGATATGACGCAGGCGTTTGACAAATATAGTCTTGATATTGACAAAATATATTTTGATTCTCAGTACAACGTGACTCTTTACATGGGAAACGTCAAGGTGCTTCTGGGAGAGGCGGACGACAGCACGGACAAGCTGTATGCTCTGAAGAGAATGCAGGACAAAATTGCGGATTTAAGCGGAACTTTATATCTCTCGGAATACGACGGAAGCGATTCGTCTATTATATTTAAGGTTGACACAGAAAACAAAGAAAATTGAAAAATGTATTGATATTTTAAACTAAATTTTATATTATATTCAGTAGTGCAAATAGGTTAAGGAGGCAAGGACCCTTGTTAGAAATTATGACAAATGACTCAGAGTCATCAGCAAAGATTATAGTAGTAGGTGTTGGCGGCGCAGGAAATAATGCGGTCAACAGAATGATAGATGAAAATATTGGCGGTGTGGAGTTTATCGGTATTAATACCGACGGACAGGCTTTGCAGTTGTGCAAGGCTCCTACAACCATTCAGATTGGTGAGAAGCTCACTAAAGGACTTGGTGCGGGCGCACAGCCGGAGATTGGACAGAAGGCTGCTGAGGAGAATGTCGAGGAGCTTACACAGGCTATTGACGGTGCCGATATGGTATTTGTAACCTGCGGCATGGGCGGCGGAACAGGAACAGGCGCTGCTCCTGTGATTGCAAAGATTGCCAAGGACAAGGGTATTCTTACTGTCGGCGTTGTGACAAAGCCGTTTAAGTTTGAGGCAAAGACGCGTATGACTAATGCTATCGGCGGTATTGAGAGACTTAAGGAAAGCGTTGACACTCTTATCGTTATCCCTAATGACAGGCTTCTCGAGATTGTTGACAGAAGAACTACGATGCCGGACGCGCTTAAGAAGGCGGACGAGGTGCTTCAGCAGGCTGTTCAGGGTATCACTGATTTGATTAATGTTCCCGGTCTTATCAATCTGGACTTTGCAGACGTTAAGACAGTTATGATTGATAAGGGAGTTGCCCATATAGGTATAGGTACAGCAACAGGAGACGACAAGGCTATTGAGGCTGTAAAGCAGGCTGTGACAAGTCCTCTTCTTGAGACCACAATCGAGGGAGCTACACATGTTATCATCAATATTTCAGGCGATATAAGCCTTATTGAGGCTAACGAGGCTGCGAGCTATGTTCAGGAGCTGGCGGGAGATAATGCGAATATTATTTTCGGTGCTATGTATGATGAGAGCGCAACGGACAGAGCTACTATTACCGTTATTGCGACAGGACTTGAGGACAGCAACGTAAACAACGCTATGGCTGGTTTCTCTGCAAAGGTGCAGACTCCGAGACAGTCTGTAAAGCCGGCATTTACATATCCGGGTGCTTCAACATCCGCTGCTGCAGGAGCGCATTCAGCAGCTTCCGGACAGTCATCATCGGTTGCTCCGCTTCCGGGGCTTAAGCAGCCGGGACAGGTTACAAGCAGCATCAAGGAAAAGGGAATTAATATCCCTACATTTTTGCAGAAAAACAAAAAATAAGTACATTTTTAATATAATAATTTTTACGTCGATTAACGGCTGAAATGCAGATTTTGTGTGGCTGTATTTTCAGCCGTTTTTTGGCGTTTTTTGTCATATACGAGCATGGAAAGTTTTTAAAACATCTACCATATTTGACAAATTTTGCATGGCGGTATGAATATAATAGCTTTTGTCAGGAGGTGATAAAAGGATTGTTATATATCTGGATGTATTTTTCGGCATAAATCTGGTTATGGACTTAGTTGTGCTTTACTGTACGAAAAAAATCTGTAAATTTTCTGCTACATTTTTACGGATATTACTATCTGCCACTTTGGGAGCACTCTGGTCCGTGCTGGCTGTAATTGCGCCGAAAGGCATCAAAGGAATTGTTCATATATGTACATATGTTTTAATCAGTACTTTAATGATTAGAATATGTGCCGGAAAGAGTGATATTAAAGATATTATAAAAGGTGTTGCCGTGCTCTACGCAGTCACCTTCGGGCTGGCCGGCGGCATATATATGGTTTACTACTATACATATGCGGGATATTGGATACGCGAGGTTTTGCTTGCAGACAAAAAACTGCTTTTTTTTACGGCGGTTTCACTGGGGCTTCTGGCTCTGATTTATATGCAGATAAGGCGGCTTGGAATATACGGCGAACATCAGTGCACTGTCGAATTAACTCTGCTTGGCAGGTCTGTGCGTCTTAAAGGATATATAGATACGGGGAATGTGCTTACCGACCCGCTTTTTAAAAAGCCGGTTTCGGTGGTGTACGCGCAGGCTTTGTCTCAGGGAGAGAACGGCGGCATTATTGATATAATATTAAATGACATAGAGGTGAACACGAAAGTCAAATACCACATGGTTCCATATCGCTCACTGGGGTGTGAGAATGGGCTGTTGGAAGTAATTACGGTAGATATTATGTACATATACAGAGGGAAAAAGGTTTATAAACAGGAAAATGCATTGATTGGTCTAAGCAGATCCGCGCTTTCATCGGATAACGAGTTTGATGTGCTTGTAAACAGCGCGGTTATTGCGGGCGGAAAAGTTAAAAATGAGAGAGAAAAATCGGAAAGTTAAACGTAAGGTTTAATTTAAAAGGAAAATTCAAAATGAGAGATTAAGAAAAATGCGGAGGTTGTTATGGTTTTAAAGGTTGCGGTAGAAGATAGATTTCAGTTTAAAGTGGTGCCGAATTTCAGGAATTTTTGTCTGTTAAAGCAGTCAGACGTACACTACATAGGCGGCTCGGACGTCCTTCCGGCGCCGCTCGCGGCATCTGCGGAGGCTGAGGCAATCGCGAAGCTCGGCACAGAGGATGAAAAGAATGCCAAATCGGCGTTGATAGAGCACAATCTGAGACTTGTGGTATATATAGCAAAGAGGTTTGACAATACGGGAGTGGGAGTGGAGGATTTAATTTCCATCGGAACGATTGGTCTGATAAAGGCCATCAATTCATATAATCCGGAGAAAAATATTAAGCTTGCGACATATGCCTCAAGATGCATCGAAAATGAAATATTGATGTATCTCAGAAGAAATAATAAAACAAAGGCAGAGGTTTCGATAGATGAGCCGCTCAATGTAGACTGGGACGGAAATGAGCTTCTGCTGTCTGATATTCTTGGAACAGACGAGGACATTATATACAAGGATTTAGAGGATGAGGCGGAGAGAAAGATATTAAATAAGGCGATAGGAAAGCTTTCGGAGAGGGAGCGCACAATAGTCGATTTGAGGTACGGCTTAAGCTCCAGCGACGGCGCGGAAAAGACGCAGAAAGAGGTAGCCGATATGCTCGGAATATCGCAGTCGTATATCTCAAGGCTTGAAAAGAAGATTATAAAAAGACTCAAGAAAGAAATGGTTAAGAATTCATAAACATTACTTATGCGGCAAGGCGCCGGGCGCAGGGATTTTAATCTGCGTCCGGCGTTGTAATATTGCGTGACAAAAATTTGCTTGACATTTGTACCGGACTTATAGAAAATAAAAATGTATGCTCTGAAATTGGAGTTATATTGCTGCGTATCTGAATACGGCGCGGCGCGGAGGCGGATTTATGGGAAATAATGCAAGAAGAAAAGACGGCGTGCCTAAAAGATGGGACAAGATTATAGGCGCTGTTACACTGCTTACAATAGTGCTTTTTGGATTTATGATATATAATGATTTTTCGGGAACTTCATCAAAGGCTGCCGGAACAGGCGGAAACAGCACTGCTAAAGAGACGCTTCCGCAGCTTGAGCACACTCTGCCGGAAAACGGTCAGAGTTCAGGAAGCGGTGAGGAGGCATCCAGTGAAGGCAATATTTTATCGGGAGAGTACGTGGTCTGTATTGATGCCGGACATGGCGGAAAGGATTACGGCAGCAGCCGGGAGAATTATACGGAAAAAAATCTTACGCTCTCAGTAGCTCAGAGGGTTAAGGAGCTGCTTGAGGAGAGCGGTATAGATGTAGTGATGACAAGGACATCAGACACGGATGTATCGTACGAACAGCGCATAAAAATCTGCAATGACGCGAAGGCTGACGCAATGATTTCAATTCATATGAATTCAGCGGAGCAGCCGTCAGCTAAGGGAGCAGAGGCGTGGATACACAACAAGAAACCTGCAGATTCACAGAAACTGTCAGAGGCGCTGATTAAGAGCATAACAAACGGCACAGGAGCAAATGACAGGGGCGTAAAGTACGGAAGCATCGGGGATGCGCAGAAGAACTATTATGTGAATGCCTACAGCTCATGTGCAAGCACGGTGCTTGAGCTCGGTTTTATTACCAATAGCGAGGATATTAAGCTTGTGACGGACAGGCTCGATGAGACAGCAGCCGCGATAGCCGGCGGAATTGTCGATTATTTAAGTGAAACCGAAGGTTAGAGAGGGCGCAATTACGGGATGTTTGCTGCGTAACCGCCGATTAAAATTACAGACGTTTCAGACTGGAGGATAAAATTGAAACAGGAAAATATAAGAAATTTTTGTATAATTGCACATATTGATCACGGCAAGTCTACGCTTGCCGACAGAATTATTGAAAAGACAGGTCTTTTGACGAGCAGGGAGATGCAGGAACAGGTGCTCGACAATATGGATCTGGAGAGAGAGCGCGGAATAACAATAAAGGCGCAGACCGTCAGAACTGTCTACAAAGCGAAGGACGGTCAGGAATATATCTTTAATCTGATTGACACACCGGGACATGTCGATTTTAACTATGAGGTTTCAAGGGCTCTCGCAGCCTGCGACGGCGCCATTCTTGTGGTGGATGCGGCACAGGGTATCGAGGCGCAGACGCTTGCCAACGTATATCTGGCGCTGGACCATGACCTGGATGTTTTTCCTGTTATCAATAAGATAGATTTGCCGAGTGCCGAGCCGCAGCGTGTTATTGACGAGATTGAGGATGTAATCGGCATTGAGGCGCAGGACGCGCCGCAGATTTCTGCCAAAAACGGAATTAATATAGATGAAGTGCTGGAGCAGATTGTTGCAAAAATACCTGCTCCTAAGGGAGACCCTGAGGCGCCGCTGGCAGCGCTTATTTTTGATTCGCTCTATGACGCGTATAAGGGCGTTATAGTTTTCTGCCGCATAAAAGAAGGCACGGTAAGGAAGGGCACAAAAATAAGAATGATGGCGACAGGCGCCGTAGAGGAGGTTGTAGAGGTAGGATATTTCGGAGCCGGCCAGTTTATACCGTGTGACGAGCTCTCGGCGGGAATGGTGGGATATATAACGGCGAGCATAAAAAATGTTGCGGATACCCGTGTCGGAGATACTATTACCGACAATCAGCGCCCGTGCGACAAGCCTCTTCCGGGCTATAAAAAGGTAAATCCTATGGTTTACTGCGGGCTCTATCCTGCGGACGGCGCTAAGTACCAGGATTTGAGAGAGGCGCTTGAAAAGCTCCAGTTAAACGATGCATCGCTTCAGTTTGAGCCAGAGACCTCGGTAGCTCTCGGTTTCGGTTTTCGATGCGGTTTTCTTGGGCTTCTGCATCTTGAGGTTATCCAGGAAAGACTGGAGAGAGAGTATAACCTTGACCTGGTTACAACTGCCCCGGGCGTTGTTTATAAGGTGCACAAGACAAACGGAGAAGTTATAGAGCTGACTAATCCTACAAATATGCCTGACCCATCCGAGATAGCGTATATGGAAGAGCCTATGGTGAGCGCCGAGATAATGGTGACAACCGAGTATGTAGGCTCTATAATGAAACTCTGCCAGGAGAGACGCGGAGTATACAACGGAATGGAATACATTGAGCAGACGAGAGCGCTGCTTAAATATGACCTGCCGTTAAATGAAATTATTTATGATTTCTTTGACGCTCTTAAATCACGTTCACGAGGCTATGCTTCATTTGACTACGAGATGAAGGGCTATGAGAAATCTAATCTTTGCAAGCTCGATATTCTCATCAACAAAGAGGAGGTTGACGCACTTTCGTTTATTGTGTTTGCGGGAAGCGCGGAGGAGCGCGGTCGCAAAATGTGTGAGAAGCTGAAGGCAGAGATACCGAGACAGCTCTTTGAAATTCCGATACAGGCTGCAATAGGAAGCAGAGTTATCGCAAGAGAGACTGTAAAGGCGCTTCGCAAGGATGTGCTTGCAAAGTGTTACGGCGGAGATATTTCCCGAAAGAAAAAGCTGCTTGAAAAGCAGAAGGAGGGAAAGAAGCGCATGCGCCAGATAGGAAATGTCGAAATTCCTCAGAAGGCGTTTATGAGCGTTCTGAAGCTCGATGAAGAATAAAAAGGAATTGGGGATATATATACATATCCCCTTTTGTGTTCATAAATGTGTCTACTGTGATTTTTTGTCGTTTCCTGCGTCACAGGAGCGGCAAAAAAGCTATATAGACGCGCTTCTTGGCGAAATTGAGCGGACTGCTTCGTCAATGTCCGACAAACTCGAAAAATACGTCGTTACAACAGTTTTTTTCGGCGGAGGAACTCCGACTTGTATAAGGCCTGAGCTTATTGCCGGGATTATGGAAAAATTAAGGCAATGCTTTGATTTTTCGCGTCAGCCTGAAATTTCAATAGAGTGCAATCCGGGAACTCTGACAGAAGAAAAGGCAAAGATTTACCGGGAATGCGGTTTCAACAGAATAAGCATAGGGCTTCAGACCGTGAATGACGGGCTGTTAAGAATGCTCAAAAGGATACACACGTTTGCTCAGTTTGAGGAGAGCTTCGCGCTGGCAAGAGCCGCAGGCTTTGAAAATATAAATATTGATGTTATGTCTGCGCTTCCGGGGCAGCATTTGATCGATTACACTCAAGGACTTGAGAAAGTAGTATCGTTTTCCCCGGAGCATATTTCTGCGTACAGTCTGATTGTCGAGGAGGGGACGCCGCTTTGCGCCCATCCTGAGGAATTCCCCGCGCCTGCCTCTGAAGACGAGGAGCGGGAAATGTATTACGCCACAGACGAAATTCTCAAATCGGCGGGGTACAGTCGATATGAAATATCAAATTACTCAAAGCCGGGCTTTGAGTGCAGGCACAATACAGGCTATTGGGAGCGCAGGGAATATCTGGGCTTTGGGATTGGAGCCGCATCTCTTTTTGAGAATGTGAGGATTAAAAATATTTCCGATATTGAGCGTTATATAAACGCGGCAGGAAAAATGAGTGTCGCTGAGACTGAGGAAAAACTTACGCTTACGGACTGTATGGAAGAATTTATGTTTCTTGGTCTGCGTATGATGAGCGGAGTTGACTGCGAACGCTTCAGGGAGTGTTTCGGAGTGGAGATGCCTGACGTATACGGCGGGCCGATAGAAAAGAATATTAAAAATAAGCTGCTGGAGGAGAAGATTTCCCGTGAGAGCGGCAGGGTGACAGGGTATCGCCTGACGGACAGAGGCATAGATATAAGCAACAGCGTCATGGCGGATTTTATTTTGTGAAAGACCCGGCAGAAAGCTGACAGAAAACGCAGACTGTCAGCTTTTTGCGTTTGCCTCGTTTATGAGGCGGGTAAACTGTTTTGGCGTCATACCCATAAAACTTTTAAATTCACGCTGGAAGTGCGCCTGGTCGGAGTAGCCGATATTTTGAATAAATTCGGAGTTCTGTCTCATGGGATTTTTAAATATTTCATTAAGCGCGCATTGAAATCTTATGTATTTGCAGTAGTCCTTCGGTCCGAAGCCGTAATATTTTGTAAAGCTTCTGTTTACGCTGCGCTCGGAAAATCCGGCATATGAGGCCATTTCCGAGACAGAGATATTCCCTTTAGAGCGCAGTATCACGGTTTTCAGATTTTTGATGCTTTGAGGGCATCGCAGTATGCATCTGCTTTTATATAAATAATCGTTAAAACAGCCTGCCCGCCTGTCTGATGAACTTTCGGCAGAGAGTTTTCTTATAAACAGAGCCTCCTGTGAGTCGTCTGAGGGGATTTTTTGAATAACACGGTCACGAAGCATAGCCGGGTAAATATCACAGCAGGCTGTTCTGCCGGAGTGAGGGGGATTTTTTTCTGACGGATTAACAGAACTGTAATCTTCCGTCTCTGAGAAGGTCATATTATCGTCAAGCACAGCTATAAAGCAGCAGTCAAAGTCATTAAGGCACAGAGTAATACTTTTTGACAGACTTCCTATGTATGTGAATTTTAAGTTATTCGGGATATTATCTCTCAGGCTGTACGAAATAACAAGAACAGGATATGGCGAAGCTGTAATTTTTATTTCAGGAGCTGGGCAGTCATTAATATCATATATTTTCATATGTTCCGGACACAGGTGTTCAGGGTATCCGTATCTGCCAAACAGCGCTTCAAGATAAGGCTGTATCAGCTTGTTATTAATGTAATGCATTTGTGCTGTTTTTCCTTCTGAAATGTGATGTTTTGACTGTATTATTAAATAATCATAAATAAAAAATTAAAAATGTCAATTAAAATGTCCGATTTTTTCAATAAATATATTTTTATATGCGTATAATAATCTTAGATTGAACGAAAAAGTGCACAAAGGCGTGTAACCATCTGAATTTGGTTACACGCCTTTTTTGTGCTCTTGGAAGTTCAATATGCCTGTAAAGAGAAAGGGTACCGCTCAAAAGGCAAAAAAGAATATGAAGTCAGGGAGGAAAAAAATATGGAATTTTCACCGGTAAATACCGCGTGGGTGCTTATAGCAACTGCGTTAGTATTCTTTATGCAGGCTGGTTTCGCAATACTTGAGGCCGGTCTTACAAGAGCAAAAAATGCAGGTAACATTATAATGAAAAACCTTATGGATTTCTGTATCGGAACACCGATTTACTGGTTTATAGGTTTCGGTATTATGTTCGGAACAGGCTCCTTAGCAGGGGGAATTGATTTATTTACAAGAGGGGATTACTCTTCGGTCACACCAGACGGAGTGCCGTTTTACGCGTTCTTTATTTTCCAGACCGTATTCTGTGCAACCGCGGCTACAATCGTTTCGGGTGCTATGGCGGAGAGAACAAATTTCGTGGCTTACTGTATTTACAGCGCGGTAATTTCTCTGGTTGTTTACCCTATCTCAGGACACTGGATATGGGGAGGCGGCTGGCTGTCTGATATGGGCTTCCATGATTTTGCCGGCTCATGTGCGGTACATATGGTTGGCGGTTGCGCTTCGCTTGTAGGAGCTGCAATACTCGGCCCCCGTATCGGCAAGTATGACAAAAACGGCAAGCCGAGAGCTATCCCGGGACACAATCTCACGATGGCGGCTCTGGGTGTATTTATTCTGTGGTTCTGCTGGTTTGGTTTCAACGGCGGCTCAACGGTTGCTATGGAGGGCACGACAACCGCAGCGGGCGGAGCTGCCGAGATGACAATGGGCGCTCTCGCAGGTTCGGTATTTTCAACCACAAATCTCTGCGCGGCTGTTGCAACTATTGTAGCTATGCTGTATACATGGATTAAATATAAAAAGCCTGATGTGTCAATGTCTCTTAACGGCTCACTTGCCGGTCTTGTTATGGTAACTGCCGGCACGGACTGTATTGATATGTTCGGGGCAGCCATAGAAGGCGTTATTGCCGGAATTGCTGTTGTCGTAGGCATTGAGTTTATTGATAAGGTGCTCAAGATAGATGACCCTGTTGGTGCTATCGGCGTTCATGGCGTGAACGGACTTCTCGGCACACTGTGCGTAGGTCTTTTTTCCACAGGCCAGAACGGCGTAGGAAAGGGGCTTTTCTACGGCGGCGGATTTACGCAGCTTGGAATTCAGGCACTCGGAATTGTCTGTGTCCTTGCATGGGTAGGCGTGACAATGATTATCACTTTTACAATTCTAAAGCATACAGTAGGCTTAAGAGTTCCTGCCGAGGTTGAAATATCCGGCCTTGATATTGCTGAACATGGTCTTGCAAGCGCTTATGCCGGATTTGAAATATCTACGTCAGAACTCACGTCAGACGCTTCAGATTATGAGGTTATCGGCTCAGAAAAAATGGAGACGGCAGTTCCTGCGGTTGTTAAGTCTCTCAATGTTCCTGAGGGAAAGAAGATTACAAAGGTTGAGATTCTTATGAAGCAGGAAAGATTTGAGAAGCTCAAGAAGGCTATGAATGAAATCGGTGTGACAGGTATGACCGTTACACAGGTGCTTGGATGCGGTACGCAGAAGGGCGCGCCTGAATATTACCGAGGCGTTCCTGTCGAGATGCAGCTTCTTCCTAAAATTCAGGTTGAAATGGTTATCTCAAAGGTACCGACTATGGATGTTATTGACGCGGCGAGAAAAGCATTATATACGGGACATATAGGCGACGGAAAGATTTTCGTTTACGACGTCGAAGATGTTGTCAAGGTGCGTACGGGCGAATCCGGATACGATGCGCTTCAGGGTGCTGACGACTGATAAATGTTATGTCAGGAGGAATAATTCGTGCTTGTACGAATTATGACTGTGTGTTAGAATTACATCAATCTGAATATTGTTTTTATTATGGAGGATTATTATGGCAGTTAAAAAAATTTCTGACAGTATTCTTTATGTAGGCGCAGACGATACGACACTGGATTTATTTGAAAGTCAGTATCCTGTACCTGGCGGAATAACATACAATTCCTACGTTATTAAGGACAGAAAGATTGCGGTATTCGACACAGTTGATGAGCGCGCTACTGACCCGTGGTTTGATAATCTCGAGGAGGCGTTTGAAGGCAAGGCGCCTGATTATCTTGTGCTGTCGCATCTTGAGCCTGACCATTCGGCAAATATTGAAAGATTTCTGATGAAATATCCTGATACGGTTATAGTTGCAAACGCTAAGGCATTCGCTATGCTGCCGCAGTTTGTTAATACAGAGATTCCTCAGGAGAAAAGACTTGTTGTTGCGGAAAATGATACGCTTGAGCTTGGAGAGCACACGGTTAAGTTTATGATGGCTCCAATGGTGCACTGGCCTGAGGTTATGGTTGAATATGAACTTTCAGAAAAGGTTTTATTTTCGGCTGACGGCTTCGGCACATTCGGAGCTTTGGGCGACAAGCTGTCTGTAAAAGAGCTTGAAGGCATGCCGGAGGCGTGGGCTGACGAGGCGAGAAGATACTTTATAAATATTGTCGGAAAATACGGACCTTCTGTTCAGGCTCTGTTAAAGAAAGTTTCAGCACTTGAAATCAGTAAAATCGCTCCGCTGCACGGACCGGTGCTTGAGGGGGAGCTTGATTTTTACATTGATAAATATATGAAATGGTCTTCATATCAGCCGGAGCAGGAGGGCGTGGTAATAGCGTATGCATCCCTTCACGGAAATACGGCAAAGGCAGCCGGAAAGCTCGCGGAGGATTTGAGGGCGGGAACAGCCCAGCCGGTTGAGGTGTTTGACCTTTCGAGAGCGGATATGTCTCAGGTTGTGGCAAAAAGCTTTGAATATGACAAGCTTGTTCTTGCGGGCGTGACATATGACGGAGGTCTTATGCCTTGTATGGAAGATTTCTTATATCATCTTAAAATGAAAAATTTCCAGAACAGAAAGGCGGCTGTAATTGAAAACGGCTCGTGGGGACCGGTTGCAGGAAAGCTTATGAGCGATGCGCTCGCTGCGCTGAAAAATGTCACTGTATATGAGAATAAGGTGACAATCAAAACCACCGTTAATGAAAAGAATGAGGCTGAGCTGTCTGAACTGGCAGGCTGGCTTCTGAATAAGGCTGAATAAGCGGCAGTCATTCGGTGAGTTTCGGCTCGTTTTCGTGCGGAATAAAAATATTTACAAAATATATTAATGATTTTGTTAAGGCATTATTTCCGAATTATGTATTTTAATTGATAATTTGGAATAATGCCTTTACTTTTTAGATAATTGATACTAAAATAATTAATAGCGGAGTGTGTAAAACTCCTAATTCATTAAAACGAAGAGAGGTATACATTTATGGCAAGAAAAATGAAAACCATGGATGGTAATACAGCTGCTGCACACGTATCATATGCGTTTACAGAAGTAGCTACAATCTATCCAATTACACCTTCTTCTCCAATGGCCGATTATACAGACCAGTGGGCTACTCAGGGAAGAAAGAACATTTTCGGCAACACAGTAAAGCTTGTAGAGCTTGAATCAGAGGGCGGCGCTTCAGGTGCTTTCCACGGCTCACTTTCTGCAGGTGCTCTTACTACAACTTATACAGCTTCACAGGGACTTCTTTTAATGATTCCTAACATGTATAAGGTTGCAGGCGAACTGCTGCCGGGTGTTATTGATGTGTCAGCAAGAGCTCTGGCATCTCATGCCCTGTCTATCTTCGGCGACCATCAGGATATTTATGCCTGTCGTCAGACCGGTTTTGCCATGTTATGCAGCAACAGTGTTCAGGAAGTTATGGACTTAGGCGCAGTTGCTCATCTGGCAGCAATTGAAGGACGTGTACCATTCCTGCATTTCTTCGACGGTTTCCGTACATCTCATGAGATTCAGAAGATTGAAGTATGGGATTATGAGGACCTGAAGGAAATGTGCGATATGGATGCAGTTGCTGCGTTCAAGAAGAGAGCACTTAACCCTGAGCATCCTGTTCTTCACGGCTCAGCTCAGAATCCTGATATTTTCTTCCAGGTAAGAGAGGCATGCAATCCATATTACGATGCAGTTCCTGATTTGGTTGAGAAGTACATGAACATGGTTAATGAGAAAATCGGCACGGATTACAAGCCGTTTAACTATGTCGGCGCGCCTGATGCAGAGAAGGTTATCATTGCAATGGGCTCTGTATGTGAGACTATCGATGAGACTATTGATTATATGCTTGCAAAGGGTGAGAAGGTAGGCGCTGTTAAAGTTCATCTTTACAGACCTTTCTCAGCTAAGCATCTGCTTGCTGTTATGCCAAAGTCAGTTAAGATAATCAGCGTAATTGACAGAACAAAGGAGCCTGGCTCAATCGGCGAGCCTCTTTACCTTGATGTGGTTGCCGCATTAAAGGGCTCAGAATTTGAGAATGTCAAGGTGCTTAACGGTCGTTACGGACTTGGCTCAAAGAATACTACACCTGCTGATATTTTTGCTATTTTTGCAAATGAGACAAAGGCAGGATTTACAGTAGGTATTGTTGATGATGTTACAAATACATCGCTTCCTCGTACAGAGACTGCAAACACAGCTCCTGACGGAACTACATCATGTAAGTTCTGGGGTCTGGGCGCAGACGGTACAGTAGGTGCCAACAAGAACTCTATCAAGATTATCGGCGACCATACACCTATGTATGCACAGGCATATTTCGACTATGACTCAAAGAAGTCAGGCGGTGTAACAACATCACACCTTCGTTTCGGTAAGACTCCGATTAAGTCTACATATCTTATCGACAAGGCTGATTTCGTTGCATGCCACTGTCCTGCATATATGAACAAATACGATATGGTACAGGACATCAAAGACGGAGGTACGTTCCTGCTCAACTGCGAGTGGTCTCCGGAGGAGGTGGGCAACCACATTCCTGGACAGGCTAAGAGATACATGGCTGAGCACAACATTAAGTTCTACATCATTGACGGTATCAAGCTCGGCAAGGAAATAGGACTTGGCGGACGTATCAACACAGTACTTCAGTCAGCATTCTTCAAACTGGCTAACATTATCCCTGAGGATGAGGCTATTCAGTATATGAAAGAGAAGGCTCTTGCTTCTTACGCAAAGAAGGGTGACGATGTTGTACAGATGAACTATCAGGCTATCGAGAGAGGCGCCAATGAAGTGGTTGAGGTACCTGTTCCTGCAGAGTGGAAAGACTGCAAGGACGAAGTTCTCGGAGAGAAGGCTGTTTCAGGTACACCTGAAGTTCTTGATTTCGTAAACAATATTCAGAAGCCTATCAATGCTTGTCAGGGAGATAAACTTCCTGTTTCGACATTTAAGAATGTCATTGACGGTACATTCCCACAGGGTACTGCAGCATATGAGAAGAGAGGTATTGCAGTTGATGTTCCTTGCTGGAATTCCGAAGGTTGTCTTCAGTGCAACCAGTGTGCATACGTTTGTCCTCATGCTGTAATCAGACCTGTCGTGATGAACGAGGAAGAAAAGGCAGCGGCTCCGGAGGGCATGAAGATTACTCCGATGACAGGTATGCCTGGATATTACTTTACAATGACAGTGTCAGTTCTGGATTGTACAGGCTGTGGTTCATGCTCTAATGTATGCCCTGGCAACAACAGAAATGACGTATTAAAGATGGCATCACTCGAGTCACAGATGGATGAGCAGAAGTTCTTTGATTACGGACTTACTGTTTCAGACAAGCCTGAGATTCTTGAGAAGTTTAAGAAAAATACAGTTAAGGGCTCTCAGTTCGTTCAGCCTCTGCTTGAGTTCTCAGGCGCATGTGCAGGCTGCGGCGAGACACCTTACGCAAAGCTTGTGACACAGATTTGCGGCGACAGAATGCTTATTGCCAACGCAACAGGTTGTTCATCAATCTGGGCAGGCTCATCTCCATCTACGCCATATACGGTAAATAAGGCCGGCAAGGGACCTGCTTGGGGCAATTCACTGTTTGAGGATAACGCTGAGTACGGTTTCGGTATGAAGCTTGCTCAGGATGCTAACAGAGAGTCGCTTAAGAATAAGCTCGATGAAATTCTTGCATCTACAGACAATGCTGATGTCAAGGCTGCCATTGAGGAGTACTATGCTACATACGAGGACGGCGAGGCTAACTCAAAGGCAACAGATAAGCTTGTTGCTGCTCTTGAGGCATGCGGCTGTGAGAAGGCTAAGGAAGTTCTTGCAGAGAAAGAGTTCCTCTCAAAGAAGTCACAGTGGATATTCGGTGGTGACGGCTGGGCTTATGATATTGGCTACGGCGGATTAGACCATGTACTTGCGGCAAACAAGGATGTAAATGTATTCGTATTTGATACTGAGGTTTACTCTAACACAGGCGGACAGGCATCTAAGGCTACAAATCTCGGTGCAATCGCTCAGTTTGCAGCAGCAGGTAAGGATGTCAAGAAGAAAGACCTTGCAGCAATCGCTATGAGCTACGGCTATATCTATGTAGCACAGGTTGCCATGGGTGCTGATATGAATCAGTGCGTAAAGGCAATCCAGGAGGCTGAAAGCTATAACGGTCCTTCTCTTGTAATCGGTTATGCTCCATGTATCAATCACGGTATCCGCAAGGGTATGTCAAAGGCAATGGAGGAAGAGAAGCTGGCAGTTCAGTCAGGTTACTGGCATCTGTTCAGATTTGACCCAAGAAAGGCAGAAGAGGGCAAGAATCCGTTTACACTTGACAGCAAAGCGCCTACTAAGGATTATCAGGAGTTCATCATGGGTGAGAGCCGTTACATCAACCTTAAGAAACAGAACCCTGAGAGAGCTGAAAAGCTCTTCGGTCAGGCTGAGGCTAATGCAAAGGCTAAGTATGAGTCTCTTGTAAGACGCTCAGAGGCTTAATTTGCCGATAAAAATTAATATTAACTGATATTTTACTGCCGTACGGTGAGAGATTGCCGTGCGGCAGTTTTTTTTATTCTATAGGAAGTTCAGAGAACTTCCTATAGAATAAAAATGCTCCGCAGGCTCGCAGAGGCGCGGAAATGTAATTATTCTTACGAATCCGCGCCTCGCGAAAGAGTTCGCTTGCGAACTCTTTGTTACTAGGAAATCATGAATATTTGGAGATTTTATCTGCTTTTTATGCCATAACGTCCGGTTAGACCTTGAGAAAATTGTCAAAAAATGGTAAAATGGCAAATATAAAATAATTATAAAAACTGGGAGGACTTAAAATGCTCAGAATAGCAGTATGCGATGATGACAGTGAAATAACCGAGAGTATCATAAGATTTCTTCTCCCTCTGGAGAGTAAATTAATGGATATGTATAGAATTGATGAATACAATGACGGAATAGAGCTGTGCTATGATCTTGAGCATGGGAAGAAATATGATTTGATTTTTCTTGATATTATGATGCCGGGAAAAAGCGGCGTTGAGGTTGGAAAGCTGATTCGAGAAGTTTTGAACGATAACGTTACACAGATAGTGTATGTCTCGTCCGAGAACAGCTACGCTATGGAACTGTTTCAGATGCGTCCAATGGATTTTCTTATAAAACCTGTCACACAGGAGAAAATGGAGCGCATTATGCGAATTGCCGAAAAAGTTATCGACGGCACCAGAAATATGTATATTATTGAGAAACAGGGATTGACAGTGAGGGTGCCTGTAAGCAGAATTAAATATATTGAGAGTAATGCAAGGCTGCTCACTCTTCATTCTGTGGACGAAGATCACAGCTTTTACGGAAGACTGGATGATGTATATGAGGAGCTCAAGCAGTTTAATTTTGTTTTTATACATAAGTCATATGTTGTAAATTATTCATATGTTCAGTATGTGCACTCGGACTGTGTTGAACTCGTGGATAAAACTGTACTGCCTGTAAGCAGAAACAGAAGGAGTGAAATCAGAAAATCATGCAGCAGGAAATTATCATAAATATTGCGGTAGCTATGTTCGGGTGTTTTGTGGCAAATGAAATCGGGTCCGACTTTTTCGGCGACAGAAAAAGCAGAGGTTTAAAGCTTATATTGTCGAATGCAGTGTACATTTTTCTTCTCACTGATGTTATGTCGCTCAATATGGCTTACATACTCTTTCCGTTTGTCTCTTTTGTGGGCTACCTGATTTTGTCGTTTAATTATGAGATTGAGGAGCAGAAGCGATTGAGCACAGGAGCATCGCTTCTCGTTGCAGGTGTTGTTATATACGCCATTGTGTATATGCTTATGCGCTCTGAAGATGAGATGTATCAGGTATATATCATTTTTATAGCAATGGAGTATATAGCGGTGAGAGCGTATACCAAAATAAGGGAGCTCTCGGTTACCTTTATGAGTATACTTTTTCTTGTTATTCCTGTAATGTACGTTGTGATTGTTGTTTATGTCATAAACAATGCCGTTATGAGCGGAATATACAGGGGAATGATGCTGTTCGGAGTAATAGTTGTAAATATCCTGATGATGGCGTTTTATAATGAATTTTTAAAACAAAATCAGAGGGGTATGCGGCAAAAAATTGCCCATGAGCAGAACTTGTCTATTGAGAAGCAGATTAAGACAATTACAGAGGCGAATGAGGCGATGTCCCGTGTCAGACATGATATGAGAAATCATATTCTTGTAATTAATAATATGCTTGAGCTAAAAGAATACGACCGTTTGAAGGAGTATATAGGGTCAATATCCGACAACGCGGCGGTTGTGCAGAGCGGAGTCGACACAGGCAATATAGAGCTCGACGCTATAATCAACAGCAAGAGGAGTGAGGCGGAGGCTCTGGGCATTGATTTCAGGCAAAATGTATTAGTACCGGTACGCTTAAAGTTAAGCGGCTATGATATGGCTGTTATGACCGGAAATATTCTTGACAATGCGATAAGAAGCGTCGCCGGACTGAAGGAAAAGAAACGATTTATAGATTTTAATATATATTTTGACAGAGGCGCACTGTTTATCAGGCTTGCAAACCCATACAGGGGAAAGATAAGCTTCGGAAGCGACGGGCTGCCTGTGACTACTAAAAAAGGCGGCGAGCATGGCATAGGTCTCTCAAATGTTAAAAATACGGTTGAGAAATATGACGGTGAATTTAATATTTATGCAGATGACAATAACTTTTATGTGGATATTGCCATATACGGACTGTGATTTTTGGACGTGTCCGGAATTAAAAGAAACGGTGGAATTATTTTTATACCGTTTCTTTTTGCGTATAGGAATAAAAAATACGAGTGCATTCAGCTTGTTTTGACATAAATTTGCCAATTTTTACAAAAAGTCTGCCACTTTTTACAATCAGCTAAAATGGGCTTATTTTTCTGGTACACTATAAGTGCGATGCAGAGCAAAACAAAAAAATAAGCAAAGGAGGAGAAAAATGAAACTTCACAGAGCTTTTGGAGAGACAAAAGTAAAAGGCAGGAAAAAGCTTAGTGTGAAAAAGGTATTTAGCGCGGCGACACTTATTCTGTTCGGAGTGATGGCGGGCAGCGGGGTTGTCTCGGCGTCAGAGACGCAGCTTCTTCGAAATTCCACAGATTATAACGCATATTTATTTACATGCGGAAAAGATGGATGGGATTTTTATGCGTCGGCTACTCATCCAAAGGACAACACCTCTGATATGATAGTATACTGCAAATATACTAACTACCCGATGTATATATCGGCGATAGGAAGCCACAGCAGTTTAAGCCAGGGCAGTGAGAGCGGCTGGACATCATGCTCACAGTATAACTGGAGAAGACTTATGACAACAGGGGATACATCCTATATCACAAACACTGTTATAGAAGACGGCTTCAGCCATGCAGGGCTTCTCGGAGAGGTTTACAGCGAGGAAGCCACGGATTTTAAGTGTATTTTCAGGACGGACTGCGAGTGATTAGAGAAGCGTAAGGTGCAGGCGGGGAGGAGTGATGGCGATGAGAATAGGCAGGCATGAGGCTCTGCTGCTGGCGGCATTGATAGTGCTCGTGCTGCTGTTTTGTTCGATGCAGTTCGGAGCGCTCAGGGACGCAGATTTTGTCGCTGAAAGAAAAGCATCTTCAAACTTTTCGGACATCACAGAGTTTCTTCACGCAGAGCCCGAGGGGGACGAGGCTCCACTCAGTCTGTACCGGACAAGAAATATCATAAGCAGGCAGCTTTTCTTTGCCTATCAGGTAGGAAATGTGGGAGACTACGTTATGTGTTATGAGAGTCTGACTGCTCCGGCGGCATACTCTGAGACGCATGACGGGATAGCGGGGTACAGGGTTGTATCCTCCGAGCTTAACAGTGAGTACAGGGGGGAGAGCGAGGAGGGTTACAGCTATATCACAGTTGACGTTGAGCTTGAGAACGCCTGCGGCTACGGCGGTCTGTTTGACCTTAATCTTAATATGGCTCTTATGAAGGAGGACGGAAGCTTTGAAGAGAATTTTGCTTCTGACTTTGAGCCTGTCGATATTGTGTTTGACGGCGAGGTTAACACATATGCTGCTTACAGCGAGGTTACGGGCGACAGACAGTCGGGCAATCTGGGCTATCTGAGGTGCGATGACTGGGATACATTTGGTTTCAGCGTCTATCTGGCTGAGGGGGAGAGAGTTTCCTTCAGCTGTGTGTTCCGTCTGAGGGACGAGGACGCCGGCAGGGAAAATCTTGTGCTCGGAAAGGACGACAGTGCGGCGGCGTTTAGCTTTGCGGGGGAGGTTGCATACAGTAATTGCGGGTTTAGGATATATTTGAATAAGTAGGCGGTGTGCCCAAGAGGCATATCGCATGCCCGAAGGGGCATGAAAGGGGAACAATGAAAGGATTTTTGAGACAGGAATGCAAACGCGCTTTTTTAAACTGGCGCTTTGCCGCAGTAGTGCTGTTCGGCTGCGGGCTGGCAGTAATGGATTTGCTGGGCACGAGATGGCTTGGGGGAGCCGTTGATCTGCAGCAGTATGTCTGGGGGGAAGAGCCCGGTTACTCGACAGTTCTGGATGTGAATGCGGCAGTGACTTCACTGTATTTCTGGATGCCTGACCACGGCGCTGCAAGCAGATATTATTATTTATACAAGATTTTAGTTCCGATTATGGCTGCTATACCTTACGGGGCGTCTTATCTTCAGGATAAGAAGAGCGGGCTTATCAACCAGCTTGTGGTACGTTGCAAAGGAAAGGGGGGCTACTTTGCAGCCAAGCTTACGGTTACGTTCGTCAGCGGGGGAATGGTCGCTGTGATACCGCTTATAGCAAGCCTTATTATCGGGCTCTGCGCAATGCCGTGGGGGGTTCCCGTCAATTCGGTTGGTTATTATATGGTTGACGGCATGAGCGGGGTGTTCGGGGAGCTTTTTTATACATACCCATCCGTCTATGTGGCGGTTTATCTCGTTTACACATTTATATTTTTCGGGCTTCTGAACTGTCTCTGTCTTTTCTGCGTTTACTTTGAGGAGAACTCGTATGCCGTGAGGCTTATGCCTTTTATCGTATATTACGGAAGCAATTTTATAGTGAAGGATGTTTTGGGCTTGAGGGGAGGGCTCGTGACATGCGCCAATATGGTTTTTTTCTATAAGAGCGATGTACCGGTTGTGCTTTTTCAGCTCGCTGTCATTGCGCTTCTGGATTTGGCATTCCTGTTCAGGATAAGGAGAGATGTGATATAGAATGAGAAAAATAATGAAAATTATTGCGGCGGGCGTGCTGATTATCGCGGTGCTGTGTGTCGCCGCCCGGATTATCTATGTTCAGCTCGCCTATCCGTCCACAAAGATTACTATGCTTGATATGGGGGATGTGATTGACACGGGGGATTACCTCATCAGCATAAGCTCCGCGTCGTGCTTTGACAAGCAGGAGTGGGAGTCATATGTCGAGGGGCAGGGGATTACCCTCGAGAGGGATTTATACGGCGACGATACCGAAGACTTGGATGCAATCATGATGTATGATGCGGACGCAGATTATAAGGTTATTGCCGTTGACGTGGAGGTGACAAACAATACAGATGAGGTGCGCGAGGAGAGTATGGGGCGGCTTTGCGGCATAAACACTCCGGTGCGCAGAATGGCTATTAATTATTATTATACTAAAAAGCTTCAGCCCGAGGGGGAGATTGAGAGCACGAAAGTGACTCTCAATCCGGGCGAGACGCAGAAATGGCGGTATTATTATATTGTTGAGGAGCTGTATAAGCAGTATTTCTTTGAATATGTAAAAATAGGGGATATTCAGAGAATACCTCTCTCGTTCTGAGAAGCCGCGGAAAGTCTCGATTAACATAATAGGGGGGAACAGGCAACATGGACGATAAGAAAGGGGAGATAATTGACTGGCTGCTTCCGTTGTCGCTTTTGTGCTTTATTATTTTGTTCTTTGTTCTGGAACATAAAAATATAAAGGATTTTCAGCGCAACACGGAGCTTATCCAGGAACAGCTGTCAATTTCAGGGTCGGACAGTCCAAAAAGAGCAGACGCAGGTGAGGAATTTCGTTTTATAGATACCGACGCCTCTGACGCCGAGATGCAGAAGGAACTGTATAAAAGGTTTTATTTTATAAACGAGGATACATATTTTGCATATCAGGTTAAGAGAGTCGGTGAGGCGGTTTCATATTTCAGCTACCAGCTTGTCCCTTCGGGGGCAAACTGCTCGGCCTGTCAATCGATAAAGGTTATTTCGGCAGAGAAAAGCAGCGAATATCCGGGAATTGATTTAAAGGAAGGATATTGCGCCCTTGCGGTTACGGTGCAGTTTACCAATCTCTGTGAAACAGACTTTCTGTGGCTTCCGGTTACGACTAAGGTGGGGATACTGAATGATACAAGTACATTTGTAAGGAATGAATACGGCAGCACGTTTGCCTCCGTGCTTCAGGAGTATGACAGCGGACAGCAGTTCTATGTCTATTCTCCGGGCAGTGAGGGCGAGAATGTGTACGCTCCGGAGAACGGGGACAGTGAGATAATTCCGAAATATATTTATATCAGGCCTCAGGAGAGCGTTACCTACAAACTTATATATGAGATACCGGAAGAACTGATAGACGAAAAGCAGCTTGCGGTTGGGGATGACACAAGCGCGATAAACGGTAACTACTGCAACAGCGGCTACCGTTTTTATATTAATCAGTAAAAGCGGGGAGAAGAAATGTATATTAAAATCGATAAGCTAACCAAGAAAATAAAGGGGACAACGGTACTCGACGACATAAGCATAGAGATGCAGGGGGGCAGAGTATACGGTCTGAGCGGTCATAACGGCAGCGGAAAGACAATGCTTATGAGGACAATCAGCGGACTGATAGTTCCGAGTTCGGGTACCGTTGATATTGACGGAAAAATTCTCGGAAAGGATATTTCTTTTCCCGAGAGCATAGGGCTTCTTATAGAGTATCCCGCTTTTGTAAACGGATATACCGGCTTCAGGAATTTAAAAATGATTGCCGGGATTAAGAATAAGATTGATGACGCCAGGATTAGGGAGGCGATTGAAAGCGTCGGGCTTGACCCGGACGATAAGAGGACGTTCAGAAAGTATTCTCTCGGGATGAAGCAGAAGCTTGGGATTGCGTGCGCAATTATGGAAAACCCGGATATTATTATTCTGGACGAGCCTGTGAACGCTCTTGATGAGGCAGGAGTCGGGCGTGTGCATGATATTCTTGAGGAATGCCGCCAAAGAGGGGCGGTGATTATTATCGCATGTCACGACAGGGAAGAGCTTAATTTACTTTGCGACGAGATATTTAAAATTGAGAGCGGGCGGATAACCGGACATGAAAAGGTTTAGGAACTGGTTTTTTACTTATGCAGTGGCAGTTATTGCCGCTATGGTTGATCAGGTGTATTCTTTTAATAGATTGGAGTTAAGGGGTATTGAGCCGTGCGCGCTCGACGGCGTTGTGCTTTACAGCTTCAATTTAAGAAGTCTGGTGCTTCCGGTTATTATGGTCTATGCCGGTCTCTGCGAGATAAAATACAGCTTTACTCCAAACGTAATTGTAAGGCAGAAAAGCAGGGCGGCTTCGTGGTACAGACAGGTGCTGATGTGCTATGTTAAGTGCGCGGGAGTCATGGCTGTTCTGATGGTGTGTTCGGGGATTGTATTTTACGCTTTGAGCGGAAGGTATGAGAATTTTCACAGCCTGAGGAGCATAATGTTCGATGAGTTTCAGAAGAACGGTTATGTTATGCCGGACAGCTTTAACGTACCTGTTATGATTTTGCAGAGCTTTCTGATAAACAGTCTTGAACTGTTTTACAGGGTTTTGGCGGCGATGGCGTTCTACTGGATTACGGATTCTCAGGTTTTCTCGGTTATTCTTACGGTTGTCATGGGAGTATTGGCTCCAGACAGAATGACAATATACAGAATAGGCAATCCGTATTATACAGGTTATGAGTATAAGTATACGGAGCTGTATTCGCCGTATCTGTATATAAAATCGCTGGTATTTGTGGCAATATGGATTTTTGCGCTGCTTTTTATAGCTCATATAGCGGTGTCGAGGAAAAATTTTTTGAAGAGATATATATAGGAGTGCGGTCGCTGATGGATACGTTGAAAAAATATTTGAGAATGTTCCGGTATGAGCTCAAAAACAGCTTATACTGCAACCGTTTTATGTTCGCGGCGGCTTTTTTATTTATATTATTTGGATGCATTTATTTCAGGAGAATTACTGAAGGGTATGAAAGCGTAAGCTATCTCGATTATTGTATGAATATGCTTCACGGCTTCGAGCGGATAGATGATAAAGATATAAGCAAAGATTTTCCCGTCATATATATGTGCCTCGGGTTAATAATTTCCTTTATTACCGGCAGAACCATGTTTGACGACAGGGGATACAGTGTTCTTGTACACGGAAAGTCAAGACATGCATGGATTGCATGCAAGGTGCTGAGTGTGGTTGTAAACACAGGTATTCTGTACATTCTTGTAATTATATTGTCATTGTGCTTCGGAGATAAGGAAAATACTCTTAATGCGGAAATATGCAGTCGTTTTTTCAAAACAGACAGATGTGCGCTGAACTGTGAGGATACCGCGCTTGTCATTGCAGTGTTTTTGCTTATCCCATTGATGTCCTCACTGGCGGTTGCTCAGATACAGATAGTGGTGTCTCTGTGTCTGGGCAGTATGCCAGGATATATCGCGGCTATAATTATTTATGTATTATCTGTTTTTGAGGTTAATCCGTTATTTATCGCTAACGGCTGTATGGTGCAGAGAAGCATATATTTTATGGAGGGCGGTATAGCCCCGTGGTCGTCGGTATTGGCTGCTGTTGCAGTGATATTTGGTGCGCTCATATTACAGATAAGGCTTATATCGGTCAAAGACTGGATTTAAAATTTAATAAAGCTAAGGCAACGCCGGCACGCAGTTTCTGCTGTGCCGGCGTTTTTTGCGCGATACGCCCGGCAAGCTGCCGCCGTGCCTGCATGAGCGGACATTTGCCGTGCAGCGGACAGTGTGCGGATGCGCCGCTGAAAAAAATTTTAAAAAACAGTTGACAATTTGATATGGTTGGAATATATTAATCATAACAACTGTACTAATTCATATAGTACAGTTGTTACACAAAAAACATTGCAATGAAAATTTTTGTCTGCGAATATTAATGGGCAGATTGTTGGAAAGGATTGGTTGATATGTTCGTTATAGACGTCATGTCGCGGGTGCCGGTATATGAACAGATAATCAAACAGGTTGAAGAACAGGTTCTGACAGGGATTTTAAAGGAGGGAGATAAGCTTCCGTCTGTCAGAAGTCTTTCGGTAAAACTTTCGATTAACCCCAACACTATTCAGAAGGCGTATACGGAGCTTGACAGGCGGCAGATGATTATAACTGTGCCGGGGAAGGGCTCGTTTATCTCGCAGAAGGCAGTAGAGGTTGTGGGCGCAAGCTCAAGGGAGAAAATTCCGGAGCTTGCAAAGATTATCAGGGATTTGGCGCTTGCCGGCGTTACCAAAGATGAAATTATCAGAAATGTCAACGAAGTATTTGATGAGATGGAGGGAGAAGAATGATTAACGCAGAGGGAATTTCTAAAACTTTTGAAGAATTCACGGCGCTGGATGACGTGACCTGCAATATCAACGACGGCTGTATATACGGAATGGTCGGCTCAAACGGCGCGGGAAAATCTACTTTTTTGAGGGTGCTTTCGGGTATCTACAAGGCGGATAAGGGATATGCATTTATAGACGGTCTCAATGTATATGAAAATCCGAAGGCAAAGCAGAAAATTGTGTTTGTGGCAGATGAACTTTTCTTTTTGCCGGGCGCTACTATGAACAAAATGGCGAAGCTGTACAGCACGGTTTATGAGCGGTTTGACTGGAAAAGGTTTAACGAGCTGACAAAGGTTTTCGGTCTCAACCCGACTAAGGCAATTGCGAACTTTTCAAAAGGCATGAAGAGGCAGGCATCTATAATTTTAGCGCTGTCTTCGCGAACAAAGTATATGTTTTTTGACGAGACTTTCGACGGCCTTGACCCTGTTATGAGAAATCTTGTAAAAAAGCTGATCTGCAATGACGTGGCGGAGATGAACTCAACGGTTATCGTCACTTCGCATTCTCTCAGGGAGCTTGAGGATATATGCGATCATCTTGCGCTGCTCCACAAGGGCGGAATGGTGCTCGACAGTGACGTGCTGGAGCTTAAAACCACGCAGTTTAAGGTTCAGGTGGCATTCAGGGATGAATTTGACAGGAATAAATTTGAGAACTTTAAGATTACACGTTACAGACAGGAGGGCTCTGTCGCAAATATGATTATCAACGGAGACAGAGAAGAGACAGTAGCCGAATTTAAGAAAATGAATCCGCTTGTGCTGGACGTTCTCCCTCTGACACTGGAGGAAGTGTTCACGTACGAAATGGAAGCACTTGGATATGAGTTTGAGAGCGCGCTGGAGGTGGAAAAACATGAATAATAAGAGAATTTTTAGCGTTAAATTATTTTGGCAGTCATTTTTGCAGCTTAAGGTTATAGGACTGGTTTCATCGGCAATAATGGTATTTTTTGCTGCATTTCCTATTATTATGAGCGCCATCAGTATTAACCGTGCTGTTGAAAGAGCAGGAGAACAGGCTTTGTCGGATTATGTGAGCGTTGTCAATCCTGTTGGGCAGGCGGGAATACTTGTTCTTACATTTTTGATACTCACCCCGGTGCTTGCGCTGTATGCATGGAATTTCCTCAATAAGCGCAGTACGAGTGATTTTTATCACTCTCTTTCATACAGAAGGGAAAATCTTTATCTCACCAGACTGGCGGCTGTTGTTGCATGGCAGCTTATTATGTTTGTGCTTATGTTTCTGGCAACGGTCATTTGTTATACTATATACAATGAGTTTTTTGTTGTCGATTACGGTACAATGTTTAAGGTGTATGCTTCGGAGTTTTTGTGCAATCTTCTGTGTGCGGCTGCAATTTCATTTGCCTGCTCGCTTACGGGAAACATATTCAGCAATATCTGTCTCACAGGTCTGATATTGTTCTTTCCGAGATTTATCCTTATGCTTGTTCAGCAGTTTTTGTCATCAATGGTATTTCTTGCTTCATCACAGCATTTGCTGCCGTTTTTGGACAATGATTACAACCTGCTTGTCGGTCAGGTTTTCAGCATGTTTACAAATACTTCCATAACGAAAATACTGCTTTCAAACGCCGGCATGATCTATACGCTTGTGCTTTCTGTAATATATATAGTAATAGGCTGCCTTTTGTTTATGATAAGAAAGAGCGAGACAGCGGGAAAGCCTACATTGAACTGGAAACTTCAGTTTGCGATACGCTGTATAATAGGGTTTACAATAAGCGTTGTCGGAGTGCTTGTATATATTCAGATTAAAAAGGACGGCAGTGAGAACAGTGAGCCCGGAATATTTTATGTTATTATGACATTTATTATAGCTGCGATTGTAGTCGTGGTATACGAACTTATTTCAAGCAAAAAGATACACCGTGTCATAAAGGCTGTTCCGTCGATTATTGTTTCATATGCGGCTGCAATTCTGTTTGGTATTGCGGTAAGCGCCGGAGCCGACAGAATGCTTGCGTACAGCCCCAGCGCAGATAATGTACAGTATATTAAACTGTCTTCTTCCGACAGAATTTACGGAGGTTCAAACGACTATTTTTCAGGAGTTATTGAAAATATTAAAATTGATGATAAGGACATTATCGAGCTGATAACGGATTCGCTCAAGGATAATATCAAGACAATTAATGAAAATGAAGATGATTACTGGTCAATTCTTAACTCTTCAAATAATGTTCTTTATGAGGTGTATATAAAGGACGGACCTCTCGGAAGATACAGAAATGTATATGTCAGCTCAAGCGATATACAGAAGCTTGCCGAAAAACTTACCAAGCTTGAAAATTTCTGCGATGAGTACAGAAGGCTTCCTGAGTTTGACAATGCCGTAATAAGGTGGAATGAAGATATAACAGATGAGAAGAGCAGAGAAATTTATGATACGCTCCTAAGGGAGATTTCCGAGATTTCTTTCGCAGACTGGTACAGCAATGTAAATTCAAGCTCAGGCATAGTAATGATGGATATTGAGTTTTCGAGAGACGGAGTTGTCTATAATTCATATGTTCCTCTGACTAATAAGCTTCCTGATACAATAAATAAGTATTTGAATGCCGTGAACGAGACAACTGTTGAAAATAATAAAGAAGGCTTTGACAGCATGAAGTCCTATATCTCAGATATGTCGTCTTATAATGGAGACAAAGAATTTTATCTTAATATTACCGATCCTCAGACCGGAGAGACTTACAGCTTATGGCAGAACGAAGTTGAGGATGAGGATTTGATTTCGGCGCTGCTGTCCGAGTTTGACAGTCCTGAGAGCGATAGGGAGTTTGATTTTGACAGACCGATTGTATGCGTAAGTTATTATGATTATACATCAAACAATTATGATTATGTAAATTACTACGTTCAGCCTGACGGGTATGATACTATGAAGGATTATAACGTGGTAACATACAGCGGAGAGTATGCCGGAGGCGAAATTTATTATTAAAGCTAGAAAAGTTTGTTTAAAAACACTGCATTAAAATCCATAATCAGGCAATTCTAAATATATATAAGGTGACGCTTCCGAATATTGGTGGAGCGTACCGGATGATACAGAAAGGATTGCCTGATATGAGTGAATTTAGCACAAATGCAGAAGTTAATATTAAAAATATGAAAGACCGGCTGAGATTTTCGGCTAATTTTGATATGCTTGACAGGAAAATCAAAATTGGCGGAAGGGAAGCCGGTTTTTTCTTTATTGACGGCTTTGTACAGGAGGATATGGTGGAAAAGCTTATGCAGTTTTTCTACTCGCTTAAGCCTGAGGATGTTAAGGATATTGATACGTTTCTTGAGCTTGGTATGCCGTATACCGAGGTAAATAAGGCTGATACGTATGATGACGCTATCACCCGTTTCCTGTCGGGCGTGACGCTTCTTTTTATTGACGGCTTTGACGAGGGAATTCTTATTGACTGCAGGACATACCCGATGCGCTCGGTCAGCGAGCCGTGGAAGGACAGGGTGCTTCGCGGCTCAAGGGACGGGTTTGTTGAGACTATGGTTTCCAACGCGGCGCTGCTCAGAAGGCGTATCAGAGACACAAGCTTTTCTATGGAAATATTCGGTGTGGGAAGCCGCTCGCGCTCTGATGTTGCCGTTTGCTATATAGATGATTTGGTTGATAAAAAGCTGCTGGCAGACATACGGAAGCGCATAGACGATCTTGAGGTGGAATCGCTTACAATGAGCGTTGAGAGTCTCGCCGAGTGTCTTTTTGAGCATAAATGGATTAATCCGTTCCCTAAATTCAAGTATTCGGAAAGACCCGATACGGCTGCGGCAGCCATATTGGACGGAAATATTGTAATTATGGTCGACAACTCTCCGGCAGTCATGATTATCCCGACGTCGATATTTGATTTGGTGGAGGAGCCGGACGACTATAATTTTGCGCCGGTAATAGGAACATATCTTAGGCTTTCGAGATTTGTGTTTACCATTGTTACAATGCTGCTCACCCCGGTCTGGCTGCTGCTGATACAAAATCCCGAGTGGATACCGTCATGGCTTTCGTTTATAACGCTTACGGACGATGTGACCGTTCCTGTTATTTTTCAGCTCTTAATTCTTGAGCTGGCGGTTGACGGACTGAAAATGGCGGCTGTCAACACGCCTACGCTGCTGTCGACTCCGCTGAGTATCGTTGCCGGTATTGTTGTCGGTGAATATGCCGTAAGCTCAGGCTGGTTTAACACGGAGTCTCTTCTTTATATGGCTGTTGTCACCGTGGGGACCTATTCTCAGGCAAGCTTCGAGATGGGTTATGCGATGAAGTTTATAAGAGTGATTACGCTCTGTCTGACTGCTGTATTTAATGTTGCCGGATTTGTGACAGGAATAGTGATAGGAATATGCTGCATTGTTTTCAACAGAACTATTTCAGGAAAGAGCTATATATATCCTCTGTATCCGTTTAATGCGAACAGGCTTAAGAGAAGTGTTTTTCGTGTGCGGCTTCCTCACGGAAAAAAATAATTTTTATTCTATGGGAGAGTTCTCTGAACTTCCTATAGAATAAAAATGCTCCGCAGGATTGCAGAGGCGCGGAAAGGTTTATAAAAATTTAAAAAATTTTATCAGCCAATTCATTTTAAATATACCGCAGTTATGATATACTCTTGAAAGTATAAGCTCTGCCTTAAATTAAAGGCGGGGGAGAGCTGTGTTTGAATTTGCGTAGATTATAGGAAGTGACTGGTAGTAATGAGTAAAGTAATCGGTATTGATTTAGGGACAACCAACAGCTGCGTTGCCGTTCTGGAGGCGGATACGCCGACTGTCATAACAAACAGCGAGGGCTACAGGACAACGCCGTCGGTTGTGGCATTTTCAAAAGACGGAACGAGGCTGGTGGGAGATATAGCCAAGCGTCAGGCAGCGGTGAATGCAGACAGGACTATATTTTCTATCAAGCGGCAGATGGGGACGGATTACAGAAAAAAAATAGACGGAAAGAATTATTCTCCTCAGGAGATTTCAGCTATGATTTTGAGAAAGCTGAAAAATGACGCCCAGAGTTTTATTGGCGAGGAGGTAACAGACGCCGTTATAACCGTGCCGGCGTACTTTAATGACGCCGAGCGTCAGGCGACAAAGGATGCGGGGCGCATTGCCGGGCTTAATGTGCTGCGTATAATCAATGAGCCTACTGCGGCGGCCCTGGCATACGGACTTGACAACGGACAGCCCCAGAAGATACTTGTGTATGATTTGGGCGGCGGAACATTTGACGTTTCTGTAATAGAGATAGGCGACAATGTAATAGAGGTGCTTGCGACATCCGGAGACAATCATCTCGGCGGTGATGATTTTGACGACAGGATTGTAAATGAACTGATAGAGCAGTTTAAGTCGTCCGACGGCATTAATCTTTCCAAGGACCCGGCAGCCATGCAGCGTCTCAGGGAAGAGGCCGAGAAGGCGAAAAAGGAATTATCTTCGGCACAGAATGCCAACATTAATCTTCCTTTTATTGCGATGGCAAAGGACGGTCCTCGTCACATGGATATAAGCATTACAAGGCAGCAGTTTGAGCGAATGACTTATGATCTGATTGACAGGACAGTTCTGCCCGTTGAAAATGCTCTTCACGATGCAGGGCTTTCAAAGTCTGAGATTAATATGGTGCTGCTTGTGGGCGGATCGACGAGAATTCCGGCTGTTCAGGAAAAGGTCAGAAATCTCATGGGAATGGAGCCTTCAAGAAGCCTGAATCCTGACGAGTGTGTCGCTATGGGAGCGGCCGTTCAGGGAGGAAAGCTCGGAGGCCAGCTTATTCCGGGCTCTGCGGCATCTGAAATTATACTTATGGATGTCACTCCGCTTTCGCTGTCGATAGAGACTGTGGGCGGAATTGCAAGCCGTCTTATAGAGAGGAACACAACTATTCCTACAAGGCACAGCCAGATTTTCACTACAGCGGGCAATTTTCAGACGTCGGTAGACATTAAGGTTTTTCAGGGAGAGCGAAAGTTTACGAGAGATAATAAGCTGCTTGGAAATTTCAGGCTTTCCGGCATTAAAAAAGCTCTTGCGGGAACACCTCAGATTGAGGTAACATTTGATATTGATGCAAACGGTATTGTGAATGTTTCGGCAAAGGATTTGGGAACGGGACATGAACAGTCTATAACTATAACTTCGAGCTCAAATATGTCCGAGGAAGAGATTGAGCGCGCAAAGTGGGAGGCGGAAGTTTACAGCAGGCAGGACGAGAGCCGGGAGGAGCTTGTAAATATGCGGCTTGAGGCTGAGCAGCTTTTAAGACAGACAGAGGCAAGGCTTCACGAGCACAGGAAGGATTGGGACAAGGCGACCAGAAAGCAGTTAAAGGAAGACTGCGCAAGACTTTCAAAGGCAATCGGAAGAACTACGCCCGAAAAGATTGATACCGTACAGGCTGGTGATATACGGGAGGCTAAGGAGCATCTGGAAAATACAATCAGACGGCTGGGCATATAAATACGGAGGCATATATAAATATGGCAGGTTCAACATTTGGAAACCAATTTAGGATTACGACATGGGGAGAGTCTCACGGAGCCGGAGTGGGGGTTGTCATTGACGGCTGTCCTGCGGGCATAGAGCTGTGTGAGGCGGATATTCAGAAGATGCTCAATAAAAGAAAACCGGGGCAGTCAAAGTTTACAACACCGAGAAAGGAAGACGATGCTGTAGAGATTTTGTCCGGGGTTTTCGAGGGAAAGACAACAGGAACGCCGATAAGCATGGCGGTACACAACAAGACACAGCGTTCCGGAGATTATTCTGAGATTTCGGGGTATTACAGACCCGGACATGCCGATTTTACATTTGATGAAAAATACGGCTTCAGGGATTACAGAGGAGGCGGAAGAAGCTCAGGCAGAGAGACTATCGGGAGAGTTGCCGCCGGAGCCGTTGCGCTAAAAATTCTTGAAAGGCTTGGAATTAAAGTCTGCGCCTACGCAAAGGAAATCGGCGGAATAGCCGTAAGCGAGGATAATTTTGATATAAATGAGGCTGAAAATAATCCGTTCAGAATGCCTGACGCAAAGGCTGCCGAGAGAGTATCAGAATATGCCGAGGGTAAGATGCGCGAGGGAAATTCTGTCGGAGGAATTATAGAGTGCGTTATAGACGGAGTAATGCCGGGAATAGGCGAGCCGGTGTTTGATAAGCTTGACGCAAATCTCGCGAAGGCTGTTATGTCTGTCGGAGCTGTGAAGGGCTTTGAGATTGGGAGCGGATTTGACGCTGCCAGGGCGACAGGTCTTGAAAATAATGACGCGTTTGTCATGCGTGACGGAAAGGTTGCAAAAAAGACGAATAATTCAGGCGGAACACTGGGGGGAATGAGCGACGGCTCTCAGATAGTGTTTCGGGCAGCAATAAAGCCTACTCCTTCAGTGTCGGCAGTTCAGGAAACAGTCAATAAGTCGGGCGAGGATATTCAGGTATCGGTTAAGGGAAGACATGACCCGATGATTGTGCCGAGGGCGGTGGTTGTAGTGGAGGCTATGGCGGCGCTTGTGCTTGTCGATTTGATTTTTGAAAATATGACGGCGAAAATTGACAATATCGTTAAATTTTATAAGGGATAGAGATAAAAAGACATAGATTGGATAAATTAAATATGTATAAGTTGTTAAAGACAGACGGGCGTGCAAAGCGTGCGGAAATGCATACTGTGCACGGAGTTATTCAGACGCCGGTTTTTATGAATGTCGGTACTGCTGCGGCGATCAAGGGCGCGGTGTCAACGGCGGATTTAAACGAGATAGGAACGCAGGTTGAACTTTCAAATACATATCATCTTCATGTAAGACCCGGTGATAAGCTGATCAGGGAAATGGGAGGCCTGCATAAGTTTATGAACTGGAATAAGCCTATTCTTACGGATTCAGGCGGATTTCAGGTGTTTTCTCTCGCGGGTTTAAGAAAGATAAAGGAAGAGGGAGTGACATTTAACTGTCATATCGACGGGCACCGCATATTTATGGGGCCTGAGGAGAGTATGCAGATACAGTCAAATCTCGGCTCGACAATAGCTATGGCGTTTGATGAGTGTGCTCCGGCGAAGGCTGACAGAAAATATGTACAGAATTCGGTGGAACGCACCACAAGGTGGCTTGCACGCTGCAAGGACGAGATGAAAAGGCTTAACAGCCTTCCGGATACCATTAATCCGAATCAGCTTCTTTTCGGAATTAACCAGGGGGCTGTATATGATGATATAAGAATAGAGCATGCCAAAATTATTTCAGAGATGGAGCTGGACGGTTATGCTGTCGGAGGACTGGCTGTGGGCGAGACTCATGAGGAGATGTATCACATTCTTGATGAGACTGTGCCGTATCTTCCTAAAGATAAGCCGACATATTTAATGGGTGTGGGAACGCCTGCAAATATACTCGAGGCGGTAGACAGGGGAATTGATTTTTTTGACTGTGTTTATCCGTCAAGAAACGGCCGTCACGGTCATGTTTACACTAAGTTCGGAAAGATTAATCTTTTTAATTCTCAGTATGAGAAGGACGCCCGCCCTATTGAGGAGGGTTGTCAGTGTCCTGCGTGCAGGGATTATTCGAGAGCGTATATAAGGCATCTGCTTAAAGCAAAGGAGATGCTCGGAATGAGGCTGTGCGTGCTTCACAATCTGTATTTCTATAATCATTTAATGGAGGATATCCGAACAGCCATTGATGAGGGAAATTATAAGAGCTTTAAGAATGAGCGTCTTGATATGTTAAAAACATATGACAAAAAGGCATGAAATGCTGGACAGGATTTGAAAATTAGTATATTATAGACGTTGGTTATTTTTGCCGTGACAGGTTTGAGACCTGTTGCATCGTACAGGATGCATTATCATATAGTATGGCTGTCAGAGCGACAGCAAAGTTTTGGAGGAATTTATTTATGCAGTTAGTTATTATTTTGGTTTATGTGGTTGCAATCGGCGCAATGATGTATTTTCTTGCTATTAAGCCGCAGAAAAAACAGCAGAAGCAGCAGAAAGAACTGATGGATTCTATTGAGAAGGGCGATTACGTTCTCACCACCAGCGGTTTTTACGGCGTGATTATTGATATTACAGACGACGATGTTATCGTGGAATTCGGCAACAACAAGAACTGCAGAATTTCAATGCAGAAGAAGGCTATAGCTCAGGTTGAGAAGCCGTCGGCTGCTCAGGAGTAATTGCCTGAAAATAAATATATTGAGGTGTATAGCTGCCGCGCTGGGGCTTTTCTCACGTTGACGCAAAGGTGTTGTGCGTGATGGGAGGGCTTCGGGGCGGCGGTTTTTTCTTTATTCCTGCGTTCAGTGAGTCAATTCAATAGAGCATAATAAAGTTAATAAAGATAAATATATTTATAATATATTTACTTTACAAATTGGATTGTGTGGCGTATTATATATGATATACCAATAAAATAATTTATTGCGGTTGATTAAATAATAATACAGAGGTATAATGAATACGGAATTTAAAAATATTTTAAGTGCATCGGATAAGGATGCGCAGTATGATGAGCGTGCTAAGCGTCTGCTTGGTCACAAAATAATTCTTGCACATATTTTGGCAAAGACAGTAGATGAATTTAAGGGCATGCATCCAAAAGATATTGCCGGTTTTATAGAGGGAGAGCCGTATATAAGTATTGTGCCAGTAACTTCGGGACTTACAAATATTAAAACTCATGATGATTCAACGTGTATAGTGGGATTTAATACTGAAAATTTTGAAATTAATGAGGGATTGATAAGATTTGATATAGTCTTTTATGTTAGATTGAGGAACGGGCTGTCTCAGATTATTGTTAACATTGAGGCACAAAAAGATGAGCCTGCGGATTATAATATTTTGAACAGAGCAGTATTTTATGTGAGCAGGCTTGTTTCATCACAAAAAGGTCGGGATTTTGTAAATACAGATTATGACAGTATAAAACAGGTATATTCAATATGGGTGTGTATGAATATGAAGAAAAATAGTATGATACATATTCATTTGACAAAAGATAATCTTGTGGGAGATTATGAGTGGAATGGCAGACTTGATTTAATTAATATTATATTTATTGGTTTGTCTCATGAATTACCGGAGCATAATGATGATTATGAGCTCCATAGACTGCTGGGGGCATTGCTGTCAGATGAGCTTCCGCTGTCAGAAAAGTTTAGCATTGTTGAAGGTGAATATAATATTCCGGTAGAAAATGTTATAGAAAGAGAGGTTGGCGTTATGTGTAATCTTAGTCAGGGAATAAAAGAAAAAGGGATTGCGATAGGCGAGGCTAGAATAATCAACAGTATGTATAACAATAATTTTTCAGTCGAGAAGATTGCAGAGATTACTGATAAGAGTGTGGAAGAGATAAAAGCTATTGTTGAGCAACAGGAGGCTGTATTGCTCTAATATTATGCAAATTAAATGCCATGTGTAAAGCCGTGGCTTTTGTGCACGAAAGAGCCTGTTTTTACTTGACATTAACAGCAATATATATAATAATGCTGATGTCGGTTTTGTTGACACATTTTACCTGATACAATGTTTCGGTGAAATATTGCAAGAGATAGAGGTGTCATCTTCCGGCATATTTTATGATGAATGAAATAGTCACTGTAAACGGAAAATTTATTTTCCAGGGAATCAGGTGAAAATCCTGAACAGTTCCGCTGCTGTGAGCATGGAATGGATATTCGTTAGCCCACTGAAGGAAGCGTTTGACCGACTTCGGGAAGGGGAATATTCGTGTTGATGTGCGAGTCAGAAGACCGGTTTACAGGCAGAAGCTAATAGTCGCTGCGAGAACAGAGGACTATTTATTTTTGTACGCAAAAATTTAAACGCATGCAATAATTAAACATTGGGATTTTAATATAGGGATAAAAGCGAGGCACCGGACGTAATTGCCGTATAATAAAAACGCCCATATATTCTGCTGCTATCTTCATCAAATATTAAATCGCTTCAGAATGGAGGAAAAAAAGAATAAAATGAAAAAGAAAAGATTGCTTGCCGTCGCTCTTGTAATTACACTGTTTGCAAGTGTTTTTGCAATGGCGGGATGCGGCAGAAAAAATGATGATGCGGCTGATAACAGCGAGTATAACGGAAAGCTCGTTTTTGACCACTCAATGGAGCTTGAGTACGCCAAACTGTTTTCGGTTGACTATTATAAGGGCGGCTATAAGATGATAACAATAACAAACCGTGACGAGGATACATCTGTCATATCAAAGGAGACAAAGATTTTGATTGTTCCCGAAGGTATGAGTACGCCTGAAGACTTGCCGGAGGATACGATAGTGTATAACGGGCCTCTTACTAATATGCTTGTTGCGTCAACGCCTGTCGTATCCCTGATGAATGCGAGCGGCTGTCTTGAAAATATAAAGCTGGTGACAAGCGACAGGGATTCATGGTATATAGATGACGTGGTTAAGGCATTTGACGACAATAAGCTTACATATGTGGGAGATTATAAGGCACCGGATTATGAATATATAGTTGCGGCTGCTCCGCAGCTGTGCATTTACTCAACAATGCTTACCAGCGCTCCGGAAACCGCAGAGAAGTTTAAGGAGCTCGGCATAACTTATATTCTAGACCAGTCGAATTATGAGGAACACCCGCTGGGACGTGTCGAGTGGGCGAAGTGCTATGCCGCTCTCTGCAATCAGGAGGAGGCTGCGGCTCAGGTTTACAGTTCTCAGGCTGAATATGTGAATGAACTCTCAAAGGCTGAAAAGACTGGAAAATCCGTTGCGGTATTTTATATCACTTCAAGCGGAAAGCTTTATGTGAGAAATGCCGGAGATTATGTTGCGAAAATGGTGGAACTTGCGGGAGGAGATTACATTTTTGATGATTTGAATACAGATAAGACCGGTACGCAGGCTATGGAAATTGAAAGTTTTTATGACAGGGCAAAGGACGCGGATTATATTATCTATATATGGAGCATGGGAGGCAAGCCTTCAGCGCTGTCTGATTTAATCTCATACAACAGCGTGCTGTCCGATTTAAAGGCGGTAGAGGACGGCAATGTATGGTGCACTACACCGGATTTCTTCCAGATTTCCGATACAATAGGAAGCATGATAAATGACATCAATAAAATGATGACGGCTGATGACAGTGTGGATGAGCTGACATATTTAATCAAACTTAAATAATATTTTTAAATTAAGCTTAGGGAGAGGAGCGGTAATGAAAAAGGTATTTCGCTATCAGATTGTGTACCTGCTGCTGGCGGGTTTATTTGTTCTGGCAGTTTTCATGAATATAAACACGGGAAATGTTAATATATCTTTTGGCAGAATTCTCAGAATTATTTTTTGTGGGGCTGAGTCCGGTGCGGCGGAATACAACATTATTTGGAAAATAAGGCTTCCGAGGCTGCTTTCTGCGGCAATACTTGGCGGTGCTCTCGCACTGTCAGGTTTTTTGCTGCAGACATTTTTCAGAAATCCTATCGCCGGGCCGTTTGTGCTTGGAATTTCGTCCGGCGCAAAAATGTTTCTGGCTGTAACAATGATTTTTCTTTTGAGGTATATTCCGTCAATGCCAATGTGGGCTCAGGTGGCGGCAGCTTTTATCGGCTCGGTGCTGTCGCTTTTGTACGTGCTTTTATTTGCGGGGAAGGTGAAAAGCATGTCTACGCTTTTGGTGATAGGAATTATGATAAGTTATATATGTTCTGCCGTGACTGACCTGTGTATTACATTTGCAAATGATTCTGATATTGCCAATCTCACGTACTGGGCAATGGGCAGCTTTTCAGGCAGCTCATGGAGTACGGTCAGGCTTTCCGCAGTTATTGTATTTCCTGCGGCTTTAGCTGCATTTTTGTTTGCCAAGCCCATAGGGGCATATCTTCTCGGAGAGGGCTACGCAAAAAGTATGGGTATTCCCATAAAATTTTTCAGAGTGTGTATTATTACTCTCTCAAGTATTCTGTCCGCATGTGTTACCGCGCTTGCGGGTCCGATTTCTTTTGTCGGGATAGCTGTTCCGCATATAACGAGAATGATGATGAAGACGGCGAAGCCGGGCGTTATAATGCCTGCAATTTTTTTGGGCGGCTCGGTTTTCTGTATGTTTTGTGATTTGGCGGCGAGGACTGTTTTTTCGCCTTCAGAGCTTTCAATCGGAACTGTTACGGCTGTTTTCGGCGCGCCTGTTGTTATCTGGCTTATGCTCAGCCGAAAAAATAGTGTCTAGTACTTGGAATGTAAACATACGGGAGGATATATGCAAAGAGAAGAACAATTTTATTTCCGGACGGATAAGTTGTCTGTCGGGTATCACGGCAAGCCTCTGCTAAAGGATATAGAGCTGGGCATATACAAGGGGCAGATTTTAACGCTTATCGGGCCAAACGGCTCAGGCAAATCAACTATCTTAAAAAATATTATACGCGAGATGACGCCTGTTGGCGGAGCGGTTATGCTTGAAGGCAAAGATATTCAAAATTACGGCAGCAGGGAGTTTGCAAAGCAGATGTCTGTGGTGCTGACGGAAAGAGTAAATACAGAGCTGCTCTCATGCCGCGATATAGTTGCGATGGGGCGTTATCCGTACACGAATTATTTCGGCAGGCTTACAAAAGAGGATGAGAGAATAGTAGATGAGGCGCTTGAAAGTGTTTCGGCGCTTGATATAGCGGATAAGGATTTTTCTCAGATAAGCGACGGGCAGAGGCAGAGGATAATGCTTGCGCGCGCAATCTGTCAGAAGCCGCAGGTCATCGTATTGGACGAGCCCACGTCGTTTCTCGATATACGCCACAAAATCGAACTGCTTGACATTCTTCAGAAAATGGCTGTGAAGGAGAATGTAACCGTGATTTTATCGCTGCATGAGATAGAGCTTGCAAACAGGATTTCAGACCTTGTTATGTGCGTCCGTTCAGACGGAAGGCTTATATGCGGAACGCCGTCAGAGATATTTACTGATGATATTATAAGGGAATTGTACGGAATAAAAAGCGGGAGCTATAACTGTCTGTTCGGCTGTACAGAGCTTGAAAGACCTGAGGGAGCACCCAAGGTATTTGTGGCGGGAGGAGCCGGAAGCGGTGTGAGTGTGTACCGAAGGCTTCAGCATTTTGGGATACCGTTTTCAGCCGGGATTTTGGCGGAAAACGACTGTGAGTACCAGGTCGCAAAGGAGCTTGCGGCGGAGGTGGCGTCAGAAAAAGCGTTTATGGCGTTCTCGGATAATGCATTTGAGCGGGCGTGTGAACTGATTGACGATGTCTCATATGTAATAGATGCAGGGTGTCCTATAGGAGACACAAATTTAAAAATGGCGGAGCTGCTTGAATATGCGCAAAAGACAGATAAAATTATTTTCTGCAAGCCGACTGACAAAGAGATAAGGCATATTAAGCAAATGCTGGCGGAAACAGGAACTTAAAACGCGGGATATTTCGGAGGTATGTTTATGAATAAGGTATTGGGGAGCCATGGCAGAATAATGATTGCCGGAACGAACAGCGGGTGCGGAAAGACTACAATTATCTGCGGTGTGCTTAAATGTCTTCTGGAGAGAAGGCTTCGTGTGCGAGCTTTTAAATGCGGTCCCGATTATATCGATCCGATGTTTCACAGAAAAGTTCTCGGTATTCCGACAGGTAATCTTGACAGTTGGTTTTGTGATGCCGATACGCTTAAAAAGCTGACCGCTGTAAATGAAAATCTGTATGATATTTCTGTGCTTGAAGGAGTTATGGGGTACTATGACGGCATTGGTTTTTCAGGCAGAGGAAGCGCATACGAAATTGCCGAAATCACGGGAACACCAGTCGTTTTGGTGGTGAACTGCAGAGGAATGGGCGCTTCTGTCGAGGCGGTAATAAATGGATTTATAAATTTAAAAAAGGACAGTCATATAGTCGGAGTGATTTTTAATCAACTTCCGGGACGGCTGTACAATGATGCAAAAGATGCAGTGCTGAAGCTGGGAATAAAACCTCTCGGATATCTTGAGTACGACGAAAAGTTTCACATTGACAGCAGACACCTTGGACTTATAGGCGCCGATGAGATAGCTGATTTTAATGAAAGGCTGGCTTATCTCTCAAATGTAATGGAGCAGAGTATAGATATAGACGGAATTATCGAGCTGTCGCAAAGCGCTGTCAGACTGCCGGAGGCTGTAAATACTGAGGCGGGGACGGCGACTGAAGAGATAAATATAGCAGTTGCGAGAGATGACGCGTTTTGCTTTTATTATGAGGATAATATTGAGTTTTTGGAGAGATACGGCTGCAAAATTATATATTTCAGTCCGTTAAGGGATAAGAAAATTCCCGAGAACGTTCATGGTCTTATTCTGTGGGGCGGCTATCCGGAGCGTTTCGCGGGAGAACTCTCTGAAAATAAGACGATGCTTGAGAGCATTAAGAGTGCCGTGGACGGCGGACTTCCGTGTATTGCGGAGTGCGGAGGTTTTTTGTATCTGCATGAGAGGCTGGCGGATGAGTCAGGAAATTTTTACCCGATGACGGGGGTTTTGGGAGGACAGTGTATGCGGGGCGCAGGGTTGTCGCGTTTCGGATATATGAAGGTGACAGCAAAAAAAGATACGCTTGTCTGCGGGGCAGGAAAATCCTTCAGAGCGCATGAATTTCATTATTGGAACAGCAGCGCGGGAGGAGCGGATTATCTCGTTGAGAGAGCTTCTGATAAAAGCACTGTGGAGGCAGGTTTCGGCAATGATACGCTCTATGCGGGGTTTATGCATATTTATTTTTACGGAAATGAGGAGTGTGGACGGCGGTTTATGGACAAATGCAGAGAATATAAGGCTATGCGTGAGGCAAAGGAGCACTGGAATAAAATTGCGAAGCCTCTTGACAGTCTCGGTAAGTTTGAGGATATTATTGTTAAAATTGCGGGCATACAGAGAACGCCTCGTGTCAGCATTGATAAAAAGGCGCTTGTAATTATGTGCGCAGACAACGGAATTGTTGAGGAGAATGTCACGCAGAGCGGACAGGAGGTTACTGCTATTGTGGCGGCAAATATGGCGGCGGGAATTTCGAGCGCGTGCAGAATGGCGCAGTATGCCGGCGCGGCAGTTTTTCCGGTTAATATAGGAATTGCGCACGACTTTACTCCGACAGGAGAGCGGCTGTCGGATATAAAAGGTCTTTTTGACAGAAATGTCGCGCACGGTACAAAAAATTTTTTAAAAGAAGAGGCGATGACAGAGAAACAGCTTGAAGAAGCTCTCTCTGTCGGAATTGATATGGTGCGTTTGTGCCGGGATAAAGGAATTAATATTATTGCTACAGGTGAAATGGGGATTGGAAATACAACTACAAGCGCAGCTCTCGCGGCAATTCTGCTTGACAAAAAGCCGCAGGAGGTTACGGGTTACGGCGCCGGACTTTCCGATGAGGGACTTAGAAGAAAAATTGGCGTCGTGGGAAAGGCGTGCGCCAAATACGGCAGTCTGCGCGAAAATCCGAGAAAACTTCTTCAAAGCATAGGCGGGTTTGATATTGCGGGTCTGACAGGGGTTTTTCTGGGAGGCGCAATATACCGAATACCTGTTGTAACAGACGGGGTTATCTCTGCTGTCGCGGCTCTGCTTGCCGAGAGAATTCGCCCGGGAGCAAAGGATTATGTGATTGCCTCGCATTGGGGAAAAGAGCCGGCGTTAAAATTTATTTTAGATGAGCTTGGACTTTCTCCTGTTATAGATGCGGATCTGGCTCTTGGCGAGGGAACGGGCGCGGTTATGAGTTTTCCGCTTCTCGATATGGCTATGAGGATTTACGATGAAAATACTACGTTTGAAGATATTCATATGGAGGCGTATAAATGTTTGAGGTAGTATTCGGAGCCAGCGGCAGCGGAAAATCAGAGTATGCGGAAAATCTGGCGTGTGCTTTGGCGGGTGAAAATGAGCGGAAATATTATATTGCTGCCATGATGCCGTACGGAAGCGAGGGCAGAAAGCGAGTTGCCCGTCACAGAGAATTAAGACGCGGCAAGGGTTTTACAACAATAGAGCAGCAGCTTAATATCTCACAGGTGCTTGGGAAAATCGAAAATCCGCATAATTCGACGCTTCTCATAGAATGTATGTCAAACCTTGTTGCAAATGAAATGTTTGATGAAGCCGGTCATTCTGAAAAAATTTTTGATGAATGCAAGACAATTATAAAAAAATGTAGTAATATAGTTGTTGTGACAAATGATGTTTTTTCGGACGGCTGTTCCTATAATGATGAGACAAGGGCTTATATAGAGTGTCTTGCCGGTATTAACAGGCAGCTTTTTAATGCCGCGGATCATGTTACAGAGGTTGTATACTCCGTCCCGGTTAAATGGAAGTAAACAGTTCACTATAAGTAATATTAAAAGAAGCATTGAAAATATGAAAACAGCGTTTACATATAACAGAAAAGCCTTATATATATTTCTTACTCTGGCAGTAATATTGTCAGGGATTTGTTTTGGCGCGCAAAAAAGCGAATATAAATGGCAGCAGGGCGGAATGTCTGTTCCCGCAACTCTTCAGCTTAGAGAGAGCACATACGGAGGCAATGAAATCTGTACCGGGGATTTGCTGGGACTTAAAAATATAAATGTCCAGGAAAAAGAAGCTGTTAATACACAGAGTGATTTGAGAATTAATATCTATGCAATAGTAATGTTGTTTATAATACTGTTTGTGTTCGCCGTTTTTGTGCGCAAAGAGTATCTGTGCGTTGAAAAATGGGTGAGCAGCAGGCGGATTATTATACGGTATATACATCACCAGGACGGTGAAAAGGGTGTACTGTTATAAATTTAAAGCAGCCGGTCAGGTCCGGTAATAATTTATGACAGGAGAAATTGAATATGGTAATGAATATTATTGCGGCAGTACTTACTGTAATGGCAGTTGCAGGCTCTATTTTTGCTTACAGGCTTGAGAAGGGCGACGGAAAGCAGGAAGAAAGCGGTCAGGAAAAAAAGTCTGAGCAGTAGTTTTCTTCCGCTCATATTAAAGAGGGACATATCACACTAAGTAATGAGGTGCCCTCAAAATATCAGACTTTATCAGCGGGACAGCCGAAGCTGTCCCGCTTTTTTTACGAACCAGTGCATCGCGAAAAGTCCTCCTGCGGACAGCTCACATAAAGAAAATGCGTTTTTTAATGACACCGGCTGTGATTGCCGCAGTCATGTCCCTCGCCGTTGTGGCTGTGATTGCCGCAGTCATGTCCTTCGCCGTGATGACCGTGATGTTCGCATTCGGCGTCAGGGTTGTAGTCGAGGGTACCTGAGACAAAGCTTTCCGCTGCTTTGTCGGCGCTTCCCTGTACGCCGCCGTATAGCTTTATACCAGCCTCTGATAATGCGGCGCGGGCTCCGCCTCCTATGCCGCCGCAGATCAGCACGTCTACATTCAATGAAAGGAGAAGCCCGGCCAGAGCGCCGTGACCGCTGCCGTTAGTGCTGACTGTTTCTGAGGAAACAATTTTTCCGTCCTCCACATTGTAAATCTTAAATTGTTCGGTATGACCGAAGTGCTGAAAAATTTCTCCGTTTTCGTAAGTTACTGCAATTCTCATAATTATCCTCATTTCTGCACTGCCATTTTTCTCATTCCGGGTTTGCGGCGGCAGCGCTTACACAAACCTGTTGATAACGGTATCATAACTGTCTTTGGTTATTGTCACAAATCATGGAGCGGTGTTTGCTGCACCCGCCGCAGCGGCATTGTTTTTCACTTCCGTCACAAAGCGTATAGCTTCCGCCCTCGATACGAATGCCGGTACCATCAACTAAGGCCTCTGCGATTTTAAATCTGGCAGAGTTGTAGATTTGCTGGACAGTAGTCCGGGCAATCTGCATAAATCCCGCGCATTCCTCCTGTGAAAATCCCTCCCTGTCTATTAGTCTTATAGTTTCGTATTCATCTACGGTCAGTATGACACATCTGCTTTTGCCGCCTGCGGGGCGAAATTCGTTCACATCGGGCAGCCGGCATACTTTTCTGCATTTTATGGGTCTTGGCATTTATCCTCCTATTGTGAGTTATCGACATATGACATTTACATTATAATTGTGTTTATGGCATATGTCAATTATTCTTTTGAAATTAAATTATGAAAAAAATAATGAAAATTGAGCAAACTATATGAAAACAGAAAGAGCATTTTGTGTAAAAAAGCCGCCACACTCAGGTCTTGTATCCGGCGCACCTGATACAAGCCTGCAATTTACAAAAAGCGTGCGCAGAAATGAGGATGAAAATGAAAAAAATTTATGATGCGGTTATAATCGGAGGCGGTCCTGCCGGATATACTGCGGCGTTATATGCGTCACGCGCAGGACTTGATACCGTTTTAATAGAGAGAATATCTGCGGGAGGTCAAATGGCGCTGACCGGAGATATAGATAATTATCCGGGATTTGAGGAGGGAATTGACGGATTTGAACTGGGAATAAAAATGCAGAAGTGTGCCGAGCGTTTTGGCGCAAAAACCGAATATGCGGAGGTAAAATCGGTTGATTTTTCCGAAAATATTAAAAAGATAAAAACCTCAGGAGAAATTTTTTTCGGCAAAACTGCTGTTATTGCAACAGGCGCTAATCCGCGTGAATTAGGTCTGCCGGGGGAAAAGGAGCTTATAGGCAAGGGAATTCATTACTGTGCTCACTGTGACGGTATATTTTATAAGGGGAAAACAGTTATAGTAGTCGGGGGAGGAAATACCGCCGCATCAGATGCTCTGTATCTCTCAAGGCTTGTCTCAAAGGTGTATGTTGTTCACAGGAGAGATAAGCTCAAAGCCGCAAAAATATATCATGAGCCTTTAATGAAGGCTGATAATGTAGAATTTATATGGAACAGCACTGTTGAAGCATTTATCACAGATGAAAGAGTAGCAGGCGCAAAAATAAAAAATGTCGTCAGCGGTCAAATTATTGATATAATGTGTGACGGAATTTTTATCAGTATCGGAAGAAAGCCGGCAACAGATTTTCTGAAAGATGAGGTGAAGCTTGATGAAAACGGATATATCATTGCCGATGAGACTACTGAAACGGATGTCGCAGGAGTATATGCCGTCGGTGATGTGCGCACCAAAGAGCTCCGCCAGATAGTGACCGCCGTCTCGGACGGCGCTGTGGCTGTGCATTTTGCGGAAAAATATATTGTGCAAAACGGTGAGCGCGATATTTAAAAAGGAAGCGGGCAGACTTAAAGCCTGCCGCGCTTCCTGCAAAATGTTTATCATTAATTCTGAAAATTAAAATTAATCGAGCCGTTGCTTGTTTTTGCCGTTATATTGTTTTTGCCTGACGAAATGCTGCTGTAATCGTCGGAAACCTTATCGCCGTTTATTTATATTGGACCGTTGCTCGTGTCTGCGTACAGGCTGTATGAGGACTGAGGCTTGTCGGCGTTTATGGTAATAGAGCCGTTAGAGGTTTTTAAGTTAAAGGTGTCGCTTATAGTTCCGCTGACCTCAATGCGTCCGTTGGAAGTTTTAAATTCGGTGTTTCCGGCAAATGCTCCGTCACAGATAATTGCTCCGTTGGAGGTCTTTAAAAGCGTTGATTTTGAGACGGAAAGCCTGCTCATATTTATTGAGCCGTTGCTTGTTTTAATATCAAGACTTTCAGTTTTTAGCGGAGTGTCGGTCATGACAGTTCCGTTGCTTGTGTGGAATATAAAAGATGTAAGCACGGTGCTGTCCGAAACCGGAACATACAGCGTAATAGTGTTTTCACTCGAAAATATTGATAAAATACGAACTATATTAAAAATGCCGATTTTTATCTGAGAAGTCTCATAAACGCTTATACGATTATTATCTGTGCTGACAGAAGGCGTTTCTGTATAATTATTGTAGTTTATACAGATACCAAACTTTCCGTTGACAGAAGGCTGTATTTCCAGCTTCGCGTTTGATACGTCAATGTCTATTTCGCTTATATTTTCGAGCTCATAATTTTCATATACAAAAGGCTCGTTTTGAGGTGCCAGTCTTATTCCGTTTCTGAAATCCAAATAGACGCTGCTTTTTGCCCCGAGCGCAAAACCAATGAAAGCAAGAATTATTCCGGCCCCAAGCATTATTCCTGCGATAATGCAGACTATTTTAGAAAATTTTTTCATGGCGTACCTCCGTTTTCTGCCGATGCTTTTCGGCTTTTTCTTTTGCTTCTGTGTTCCTTAAATTTCCTTATAAAATATGAAATGAGACGTATCACGCCTGCAAACAGCCAGATGAGCAGCATCAAAATTAAAAGTCCCACAGCGACAAGAATTAGTCCGGCTCCGATTAGCATGATACCTGTCGGTACATGGATAAAAAGTGTAGGAAACCCCATTATAAAGACAAACAGACCTGCACCCGTAAGCGCAATTCCTACTATTCCGACAGAAAAAATAACACTGAAAACAATTACAAACAGGGCGAAAATAAGAGAGGCGGCAACTATTCCTGCCACTAGCCATATGGGCGATGTAAGCACAGCAATAACAGCAATCAGGGCTGCGTTTGTTCCGCTTTTTGCAGGCTGAGGCTGAGGGTATGGTACTGAGTAGCCGGCGCGTATTTTCTGTGCGAGCTGTTCCGGTGTGCCGAGCTCCTGCATTACGTTATAAAGATTTTCTTCGCCCGCATCGTCAAAATATTCCCTGTAATACTGCATTATATTCTGCACCTCCAAAGGCGGTAGCGAAGCAATGTTATATTGCAGGCGCGTGAGATATTCTTCCCTAGTCATGTTTTTCCTCCTTGATTAGAATTTTATCGATTTTGGATTTATATA
>CALWKC010000008.1 GCA_944381165.1 uncultured Lachnospira sp. | reverse complement strand
TTGGAATATGTGCTGCTGGTATTATTATTGTAGGCTATCTTTTCAACGCAATACAATATTTAATTGTTTAATTTTAGGAGGTTATTATTATGGCATTATTTAACTTTGGAAAGAAAAAGGAAGAAGAAAAGAAAACACCTGCTTGCGCTTGTAGCTGCGGTTGTGCTGCCAGCGAAGCAGAAAGCATTACAAACGATTGCTGTCCTGATTTGAAAGAGGGAGAAATCTGCTGTATCAAAGTGTTAGGGGCAGGTTGTAAATCCTGTCACGAACAACAATTTGAATACACAAAGCAGGCAGTAAAGGATATGGGACTTTCCGTAGAAGTCGAGTACATTACCGATATGCAGAAAGTAATGGAATATGGGGTTATGAGTATGCCTGCCCTTGTTGTCAATGAAAAGGTTGTCGCTATGGGCAAGGTTTTGAAAGCCGCTGATGTGGTCACTATGCTGCGCAAGGTGGGGTATTAACGATGTAATGTTGAAAACACTTTATTTTTATATTGACTATACAGTGTGACATACAGTATAATGACTTCAGGAGGTAACGCTGATGGGAGAAGAAAAAGATTTATTGTCCACTTTGCTTTTGGAACTTCGCAGGGGAACACTGACAATTAGCGTACTCAGTCAGATGAAGGAGCCAAAATATGGCTACGCTTTAGTGCAGAGCTTGGAAGAAAAAGGCGTTGCCATTGATCCCAACACCCTGTATCCACTGCTTCGACGTCTGGAGAGTCAGGGACTTTTGGAAAGCAAGTGGGAAACCGGCGGCGCAAAGCCGAGAAAGTATTATCAGCGAACAGAGTATGGGACGCAGATCTACGAACAGATGAAAATATATTGGCAGAATTTATCCGCAGGAATGGAAAGGTTATTAAGGGAGGAAGAAGCATGACACCTAATGAAAAAGATTATATGGAGCGCTATATTTATCAGGTGATTCGTAGGCTTCCCAAAGCTCAACGAGAGGAAGTTCGTATGGAGCTGGAAGAATTGATAAGTGATATGTATGCTGATAAAGGCTATATGGAAGAAGTGCTGACTGAACTCGGCGATCCTGCTGAATTTGCAAAACAGTATCAGAACGAGCAGAAATGTCTGATTGGACCGGAATATTTTGACACCTATTTGTGGTTTGTAAAGGTCGTTTTAATTTGCGCTGCCGTACCGATTTTGGTTATTTCTATGATAAATGCGATAGGAGAAATGCCGGCAACCACTTCGCAGAACGCCACCCTTGTCATTATCCGAGCTATTGTGGACGGTTTAACCTCAGGGATTATAGACGCTCTGCTCTCCTGTATGTCCGCTTTCGGTGCAGTTACCTTGACTTTTGCTATTATGGAGCGGAAAAAGATTCAGTTAGAGATGAAAAAGGCAGAAAAATGGTCAGTAGAAAGCCTGTCGGAAGAAAGGAAAACACCAACCTCCAGATGGACACCAAAGTTTTTGGAGCCTGTACCGGATAAAAAATCGATTATAAGTCGGAGTGACAGCATTGTAAGCATTGTGTTTATCGTTATTTTCAGCGTATTGCTGATTTTTGCCCCTCATTTCTTTGCTGCGATCTTTACGGAAGGCGAAACCGTGACAACTGTACCTGTTTTTAATTTGGACCAATGGGGAGTTGTTCTGCCTGTCTTTGTAATCAGTCTGCTCATTGGCCTTGCAGATGAGATTTTGCGTCTGATCGTCGGCGTTTACTGCAAGCTGGTGATGATCAGTAATATAGTGTGCGGGGCAATTCAGATTGTGTTGAGTATCATTGTGCTGAAGGTACTACCCATCTGGAATCCGAATTTTGTGCTTGATCTGGAACTGGCATTGGGGGATAATGCAGATTCGGGGGCAAAATTCCTTACTTACTGGAATTCCGATATGGTATCCAATGGACTGCTTGCGTTTATTGTTGTTATTACCCTGTTCGAGATCGGTGTGACGATTTACAAGACGCTCTGTTACGGTGCTTCTATAAAGAAGTGATAAAGATTTCGGGTCATGGACAAAAAATCGAGGCTTCCGTAAGTGGATTGCCAATTTTTAAAAGGAGTGAAGAAAGAGTATGCTGATAGATTTTAATAAAATAAAGGAAATAACGATACCGGGAATGAACGGCGGCACAGGAATGATGAGTGCCAAAATGTTTATGGACGAGCAGGGCAAAATTATATCTGCAAAAATACATTCCGGTGGCTCTATAGAGCTTCATAAGCACGAAACGAGCGACGATTTGGTTTTGCTGACCGTTGTGGTAGAGAGATAAAATAGACTTATGAAACATAGCCCTTTGAGAGAGATTAAATTTTTTTCAAAGGGATTTTTATTTTGCCCGCTCGCAATCTGGTATTTATAGGATATGATTTTACATATAGCTGTGCCGTCAAAAATTTCCGTGTATAAACATATTGTAAATAACCGTGTTATGAGATAAAATTAATTATATCTATATCGAAAAAATTATAATATGGGAGGGTAAGCGTTTATGAAGAAAAGAAGAATATTGACAGGTCTTATTGCTATAGTTTTACTATTGTCCAATATACCGGTTTTCAACGTAAAAAGCTATGGCGAATCGGGCGTACAGAACTTCGCCAATGTAGTCCTGTTTGCATATTTTGCCGATGAGGAAAATCCTGATTATTTTAATGAACCGTCTGTGAAAGACAGCAGTAAGACATCAGGAGAATATATACAGTGGTTATATGACGGAGATTATGGCCGCTCTTTTACAAATTATATGGATACTATATCCGGCGGCAAGTTTAAGGTTCACAACATTTTTCCGCAGCTTGAGGACGGAAAGATTAACGCATATAAGCTTCCGTTTACAAAGAGCGAAGCTCAAACATCAAATATAGATTATTCAATGATAAAGAACATTGTTACAAATGTTTCTTCAGCGTCAGACCTTGTTGTTGATTATGATAATGACGGCTGCGTGGATAATCTTACAATAATTCTTATAGGAGAGGCGTCATATTCGTACGCAGGGGAGATTCCGACCCTGTATCCTCATCAGAGCTCATATCCGGGCGATGAGTCACTGTCGGGAAAGCTTATCAGAAAATATAATGTGCTCAATACAGGCCGTATGGTGGATACACTGCTGGCGGATGAATCCGGAGTGATATGTCACGAGTTTTTGCATTCTCTGGGTTATCCTGACCTTTACGTGTCGGATTCCAGCTCTTATCCGGTTTATAACTGGGATATAATGGGACTTTCATCTAAATATGTAAATTACCCGCTTGCGTACCTGAGAATGTATTTTTCCGGTTGGGTTGAATTGGAAACGGTTACAGCTTCACGGCAGCTGTCTTTGGACCTTCCGGGAGGCGACGGCGATCAGGCTTACATTTTGCAGTCTCCGCTTAATCCATATGAAGTATTCGTTGTAGAGCGCAGGCAGCAGACAGACAAACTTGACGAGGATTCTATTGATTCAAGTATCGGAGAATCAGGAATTATTGTCTACCGTGTTGACACTACAGTGAGCGGGCTCAGCAATTTTCATGGAAAAACTGCCGTGTATGTTTTCAGACCTCAGCCGGGTATGGTGGGATACGACGATAATGAGAGACTTGCTTTGAAGAACGCTGCACTTTCTCTGGAGAGCGGAAGAACATCAATAGGAAGCAGCGACATGGATGCAGGGCTTGAAGACGGAGCGCTGACTTTTTCTGACGGCAGCAATTCAGGCATTGTAATTGAGAATGTATCTTCGGTTAATGACGAGCATATGACTATTGATGTGACAATACCGGATGCTTCGGAATTTGATATGTGGAACGACACACAGCTTCCGGACGCCCAAAATTCAACAGTCACATCTTTTGAAGGCACGATTTACAGTGCGGCTGTAAATGACAAACAGATACAGCTCTATAAATACAACGCAGGACGTTGGGAAGTCTGCGGAACTCCTGTCAATGACTCCGAGGGAATATCGGATATTCAGTTACAGGCGTCTGACAATGCGCTTGTTATGGCGTACACAGATGGAAATGGAGAGCTGTCAATGATGTCATATGACAGTGTCGGGGAAAAATGGGTTGCCTGCGGTACTGTTTCAAATGTCAGCGACTTTGATATGGAGGCTGACAGCGGACATACATATATAAGCTATGCGGTTAATAATTCAACAGTATATTTGGCGGAGGTTGATTCGGACGGCTCCTCATACAGTATTTTGGGAGAGGCATTCAAAAGCTCTTTGTGCGGCAGTCCGCGTGTGCTGATTTGTAATAATGAGGTATATGTAAGTGCAAGGGATGCGATTGCTTCAAATAAAATTGTTGTGAGAAAGTATGAAGGGGCAAATACATTTTCGGAGATTGCCAGTCCGGACAGTGCATCTGCTTATACAATCATAGGCTATAATGACACCATGTATTATGCTTCGGGCAGCACATCAGGAATACAGGTGAAAAAATACAACGGTCAGGATTGGGAAGATTATGCGTCAAAGAGTGATATAAACAGTTTTGAGCCGGAATTAGCCGTTGCTCAGGGAAATTTATATATTCTTACATCTCCGGCTACTGAGAACAGTTCTGAACGGACAAGAGTATTTGAGATTAGCGAGGGAACATTCAAAGAGGAAGGCACGGCTGTAGATTTAAAGAGCAGAAAATATTCTCTTGCGGCTTCAGGCGACAGCCTGTTTGTAAGCTATATAAACAACAGCGGAAAAGCTGTAATTAAACAGAAAACTACTGCAAACAGACTGCTGTCGCTGACGATAACAGCACCGAATAAGGTAGTATATTTAAAAGGTGAGAATGTTTCTACGGAAGGTTTGAAAGTTACGGCTAATTATATCAACGGTTCCCGTGAGCTTAATACCGGAGAGTATACTATCAGTAATTTTTCGACAGAACAGACAGGTGAAAAGCTGGCTGTTGTGTCATTTGGAGGAATTAGCAACAGCTTTGCTTATACTGTATATGAAGAAAGCGAGCCAACAGAACAGATTATTTCTTCCGTGAAACTAAACGGAATTGTTCAGCCGACAGCAGGAGAAGCGGTATACAAGAATATAAGCTGTTCTACAAATGGAGTAAGTATAGCGTCTCTTGTATGGAATACGAATTTGGCAAACTTTGATTATGATACGGTATATACGTTTGATTTGACACTTAATACCCAATCAGGATATGTATTTGATGCTTCTGTATCAATAGACAGCGGGGATTTTAAGCCGTCTGTCAGCAGAATCAGTGACAGTGAAATCAGGCTTACATATGTATTTGATGCAACTGAAAAGGACATTGTAGATGAGAAAAAAGAGGGAAGTCTTAAAATTGTTATGAAATCTTCAGACGGCAAGTCAGAGGGCTTCTCCTTCCGTGTAACCGGCGCTGACGGCTATAATCAGGTGTTTGTCACCGACAAAAACGGTCAGATTGTGATTGATAACCTGAGTATAGGAGAATATACCGTCAGTGAGATTTCAGACAGCGTGTCGGCAGATTATATACTTCCTGCTGATAAGACGGTAACAGTAACAGAAGGAATTGTAACTACCGTGGAAATGTACAATGAGCTGCGCGAGACGCCGACAGATCCGGAGACACCAACAACTCCGGAAGAGCCGACAACTCCGGAGACACCGACCATTCCGGAAAATCCAACAAACTCTGAGACTTCCGGGACATCTGAGTCGACGGAAATATCAGGAACACAGGAGAACTCTGAGACATCTGAAACACCTGACACTGGAGACACAGGAAATCCTGTTATATGGATGATTATGGCTGGAATTGCCGGTGCGGGAGCTTTTACATTCGGCGTATTTGCTGTTAATAGCAAGAAGGAAGAAAATGCCGAATAATGAATATCGTATATTTATAAAATAAAATTATAAATAAAAATAATGAAAGGTGGTAAAGTTATGAAATTAGAAGGAAAGTCAGTTGTTGTTACCGGAGCATCATCAGGAATGGGTAAAGCAATAGTAGAGCTTTTTGTCAAAGAAGGCGCTAATGTAATTGCTGTTGCAAGAAGAAAAGAAAGATTACAGGAGCTTGTTGAGAGTTTAAAAGACGAGCCGGGCAAGGTAGTTGCATTCGCGGGGGATGTATCTAAAAAAGAAGATGACGAGGCAATGATTGACCTTGCTGTCAGTGAATTTGGAAAGCTGGATATTCTTGTAAATAATGCCGGTGTAATGGATGACATGGCGCCAATGGCAGAGTTCAGCGATGAAAAGTATGAATATGTAATGGGAATTAATGTATATGGTCCTATGTGCTCGATGAGAAAGGCTTGTCAGGTATTCTTAGAGCAGGGAAACGGGGGCAATATTATAAACATTTCGTCTATCGGATCAATGCATCAGGCTGCCGGACCTGTTTACGGCGCATCTAAGGCTGCGCTGAACGCTGCGTCTAAAAATACAGCATACATGTATATGAAAGATAAAATTCGCTGTAATGTAATAGCTCCGGGCGGAATTAAGACGGAGATAGGCACGTCTATGGGAAGACCTAATGCAAATGGTTACGGCAAGATTTCCGGCGTGCTTGGGCTTGCGCCGGAGATGGGAGAGGCAACAGATATTGCCAATGCGGCGCTTTTTCTTGCAAGTGACGAATCGTCATATATAAGCGGCGTTGTAATGCCTGTGGACGGAGGCTGGATTTCATTTTAACAGATGTGCAAAAATCTAAATGAATTAAATGCAATTTTTTAGCAAGAGTTATGGTAACGGGAGGACTATCCGAAGGGATAGTCCTTTTTTGAGGGCAGCTGCTTCGGAGATAAAACTTACATTTGCATTTTATGGAGTATTAAAAAGTAATAATTAGGATTTTTTTCTAAACATTATGTTGCAACATGACGATAACAGATATAAGAAACAACACAAAAGAGTGCTGAAAAGGATTTCAGCCGACAGCTCAGTCAAGGAGGAAATGAATATGAGCAGTATATCTTCAGGCGTAGGCAGTTCTGTCTACGATAATTCAGTTGTCAGCAAGACAGTCAGCGATGAAACAACTGCCGGGGTTAAAAAGACAAATGTAAGCGGCAGGACAATCGGCAATCCACAGTTAAGCGAAAAAGCGGCGAAGTATTATGAAGAGCTGAAGAAAAAGTTCTCTAATATGGACTTTATACTTGTGAGCGAGGACCAGAAAGAACGCGCGCAGGCTCAGGCGGGAAACTATGCAAACGCCAACAGAATGGTTGTGCTTATTGATGAGGCAAAGATTGAGAAAATGGCGGAGGATGATAATTACCGCAGGCAGTACGAGGGAATTATTGCCAATGCGTCGAGCGGAATATCTCATCTAAAGAACAGTCTTGCAGGCAGCAGCGCAAACGTAAAGACATATGGAATAAAAATAAACGACAACGGTCTGGCTTCTTATTTTGCAGTCCTTAAAAAGTCATCTGCCGCTCAGAAAGAGCGCATAGAGAAAAAAGCCGAGGAAAAGAAAGAAGCGAAAAAAGCCGAGGCAAAAAAGGCAGAAAAGGAAAAGCGAGAGGAAAGGCTTTTGGAGAGCCGTGACGGCAAAAAAGCGGATAAAACCGAACTTGACAGCGACGATACTGTTACGATTACAGCTTCCTCAGTGGAGGAACTGTTAAATAAAATAAATGATTATATACAGTTATCGATGAGCGACAATGTCTTGACGGAACAGGAAAGAAATATCGGATATAATGTGGATTTTTCCGTGTAGACAGTCTGTTGGGGCAATTTATAATAAACAGTGTCAGCGGGGTCAAGGACTAAAAGAACAAATAGTTAGCAAGCGAACTCTTTTGCGGGGCGCGGATTCGTAAGAATAATTACCTATCCGCGCCTCTGCAATTATGCGGAGCGTCGGTTAAAAGTTATACCGAAGTTTTTATATTGCATTTTTTCGGCGTTGCTGTTATTATTAAAAACTGCCGTCAGGAATTGGTTTGCGGCAGATAACTTTGAGCTGAAGGGCTTTGGATTTATAGCATTAAAAAGCAATATAATAAAGATTATGGAGAATGTACATCATGGATGAAAATGCAGCAGAATTATCGAATAGGCCTGCAGGCGGAATGGATATGACAAGCGGCTCGCTCTGGAAGAAAATTTTTATTTTCAGTGTGCCTCTTATTTTCTCACAGGTTTTAGAAGTGATGTTTAATATGTCGGATGTAGCTGTCGTGGGAAAATTTTCAAGCTACACTGCTCTCGGCGCGGTCGGCTCAACTACGCTTCTGGTTTCGCTGTTTACAGGCTTTCTTATAGGAATGGGGTGCGGGGTCAATGTCAGGGTCGCGCAGCAGCTTGGAGCCAATCAGAAGGAAGAAGTAAAAAAGACTGTTCACACTGCATTTTTACTGTGCCTGATTACAGGTATTATAGTCAGCGCGGTGTGTATATCGTGTGCGGAAATCCTGCTGTCGCTTCTCAATACAAAGCCGGATTTAATCGGTGGAGCGGTGCTGTATTTCCGTATTTATGCGCTGGGAATGCCGGCGATGGCAGTTTACAATTTCGGCAATGCGGTTATGAGCGCCGGAGGCGACACAAAGCGTCCGCTTCTTTATCTGTGTGTTGCCGGGATAATTAATGTATGTCTTAATTTATTTTTTGTTATTGTCTGCAATATGGCGGAGGACGGAGTTGCGCTGGCAAGTATTATCGCGCAGTATATTTCCGCGGCTCTTATTATGATTAATCTTTTAAGAAGAAAAGACAGCTGCCGTATAAGGATATCAGAGCTTAGGATATACAGACAGGCGGCAAAGTTTATTCTTGTTCTGGGCATTCCTGCGGGCATACAGAATGCTATATTTGCGGTTGCCAACCTTTTTATACAGACGGGAGTAAATTCCTTCGATTCAGTTATGGTATCGGGAAATTCTGCTGCTGCAAATGCGGACACTCTCATATATAATGTGATGTCTGCTTTTTATACTGCATGTTCAAGCTTTATGGGTCAGAACATGGGAGCAGGGAACAAAAAGCGGATGTTTAAGAGCTATATTATAAGTCTTACATATGCGTTTGCTGCGGGAGCGGTGCTTGGAACTCTTCTCCTTGTGCTGGGCAGGCAGTTTTTATCTCTGTTTACCAATGAGGAGGCTGTCATAGCCGCGGGGATGCAGAGAATTAAGATAATGGGATTTTCATATGCCGTCTCGGCATTTATGGATGCTGCGATTGCCGCGTCAAGAGGAATAGGAAAGAGCGTAATTCCGACAATTATAGTGATTATGGGCTCCTGCGTCTTCAGAGTTGTCTGGGTTTATACAGTATTTGCCTATTTTCACACAATTCCGTCATTATATCTTCTGTATGTGTTTTCGTGGATAATTACAGCGGCGGCGGAGATAGCCTATTTTGCTTACAGTTTCCGCCGTATGAAGCTGAATACAAACAGAATAGCAATCTGATATTGCGTTGGGATAATAAATGTGATATTTCATATAATAAAGACAGTGAGTGGAACTATCAAGCAGGCTGATTTGGAAAACGGTTTGAAGTAAAAGGATTTTTTAAAAATAAAAAGATTAAAATGCAGGTGTAGGAAACATCTGCATTTTATTTTTTTCTAAAATCGCTTGGAGTAATACCATAATGCTTTTTAAATAATGTGCACAGATAATTTCCACTCGAAAATCCTGTTTTTGCGGCTATTTGGCTGATGGATAATTCTCCGGTATTAAGAAGTATACGTACATGCTGAAGGCGAACTTCGGTTATGTATTCCGTGTATGATGAGCCTGTCACAGCTTTGAATAAATGTGAAAAACGTGATGGCGAAAGGTTTACATATGATGATACATCTTTAAGGGAGGAAGCGCCTGAAAGATTATTTTCTGCATATATCAGCGCCTGTTGAATGCGTTCGTCAAAGCCTTTAAGGTAAATAGTATTATAATCAGATTCAGCCGGAATATGATTTTCGTACAGGTAAAAAAACAGTTTATAAACCATTCCCTGTAAAACAAGCTGTGAATACGGAGCAGCTTTCGTATATTCTTCAAGCATTTCGTCACAGAGTTCTTTTATAACAGATTGCGATTCCTTAGAAAAATGAAGGTAGTTTGAGCATAATGCATCAAATTCAGTATTTCCTATTATATTGATTATCGGCTTAAAAACTTCAGAGCGAACTTTAATGACATATCTGTCATACGGAACATCAGACATGGCGCAATTTCTGTGGTAAACATGGGGCTTTGTTATTCCGGCGTCACCGCTTTGAGAAGTACGGATTGTCTCTGTTGAAATCCATTTTCTGTCGCCGCTTACCAGATACCCTATGGTATAGTGGTCGGGTGCAGCCTGCATTGACGGCATGGAATAACCGGCATCTTTTATTTTATGATCTATATAAATATTTTCATTTGGTTTAAGCGGGAACGGCATTTTAGTAATTCTCCAATAATATTTTGAGATATATAATAGCATCATTTTATAGATTTAGCAATAAATATAGCCTTATAGTAGATGTAATATTTGTTTTTGTGTGCAATAATACAGAAATAAAGCATATAGCATACTGAAGAGGCGGAGGTAAGCATGAAGAACAAAATTATGCAAATTCTTATAAAAAAAAGTCCAATGATTGCTGTATTTGGGTTGTTGTCATTTGTCTTGTCAAGGATATTGGTAATAGGTTCAGATATTATATCGGAAGCAGTGGACAAAGTGTTAGAAGGTAATATTATTAATATAAAGTATTTAATGATGAGTACTTTCGGCTTAATCATAGTGTCATTTTTAGTTGCATATTTAAGGACTATAGCAAGGGAGTTTTACAGCATAAATGTTCAATATGAATGCAGGGATTTAGCAGTAAAATCAATACAAGGAGCAAACTGTTCAAAAATCAATGGCGGATATGGAGCCGTTATAAATCGTCTTACCTCAGATGTGAATGACTTGAATACATTATTATCAGAAATTCTGCCTGATGTGATCAGTTATATTATTACGATTGCAACGGTTGGAATTTCTATATTTAATATTGAATGGAGGATTTTTATTGGTATTGCAGTTATCTTTCCGGTTGTAGTTCCAATAAACAATTTTATAGCAAGAAAAATAAATACGTTGGCTAAGAGCAGGCGCGGCAGATATGATGAACTTTCAGAAATAGTATCAGACAATATTGACGGCGTTGAAATATGCAGGACATATGGACTTGAGAATATTCTTGACGAGCGGGTAAATATAAAGGCTGCCGAAATACTACATAACGAATATTCGAGAAATGCTTATCAGGCGTTGGCGCAATTTATTACCAGTATATTAAAATGGACGCCTTCTGTTGTCTGTTCTGTAATTGCGCTTAATCTTGTAATAGCTGATATTATAACGGTTGGTCAGCTAATGGCGTTTATTATTCTGTTTGGAAAGCTCTCATCACCATTATCAGAGCTTCCATTTAGAATAATAGACGCAAGAGAGATGTTTGTTTCAGTAGAACGTATCAATAAAATTATTAATGTAGAACAGGAAGCGGGCGGGAGTTATACATCAGATAAACCTCAGGAAAATTCACGAGTTATAGATTGCAGAGATATTACTTTTTCATATGATGACGGAAAGGAAGTACTAAAAGATGTTGATTTTACAGCGAATACCGGAGAAAAAATTGCGATAGTGGGAGGCTCAGGTTGTGGGAAAACAACGTTTTTTAAGATACTATGCGGATTTGAACAACCAGGCTCAGGGGAGTATGATTTGCTTGGACATAATTTTAAAGATTGGAATATTCATGATGCAAGAAAATTAATTTCGTTCGTACCGCAGAATGTATTTTTGTTTCCTGATACAATAGCAGAAAATATTGCATATGGCTCAAATGAAGAAAATAGTGAATACAGAATGAATAAAGTTATAGCAGCTTGTCGCAAAGCCGGAATACATGACAAAATTATGTCGCTTCCTCAGGGGTATGAAACCGTTATAGGCGAAAGGGGCGCAACCTTGTCAGGCGGGGAAAAGCAAAGGCTTGCAATAGCGAGAGCTATTTATAAGGATGCGCCGATAATGTTAATGGACGAGCCTACATCGGCGCTTGATGAGGATACGGAGAAGATAATAAGCACAACACTTGCAGAAGATGTGAAGGACAGGACAACAATAATTATTGCGCACAGACTCTCAACAGTTAAAAACGTTGACATGATATACGTAATGGATAAAGGGACAATAGTTGAAAGCGGTAATCATGAGACGTTAATGGCAAAATGCGGAGTATACACAGCTCTTTACAATAGTGTTTATACGAATGGAGGATATAATGCAGACATTTAAAATATTTGTGCGTACCTTAAAAGTAATGAAAAAGCAGCTTTTCATATACCTTACTGCAATTATTATGATGACAGTAATGAGTTCGCTGTTTGAGGTGGCTAATTCAGCATTTACTAAGCAGGTGATTGACTGTTCGCAAGAAAAAAATATAAATGTAACAGTGATAAAACTTCTGGTTACAGCATTGCTTGGTATATTTGCTGCTATTTTAGCTTCGGTATTCATGCTGATTTACAACAATAAGGCAAAATGGGCTGCATTAGAATTGAAAAAACAGGTGGTTTCCAAAGCTCTTAAGCTGCCTATGCAGTATTACGATGAACATCATAGCGGGGAAATGCTTGCAATGTCTGTATACGACACTGATATAGCGTCTGAGATATATTCATCAAGATTAAGAAGAGTGTTGGCTCCTATAGTATCTGTGTTGGTTTTTACTATTTCTATGTTTATTATCAATCCAATAATGGCAGTAATAATGCTGACGTTGAATATATTGCTGTTTCTAATCAATACGTTTATTGCCAATCCCGTAAAAACGGCAGGCAGGCGTTTGTCTTACAGTAATGCACGCATGACGGAACGATTATCCAACATGATAGCGGGAATTGAAATAAGCAAAATGTATGATAACTGCAATATGGGATTGAAAAGATATCAGAGTGCAAGCAAGCAATATGTTGCAGCTCAAAAAGAAAAAATGAAATGGATTGCTTTATCTGAGGCAATAAATAAAGGCTTTGAATTATTGTGTGCATTAATGTTTGTTGTTGTTGGAGTTATTCTGGTGCAGAAAAAACTGGCTACTGTCGGTGAAATTTCCGGCATATATACTATGTATGCAACCCTTAGCTTTAGATTTTTGCAGCTTGGAAAAAACTATCCCGAATTAATGAATTGTATTGTTTATGCAGAAAAGATTTTTAAATTTCTTGAATATAAAGAAGAGGATATTTCAGAGGAGTTGAATAATGATAGCGTAGCGAAAAATACTGAAAATGCAATAGAGGTAAAAAACGTAGCTTTCATTTATAAAAATGGAAGCGGTATAAAGGATAAAAAATCATATGAATTTCCAAATAATAAGCTGATAGCGCTTACAGGAAAGTCCGGCTGCGGTAAAAGCACGCTCGTTAAACTTATTTTAGGGTATTATCCGCTGCAAAACGGACAGATATATGTATTGGGAAGAAATATTGATAATTGGGGATATCACAATGTCCGTAATAATATTGCGTACATTCCGCAAGAGCCATATTTGTTTGAAGTAAGTATTATGGAAAATATAAGATATGGAAGGTACAATGCCTCAGATGAGGAGGTTGTAAATGCAGCTAAACTTGCCAATGCACATGATTTTATTATGAAATGCTGTAATGGATACGATACAATTATCGGTAAACACGGTAACAATCTGTCAGGAGGTGAACGTCAAAGAATTGCTATTGCGCGTGCAATACTTAAAGATACTCCTGTCATAATAATGGATGAGGCAACATCAGCGCTTGATAACGAGTCTGAGAGACTTGTACAGGAAGCAATAGGAAATATATCAAGCAATAAAACGGTGATAATGATAGCTCACAGACAAACAACCATTAACCGGGCTGAAATTGTGGTAAGAATGTAAAAATAGTGCATGGCAATGGTGATGTTAAATTTGGATCCGGCTTGCATATTTAAACGCTTTATTAACAGCAGATTATTATACGATTTAACTATTGATATGTATTTGGTATAGGTATTAGACATAAGTGAAAATAAAAAGTAAAATGCAGGTGTAGGGAACATCTGCATTTTACTTTTTTCATGGAAAATCCCGGCGGGATTTGCTGTGAAATTCAGAGGAGGAGAGGCAAATGGATTTTTATTTAAAAAATTACAGGCATGATGTTTATCCGGTTTCTCTGTATCTCATATTAAAAAAAATTAATGAGGATATTGAGCAGTCTGATACCGAAAAAAACGATAATAACAGAGGCAATCTCAAATACATTAAGGGCGTTATGGACAGAATTGACAGCATAAAAATAAAAGGCGCCGAGGGCTGTAAGGAGTTTTGCAAGGAGGCATTGAAATATATTTCGGAATATATTGAGCCGGACACATGGGATTACTATGCTTCAATAGTTTTGCTGGAGCTGAACGAGCAGGTATAATCTGAAGAAGATTCAGATTATATCTGCTCATATATTTTTTGCATGAGTATTGACTATTTGACAATGTTTGATATAATAAGTATATTATTACGAAAGAGAATGGCGTTTTGCTATAGAATAAAGACATAAAATTTATGGAGGAGAGAAGATGAGCCAGAGTAAAGCACCTATTTTAAAAAATAAATTGTTTTTGTATCTCACGGAGTTTTTTGCGGGAATGTCGGTAATGGCGGTTGAGCTTGGTGCGAGCAGGCTGCTTGCGCCATACTTCAGCTCTTCGCAGATTGTGTGGACTATCATAATAGGAACAATTATGATTGCGATGGCGCTTGGCAATATTTACGGAGGAAAAAGTGCGGACAAGAATCCAAACCCGGACAAACTGTATGCCAGAATTATAATTGCGGCAATTTGGATTGCATGTATTCCTGTTCTTGGAAAATACATTATTCTCGGAGTTTCGGCTGTCCTTATATTTGCGGTAAACAGTAATTTTCTTATTATAGCAGCCTTTGCGGCGTGTATGGTTATATTTGTGTTTCCGCTTTTTTTGCTGGGCACGGTCACGCCGTCTCTTGCTAAGTATTCGGTTGAGAGCCTTGAGGACAGCGGAAAGACTGTCGGGACGCTGGGAGCCTTCAATACGATAGGAAGCATTATAGGAACATTTGTGCCTACGTTTATAACAATTCCTTCTGTGGGAACTTCCATAACATTTCTTATATTTTCAGGAATATTGCTTGTTTTGTCTGTCATTTATTTTATAAGCGCCAAGAGAGGTACAGGGAAAATAATCGTATCCGCAGTAATATTTTTGCTGTGCTGCTGTTTCGGATATTCAGATTCCTTTGCATTTTGGGAAGATGATTTAGTTTATGAAGGGGAATCCGTATATAATTATCTTCAGGTAAAAGAGGATGATGAGAGCGTTATATTATCTACTAACGTGTTGTTTGGAGTTCAGTCGGTGTATATGAAGGATGAGAAGCTGACCGGCATGTACTATGATTATGCAATGGCTGCGCCTCTGATGGTGGAGGATAAAGTGCCTAAAGACCAATCTGTTCTTATTCTTGGAATGGGAACGGGGACATATGCTGTACAGTGCAGAAAATATTACGGAGATATGAGTGTTGAGGGCGTTGAAATTGACGAAAAAATTACAAAGCTTTCAAGAGAATATTTTAATCTCCCGGAGGATGTAAATGTTACGACATATGACGGCAGGGCGTTTTTAAATGCTATTGATGAAAAGTATGATGTCATCATGGTTGACGCCTATCAGGATATTACTATACCGTTTCAGATGTCGTCAGTCGAATTTTTTGAGCTTGTGAAATCGCATCTGAACGAGAACGGTGTTATGGTAGTAAATATGAATATGCGGGGAACTCAGGAGGGCAGCATTAATGAGTATCTTGCGGACACAATATCAAGCGTGTTCGGAGAGGTTTATACTGTCGATGTTGCAGGCTCTACCAACAGAGAGCTGTTTGCGTCGGATAACAGCAATATTATTGAAGTTCTTAATAAGAATATAAACAATCTGAAAAACCCTGAACTTAAAGATATGATAATAAACGTCAGCGATAATCTGTCTGAGTATGAGGCAGGAGACTATCTGATGACCGATGACAAGGCGCCTGTCGAGCTGCTTGGAATGAGAGTGATAGACGAACTCATAAAAGATGAGGTCAATTATTACAAGACGATTTATGAGAACGAGGGCATACGCGGGCTGCTTAATTCAATTAATTGACGGGTGTTTCAAGAGACAGTTGTTTTGCTGTAAAAGGATTACTTGACAATGTGCAGCACACGGAGTAAATATAATAGATAATTTATATAAAAATCCAGCGGAGGGCTGAATTATGTCAGGAGGAAGAGAAGTAATGCGTGAATTTAAAAAATCATCGAAGCTTGATAATGTTTTATACGATGTGAGAGGTCCGGTGGTAGAAGAGGCGGCAAGAATGGAGGAAAACGGTACTCATGTGCTGAAATTAAATATCGGTAATCCGGCTCCGTTTGGTTTTAGAACTCCTGATGAGGTGATATATGACATGCAGAGACAGCTTACGGAGTGCGAGGGGTATTCGGCTGCAAAGGGTTTGTTCTCTGCGAGAAAAGCCATAATGCAGTATTCACAGATAAAAAACATTCCCAATGTTTCGGTAGAGGATATTTATACGGGAAACGGTGTAAGCGAGCTTATTAATTTAAGCATGTCGGCGCTTCTTGACAACGGAGATGAGGTGTTGGTTCCGGCCCCGGATTATCCGCTGTGGACCGCCTGCGTTACTCTGGCGGGAGGAAAGGCCGTTCACTATATCTGCGATGAGCAGGCAGAGTGGTATCCGGACATGGACGATATAAAAAAGAAAATAACAGACAGGACAAAGGCAATAGTAATTATAAATCCAAATAATCCTACCGGTGCGTTATATCCGAGAGAAGTGCTTGAGCAGATAGTTGAAATCGCAAGGCAGCATCAGCTCATAATATTTTCTGACGAGATATATGACCGCCTGGTAATGGACGGGGAGGAGCATATCTCAATCGCTTCGCTTGCGCCTGATTTGTTCTGTGTGACCTTCAGCGGGCTTTCTAAGTCTCATATGATTGCCGGTTACAGAATAGGCTGGATGGTTTTAAGCGGAAATAAACGTGCAGCTAAGGACTATATGGAAGGTCTTAATATGCTTTCCAATATGCGGCTGTGTTCAAATGTTCCCGCACAGTCAATAGTCCAGACCGCGCTTGGCGGATATCAGAGCGTAAACAGCTATATAGTTCCCGGAGGAAGAATATATGAGCAGCGCGATTACATATACAAGGCTTTGAATGATATACCGGGAGTGAGCGCTGTTAAGCCTAAAGCTGCATTTTACATATTTCCAAAGCTTGACATTAAGAAATTTAATATTTCAGATGACGAAAAGTTTGCGCTTGATTTGCTTAAAGAGAAAAAAATTTTGATTATTCACGGAGGGGGATTTAACTGGGGCAAGCCTGACCATTTCAGGGTGGTATACCTTCCAAGAATAGAGGTTTTAAAGGATGCCGTTGAAAATATAGGCGACTTTTTAAGCAGTTACAGGCAGTAGAGCAGGAGAACGGAATGATTATACGGGGATACTTGCCGTCAGATTGTACGCAGATAGCGCAGCTTTTTTATGATACGGTACACTCGGTGAATGCCGCAGATTATACCAGTGAACAGCTCGATGCATGGGCTGACGGACATGTGGATTTAGATGCGTGGGATAACTCATTCAGAGAGCATTTTACCCTGGTTGCGTGTGACGGCAAAGAGATAGTCGGATTTGCGGATATGGATGAAAACGGTTATCTTGACAGACTTTATGTGCACAGAGATTATCAGAGAAAGGGCGTGGCTTCGTCGCTTTTAAGAGAACTGTCACAAAAGGTAAAGACAGATGAGATAACCACATATGCATCGATTACGGCAAGACCTTTTTTTGAAAAAATGGGTTATCGGGTCGTGCGTGAAAATATTGTCGAGAGAAAGGGAGTCAGCCTTATAAATTATTTTATGGTCAAAAAACTTTCATAAATGGATTTGAGGTTGACGAGTTTCAAGTGATATTGACAATATCACTTTGTATAAAGTAAAATAAACTGAAGAAATTTTAGCATAAATTATCTGTGCCGCGCTCACATCGAGGCGCAGATTTATACGCGGGAATGGAGGAAATTATGGCAAAAGTAGGAATTGTCATGGGCAGTGATTCAGATATGCCTGTTATGGCAAAGGCGGCAGACATCCTTGAAGAGCTGGGAGTATCTTATGAGATGACAATTATCTCGGCACACAGGGAGCCGGATGTGTTCTTTGAATATGCAAAGTCAGCAGAGAAAAAGGGATTTAAGGTTATTATCGCGGGAGCGGGCATGGCAGCTCATCTGCCGGGTATGTGCGCGGCTATTTTCCCGATGCCTGTTATCGGTATTCCGATGCACACGACATCACTGGGCGGAAGAGATTCTCTTTACTCAATCGTACAGATGCCATCAGGCATTCCTGTCGCAACAGTTGCAATAAACGGAGGCGCAAACGCAGGTCTTCTGGCTGCAAAAATTCTTGCAACATCAGACCCTGAGCTTCTTGAGAGACTGAAAGCTTACAGTGAGAGTCTTAAAGAGAGCGTTCAGAAGAAGGATGCTCATCTTCAGGAAGTAGGATATAAAAATTATACAAAGTAATACCGGTGCGTGTATAACGGTATGTGCCGGCAGCACAGGAAGCTGCTGAGCATATGCATACAGGAATAATGGAGGATAATAATGGATTACAAAAAAGCTGGTGTGGATATTGAGGCTGGTTATAAATCAGTGGAATTAATGAAGGAGCACGTTGCAAAGACAATGAGACCGGAGGTACTGACAAACCTCGGAGGATTTTCCGGCGCTTTCTCAATGGAGAAGTTTAAGGGAATGGAAAAGCCTACTCTTGTTTCGGGAACAGACGGCGTCGGTACAAAGTTAAAGCTTGCGTTTACTATGGACAAGCATGATACTGTTGGTATTGACTGTGTTGCAATGTGTGTGAACGATATTGCATGTGCAGGCGGCGAGCCTTTATTTTTCCTTGATTATATTGCGTGCGGCAAGAATGAGCCTGAGAAGATTGCCCGGATTGTCAAGGGTGTTGCAGAGGGCTGTATTCAGTCTGAATGTGCGCTTATCGGCGGCGAGACAGCCGAGATGCCAGGCTTTTATCCGGCAGATGAATATGATTTGGCAGGCTTTGCTGTGGGTGTTGTTGATGAGAAGGATTTAATAACCGGAAAGGATATAAAGCCGGGAGACACACTTATTGGTATTGCGTCAAGCGGTGTTCACAGCAACGGTTTTTCTCTTGTCAGAAGCGTGTTTACTATCACAGAGGAATCGCTTAATACATATTACGATTCTCTGGGAAAGACTTTGGGAGAGGCGCTTCTTGCACCTACGAAGATATATGTAAAGACTCTTAAGGAAATTAAAAACGCAGGCGTGCGTATCAAGGGCTGCAGCCATATTACAGGAGGCGGTTTCTACGAGAATGTTCCAAGAATGCTGCCTGACGGCGTGCATGCAGTTATAAAGAAGGATAGCTACGAGGTGCCGGCAATATTCAAAATGCTTCAGAATGACGGTGAAATCGAAGAGAAGATGATGTACAGCACATTTAATATGGGTATCGGTATGGTACTTGCGGTTGACAGCGCTGATGCAGACAAAGTTCTCGCGGCAGTCAAGGCGGCAGGTGAGACCGGATATGTAATCGGAGAGGTACAGGCCGGCGAGAAGGGAGTAACGGTATGCTGAGAATTGCAGTGATGGTGTCCGGCGGCGGCACTAATCTTCAGGCAATTATTGACGGCGTTAAGGACGGAACAATAACGAATACAGAGATAGCTGCTGTTATCAGCAACAACGCGGATGCCTATGCTCTTACAAGGGCAAAGGAAAACGGCATCACTGCTATGTGTATTTCGCCTAAGTCATATGAGAGCAGGGACGCATTTAATGATGCTCTGCTCGAGGAGGTCAACAAATTAAATGTTGACTTGATAGTCCTTGCAGGTTTCCTTGTAAGAATACCTGAGGCAATGGTGCATCAGTATTCTCACAGGATTATCAATATACATCCTTCGCTTATACCTTCTTTTTGCGGCGTGGGCTACTATGGGCTGCGTGTTCATGAAGCGGCGCTTAAAAAGGGTGTCAAGGTTACAGGCGCCACCGTTCACTATGTTGACGAGGGCATGGATACGGGAGAGATTATATTTCAGAAGGCTGTCGAGGTTAAAGATGGCGATACACCGCAGACACTTCAGAGAAGGGTTATGGAGGAGGCAGAGTGGAAGCTTCTGCCTGCTGCTATTAACATGATTGCAAATAAACAAGAGTATAAGTAATTATAGAAATTTAAGGGTCGGTCATGGCTGCGGCTTGCGGCTGTGACCGAATTTGCAGCTATTAGTGAGCCGTATGAAACTGGTGTTGTCACGCCGGTTCATCGGGCACGGAGTATTTTAATATGGAGGATATACAATATGAAGGTACTTGTAGTTGGAAGCGGCGGACGCGAACATGCGATTTGCTGGAAGGTTTCACAGAGCAAGAGAGTTGATAAAATATACTGCGCTCCGGGTAATGCCGGAATTTCACAGGTTGCGGAGTGCGTGGATATTAATGCTATGGATTTTGACAGGCTTGTGGCATTTGCGAAGGAAAAAGAGATTGATTTGACGGTTATCGGAATGGATGACCCGCTTGTCGGAGGAATAGTGGACGCGTTTGAGGCGGAGGGACTGAGAGTGTTCGGCCCTAGAAAGAATGCGGCAATTCTTGAGGGCTCCAAGGCTTTTTCAAAGGATTTGATGAAGAAATATAATATTCCTACTGCTGCGTATGAGACGTTCACATCGGCAGAGGAGGCTAAGGCATACCTTGAAAATGCGGATTATCCTATAGTGCTTAAGGCTGACGGCCTTGCGCTCGGAAAGGGAGTTTTAATCTGCATGAACAGGGAACAGGCGATGAGCGGTGTAAATGAGCTTATGCTTGACAAAAAGTTCGGCGCTGCCGGAAATACCATTGTAATAGAAGAGTTTATGACCGGCAGGGAGGTTTCCGTACTGTCATTTGTTGACGGAAATACAATTAAAATCATGTCCTCAGCACAGGATCACAAGCGCGCAAAGGACGGAGACCAGGGCCTTAATACGGGCGGAATGGGTAACTTTTCACCGAGTCCGTTTTACACAAAAGAGGTTGATGATTTCTGTCAAAAGTATATATATCAGCCTACGGTTGACGCGATGAAGGCTGAGGGGCGCCCGTTTAAGGGAGTTATTTTCTTCGGGCTTATGCTTACGCCGAAGGGACCGAAAGTACTTGAGTATAACGCGCGTTTCGGAGACCCGGAGGCACAGGTTGTGCTTCCCAGAATGAAAAATGATATTGTAGATGTGTTTGAGGCATGTATTGACGGAACACTTGATAAGATAGACCTTCAGTTTGAGGATAATGCCTGTGTGTGCGTCGTTCTTGCATCAGACGGCTATCCTTTGTCATATGAGAAGGGCTTTGAGATTAGGGGAATGGATAAGTTCCATGATGACGAGGGATATTTTCTGTTCCATGCAGGAACAAAGTTTAACGAGGCGGGAAAGGTCGTTACAAACGGCGGGCGTGTGCTTGGAGTGACTGCACTCGGAAAAGATTTGAAGGAAGCCCGCGCAAACGCGTACCGCGCGACGGAATGGGTTGATTTCGCAAATAAATATATGCGCCATGATATAGGAAAGGCTATAGACGAAGCCTGAATGGTGCGAAAGGATTGAATATAGAACATGAAAATTACATCAGTTAAGGGAACAAACGATTATCTGCCTAACGAGGTGGAAATCCGCGATTATCTTCAGAACCGTATTTTGGGAGTGTATAAGGAAAACGGATTTGAACATATAATTACTCCTGCGGTTGAGGATATTGAAAATCTTGACAAGAGCGACGGCGGAGAGAATCTCAACCTTATTTTTAAGATTATGAAGAGGGGCGACAAGCTTGACAAGGCGCTTGCGTCAGGCGTGACTTCAGAAAATGAGAATGAGCTTGCGGATATGGGGCTCAGATATGATTTGACGCTGCCGCTCAGCCGTTACTATGCGAATAACAGGGATAAGCTCACTCTTCCCATGAAGTGTATACAGATTGACCGTGTATACAGAGCTGAGAGACCTCAGAAGGGCAGACTTCGCGAATTTATACAGTGTGATATTGATATTATCGGCTCTGATTCAACAGATTCAGAGATTGAACTCATTCTTACAACGACAAAAGCCCTCGATGCAATCGGCTTTAAAAACTATAAAGTAAAGCTGAATGACAGGAGACTGCTGCGCGCTGTTCTTTCATCCTTTGGATTTGCCGAGGAGGAGCTTGACAGTGTGTGCATAACATTTGACAAAATGGATAAGGTTGGTCTTGAGGGAGTTGTCTCAGAGCTTAGAGAGAAGGGCTTTGATGAGACGGCGGTAAATAATTTTTCGCAGTTTATTTCTGAGGGGAATTTTACGCTCGAGGCGATAAAGGAGCGTCTTGAGGACAAGACGCCTGCCGAGAGTCTTGAGCATATAATAGACGCTGTAAACGAGCTTAAGAATAACGAGTTTGAAATTGTGTTTGATATATCGCTTGTAAGAGGTCAGGGCTACTACACGGGAACTGTTTTTGAGGTGGAGAGCATTGACTTTAAAGGCGCCGTCGCCGGAGGAGGACGCTATGACCACCTTATAGGAAAGTTTTTAAATGAGGATATTCCGGCAGTTGGATTTTCTATAGGCTTTGAGAGGATTTTCGGCATACTTATGAATAACGGCGTAATGATACCGGAAAAACCGAAGAAAATAGCTGTTGTTTACGAGCAGGGACAGTTTAAGGAGGCGTTTTCGGAAGCTGAAAAGCTGAGAAACAGTGGAATGACAGCGGCTTTATATATTAAGCCTAAGAAGCTCGGCAAGTTTCTTAACAAGCTTGAAGAAAGACAGTACGATGGTTTCTTAAACGTAGGTGTGAGCGATGAAGTCAGCATGTTTGAAAAGCAGGCGCTTAAGTAATCCAAATGAGAAAAAAATATTTTATATTCTGAGTACGGAATAATAACACAATAATAAACAAAGGTACGACAAGGCTGATGAACTTATAAGAGTACAGCCATGTTGTACCTTTGTTTTAGTATACGGTTATGCTCTGCTGCCTGTTATTTAGCCCTGCCCTTGCTTAATGCAGCCTCGATTCCCGACAGAAGCATGCTTGCGGTGTATTTGCTGTCGGAGCTGTAGGCGACATTCTGTGTGCTTCCGTTTGATTTTACCGCTTCGGCAAGTTCGTTGAAGCTTTCGTTTAACATAGGGTACATGGTTGTTATAACATCTGACTGATAAATCATTTCGATGCTGTTAATATTTTCTTTATCTAAGGTTACTTTTATATCTATCGGATTGCCGTCAAGCATAACAGAAGCAGTGTATACACCCGGAACATATGTAATTGTACTGTTTGAAGCCGCCGCAGAGTCCGATGAGGAGTCTGAAACTGAGGAAGCGTTTGCAGAGGTGGCTTTAGCACCTGTTACCTTAGCATTTGACTGTTCGGAAGAATTGCCGGAGGACATAAAAAATAAAATAAGCGCTATAATTACTGCTGCGATGGCGGCAGCCCCGGCGATAAGCCATTTCATGCGGATAACAACGATTTTTGTCTGAGAATTCATGGTCATATTCCTTCTTTTTTGTTATTATAAAGATATGCACGGCAAAATAAAAATATGTATTCGTTTAGCGGCTTCGCGTTTCTTCGCGGCAAATCGCTTCGGAAATGGAGATAAATATGGCAATTCAGCTTGTTGTGGGAGGTTCCGGATCAGGAAAATCCCAATATATATATTCACAGATAATACAAAAATCAATCAAATACCCGGAAAAAAATTTTATTGTAGTTGTGCCTGAGCAGTACACAATGGCTACACAGAAAAAGCTGGTTGAGAGCCATCCGAGAAAAGGCATTTTAAATATAGATGTTGTAAGTTTCGACCGTCTCGCGTATAAGGTTTTTGAGGAAATTGGCGGACAGAATAAGCCTGTGCTTGATGACACAGGGAAAAATCTCATTGTGAGAAAAGTTCTTGAGGATAACAAGGGAAAACTGTGCTGTTTCGGAAGCACAATTAACAAGGTGGGTTTCGTGTCTGAGCTTAAGTCTGTCATATCGGAACTTCTGCAATATGATATTGACACAAAAAAACTTGACGAAATAAGCTGCTCAGTAGGCGGAAACAGGCTTCTTAAAGCAAAGCTGGAGGATATTTCACTTATTTACAGCGCCTTTAAAAAATATCTGTCAGACAACTATATAACATCTGAGGAGATTTTAGCAGTTTTATGCCAGGTTGTTGGCTCGTCAGAAAATATAAAGCGGAGTGAAATTGTTCTTGACGGTTTCACCGGCTTTACGCCTATACAGTATAAGCTGTTGAATCTGCTTTTGATTTATTCTGAGGGAGTTACGGTTTCCGTTACTATGGACGCAAGGGAGAGGCTTAATGTCAATGAGGGTATGGAGCACCTGTTTTTTATGAGCAAGGAAATGGTGCAGAAGCTGTACGGTCTGTGTGACTTGTCACATATTGACATTCAGAAGCCGGTGGTGCTGGACGCTGTGTCCAATCCGAGATTTAAGTCAGAGGAGCTTTCTTTTCTCGAAAAAAATATTTTCAGATTTAACGGAAAAAGGTATAAGGGTGAGGCTGAAAATATAAAGCTTATCACGGCGCAGACTCCAAAAGAAGAATTGAAATACTGCATAGGCGAGATTTTAAGGCTGACGCGATTTGAGGGGTACAGATACAGAGATATTGCCATTGTTTCTGCCGATATGAGCTCATACGGACTGCTTGCGGGAAATATGTGCAGGCAGAACGGCATTCCGTGTTTTGTCGACAGCAAAAAGCCTGTTACGGACAATCCGTTTGTCGAGTATGTGAGGAGCGCTCTGGAGGTTATCGAGAGGGGATATTCTTATGAGAGTGTTTTCAGGTATCTGCGCTCAGGCATGACCGGTTTGGAGCGGGAGGATATAGACCTTTTGGATAATTACTGCGTTGCGGCAGGCATCAGGGGCAGCAGGGCGTGGCACGAAGAATGGACGAAAAAAGGCAGGGGCAGAAACGCGTATCCGCTTGAGCATCTTAACAGCCTGCGGGAAATCATAGTGGAGCCGCTCTCTTTGCTTGAAAATTCATTAAAGATGAGCGGAGCATGCGTTGAGGATTATGTGCGGGCGCTGTACAGGTTTATCAAAGATACAGACTGTGCGGCAAAAATAAAAAAATTTTCGGAAATGCCGGAGGCGGGACGCGAGTATGAACAGCTTTACGGGAAGGTAATTGATTTTTTGGATAAGCTGGTGGAACTGCTGGGCGGTGAGAAGGTGTCGGTATCGGAATTTAACAGAATTGTAGATTCCGGTTTTGCTGAGATAAAAGTAGGGCTTATTCCGCCGACATCGGACTGTGTCGTTATCGGTGATATTGAGAGAACGCGTCTTGACGATATAAAAGTAATGTTTTTCGTCGGAGTAAATGACGGACTAATCCCGAAGAAAAATGAAAATACAAGCGTTTTGTCAGAGGCGGACAGAGAAACGCTTGAACAGATTGATGTCACGCTCTCGCCGGGAGCGCGCCGAAAATCATTTGTTCAGCGCTTTTATCTGTATTTGATTTTGACGAAGGCGTCTGAGCGCCTGTATGTGACCTGCTCATCAAAAGGCAGTGACGGCAAGAGCCTGCTTCCGTCTTATCTTATAAGAAATCTGCGCCAGATATTTCCGAAACTTTCATTAAGGAGCGCATCGGAGTTTGGCGCGCAGATGTCCTTTATACGTATTCCAAAGACTGACATTGAATACAGTGAGGAAAATTATATACGTGCGCTTGGCGAGAATATGGCTCTTAAGCTGTTTGGCAGCGAGCTTACAGGCAGCGTCTCGGCTTTTGAGACGTTTGCGTCATGTCAGTTCGCGTATTTTCTGAAGTACGGGCTGGGGCTTGAAGAGAGGGAGAGATATACCTTTGAGGTAGCTGATTTCGGAACGGTGCTTCACCGCGTTCTGGAAAGTGTGTGCAGCTCCCTGAAACGAGACGGAAGGTCTGTCGGAAGCCTTGAGGCTGAAGAGCGCAGGAGGCTTGTGAGTGACGCGCTTGAAAGCATAAGCAGTGAGTATGCCGATACTGTGCTTAAGGATTCAGGCAGAAATGAATTTCTTATAAAGAGGATGGCGGATCTTGCCGACAGAACGCTCTGGGCAGTAGGCAAGCAGCTTGACAGCGGTATATTTTCACCGGATGTGTTTGAGATGCCGTTTATAATGGATGAGCAGGAAATTCCGCTTGGGAAGGCTTCGGGCAGAATGGTTATACGCGGAAAGATAGACAGAATCGACATCTGCGAGGACGAGGAAAATCTTTATGTGAGGATTATAGACTATAAATCCGGCAGGTCGGATTTTGATCTGCTCAAGGCTTATTACGGAATTAAAATGCAGCTTGTGATGTATATGCGGGCAGCGGTACAGATAGAGAAAAAGAGGCATCCGGGCAAGCGGATTATACCGTCAGGGCTTTTGTATTACAATATTGACAATCCTGTGGTTGAAGACAAGGAAACAGATGTCAGCGTAGAGGACAGGCTTCTGGAGGCTCTTAGGATGCAGGGCGTTGTGAACAGTGACGGAAATATTATAAAAGATATGGACGGAACAGATATAAAAAAGTCGCTTGTCATTCCGGTGAGCTTTAAAAAAGACGGAACCCCGGATTCGAGAAGTCATGTTTTGAAAACGGAGCAGTTTGAAGAGCTGCAGGAGTATATTTCCGGAAAATCGCTCCGTATGGGAAAGGAGATATTTTCGGGCGCCAATGCGGTAAATCCATATAAAGACGGCAGTTACAGCTCATGCACTTACTGCCCTTACAGCGAGGTGTGCGGCTTTTCACAGGATTTGGGAAATCATTCATTTCGGCGGATTAAAAAGCTTGACGACGAGCAAATATGGAAAAATATTGCGGAAGGAGTAGACGAAAATGGCAGCAAACTGGACAGGTAAACAGAGAGAGGCAATCTATGCGTCAGACCGGAGTATTCTTGTTGCGGCTGCTGCCGGCTCGGGCAAGACCGCGGTGCTTGTTGAGCGAATACTTCGCAAAATAACCGATGAGGCGCATCCGGCAGATATAGACAGACTTGTTGTCGTTACCTTTACAAAGGCTGCCGCCGCAGAGATGCGCCAGAGAATACGTGTGGCGCTTGATGATTTGCTGGAGCAGCAGCCGGGAAATGAGAGAATATTAAGGCAGCTCGCGCTTATTCACAACGCGAAAATTACTACTATCGACAGCTTTTGTCTCAGCATCGTGCGCAACTACTTTTCAGATATTGACATTGACCCGGGCTTTCGGACTGCCGATGAGGGCGAAATTCAGCTTCTTGAGAATGACGTGATGGACGAGCTTCTTGAGGACTGGTACTCTAAGGGACAGAAGGAATTTGAGGATTTTGTCGACGCATACGGAACAGGAAGGGATGACAGCAAAATATCAGAGCTGATAATGAAAATATACAGAGCTGCCAGGAGCTGCCCGTGGGAAAATGAGTGGTATGAGGACTGCCGCAGAAACTACGAGGTTGAAAATACGGATGATCTTGAAAGCCATGTGTGTGTAAAAGCATTGTGGGAGGATTTGAGAAACAGGCTTTTGGATTTTGACGCAAGATATGATGATATAGAAAATATTTGTCAGGGTATAGACGGACCTTTCGGATATTTTAAGACGGTGCAGGAGGACCACCAGCTTATAAGAATGCTTCTGGCGGCGGACAGCTTTTCTGAATTTGCAAGGCGTGTCGGATTGGCATCTTTTTCAAATATAGGGCGGTGTGATAAGTCTGTCGATGAACAAAAAAAGACGTTTGTAAAAGCAGTGCGTGATGAATTTAAAGATTTTATCACAAAAAATGTCAGGGGCAGGCTGATTGCAGGCGACATGAAAAAGCTGCTGGGCGATATTGTATATAATGCGCCCTCTGTTAAGCTTATGACGAGGCTTGCGCAGGAATTTTCGGAGCGCATGCAGGCTCAGAAGCGTTCAAGAAATATAATTGATTTTAATGATATGGAGCATATGGCTTTAAATGTGCTGGTTAAAAGAGAGAACAGGGAGAGCCGTTACACTGAGGCGGCAGAGATTTTATCGCAGTTTTATGAAGAGATTTTAATTGACGAGTATCAGGACAGCAATCTTTTGCAGGAGGTAATACTCACTGCGGTTTCAAGAAACGGAAGCAATATTTACATGGTAGGCGACGTAAAGCAAAGCATATATAAGTTTCGTATGGCCTGCCCGGAGCTGTTTATCGAGAAATATAATTCATATGCCGTTTACGATAAAAATGCAGACGGCGGGAATACGCCGGATGGGCTTATTGGTGACGGTCAGGATACCGGGGGTGTTTTTTCGGGGAGCTCTTGCGTCAGCCATGACCCGGTTAAGATTGAGCTGCGGACAAATTTCAGAAGCCGTGAAAATGTTCTTGAGTGTGCAAACGACGTCTTTAAGCGCCTTATGAATGAAGCGTACTGCGGCATTTCATATGATGACGAGTCGAGACTTAACGCGGGGCTTTGCTATCCTGAAAGCCCGGGTGAGCTGATTGCGGGTGAAAATATATATAAAACGGTTGATTTTGGCGAGGATAAGGCAACGCAGATTTATGCCTTTGCAAATGATGAGAAGCTTGACGCTGAAAGCCACGAGACGGAAGCCGAGGCGGTAGCGGATATTATATGCTCTCTTGTCGGTGAGCGCGGCGGACAGGTGCACGTAGTATACGATAAAAATGAGCCGGGAAATTACAGGAGAATAAGATACAGCGATATAGTCGTGCTTACAAGGACGGTTTCCGGCTGGGCGGATTCGTTTGTAAATATATTGATGCGCAGAGGCATACCGGCTTTTTCCGATACATCAGAGGGATATTTTAACGTGCGGGAGATACAGCTTGTAATAAGCTTTTTGACAATTATAGATAATCCGCTTCAGGACATACCTATGTCAGCCGTGCTTTTATCTTATTTCGGACGCTTTGACACAAGGGAGCTTGCGCTTTTAAGAGCCGGAAATAAAAAAGAAAAGATATATACTCAGCTCAGGCAGCTTGCGGGAGAATTTAAGGGGGCAAAACTTCAAAACAAAGATATGGACGGTGTTACATCGCCCGCGCGGGCTCCTGAAGATAAGGCTGAGGACGAAGTCATACGGAAAGCGTCTGAGTTTTTGGAGCTGCTTGTCAAATACAGGATGAAAAGCGAGATAATGTCAGTCTATGACCTGCTGTGGGAGGTATTGTACGATACGGGGTATTATGATTATGCAGGTACTATGCCGGCAGGAGAGCGCCGTCAGGCAAATCTTGACATGCTGCTTGAAAAGGCGCGCGCGTATGAGAGGACAAGTTACAAGGGACTTTTTAATTTTTTAAGATACATTGAAAAACTGAAAAAATTTGATGTGGAAATCGGCGAGGCTTCTCTTCTGGGTGAGAACGATAACCTTGTGCGCGTAATGAGTATACACAAAAGTAAAGGTCTTGAATTTCCGGTAGTTATCCTTGCGGGCATGGGGAAAAAAATAAATCAGAAGGACGCTTCGGGAGAAGTCGTAATTGACCAGCAGCTTGGAATAGGCGCAAATGTTATAAGGCTTTCAGAGAGGACCAAAAACTCTACATTAATTAAAAGCGCAATAAGCCGAAAAATTATACGCGACAATGTCAGTGAGGAAATGCGCATTTTGTATGTGGCGATGACAAGAGCCAGGGAGAAGCTTATCATAACAGGTACTGTTCCGGATGAGGAGAAAGCATTTGAGGAATGGAAAAAAAAGGCGGAGGCGCTGAGTGAGAAAGGCAGGTACAGCTATGCGGACGCGGCGTCATGCACTACATTTTTTGATATGATAATGCCTGCGGCGCTCCTTCCTGTTAATGAAAATAAGGGCTGCTTCTGTGTCAATGCAGGAAGACCAGTGCCGTATGAAAGCAGTAAAGAGAGTCCGGAAGCTGACGAGGACGGAGAAGTGTTTGAGCCGGAAGCTGAACAGATGTGTCAGAATATACAGCCTTCAGAAAGCGGGCAGCAAAAGACCGAGGAGCAGCCTGTTCTGCCGGAATATCCTTATGAGACCGAAGCCGAGAGAAAAGCTAAAGTTACCGTGTCTGAGTTAAAGCAGATGCAGCACGATGCCGATATGGATGAAAAACTTATGCGCGATAATGAGATAGTGTTTTCTGACGAGCCGGAGGAAGAAGAGATAATTCCAAAATTTATAAAGTGTGAGGAGACAAAACTTTTCGGAAACGAGAGGGGAACGGCTTATCACCGTGTTATGGAGTGTCTTGTCTTCAGTGAGCTGTCAAATGAAGCGTATGACAATCGGGATAAAATGACTGCGGAAATTTCGGGGCAGCTGAAGGAAATGCTGAGAGCCGAGAAAATAAGCGCTAAGCAGGCGGAATGCGTAAGGGCTTCGGATATTGCAGCGTTTTGCATGTCAGGTATAGGCAGGCGTGTCAGAAAAGCCTCGGAAAATAAAACGCTTTGGAGAGAGCAGCCGTTTGTCTATATACAGGAGCAGCCTGATAAAAATACAGAGGGGCAGCTGATTCAGGGTGTAATTGACCTATATCTGGTGGAGGACGGCGCCGTGTCGATAGTCGATTATAAGACGGACAGGGTTGCAAAAGGAAAAGCGGGGGAGGAGGAGCTTAAAAAGCGGTACGCCGTGCAGCTTGATTACTATGCGCAGGCTCTCAGCCAGTTGACGGGATTGGCGGTAAAAGAAAAGGTTATATATTCATTTACACTCGGAAAAGATATTTACCTGAGCGGTGAATAAAATACAAAAAGTTTAAATATTGTAATATTTGCCATGCATAAAATCAAATAACGGTTGCCGCAGCGCCGATATTACGCTATAATACACTTTGTATTCGTGTGTGATTAAATTAAATACCACGCCGGGGGCAACGGGAATATAATTTATAAAATATTGATACGGAGGAATTAATATCATGGTTAGAACTTATAGTGTTAAGTATAAGAGCAAGAGCAAAATGCTTACAGATGAGCAGAGGATTGAGGAGACAAAAAAGACAATTCTGGAAGAGACAGCCGCAAAGTCGGTTGAAATTAAGGACGATGGTCAAATAGTGAGCATAGAGGCCGAGGAGGATGATTTTCCTGAGGTTATGAATACGGTTGTCAATGTATTCAGAAAGATTGATGACAAGTCAGAGGTTTCATATAAATTTGCCCTGAACAGACAGTAGACAGGGAATATGGGAGCCTGTGGTGCAGCGGCATCATGGGCTTTTATAGAATTATTTTGCAGCTGATAGTGAGGAAAAGGGAAAGATGCCTGATATAAAAAGTGAAATAGAAAAAAGACGAACATTTGCTATTATCTCTCACCCTGACGCAGGAAAGACAACTCTTACCGAGAAGTTTCTGCTGTACGGCGGCGCGATTAATCTCGCGGGGTCTGTAAAGGGTAAAAAAACCGCCAAACACGCGGTATCAGACTGGATGGAGATAGAAAAGGAAAGAGGAATTTCAGTCACTTCCTCCGTTCTCCAGTTTAACTATGGCGGATATTGTATAAATATTCTTGATACTCCGGGACATGAGGATTTTTCGGAGGATACATACAGGACGCTCATGGCGGCGGATTCCGCCGTTATGGTTATAGATGCGTCAAAGGGTGTCGAGAAGCAGACAATCAAGCTTTTCAAGGTATGCGTTATGCGCCATATTCCTATTTTTACATTTATCAATAAAATGGACAGAGAGGCAAACGATCCGTTTGAGCTTCTTGATGAAATAGAAAGTGTTCTCGGCATAAGTACCTGCCCCGTAAACTGGCCGATAGGCTGCGGAAAAGAATTTAAGGGCGTGTATGACAGAAACGAGAGGGAGGTGTCTCTCTTTAAGGCTGCGATGAACGGTCAGAAGGAGGTTGATACCAAAAATATAAGCATAGATGACAGCTCGCTGATGAACGAGATAGGTCAGGGCTTTTTCGATAAATTAAACGAGGATGTGGAGCTGCTTGACGGCGCCAGCGCTGAATTTGATTTGGAGAAAGTACAGGCAGGAGATTTGACGCCGGTATTTTTCGGTTCGGCTCTGACAAACTTCGGTGTTGAGACGTTTCTTTCTCATTTCCTGAAAATGACAACTCCGCCTCTTCCGAGAAATTCGTCAATGGGAGTTATAGACCCTGTAAAGGAGGACTTTTCGGCATTTGTATTTAAAATTCAGGCAAATATGAATAAGGCTCACAGAGACAGGATTGCCTTTATGAGAATATGTTCCGGAAAGTTTACTGCCGGCATGGAGGCAAACCATGTTCAGGGCGGAAAGAAAATAAGGCTGTCTCAGCCTCAGCAGATGATGGCTCAGGAGCGTCATATAGTTGAGGAAGCATATGCGGGAGATATTATCGGTGTGTTTGATCCTGGTATTTTTTCTATCGGAGATACCATATGTGTTTCAAATGAGAAGTTTGCATTTGAGGGAATACCTACATTCGCACCTGAGCATTTTGCGAGAGTGCGCCAGATAGACACAATGAAGCGAAAGCAGTTTGTAAAGGGGATAAGCCAGATTGCGCAGGAGGGTGCAATTCAGATTTTTCAGGAATTTAACACGGGAATGGAAGAGATAATTGTGGGGGTTGTCGGAGTTCTGCAGTTTGAGGTCTTAGAGTACCGCCTTAAGAATGAGTACAATGTTGAGATTAAGCTGGAACCGCTTGCCTATGAACATATCCGCTGGATAGAAAATCCTTCGGAAATTGATATAAACAGAATTGTCGGTACATCAGATATGAAGAAAATAAAAGACTTAAAGGATAATCCACTGCTGCTGTTTATAAACAGCTGGAGTGTTAATATGGTGTTGGAGAGAAATGAGGGTCTTAAGCTCTCAGAATTTGGAAAGAACAGTTAGGGTGATTTAATGAACAAAAGTAAGACAAATATTTTATCATTCAAAAGAATAACAGCAGCCTTTTTGCTTTTAATAATGATTGGATTTACTGCAGCCGGAATAGGCTCTTATCTTGCGCCTGTTTCCGTAAAGGCGGAGAATGCGGTGGCGACAGGGCATGTCAATGCCGGGGTGAGCGGACTGCGTGTGCGAACGGAGCCCGACACGTCAACAAGCGATAATATTATAACAGTTGTAGATGATTCGTTTACTTTTGATATATATGATACTGTGTATACAAGTGATACATATTATTGGTACAGAATAGGTTTTTATCTTAACGGCTCATATACATATGGGTATATAAGCGGTGAGTTTACAACGAAGGATGTTTCATATTCAGAGGATTCTGATTTTGAGGCGTATCTTGACGAGCAGGGCTTTCCTGATTCGTATAAGGACGCTTTAAGGCAGCTCCACGCACAGTACCCTAAGTGGGTTTTTGTGGCTGACTATGTAAATAAGGACTGGAATGAGGTCGTTGAAAATCAGAATGTATTAGGGCGCAGTCTTATCTACGGAAGTGCGAAAAGCTCATGGAAGTCCATTGATCCGGGCTGTTACGACTGGAATACGGGGAGCTGGGCAGAGCTAGACAGCGGCGGCTGGGTGCAGGCGTCTAAGGAACTGCTGGAGTATGCTCTTGACCCGAGAAATTTCCTTACAGAGCCCTATGTATTTATGTTTGAGAGTCTTGCTTATAACGCAGCTCTTCAGACGGAAGATGGACTTGACCAGATCATTGCCGGAACATTCATGGAGAATTCAGACCATGATTTATCCTACAACGGACAAAACTATACATATTCATCAGCGCTGATGCTGGCTGGAAGAGAATCAGGCGTAAGCCCGTATCATCTTGCGACAAGAATCATACAGGAGCAGGGCTCTTCGGGATACGGCGGAAGTATTTCCGGAACAGTGCCGGGCTACAACGGATTTTATAATTATTACAATCAGGGCGCGGCGCTTGGCGGAGGCAACAGTGCTGTTACGAACGGAATGATTTACGCGAGCAGAGAAGACGCGTCTACGCTTCGCCCGTGGAATACGCGCATGAAGTCTATCATCGGCGGTGCAGGGTTAATCGGCAGCGGTTATATCGACCGCGGACAGAATACGATTTATTATGAGAAGTTTGACGTTGTTTCTGATTCGCCTTACTGGCATCAGTATATGACAAATGTCCTTGCTCCAAGAAGCGAGGCATCAAAAGCATCTAATGCGTATTCTGCTCGGTCAAAACAGGATACAGGGCTTGTGTTTACTATACCTGTATACGACAATATGCCTGATGAGGTGTGTCCGTTGCCTGACGGAGACGGTGACCCGAACAATCTTTTATCGGATTTAAGCGTGGATAATTTTAAGCTTACACCTACATTCGGCAGTTACACAACAGAGTACGGCCTTATTGTTGAATACAGTGTTGACAGTGTAACGATAAATGCTTCAGCAATATCGGATTCTGCAAATATTCAAGGAACAGGTATACACAGTCTTGAGACGGGAGACAATAATATTGAAATTACTGTGACGGCTCAGAATGGTTCACAGAGAAAGTATTATATAAATGTTGTGAGAAAGGAAGCTGAGCTTCCATCGGAGCCTGACAATCCGGAAGACCCGGAAAACCCTGAGACACCGGAGAATCCTGAAACTCCTTCGTTCAGTACAGGCTACAGGCTTGATAAAGAGCGCGGGTTTATTTCAGGCATAACAGTCGGAGACAATATATCAACGGTTTTAAGTTCAATCAATACTTCAGGCGGAGCCTCAAGCGCAGTTTATGATAAAAACGGCGGGAGAAAGAACGACGGAGATATAATTGCCACAGGTGACCGTCTTGTTATAACCGATTCCACAGGAAAGGAAATTGCTGGATATACGTTTGTTGTGTACGGGGATATAGACGGGAACGGTGATATTGATATTAGAGATGCGGCCATAATGGTTAATTATTTGTATAATATTGAAAGATTGGAAAATGTATATTATGAGGCTGGTGATGTAAATCACGATGGCAATATAAAAATAATAGACCTTGCGGTTTTAATAAATCATCTATATAGAGTAGAGAATATTAGTCAGAAATAGTTACTCATAAAATATATGTTTGCGGTAAATGTAAATATATATTGGTGAATGGAGAATAGAATGAAAAAAACGAAATTTTTTATTATATTTTTACTGTTATTTTTAGTAGTATTTTTTAAAGAAAGCAATGTTGCTTTTGCTGAAGGTAAAGTAGAGTTTTACGGTGATTCTGTTTCTGGAAATGTGGGTGAAGAAGTCGAAGTGACAATAACATATAGAGCTAATCAAACGATTTCAGCAGGTGAGATACTTATAGTTTATGAACCGCAAATGCTTGAGTATATTAGTATTAGTCCCGGTGAAAGAGAAGATGCAGAAACTTTAAAATGGATTGTTTTCAGAGATGGTGTTACTTCGGTAAAAATTAGGTTTAAAATCTTGAAAGCAGGATCATCTACAATAAAAGTATCTTCAGGCTCACAGGTACATGATAGCAGCCCGCGCCCCGGACCATTTCCGATGCAGGTTATGCCGTTTTCTCTTACAGTTTCAGGTTATAACCCTGAGGCGGCATCCAATGACAATTCGCTCTCTTCACTTCAGGTTAGCCCTGGGAGCCTGTACCCTTCATTTTCGTCTGATAAAACTTCGTATTCGGTATCGGTTGAAAACAGCTGTGAGCGACTTACCGTGAGCGCATATGCAAATGATGATAATGCGTCGGTATCAGTTTCGGGAACGTATTTAAGCGTGGGAACTAACTATATATATGTGACCGTAACTGCTGAAAACGGCGAACAGCGGACATATACACTCCGGGTAACAAGGGCGGCAGGCGAAAATGAAACACAGCAGGAGGGGGAGAGTCAGGCTCCGGAAGAAAGTACAGATGACGGCGGACAGCTTGTAATGGTCAGTGTGAACGGAACTGACTTTATAATATCTGACGATTTTACAATGCATCCGCTTCCGTCGGGCTTTTCTGAGGCCGAGTATGAGTATAACGGACAGTCTGTTAAGGCGGGAGTCGGTTATTCCGGAAAAGTTGTTATTATGTATCTTGATGCCGTTATATCGTCGGAACAATCAGGTTTTTATGTGTATGACAGCGTTTCAGAGACATTTGTCAGATATAATGAAATACAGCAGCCGCAAATAAGCTATATTATTCTTCCTATCACCTCGTCAATGGAGCTTCCGTCAGGCTACAGAATTGAGGAAGCGCAGATAAACGGCGTTAATGTCAGTGTGCTTAAGGGAAGCAGCGATGAGTACTGCGTTTTTTACGGCATAAACAGTGACGGAATATCAGGCTGGTACAGCTATGACTATAAATATAATACAATACAGCGCTTTTTTGCCTTTCCTGATACGATAAAATCACAGAGCGAAGCACAGGGCGTATCGGCTGACGCAGATAATTCCGGTTTCTTTTCGGGAAGCATGTTCTGGAAAATTATAAGCCTTGCGTCGGCCGCCGTAGCGGTAATTTCAATAATAACAGCGTGTGTATGCGCGGCTAAGGCTTCAAAGAACGGAAAAATTGCAAGAGAGCTAGTGGGCGGAAGCTTTGACGACGATGAAGATATATTTGAAGACGACGAGGATTCTCTTGAAGATGAAAATTATTATGACGAGGATTTCGCGGACGGAGAAAACGATGAATATGAAAATACAGAGATTGAAAATGAAGCTTCATCTCCGGAAACGTCCGATGACTCCGTAGAGCTTCTTGACATATCGGAACTGTCAGAAGACAAAGATAATAATACCCGTTAATTGGCATATAAGTTTGATTTGCCGCATGGGTAAATAATAAGAAATACAGCCGGGGTGTTTTTAATGCCTTTGGCTGTATTTTTGTTCTATAGGAAAGTTCTTTGAACTTTCCTATAGAACAAAAATGCTCCGCAGGATCGCAGAGACGCGGAAAGGTAATTATTCTTACGAATCCGCGCCTCGCGAAAGAGTTCGCAAGCGAACTCTTTTTGTGTGACGGTATTAATGCCGCGCACCGTTATGTCCTCAACTACTCGTTCGCAAGCGAACTCTTTTTGTGTGACGGATTAACGTAAGCTTTATATCGATGATTAGGGCAGGAGTAATGCACTATAAACCACATAAATTATCAGAATATTCTATAATATATACACAATTATAAAGAAAAGAAAAGGCTAAAGCAAAAAGGTTAAAAAAAATCAAAAAAAATTTTAAAAAATGTATTGACAAATATACAACTGCATGCTAATATACAATTACAAAAAGGAAACAACAAAAACACAAACAAAAAGTGTTCAAGTTGTAAAGGAGGTTGATTCCGTTGGAGATAATAGAATCAAATCCTCAATATGAAGGTGGTAGTGCATAGCAGTTCCCCGCAAGAAAGACCTTTCCAATATGTGAAATGATAGATAACGTCATAAGATTTAGAGATGATGTAAACGTGAAAGGTTACAATAGCTGGCATTTCATATTGAACAGATACCACAAAGGTAATACAGAAGATTCCGAATTTGTGTAAAGAAACAAAGGCTGGAAAAATCTATGATTTATACAACTTGAAAGTTTCTGACATAAGAGCAGAGATTGAAAGGGAATATACTTCATACATTTTGAAGATATTGGGATAGTGAATAATCCTGATATACTGAAACTTCGTATTATTAAAGTTAAAATGTAGTAACTTTCTAAGTAAGAGACATTCTTAAAAGATTAGGATTTTTACAAGACAGAACATTGAAAAGATAATATCCGGGAAAGAAATTTATTTCCGGTAGATGAGCAATCAAAAAGATTATTCATTTAAAAATCAGAAGCTTAAAGGATTTATTCATAATAAAAATGAAAGCAAAGCAGAGAATAAAAGATTTAATATTCAATATCTTGTATGAATAATAAATCTGGTATTTAAAGCAAAACAAGTAATTTTAAAGATGATAAAATCAATAAAGCAATATGAATGAAAATGAAAAGTCATAAAAGATAGCTTATAAAAAGTAATAGATTTCAAAGAACGGATAGAATCAAAGATGTGAAATCTTATAAAGAAAATAATCAATAAGAAAAAGTCATTACGAGCAGGGAAAAAGAAAAACTGCGAAAGCAGAAAACAAACTGTTACATCTAATATGTAATAGTTATCGATGAGGTTGAAACCGTTCAATCAGTTATCGAAAAGGAGAAAAAAATTGAATAACGAAGAAGAGTCTGAGAACGACCGTTGTATCAAATGAGCATATGGTTATATAATCAATAGATTACATAATCATAAAGCGTAAAAAGATACAACGGTCGTTCGATTTTTATTTTTATTTCATGCTATATTATTGAGAGTTCTTATTTTTTTCCGACATTTCTTTTTTTATATTCCTGATTACAAAGAATGCAACTATGCTGGACATCATAGCTGTGAGTATGTTGCTTGCTCCCATTACAATTCCGACGCTCTCGCTTCCCAGATTGGTAAAGTTCTGAAGAGCCCACAGAATAGGTATTCTGAAGATAAACACGCGGCAGAAGTTGCACAGAAGCGTGAGCTTTGTTTTTCCGAAACCGAACAGCAGAGCCATAACCGCACAGTTTACGCCGAGCGGAACGCATCCGCCGAAGGAATCGTATCGGAATACACGGATAATTGTTTTCTGGAATTCTTCATTAAAGCCCTCGGTGCTGTTCGCAAACAGATAAGTTATAGGGCCGGCAAATACATTTAAAACAATATACATGATAAGTCCGATAACAGATTCAATTATAAGCAGACGCCAGAAGGTGCCGAGAGCGCGTTTGATATTTCCTGCACCGCGGTTCTGGCTGATTATCGAAGCTCCGCCGTCCTGAAAGCCGTTCTGCATCTGAGTGGTTATTCCGTTTATGTTGTTGGAAATGCCGAGTGCTCCTACAGTAACAGAGCCGTAGTTTTTGCTCATTGAATTTATTACGGTTTTGCCGAGCGCGAAGGCAACCTTTTCCACAATTACAGGAAAAGAGAGACTTAACATGGGATTAACAATGTTTTTTCTGAAACGAATACTGCCGAAGCTGAAGGTAAATGCATCGTTTCCTTTTAAAAGATTGTGTATTGCCATTATAAACAGAAAAGCCTGTGATATAACGCTTGCAACTGCAATCATGGTAATATCGGCATTCAGACCGTAAATAAAAAATGCTGTTATTGAAAGCTTTAAAATAATTACAAACATGTTCAGGCGCAGGATTCGTTTTGAATTTCCGCGTGAACGCTCTATTGCTATGTAAACATTGTTGAAGAAGCTTAAAACGGTTGAAAAAAGTGTGATTACAAAATATTTTGTGCCTACTGCGATAAAATCGTCAGGTGTTCCGCAGGCTCTAAGCAGCGCAGGTGTAAATGGAAGCATACAAAGGACTGCCGCCGAACATATAGCGCATATTGCAATCAAGGTGCTTAATCGTTTTTTGACAAGTTTATAGTCGCCTGCACCGTACGCCTCACTGATTTTAAGCGAGCTTCCGACTGCCAGTCCGACGCCTATAGCGCTTATCATGTTTTGGAGCTGTGACAGGTAGGCTACCGCAGACACTGCAATGGCGCTGACATGTGATGCCATCATCGTGTCAAGTATGTTAAACAGGTGGTTAAAAAGCTGAAAAGCTGAAAGCGGTATACATACATAAAAAATAACCTTCCAGAGATTTCCGTTTAACGCAAAGTCTCTGAATTTTTTATCCTTTTCTGTCAATTCTGAACTTGCTGTATTTTGGCTGTCCATAAAAATGCTCCCTTCTTAGGTTATATTTTATTTATAGTCACGCTGTTAAGTGTAAGTAAAAATTACTGTGATTGCAAGTGAAAAAGTCTTGATTAAGCCACAAAATACAGAAAAATAATCTGATATAAAGTGTAAAGAGTGTGTTATATAAGAGATAATTTAACAGTAAAGCTATATATGATTAAAATAGCCTGATTGCACTAGTGTGAATATATTAAGAATAATTTGTAAGATTGTACTTAAATAAATACAATAAAATGGAAAATATAAACAAAAAGACAGTTGATTGTTATGGCAAATGTGCTAATATATGCCTCAGGGAATGTATTTCCCAAATAATGTAAAAGGGAGTTTAAACATGAAGAAGAGGCATTTTCAAAAGTGCAGGAAAGCCGTAGCGTTTATGCTGGCTTTCGTAATGGTGCTCGCTTCTATGCTGCAGATGGGTGTAACTGCGGCTACAAGAAGCGTGCAGACAAGTCTGACAATTAAAGAGTCAGACGGGTGGTTTGAGAGTGCATATGCGGAGTGGTATGCTGTGGAAGGAGCCACAGGATACAAGGCATATGTAAAGGAAGCGTCAGCTTCTGACTCAGCTTACAAACAGCTCGACAACGAGTTAATCAGAGAATATCCGGATTACTGGCGTGTAGATGCGCTTGGCTTAAAGGCGGGCAGCTACACATTAAAGGTTGAGGCTGTTTTGGAGAGCGGCTCAGTGTACGCGCAGACATCAGCGATTAATGTATATGCGCATGACAGGAGCGGCTACGGCTTTGTGAACGGTACATCATCAGGAGCTTACAATGATGACGGAACGCTCAAGAGCAACGCTGTGGTTTTATATATCACAGAGGAAAATAAGGACGAGGTTTCACTTGAGGTTACAGGGGCAACCTCAAATCCTTGCGTTGGTATTCAGGCGATTATCAACGGATTTAAGAAGGGCAAAGACAGCAGACCTTTGTGTGTGAGATTTATCGGAAATATCACAGATATGGCTGTTATGGACAAGGGCGATATTGTTATAGACGGCTGCACCAACGGAATTACATTTGAGGGTGTTGGCGAGGACTCGACAATCAACGGCTTTGGAATAAGAATAAAGAATTCAAGCAATGTTGAGCTCAGAAATCTTGCTTTTATGAACTGCGACAGTTCAGAGGGAGATAATGTAGGACTTCAGCAGAAAAATGACCATGTATGGGTGCACAACTGTGATTTCTTTTACGGACATGCCGGCTCTGATGCAGACCAGGTAAAGGGCGACGGCGCTCTTGATACAAAGACATCTACATATATAACACATTCATATAATCATTTTTATGATACCGGTAAGAGTAACCTTCAGGGCATGAAGAGTGAATCTACAGAAAATTATATCACATATCATCATAACTGGTATGACCATTCAGATTCAAGACATCCTAGAATAAGGACATGCACAGTTCATATTTATAACAATTACTATGATGGTAATTCAAAATACGGAGTTGGCGCTACAATGGGCAGCTCTGTATTTGTGGAGAACAACTATTTCAGAAACTGCAAGTATCCTATGTTAATGGCAGGCCAGGGCTCTGATATTCTTTATTCAGACACCTCAAGCGGTACATTCAGCGGCGAGAACGGCGGCGTTATCAAGGCATACGGAAATCATATCGAGGGAGCTAAGGCTGCTGTGACACAGAATGAGAGTTCTGACCAGTTTGACTTTTATCTCGCATCATCAAGAGATGAGGTTATAGACTGCACAGCTACAAAGGGAGGTTCTAAATACAGCAATTTTGATACCGCATCAAACTTTTACAGTTATACTGTTCAGTCTGCTGAGGACGCAAAGAACACAGTAGTTAATTTTGCCGGACGTATGAACGGAGGAGACTTTGAGTGGACATTTGATAATTCTGTTGATGATGAGTCGTATGAAGTAAATCAGGAGCTTAAGTCAAAGCTTATGTCATATACTTCACAGCTTAAGTCAGTAGGCGGAATGGACGGCACTTCAAGTGAAAATCCAGGCGGCTCCGGCGAGAATCCGACAATACCGGAAGAGTCTACTGAACAGCCAACAGAAGAGCCGACAACACCGGAGGAGAAACCTACTACTCCAACTGTTACAGGCACAATTACACATAACTTTACAGAGCAGGGAAAGACAAGCGATTACTTTGCGATTGAGGGCAATATGTCTTCAAGCAAGGGAACTGTTAATTACAACGGTCTTACACTTACAGATTGCTTAAAGATTGAGAGCTCTACAAGTATTTCGTTTACAATGGAATCTGAGGGAACACTCACGCTTGTATTCAACTCTGATTTCTCAAAGAGCATCAATATCGACGGCGAAAAGATGACGGCTTCAAACGGAATTCTTACGGTTGAATTGGAGGCAGGAAGCCACACAATAACAAAGGCTGATACAGCTAATCTGTACTATATATCAGTGACTGTACAGGACAGCTCCGAGGAGCCGACGGAAACACCGACAGAGGAACCGACGGAAACACCAACAGAGGAACCTACAGAAGAGCCGACTGAAGAGCCAACAGAGGAGCCTACAGAACAGCCGACTGAAGAACCAACAGAGGAGCCGACTGTTCCAAGTACTTCTGAAACATATACACACAATTTTACAGAACAGGATAAGACAAGCGATTACTTTGTAATTGAGGGTAATATGTCTTCAAGCAAAGGAACTGTTAATTATAACGGTCTTACGCTTACAAAATGTTTAAAGATTGAAAGCTCTACAAATATTTCATTTACAATGGAGTCTGAGGGAACACTTACGCTTGTATTTAACTCGGATTTCTCAAATAGTATAAAAGTTGACGGCGAGAAGCTGACCGCATCAAACGGAATTCTCACAGTTAATTTGGAGGCAGGAAGCCATACAATAACAAAGGCTGACACAGCTAATCTATACTATATTTCTGTTACGGGACAGGGAAGCTCTGGTGAGCAGCCTACAACACCGGAAGAAAAACCGACAAATCCGGGAGGAGATACGGGAGATACTGACGATGATGAGGTGCGTGAGGAAGCGCCTGATTACAAGGCTGGAGATATTTATGTCTCTGTAAACGGAACTTCATCTGCGGCAGGTACATTTGAAGATCCTATGGATTTGGTGACTGCTATAAATACCGTAAATGCAGGAAATACAATATGGATGTTTTCAGGTACATATTATGCATATGAAATGTACAACGCTCCTATCATAATTGATGAGAGCAACAGCGGAAACGCATTTGGCTATAAGAAGATAAGCAGTATTAACGGAAAGACAGTTACAATAGACTTTGAAGGAATGGCTGAGGCGGGCTCTAACAGAGGAATTACTCTTGACGGCTCATACTGGCATTTCTATGACATCGATATTTGCAATGCAGGCGATAACGGTATGCTTCTGTCAGGCGATTATAATATAATCGAACTCTGCAAATTCTACGGCAACCATGATACAGGCCTGCAGCTCAGCAGATACAACACAAGCTATGACAGCATTGAACAGTGGCCTTCATACAATACAATTCTTAACTGTACAGCATATAACAATAAGGATTTGGCTACATGCGAGAATGCGGACGGCTTTGCAGCAAAGCTTACATGCGGTGAGGGAAATGTATTTGACGGATGTATTTCATACTGCAACAGCGATGACGGCTGGGATTTATACGCAAAGCCTGCGACAGGTCCTATCGGTGTTGTGACAATCAAGAACTGCGTTGCATTTGGCAACGGCAAGCTTACTGACGGCACGGGCTCGGCAAACGGCGACATGAACGGCTTTAAGCTCGGAGGCAGCAACGGCGAATGCCCTACGCCTCATGTGGTTGAGAATTGCCTTGCGTTTAACAACGGCGCTACAGGATTTACCGATAACGGAAACGGCGGAGCTGTTACAATGACTAACTGTACTGCTGTAAATAACGGAAAATATGACACAAATAAGGCAAATTACATGTGTTACAGGACGTCAGCAGACGCAAAGTACACTAACATATTGTCTGTAGCGGCATCATCTTCATCTGCGACAGACCAGTTCAAAGGAGAGCTCAGCCATGTTCTGTATAACTATAAAGGACAGGGATATTATTGGGTAAATCAGTGGACATGCACTGACGGAGCAAAGACCAAGTATACAGGTTCTGAGGCAAGAGAAAATACCGTGAGCAATTCTGATTTCGTGAGCACGGAGATTCCTGGCTACAACGCATCAACAGGGGCTTATACAGCAGACTATCATGAGATTTTCAGAAATGATGACGGAAGTATTAATCTCGGAGGTCTGTATGAGCTTAAGACGACAAGCAGTCTCTATACTGCAGGAGAAAACGGCGGTTATATCGGCTGCAGCTTCGCGGATTAATTAAAGTATAGTACCGGCTTGAATAAAAAGCAGTTTAGGCGGTACTGTATGTGAGACATCAGATGAATTTTACATGTTTTTAACGTAAAATTGATAGAGAATTTTACCTGAGTGAGGGTATACTGTTTATAAAGCGGACAGTATACCCTCTTTTGCTGACGAAAGGAAAGATGCTATGAAAATAACTTTTGAAGATATAAGAAATAACAAAGCTGTGCAGACGTATATACAGAAGGCGGACGAATCACTTGCGGCACTCGGATATACGGAGCACAGCTTTTCTCATGTCATGAGAGTGGCAGGCCTTGCCGGAGAAATTCTGGTTACGCTTGATTTTGATGCGAGGCAGGCGGAGCTTGCCAGAATAGCAGGGTATCTTCATGACATAGGAAATGTCATTAACCGCATCGACCATGCGCAGTCCGGGGCGGTGATGGCGTTCAGAATTCTGGATAAAATGGGAGCCGACTCGGAGGACATTGCAACTATAATCTCCGCGATAGGCAATCATGACGAATCTACAGCATATCCGGTTAATTCTGTTGCGGCGGCGCTTATACTTGCAGATAAGACGGATGTGCGATATACGCGTGTAAGAAATCGCGATATTGCTAAGTTTGACATTCATGACAGAGTGAATTATTCGGTGAAGGAGAGCAGAGTGGAGATTGTAAAAGGCTCGCATATTGAACTTGAATTAAAAATTGACACGGAAATGTGCTCTGTAATGGATTACTTTGAAATTTTTCTCGACAGAATGATTTTGTGCCGCAAGGCGGCAGAAAAGCTGGGACTGTCTTTTTGGCTTGTCATCAACGGACAGAGAATGATTTAGGCTCAAAGGGAGGAGATTTATGAAAAAGACCTATGTGATTGACACAAATGTTTTAATTCAGGCACCGTATGCGCTCGGCTGTTTTGAGGACAATGACCTTGTTATACCGCTTGTGGTGGTAGAGGAGCTTGACGGTCTGAAGAAGGCCGAGGGTGACAGAGGCGCGAATGCGAGAGCAGCAGTAAGAATGCTTGAGAGTCTGCGAGCAAAGGGAAATCTGCTTGAGGGCGTAAAGCTGGAGAGCGGCGGTATGCTTAGGGTTGAAAAAAATTTTGTGAATGTGGAGCTTCCGCCGGATTTGCCGGAGGATAAGGCTGACAACAGGCTTCTTATGGTTTGTAAGGGGCTTTGCGAAGCTGCCGGCTCAGACGGTCAGATAATTCTTGTCACAAAGGACCTTGTGCTGAGACTCAAGGCTCAGATTATAGGCGTTAGGGCAGAGGATTTTACGACGGAGCAGATAAGCAGGGAGGATGCAGGCTACACGGGAAGAACGCAGGTCTATATACCCGAGGAGCATATAAAAGAATTTAAAAAGTCGGGAATTTCATCAGATCTGGTGTATGAGACCGACGAGTACGGAAACAGAATAGAGCCGGAGCTGTACGAAAATGAATTTGTCGTGCTCAAAGCCGACCAGTCAACAAAAAAGACACTTTTGGGACGTGTAAAGAAAAATAAGATTGTGCCTCTGGAATTCAAGAAGAGCAAGCCATATGGAGTTTCTCCTAGAAACGCCGGGCAGTATTTTATGCAGGAGGCGCTGATGACTGACGCACAGAGCGCTCCGCTGGTTATAATCAAGGGAATGGCGGGTACGGCAAAAACCTTTTACTCTCTGGCGGTAGGAATGGAAAAGGTTTACAACAATCCTAACGGAGAGTACAGAAGAATTATCGTGTGCAGACCTAACGCGCAGTTTGATGATGACATAGGCTTTCTTCCGGGCAGCGAGCAGGAGAAGATTGCGCCGCTTATGCGTCCTGTAATTGACAACCTCGAGCAGATACTTGATTCTGATGAAAATAGCAGGTATGAGGACGAGGAGCTGCTTGGCGATAAGATAACAGAGATATTTGAGAGGGGAATAATACAGACAGAGGCTCTCAACTTTATACGAGGACGCTCTATCTCAAAAACATATCTGATAATCGATGAGGCTCAGAATATGACTCCGAATCAGGTGAAGGGAATTATCACCAGAGCCGGAAAGGGAACGAAAATAATACTTTTGGGCGACCCTAATCAGATAGATAAGCCGTTTTTGGACGAGAGGACAAACGGGCTTTCTTATGCTGCCAAGTATATGAAGGGAAGTCCTTACTGCTGGCAGGTGTCGCTGTCGGCAGATGAGTGCGAGCGCTCGGAACTTGCTATGGACGCGGTAAAGCGTCTCTGAAAGTTACCATTTTAATTTCAGGGTCATATAATATAAAAAAATGCTTTGAGGAATCAAGGTGGAAAATCAATATTACCCTTATATTAATTTGCCCTTGCCGTATGAATTTGATGCACTGGAGCCGTTTATCGATAAAAAGACAATGATGCTGCATCATAATAAACATTTGCAGGCGTATATACAGCAGCTGAATGATATTCTGGAATATTATCCCGATTTACAGAAGCTCACGCTTAAGCAGCTGATATGCATGGCTCCTTGTCTGTCGGGAAGCCTCGGCAGACAGATAAGAAATAATGCAGGCGGAGTGTATAATCACAGATTTTATTTTGAATTGCTTATGCCGGCAGATGATGCCGGGGTGGTTGACGGGAGTATAATAAAGATAGGCGGCTGTGAGAGGAAGCCTTCCGGAAGGCTTTTGCAAGCCATTAACAGAGATTTCGGTGATTACGCTTCATTTAAGAGCGAGTTTAAAAAGGCGGCAATGTCAGTGTTCGGCTCGGGCTATACATGGCTGGTATCACAGTGCAAAAATTTAAAGATAGTAAATACGGCTAATCAGGATAATCCGATGGTGGACGGCTTGAAGCCGCTGCTCGTGATTGATGTCTGGGAGCATGCGTATTATCTTAAACACTATAATCTCAGAGCCGATTATATAGATGACTGGTTTTCTGTGATTAACTGGGATAAAGTGAGTCAGAATTATATGTCCTTTAACTGAAAAGACGTATGAATTGCATTTATACCTAAAGTTCATTTTACTGTACAGGATAATTATGCAATAATGTTTGGTGAAAAACTAAGTGAAATCAAACATGGAAGATAATTGCGTAATATCGGAAATGCAGATAAACAGGAAGGTGGTATAAATGCCGGTGAAGGATAATAATTTAAGCGGTGTTATTCGTGTATTTGTGATTTTACTTGCGGTAGTTACATTAATCGCGGCAGTGTTTCAGTTTGTAACATATTACGGTTCGTCCGCAAAGAGGATAGATTCGTTTGGCAGCAACAATGTAAGCGAGCTTTTGAGCCAGATACAAAAGGCCTATGCCGATAAGGTTATTACAAATTTTAATATGCTTAAAGCTATTGATGAACACTTTGCAGAAAAAAGTATTGATGAAAACTTTTATTTTTCGGCTGAAAGAGAATATGTAAAGAACAGGCAGATTGAGCTTGGCGCCGAGGCTGTCGTATTTATTGACAGCAGCGGAAATTACATCTCATCTGACGGTAAGGACGGGAATTTAGAACTTGGCGTAGGAAGAATAACGCTTTTTAATGAAAAAAACAGAATAGCGCAATATTGCCAGGGGGATTTCGGAAAAGAAATTTTTATTTTTGCTGTGCCCGTACAGACATACACTATTGACGGAATATGCTACAATGCGCTTGGAATTGTGTATACGCTTGAATATATTCAGCACATTCTCGATATGGAGGCATACAACGGTACAGCGGCATTGTATGTGATGGATAAGAACGGCGATATGGCTGTGACCAGCAGAAACAGTAATGATATTTTTGAAGATCTGGAATTTAATATACTGAAAGAGTATTATTCACGCGGATTTATATCCGAAAGAGAGCTTACCAATTCTCTTGATAGTATCAGGGAGGCAAATAAGGGCAGCGTAGATATAAAAAAAGAGGAACTGCATTATTTTGAGTATGAGCCGGTTGCAAATACGGGATATGTTATTGCGTGTGAAGTCTCAAAGCGTGTGGCACAGCTTCCGATGTCGGATTATAAGCATATGGTTACACGTTCTTTCGGAATAATGTATATATTTGTGGCTGTTTCCTTCGGTATAGCTTTGATGTGCGGGATAGCGGCAAGAACAGACAGAATAAAGAATAAGATTCGTCTTGAAGCGGAGCGCAAGGCGAACAAGGAAAAGAGCGATTTCCTGTCGGCGGTGTCTCACGATATAAGAACGCCTATGAATGCGATAATAGGAATGACAAATATAGCGCTTGAAAATATGGATAATACGACAAAAATAAAGAATTGTCTTTTGAAAATCAGGTATGCGGGAGAACATTTATACACGCTGATAAACGATATTCTTGATATTTCAGCTATGGAAAACGGAAAAATGAAGCTTTGTCCGGAGGCGGCAAGCGTAAATGATATTGCGGAAAATCTTTTGACATTTCTGGCCCCTCAGGCTGAAGCAAAAGAACAGAAAATAACCGTAAATATGAGAAATATTATCAGTGAATATGTGTATATTGATGTGCGAAGGCTTAATCAGGTGTATATAAATATTCTGTCAAACGCAGTTAAATATACGCCTAAAGGCGGAAATATAGAGGTGCAGTTCGATGAGCTTAAATCAGATAATCCCGGAAAGGTGGTACTTGTATATTCGGTAAAAGATGACGGAATAGGAATGTCCGAGGATTTTGTTAAAATTATTTTCTGTCAGTTTACGCGCGCTATGGACGTTAAGAGCAGGGAGGAAGAGGGAACAGGACTTGGAATGGCTATTGCCAAACAGATTGTAGATGAGATGGACGGAAAAATAGATATAAAGAGTACGGAGGGAGAGGGCTCTACATTTACGGTTATGATTGAGACGGATACTGCTGAGCCGCCGGAGACCGACGATAGTGAAGAACAGCAGGAAAATTCAGGTACAGATTTAATTATTCAGGGGAGCGGCGAAGTCTCAGATGACGAAAGCATAGAGGGCATGAGTGTTCTTATTGCCGAGGATAATGACCTGAACTGGGAGGTAATAAGCGAGCAGTTAAAAAGCTACGGAATAAATGCAGAGCGTGCATGCAACGGAGCGGAATGCGTCAGAAAATTTTCTGAGAGCGATGTGCGGGGCTTCGATGTAATTTTTATGGATTTGCGTATGCCTGTTATGGATGGGCTGAGGGCGGCAAGCGAGATAAGAAAGCTTGATCGTGAAGATGCCGCAGATATTCCTGTTATTGCAATGACTGCAAGCACCCTGTCAGATGATATAAGGCTGTGCATGGATGCGGGAATGCAGGGACATGTCGCAAAGCCTATTGATATAAAACAGTTGGTTAAAGTTCTTTGCGAGGTTAAAAAAAGTGTTGACATCTTTTTACCGTAGTGCTATAAATACACATAACAGAAAGTTAAATGCTATGAACAGAACAGTTTATCCGGAAATGTTTCATTTCAGAGAGCCGTCGGCAGGTGTGAGGCGGTATGTAATTCCGGGTAACATCCTCTGCGAGCAGTACACTGAAATTTGCCGGAGGTGAAGATTAAGTGTCACCGGGTTTCTACCGTTACATGGAAGCTTATTGTTCCGGCTCGGACGCTTTTTGAACATGCTTATGCATGCGTACATATTGCTGTCGGGGCGGGAGATAGGACAGAGTGGTCGTCGCATGACGGCAATCAAAGTGGTATCGCGGAAGTCAGAACTTTCGTCTTTGAGTGTGCTTTAAACATGGATTTACATGTTTCCGGCATATTTAAGGGCGAAAGTTTTTTGGTGTAAAGACTTTTGCAGAAACGGAGGCTATGTTGAGGCATAAAGCGTTGGACTTTCTGAATAATAAATAATACGGTAAAACGGTACAACAAAAAACCGTTAAGGAAGGAGAAAAACAAAATGAATGGTTTAGTTATTATTTTAATCGGAATCATTTGTTTAGGCGCAGGCTATCTTTTATACGGCCGCTGGCTTGCCAAAAAATGGGGAATTGACCCAAAGGCAAAGACACCTGCGTACACACATGAGGACGGTCAGGACTATGTTCCGTCGTCTAAATTTACGGTATTTTCACATCAGTTTTCGTCCATAGCAGGCGCAGGACCTGTAACCGGTCCTATCCTCGCATCTGTGTTCGGCTGGGTGCCTGTTTTACTCTGGCTGATTGTCGGAGGCCTTTTCTTCGGAGCAGTTCAGGATTTCGGCGCTCTGTATGCCTCAGTTAAAAACGAGGGCAAGTCAATGGGTATGATTATTGAGAAGTACATAGGCAGAACAGGAAGAAAGCTTTTTATGCTTTTCTGCTGGCTGTTTACTCTTCTTGTTATAGCAGCCTTCACGGATATGGTTGCCGGAACATTTGTAGCCAAGGGCGTTGAGGGTATGACAGAAACCACTGCTAACGCGGATGCATCTGCCGCTTCTATTTCAATGCTGTTTATCGTTGTGGCTATCATTTTCGGGCTTGTTCAGAAGTCAATTCAGAAGGCCGGAAAAAAGATGAACGAGTGGGTAAAGGCAATCGTTGCCATAGTTCTTCTCGTTGTTATGTTCGCTGTTGGTATGGCTCTTCCTATATATGCAACAAAGACTGCATGGATTTACATTATCATGGCTTATCTGTTCCTTGCGTCAGTAATGCCTATGTGGCTTTTAATGCAGCCTAGAGATTATATGACAACATTCATGCTCCTCGGCATGATTATCGGCGCGGTGCTCGGCGTTGTCGTTGCCAATCCAAGCATGAACTTAAATGCGTTTAACGGCTTTACAGTGGGAAGCGGCGCAAGCGCGCAGATGCTTTTCCCTACACTGTTTGTAACTATCGCCTGCGGTGCCGTATCAGGTTTCCACAGCCTTGTGTCTTCAGGCACGTCATCAAAGACAATAAGCAATGAAAAGGATATGCCTATGGTAGGCTACGGCGCTATGGTAGTTGAGTCACTGCTCGGCATAATTGCTCTTGTAGTTGTTGGTGCAGTTGCTGTAAACGGTACAAATCCTACAGGTACTCCGTTTGCCATTTTCTCATCAGGCGTTGCAGGTTTCCTTGAAAAGCTCGGTGTTCCTGTCCATGTGGCAACAGTATTTATGACAATGTGTGTATCGGCTCTTGCCCTGACATCGCTTGACTCGGTAGCAAGAATCGGACGTATGTCTTTCCAGGAGTTATTCTATGGTGACAGCACAGACCCGGCTACGATGACGCCTGTTCAGAGAGTGCTCACAAACAAATATTTCGCTACTGTTATAACACTGTTCTTCGGCTATCTTCTGACACTCGGCGGATATAATAATGTATGGCCTCTGTTTGGCTCAGCAAACCAGCTGCTTGCAGCAATGGTGCTTATCGCTATAGCTGTATTCCTGAAGACGACAGGAAGAACGGGCTGGACATTGTATGCTCCTATGTTTATCATGCTTGCGGTAACATTTACCGCTCTTGTTCAGAAGGTAATTGCGCTTGTGACTAATATCGCAAACGGAAATGCAACCTTCCTTGTGGACGGTCTTCAGTTAATAGTTGCGGCTGCTCTTATGGTGCTTGGCGTGTGCGTTGCATACAGCTGCTTAAAGAAGCTTTTCACAACAAAGAAAAATACAGAGAGGGCATAATTGTAATGTGAAAGTTCAGTTATCTGTAATGATGTAAGCGAATAATACGGGCTGAAAATTTACATTATAAGGAAATGTGATTTCTTTAAAAAAATATTTAAAATAAAAGCGTTTTCTGTTATGATTATAATAATCATCAGCAGAAACGCTTTTTTATTACGAGGGAAGAGTATGAAAAGAATTATATTATATTGGCTGTCAATAATTGCCGGGTATTTTTCCGGAAGTATTCTTTTCGGGTATGAGATACCCAAAATTATAAAAAAAATAAATGTGTGTGAGCTTTCAGAAGACGGAAATCCCGGTACATACAACGCCTTCAGGTACGGCGGTTTTGCGTGCGGGGTCGGAGTGCTGGCAGCGGATATTCTAAAGGGGTGTGTTCCTGTATGGCTGTGCGCACAGGCCTTCGGAACAGATTCGTATTTGTTCTCGCTTGCTATGGCGTCTCCTGTTCTGGGGCATGCATTTTCGGCATTTTATTTTATAGGTAAATATTTTGGTATGCGTAATGATGAGGAAAATCCCTATTTAAACGGACTCAAGGGAGGAAAGGCGATAGCGGTTTCATTCGGCGTGATGCTGGGGCTGTATCCGGATATACGTCCTTTGCTCTTTCTTGTTATAAGCTATCTGTTTTTTTCGCTTATTGTGCCTATACGTGACCATGGCAGAAGAACTGTTACAGCCTATATGTGTTTTTTGGCTGCAAGTTTAATATTTATAAAACAGCGCTATATTACAGCGGGTATTATCTTAATTTCATGCATTGTAATTTATAAGCATACTTTAAAAAGGAGGAGGCAGATGAATGCGGGTACTGATTCTATCCTGCAATACCGGAGGCGGTCATAATGCTGCTGGCAGAGCGGTGGAAGAGGTGTTTAAAGACAACGGACATGAGGCAAAAATGCTGGACTATCTTTGTCTCGCCGGAGATAAGGTTTCAAAAACTGTCGGTAATTTTTATGTTGAGACGGTAAAAACAGCTCCGGGAGTTTTTGGAGCTGTATATCAGCTTGGAATGCTTGTCAGCAGAATCTGCAAAAGGTCCCCGGTATACTATGTGAATGCAATTATGGCGAAGTATATAAAGGCTTATCTTAAAGAAAACCCCGCCGATGCTATTATTATGCCGCACCTTTATCCCGCCGAGACCATAACATATATGAAGCGCAGAGGCGTGAAGCTGCCGCTTACGGTTGCGGTCATGACGGATTACACCTGCATTCCGTTCTGGGAGGAGACCAACTGCGATTATTATATTACTCCGCATAAAAGTCTGCATGAAGAAATAATAAAAAGGGGACTTCCCGAGGAGAAGTTGAAGCCTTTCGGCATTCCGGTTTCGTCTGTCTGCGGCAGCGGTATAAAAAAATCAGAAGCGAGAGCACAGCTCGGTCTTGATGAGGGAATGAAATATATTCTTGTTTCAGGCGGGAGTATGGGCGCCGGTAATATCTGGCGTCTTGTAAATAAGCTCTCTGCGTCGGCTGATAAGAATGAGAAAATTATTTTGATTTGCGGCAATAACAGGAAGCTGTATTCACGTTTTAAAAAGGCTTCTCTAAGGGGAGTTACGGTCAAGGGGCATGTAAACAATATGCCCTTGTATCTGAGAGCATGCGATATAATATACACCAAGCCAGGAGGGCTTACATCTACGGAGGCGGCGGTTTCGGGCATACCGATAGTACACACTTCGCCGATACCCGGCTGTGAGACAAAAAACAGAAAATTTTTCAAAGAAAACGGGCTGTGTATTACGGCGCATACGGTTGACGGTATGGTAAAAAAGGGAATGGAGCTTTTGAGAGATTCCGAACGGTGCAGTGAAATCGTCAGGCGTCAGAAAGAGGTAATAAATAAAAACAGCGCCCGTGATATTTATAATTTTGTTATCGAAAACAGCTGCTGTTCAAATACGGAAATAAATATAAAAAGCCTGAACAAATAAAAATTTAAGGAGTATATTTAAATGAATAATGTTGATTTTTTAAATTGTATAGCAGGTGTTCTTATTCCGTTTGCAGGTACATCACTGGGTGCAGCCTGTGTGTTTTTTATGAGAAAAAATATGCGTAATATGGCGGTCAGAGCGCTCACGGGATTTGCGGCAGGAGTAATGGTTGCCGCATCAATATGGAGTCTTTTAATACCGGCAATGGAACAGTCTGAGGGAATGGGAAGCCTGTCATTTCTTCCGGCATTTATCGGCTTCTGGCTTGGCATTCTGTTTTTACTTCTATTGGACAGCGTTGTTCCGCATATGCATATGAACAGCGATAAGGCGGAGGGGCCGAAGAGCGGTCTCAAAAAGACTACAATGCTTGTGCTTGCAGTGACAATTCACAACATTCCCGAAGGAATGGCGGTAGGAGCTGTGTATGCAGGGTGGATTACCGGAAGTGCTCAGATTACGTTTATGGGGGCGCTTGCACTGTCGATAGGCATTGCCATACAGAATTTTCCGGAGGGGGCAATTATCTCAATGCCGCTCTGTGCTCAGGGAGAGAGCAAAGGCAAAGCCTTCGGGTACGGTGTTTTGTCCGGAATTGTGGAGCCGGCTGCCGCTGTTATAACGATTTTAATGTCTCGGTTTATCGTGCCGGCAATGCCATATCTTTTAAGCTTTGCCGCGGGCGCGATGATTTATGTCGTAGTTGAGGAGCTTATACCGGAGATGTCGGAGGGAAAACATTCAAATATCGGAACGCTGATGTTTGCGCTCGGATTTACGGTTATGATGACTTTGGACGTTGTGCTGGGGTAAAAAGCTGAATAATAAAGGCATTATAGGATAAAGATAAAATGCGGGCGCGTTTACACGCGCTCGTATTTTGTTGCTTTGGGAAAAAGACTTTTCATGACAATGCGTTCCGCAAGCCGGGCTTTTTCCGAGCCGCCGTCAGCTCCGGTATTGAGACAGAAAAGGTCAGAATCAAGAGCGGCGGACGCACATCTTTGTATGCTTGTGACGGTGTAGGTAAGCTTGCGGTTGATTTTTCGGTTGGCGTAATTTACAAAATAAAAACTGTATAAGTTCTGAAATGAAGGCTGGAGGATTGAGTTTGTGCGGCTCCATAGACATATTTCAGGCTTATCGTAATATTTTGACACAAGTCTGCTGCATATTTTTATTTCGGATAATTTTAGAGGTATTGCGTTGTGAAGCGTGTTAAGCGGATATTTGGGAAATGTAAGCTTTATTCCTGGAAGCGCTCTGCAGGTTATGTTGTGGGCGCAAAGCACACGGTAATAAAAACCCGGCATGGAATTCGGACTGCAGTTTTTTAAAAGTCTGGATGCGCACGAATACTGAGCTGTAATCAAAGCGCGCATGTTTTTGCCGACGGCATCCCTGTAAATTGTATAAGGTTTTATTCCCGTAATATCTTCATAGAAAAAATCCGATTTTTTAAGAGGTCTGCCAAAAAAGCAGTCGTCGTTTGCGTATATAATATTTTCTGAGCATCCGAATTTTGACAGCCTCCAGAGATTGAATTCAAAGGTTGTTGAGGAGGAGCTGTCAAAGCCGAGCAAATCGCTGTCTTTAATATATTTGATTTTTTCGGAGATTTCATCAGGAGATTTGAGAAAACGAACCTGTTCGTTGGGCATGATTATAAAAATCTGTCTCACCCAGGGGATATTTTTAAAGGCGGAGCGCAGAGAATATCGAAGCTCTTCGTTGTCATAATCCTTGCGGACAGCGTTTTCACGCTTAAGAGCAGGGTCGTTTAAGTCAATGTATTTATATACCAAGTCTATAGGCGTGTTTTCGAGCAAAGCTTCTTTATTCATTGTCTGACCTCATTATTCAAACTTTTATATATGGAGTTCGTAAAATGATTATAGTATAATGAAAAAATAAAGACAAGTGAGGCTGTATATCAAAGTGGAAAAAGTTTCAATTATAGTGCCTGTGCACAACGCAGGGGAATATCTCAGGGAATGCATTGAAAGCCTTGTCATGCAGAGCTATGAAAATACGGAAATTATTCTTGTTGAGAATTCATCTGACGACGGCAGCGGTGAAATCTGTGCGGAGTATGCTAAAGAATATAAAAATATTTTTGTATATGAAGCTGACTGCGCATCTCCGGGTGCGGCGAGGAACTACGGCGTCGAACATTCGGACGGAGAGTATATAATGTATGTGGATTCGGATGATTATCTGCCCGACAGAAGCGTTGTGCAGGGATTTGTAGAGCTGTTCTCAGAGCAGGAAGTATCGGGCAGCAGGGCAGATATTGCGGTGGGATATTATAAAAGGCTGTGGAGAGGAAGGCTTCTTGACACGGTCGGACACGGCGCATTTTCAGGTGAAAAAAGAGATTCCTGCGCGTTTCGCTTTGCGGGATTTTTTTCAGCGGGGACGCTCTCTTACGTCTGGGCGAAAATGTACCGCAGAGCTTTCCTTGAAGAAAACGGCATAAACTTTGGTGATTACCGGTATGCAGAGGATAAAATGTATAACTATATGTGCTATATAAACGGCGCGGGATATATATTTGAGGACAGTAATGTTTATATTTACCGAAGAAACGAGAAGTCTGTTTCAAATTCATACCGTGAGGACGGCTACCGGGATTGGATGTGGATAGCGCAGGATTTGCAGACTGCGCTCACAGAAAAAAATAAAATTCATTTATATTCGGATTTGATTGCATATACAATATTTTTTGCGGCTTTTTTCGATGCAAAAATGGAATATATATATACGGACAAGAGCGTCAGGGCAGTAAGAAAACTTTTAAAAATATATGCTTCATATGATTTGTCGCGTGAATGTTTTAAAAAAATGTCGTCTGGAAGCAGCGTGAGAAGCGTACCCTCCTTTGCATACAGATTTATGATACGTGTCTTTGCTGCGGCTATGAGATTTCACTGTTTTGGCATTCTTGCTTTAGGAGTAAAGCTTCTTGTCGACCTGAAGGTTGACGAGAGACTGTCGGACACCGGAAAAAGAGGCTGAGTACCGTTTTTTAATACTTTTTAACGGTATGAAAATAAAAACAGTGTTGAAGGCGTGATGTATAAATGTTATATTTTAATCAAAAGCAGATAAAACAAAAAGAGACATACAGGCTGTCCTGTGTCCGGAGCATTAGTCAGTGAAAGGCGGTTGAAGAGCAATGTTGACAAACGATGTAACAGTGTTGAAAATTAAGCATGAAGTGCTGTATGAAGCAGCAAAATTGGCATATGCGGGAGAGTTTGACGAGAAGAAGGAAGAACTGCCGTATCAGATGATTCCCGGATTAAAAGCCAAATTCAGGTGCTGTGTGTTTAAGGAAAGAGAGATTATAAGACAGCGCGTGCGTTTGGCTGAGGGGCTGTGTCCTAATGACAACGGTCAGAACGAGTCGGATAACATCATCCAGGTAATTGATTCGGCATGCGCCGATTGTCCGCTGTCCCATTATATTGTAACGGATAACTGCCGTAAATGTATGGCAAGAGCCTGTCAGCAGTCGTGTAAGTTCGGAGCAATCTCGATGGGGAGGGACAGGGCGTATATAGACCCTGACAAGTGCAAGGAATGCGGAATGTGCGCAAAAAACTGCCCGTACAATGCGATTGCGGACTTAATAAGACCTTGCAAGAAAGCCTGTCCGGTCGGAGCGATTACAATGGACGAAACAGGTATATGCGTTATTGACGACAGCAAGTGCATCCGCTGCGGAAAATGTATACATAGCTGTCCTTTTGGAGCGATAGGCTCAAAGACTTCAATAGTAGACGTTATAAAGGCTATAGTTTCGGGAAAGCGCGTGGTGGCAATGTTTGCGCCGGCGCTGGAGGGACAGTTCGGAAACGATATTACAATGTCAAGCATTCGTACAGCCTGCAGGAAAATGGGCTTTGCTGATATGTATGAGGTCGGGCTCGGCGGAGACCTGACTGCGGCCTCTGAGGCTGACGAGTGGGTTGAGGCATACAAAGAGGGAAAGAAAAAAACAACCTCATGCTGTCCGGCATTTGTAAATATGATCAGAAAAATATATCCGGAGGTTGCCGACTGCATATCTACAACGGTTTCGCCTATGTGCGGAGTTTCACGTCTCATTAAAGCAAAATATCCTGATGCTGTAACTGTATTTGTCGGACCTTGCATTGCCAAAAAGGACGAGGTGGCTGATAAGTCGCTTGAGGGGAATGCGGATTATGCGCTGACAATAGGTGAGTTCAGGGCTATGATGCGCGCGAAGGATGTGAAGTTTGAGCCTGAACAAAACAGCACTCAGCAGGCGAGTGTATTCGGGAAGCGTTTTGGCAACGGCGGAGGAGTTACTGCGGCTGTGCTTAAAAGCATGGAAGAATCAGGTGTGGATACATCTGGCTTTAAGGTTGAAAAATGTGCAGGGGCTGACGAGTGCAAGAGAGCGCTGCTTCTGTTAAAGGCAGGCAGACTTGACGCGGATTTCATCGAGGGAATGATGTGTGAGGGCGGCTGCGTCGGAGGTCCGAGCCGTCACAAGCCGGAGAATATGTTTAAAAAGGACCGCGATAAGCTTATAGACGAGGCTGATGACAGAGGAGTTCGGGAGAATCTTAAAAATTATGATTTGGATTCATTTGGAATGCATAAGTAAAGGAAGGTTTTCAGATTGGAGTTTAACGGAATAGAAAAGGTGCACGAGGGTGCGTTTATCAACAGGTATAATCTCACATATACGACTAAGGACAACCAAAAAAAGGTTTATGAGATGATAAGCCGGAACGGTGATATTAAAAGTGAGGAAGAAATAAGAAATCCCAAGACAGACGGCGTTGTAATAATAATGACCGACGAGAATGATGAACATATTCTTTTAAACAGAGAATTCAGAATGGCGGTTGACAATTATGTATATAATTTTCCGGCAGGGCTTATCGATGAGGGAGAGACGCCTGAAATGGCGGCGGCAAGAGAGCTTCGGGAGGAGACGGGACTTGAGCTGGTGAGTGTTGAGGATAAGCTGCTTGACAGCTACAGCGCCATAGGATTTTCAAATGAGACAAACGCGGTTGTAATAGGAAAGGCGAAGGGACAGTTTGCTCCAAGCAGCTCTGCGCTTGAGGAAATACAGGCTGACTGGTATACAAGGCAGGAGGTCAGAGAGCTTCTTAAAAATCAGCCGTTTGCGGCAAGAAGCCAGGCGTACTGCTATCTTTGGTCTAAACAGAAGAAAACGGAGGAACGTAATGCGGCGGGTCAGGCAGATAACAATTAAATATTTGGCAGTATTCGCTGTTCTGCTGTTTTTTGCCGGGGCAGCAGGCTGCGGCTCTAAGAAGAGCTCGCAGATGTTTACGTATACCGAAAAGGAAGACGGAACTCTTGAAATTACGGGACTTACCGACGGCGCAAGGGAGCAGTCATCATTTGCCGTGCCGGCTCAGATAGACGGAAAAAACGTGACGTCTGTTGCGAGGGAGGCATTTCGTGACTGTGCCAATATGAAGGAAATTGTTCTCCCTGAGGGGATTGTGACTATCGGCGAAAATGCTTTTCTGAGCTGTTATAATCTCGAAAGTATTACATTTCCCACATCTGTTGAAACGGTGGGAACTAATGTCGTAAAAAATACGGCATGGGAAAAGAAGGAGTTTGAGCAGAGCGGCGCTGTGATAATCAACAATATTCTTGCAGCGGTTCAGAATGTGTCCGGTGAATATACCGTACCCGACGGTGTTGTAAAGATAGCTTCGGGTGTTTTTTACGGAAATACAGAGCTTACAAGAGTCAATACAGGTGAGCAGCTAAAGGAGATAGGAACATACGCGTTTGCCGGCTGTACTAATCTGGAAGAGATAGCGCTGCCGTCGTCTCTTAAAGTGATAGGATACGGAGCTTTCAGTCATTGCGGGAAGCTTAAAGTCCGGCTCCCCGACACTGTCGAAGCGGTCGGGCAGGATGCGTTTTTAGAGGTGGAAGAGGTAGAATATCATGGAGAGCTTGAGGGCGCATATTGGGGCGCGCTCAGCGGAAACGGAGGCTGATTATGAAACTTACGGTTGATGATATTGCTGAAGAAAAGTCCGGCAGCGGAAAGCACGGAATTGAAAAGAAGGATTATTATTTTGCATCTTCGAGCGGTATGTGTCGTATACACGCTGCCGTATGGTATCCGGACGCACAAAAGTATAAAAAACCTCTCGGTGTTGTGCAGATTGCACACGGCATGATTGACCATATAGAGAGATTTGATGCGCTTGCATGCTATCTTGCGGATAGGGGATTTGTTGTTGCCGGAAACGACCATCTTGGACATGGCGATTCCGTGAACAGTAAAGACGACTGGGGGTATTTTGCTTCTGGCAGAAATTCAGCACAGTATCTTGTAAAGGACATGTTCAGGCTTACCAGAATAATGCAGAAGAAATATCCGGGTTTGCCCTATGCGCTTATAGGCCACAGCATGGGCTCATATATGGCAAGAAGATATATGATGTCATATGGAGACGAGCTTGATGCTGCGGTTATCCTGGGGACAGGAAACCAGTCAAGACTTGTGGTTGACGCAGGGCTTGCGGCGGCGCGCCTTACAGAGCGTCTGCGCGGAGAGCGTTACAGGAGCGCTCTCCTGAACAAAATGATGTTCGGCAAGTTCAACAGCAGGATTGCATCGCCAAATACCGCTTCCGACTGGCTTACGCGCAGAGAGGATATTGTGAAGGAGTATGTGGATGACGAAAAGTGCAGCTATATTTTTACCGCCAATGCATATGAGGGACTGCTCCAGGTTATTAAGTATGTAATTCAGGAAAAGAATATCAGGAAAACCCCTAAAGAACTTCCGCTGCTTATCGCGTCAGGCGCCGAAGACCCTGTCGGAGATTACGGAAAGGCTGTAGAGAGACTTTACCGAAAATATCAGAAATATTTGGATGACGTGGAGCTCCGGCTGTATGAAGAGTGCAGGCATGAGCTTCACAGCGAGATAAACGCACAGGAAATATTCGGGGATATATACGGCTGGCTCAGTCAGAGATTAAAAGCAGCCGAGTAAAAAGAGTTCGCTTGCGAACTCCTTCGCGAGACGAGGATTTGTAAGAATAAAAAAGCGTCTGCCGCAAATCTGTTTTTGCGGCAGACGCTTTTTTAAATGTACGCTGTGTTTGTATTAAATGCTGTTGATGAGCGTTTCGTATTTCGGCATTATTCCAATGCCTATTGTGGCGGGACCCGTATGGCAGCCTATTACCGCGCTTACGCGCAAATCAAAGCGTTCTTTGCTCTCAACGCATTTTGTGCTGAAAGCCGCCTCGACGGCTTTTCTGAATTCGTTGCGCTCATCGAGGTTTGTGGCTGACGAAACAGTAAAGTCATAGCTTTCAGGGTCGATTTTATTTGAGGTAAAATATTTTTTGCAGCTTTCAAGAACGGATGATATGGATTTTTTTCGTGTACGGCACAGACCGCTCACGTTGACCTCACCGTTTTTCAGATATAGGCTTGGACGGATATTCAGCACTTCCGTGATGACAGAAGCAAGCTTGCCTATGCGGCCTCCCTTTTTAATATAATCGAGCGAGCCTATTGTAAAATATACCGTACCTGTTTCAGTCATTTTTTTCAGGATTTTAACAGCGGTTTCGTATGGTATGTCGTCTCTGCTCATACGAGCTGCCTCATACGCGAGAAGAGACTGAGCTGCTGAATTTACCTGTGAATTTAATACGGTAATTTTTGCGTCGGGATATTCTTCGGCAATCTGTTCGGCGGCTGTTTTAGCCGAATTGTATGCGCCGCTCATGGCTGCCGAGAGACATATAGTTATAACAGGTATGTTCTGCTTTACATAAGGCATAAAGGCGTCAATATAATCCTGAATGCTTGGAAGAGAGGTGCGCGGATATACTTTTTCTGCCATGATGCGCTGATAGAAGTCCTCTGTGGAAAGTTCAAACTGGTCTTTATAGTAGTTTTCTCCGTCAAATGTAATATACAAAGGAATGAGCTTGACTCCGATAGAATCGGCATAGTCCGTTGTAAAATCGCAGGCTGTGTCTGTTATGACTTTAAACATATCTTTTCAACTCCATTTCATATTTCTTTTTGCTTATTTATGTGTATCAAATATTGCAATACATTAGTTTTGCTTTAATTTTTATGCAGTGTATTTAAGCTGAATGGTCATTTTAAACATTTATCATGGTTTGGATAAATGCAACAAAATATTTGTATTAATATATCATATAGTATTTAGAACTACAATAAGCAAGCGTTTAAATTACATTAAAATTAATGTATTTTTTTAAGAAATATTATTTGGAGAAATTGCATAAAATATTTGACCTTTGATGCTTTAATTGGTAAAATTTTATTAAATGATAAGTGATTATAGGCGGGATCACAAAAAATAAAAGGAGAAGAAAGAATTATGGCAGTATTGTTAGTTCTGGTCATAGTATCGGCGCTTCTTGCGCTGGGCTATGCAGCGTTCAATTATGTCGGAGTCAAAAAGCTTGACGAGGGAACTGAACGCATGTCGGAGATTGCGGAGGCTATCAGAGTTGGAGCCAATGCGTTTGTAACATATGAGTATAAGATTATAGCAGTGGTTGTTGCTGTTATCGCGGTGATTTTTGGGGTGATTTTCAGTATTCAGTATGGCGGATTTAGCTGGGAGCCTTCAGCATGCTTTCTGATAGGCGTTGTGATGAGTGCTTCTGCCGGATGGGTAGGTATGAAAATTGCCACATATGCCAACGTAAGGGTTTCAAATACAGCGAGAATGACGAAGAATATTGGTTCAACGCTTAAAGTGGCGCTGAAAGGCGGTTCTGTAATGGGACTTTGTGTTGGCGGTTTTGCGCTGTTGGGATTGTTTCTCGTGTATCTGATTTTCGGATACGGATTGAATATGATTTCTGTCGATGCGCTGAGAGACGGACAGCATGTATTTACACAGTGTCTTTCCTGCTACGCTTTGGGATGTTCCATTGTGGCAATGTTTAACCGTGTCGGAGGAGGAATATATACAAAGGCGGCAGATATGGGAGCAGACCTTGTTGGCAAGACTGAGGCTCATATTCCTGAGGATGACCCTCGTAATCCGGCTACGATAGCGGATAATGTGGGGGATAATGTCGGAGATGTGGCCGGGCTTGGCTCTGATTTGCTTGAGTCGTTTGTAGGGGCTATATCATCTGCAATTATCCTTGCTGTCAGCTTGTTTCTTTCAAATTTAGCCAATAATCTTGCAGTATCAGACGAGCTTCTTATCAAGATGATGTATTTTCCTCTTGTTATAGCGTCGATAGGTCTTATAGCATCTTGTCTCGGAATTGCATATGTGCTTGTCAAAAAAGGGTCTGATAATCCGCACAGAGATTTGAACATATCAACATGGAGCGCCGCAGCTATTACTGTTATTGGAGGTTTTGTGGCGGCATGGCTTATGTTTAAGCCGGAAAATGCAGATGCTCTTAAAATTGCAGGTTTTAACACGGGCTTTACCGCGCCATGGATAGCTGCGTCTCTTGGGGTTTTGAGCGGCGTAATAATAGGAGCGATAGCGGAGTATTATACAAGCTATGATTACAAGCCGACACAAAAAATTGCGGAGAGTGCAAAGGAGGGAGCTGCACTTACAATAACACAGGGACTGGCAGTCGGAATGAAGTCATGCATGCTTCCTCTTATTGTGCTTGGAATTACTACGTATGTGTCATATGCAGTTTCTGGAATGTTTGGCATTGCTATGGCTGCTGTGGGAATGCTCTCATTTGTTTCTGCAACTGTTTCAGTAGATACATACGGTCCTATATCTGACAATGCGGGAGGTATAGCTGAGATGTCTGAGCTTGAGCCGGAGGTAAGAGAAATTACGGATAAGCTTGACTCAGTAGGAAACACTACTGCTGCAATAGGAAAGGGGTTTGCCATAGGCTCCGCATCATTTGCTGCGCTTTCGCTTATGGTATCATTTCTGTATGCTTTTCAGCCTGAGGGGGCGGAACTGGAATTGAACTTTACAAATCCTCTTATACTTGCAGGAGCATTGATAGGAGGGGCGTTGCCATATCTTTTTTCCGGAATGCTGATTGAGGCGGTTGCTAATGCTGCACGGAAAATGGTTGCGGAGGTAAGAAGACAGTTTAAAGAGATACCGGGAATTTTGGAGGGTAAGGCAAAGCCTGACTATAAGACTTGTATTGAAATCTCTTCACAGGGAGCTTTGAAGGAAATGAGAATGCCGGCAATTTTGTCTATTCTTTTTCCGGTAATTTCAGGATTTTTGTTTGGGCCTTATTTTGTGGGAGGACTTCTTATCGGAGCTACACTGTCGGCTATTATGCTTGCAATTTTTACTGGAAATGCAGGAGGAGCTTGGGACAACGGAAAGAAATACATAGAATCCGGAGCTTTTGAGGGGCAGGGAAAAGGCTCTCCGGCACATGACGCAGCCGTGGTAGGCGATACTGTGGGAGACCCGCTGAAGGATACGGTAGGCCCATCTCTTGATATTCTTATTAAAATAATGTCAACGGTTTCATTGGTTGCGGCAGTTTTGTTTTACAATTATAATCTGCTTTATCTTATATTTGGCATCAGGTAGATAAAGATTAAAAGTAAACAGACAGATGAGTTGTCAACTGATTATAAGACGGTGGAGTTATATTATGGGCGGGCGTGATTATACGCCCGCTTTTTGTGGAAAGGGATGGTGAGATGAGAAAAAATGTAATAAAGAAGTCTGTTCTTAAAATTATGTTTTTGGTCTTAACTGCTGCAATATTTATGAGTGGTTGTTCTCTATTTCGGGAAAAGAAAGCTGAAAGCGGCCCTGTACATGAAAATCCCTATGCAGACACGGATTTCAGCGTTCCGGAGGGCTTTGATGAGGTTCATGACGGCGTGGATTACGGAGTGATGAATGACAGAGTCAGTTATTACAGCTCCACCATAGGTGAAAATAAAATGTGCGGCGTTTTGCTTCCGGCAGGTTATGACGAGAGTAAAAGCTATCCTGTGGTATATGTGCTTCACGGCTTCGGAGGAGATCATTTTGACTGGAGCCGGGATGACAGTTATCTCGCTCCGATATATGGAAATATGCTTGCGGCAGGTACGGCAGTGCCTATGATTATTGTCACGGTGGATATGTATACGGCACCGGAGGCGACGAAGGAAACGGCAACTCGCGAAGAGATGAGAGAGGCATATGATAATCTTGTAAATGATCTGGAAAACGACCTGATGCCTTTTATTGAAAGCAATTACGCGGTTAAGACCGGACGCGAAAATACGGGAATTATAGGCACTTCACAGGGCGGGACGGAGAGCCTTGCAATAGGTTTTCTTCTGCAGGATAAAATAGGTTATATCAGTTCACTTGCGCCCTGTCCGGGAGTTATACCTACTGACTTCAATGTGGGAACGTACTGGAATACGCCTATAATGGAAGATTTTAATATTGAGAGTGAAGAGAGCGAGCCTTTATATCTTGCTCTTATGGCGGGTGATAAAGACCCGTGGTGTTTTGAATCTACCGTATTTTACCACGAAAAGCTTGAGGAGAAGGGCATAAAACATGATTATACGGTTATTGAGGGCTCGGGACACGATGATGATGTATGGAAATCGGGACTGTATAATTTTTTTAAGAGGATTTTCTGAAAAACAGCTAAATATATAAATAAAATATATGAGACAGAAGCATCATTTTGTAATAATTCAGAAATATTTTTGTAACATATAATGTAAAATATATTGAAATGTTTGATTTTATAGCGTATTATAAAATGGAATAAAGTTACAATATATTAAAAATTTTTATTTTTTGATGAGGCGCGGGCAGTGCGCCGGATAAAAAATGCGCATAAGTTAAACTGCGCTGAATGGAGAAGATATGAAGGTAACAGCTTTTTTAACAGACGGTTTTGAGACGGTCGAAGCTCTTGCGGTTATTGATATTTTAAGGCGTGCGGGCATTGAGACGGTTACAGTTTCCATTACTGGTAATAAAAATGTCATAAGTGCGCAAAATATTACCGTAACATCGGATTATATTTTGGGTGAAACGGATATAGCCGATTCCGATGTGCTTTTTCTTCCGGGCGGTCCGGGACATACGTCTTATATGGAGTCGGAAAGGCTTATTGAACTTTTAAAAGAACACAATGCGGCCGGCAAAAGAATAGCTGCGATTTGTGCAGCCCCGAGTATACTGGGTCGAATAGGGCTTTTGGAAGGAAAGAAGGCAACCTGCTTTCCGGGCTTTGAGGAATATCTCTTGGGAGCTGAGGTTATAAAAGCGCCTGCAAGAGTGGTAACGGACGGAAATATTACGACATCGAGAGGAATGGGAACTTCATTGGATTTGGGACTTGAGCTGGTGAGACTTCTTTCGAGTGAGGACAAATGTGAGGAGCTTGCGCGCTCAATTCAGTATAAGGATTGATATTAAGTTAATAACGAATGGGGAATGTAATGAGTAATCAATATGATGACGATTCTGACGATTCTCAGACTGTACGCTATGAGATTGAACGCAGAAGAAGGCGCACTCTTGCTATGAAGAAAAAGAGAAAACGTCAGATATTAAAAAGAAAAATTATGTTGTTTGTCGGAGCTGCCGCATTGCTTGCCGCGTCAGTGAGTATGTCTTCAGCGGTACGCAGGAAAAATACGGTTTCCGGCAGCAGTATGAATGCAAAGGAGACGCTTCAGGTCTCTATGGAAAAGACGGCAGAGGAGAACAATGCTTCAGTTAATATTGAGGATACGGCTCCGAAGTTTGAGTATGCATCTAAGAGCGGCAATTATGTTGAGATAACCGACGAGGCGGTGAGAACACCGTACGTTGCGCTGCTTGATGTTGACAACAACAGTATTATAGCAGGGCGCGGTAGTGATGAGACTATTTACCCTGCGTCGATGACTAAAATTATGACACTTATAGTAGCGGTTGAAAATCTTGACGACATGTCAAGAATGTATCGCTTTACAAATGATCTGCTGTATCCGCTTTATCTTGCGCAGGCTTCGGTTGCAGGCTTCAGCGCGGATGAGATTGTGACAGTAAAAGATTTGCTGTACGGAATGGTGCTTCCTTCAGGCGCCGATGCGGCTGTGGCGTTAGCGCAGCTTGTTGCCGGCTCAGAGGAAGAATTTGCGGTGCTTATGAATGAAAAGTGCGAAGAGCTCGGACTTACGCATACGCATTTTACGAATGCCACAGGGCTGTATGATGAGCAGCAGTACACGACGCCTTCAGAAATGGCAATGATTATGAAATATGCAATGGAGGACCCGGTTTGCGCGAATGTGCTGTCAACATTTCAATATACTACTGAAAAGACTTCGCAGCATCCGGACGGAATACTGCTGACAAGCACGATGTTCAGCAGAATGTACGGCACGGAGGTGGAAGGCGTTACTATAACCGCAGGGAAGACAGGCTATACGGATGAGGCAAGAAACTGCCTTGTAAGCTATGCCGTAAATGGTGACAGACATTATATCTGTGTGACAGCTTTTGCGTCAAATAAATGGCATTGTGTTTTTGATTCTTTTGAAATTTACGGGAATTATTTGCCATAATAATTTATAGAATACGGCACATAATAACATCAAGATAACAGTGAGCGCTGTTATCTGAATTCAAACAGATTACAAAACATTTGTTATGGAGGTGTTGTTATGAACAATTCAACAGGGTCTAGCAAGACAAAGAAGGAAGCGCAGGGCGCATTGGACAGATTTAAAATGGAAGTTGCTTCAGAAATCGGCGTAAACTTAAAAGAGGGTTACAACGGTGACCTCACATCTGCTGAGGCTGGCTCAGTAGGCGGTAACATGGTTAAGAAGATGATTAAGAGACAGGAAGAGCAGATGGCTCAGGGTAACTAATCAGCTTTGATAATCGTAAATGTTAAAAACGACAGTTAATCGAAACTGAAAAAGTTAAAAGTATATTTTAAAACCGGGCAGGAAACGAATATGTTTCCTGTCCGGTTTGTTTTTAAAAACCCTCGTTGCGCCTCTGCTTTCTCAATTCTATGCGTTTTTCGGCGGCATCCCACTTGGCTTGTTCATCGACCGATGTGATTTTAAGACGCGGCACTTCGACTGGTTTATTGTTGCCGTCAAGCGCCACCATGACGAAAAATGCCCTGTTTACAGGGTGGCGTGAGCCGTCAGGACGCTCTACATACGTGTCAATTCTGATTTCCATAGAGCTTCTGCCGACATGAGTCACATAGCCTATTATAACAATTACATCGTTTATAAAGCACGGCTCTTTAAACTGCAGGTTGTCGATGCAGGCGGTCGTTAGATTGCCCTCACAGTGGCGTCTTGCGACAATTCCCGCAACCTCGTCTATCCACATAAGAAGCTGTCCGCCGAAAAGGCGTCCGGCGCTGTTCATATGTTTGCTGAAAAGTAAATGAGAGACTTCTGTTCTGGAGTCTGCGACGGTTTTTGTTTTTAACTCACTCATAACTTCCTCCGGATTAAATTTACGTTTTGTCTGTGACACTTTATTATCCCAATTTAATAAAGTTTTGTAAAGTGAAAAATTTTGCTGGCAATACGAAAACATCTATGATATAATGCGTTAGTATGTACGATTGAAATACTTTACGTATATTTTAAGGAGGAAATTTTTAAGATGAGTTTCAAGGTTGAACAGTTAGAAGAGAAAAATATGGTTAAGCTTGTTATTGAGGCCGGTGCCGAAGAATTTGAGGCGGGTTTGAATACAGCATACAATAAGAATAAGAACAAGATAAATGTGCCTGGTTTCAGAAAGGGAAAAGCTCCGCGCAAGATGATTGAGAAGCTTTACGGAGCAGAGATTTTCTTTGAGGAGGCAGCTAACAGTATTATTCCTGATGCGTATTCTAAGGCGGCAAAGGAGAGCGAGCTTGATATTGTCTCACAGCCGAAGATAAGCGTTGTACAGCTTGAGAGCGGCAAGCCGTTTGTTTTTGAGGCTGAAGTAGCTGTCAGACCGGAGGTTGAGCTCGGAACATATAAGGGCGTAGAGGTTTCAAAGGCTGACACTGAGGTTACAGATGCAGACATTGAAGAGGAATTAAAGAAAGTTCAGGACCAGAATTCAAGAACTGTAAGTATTGACGACAGAGCTGTTAAGGACGGCGATATGACAGTTATCGATTTTGAGGGCTTTGTTGACGGAGTTGCGTTTGACGGCGGCAAGGGCGAGAACTATCCTCTTACAATCGGCTCACATTCATTTATAGATAATTTTGAGGAGCAGATTATCGGCATGAACATCGGGGATGAGAAAGATATTAACGTAACCTTCCCGGAAGATTATCACGCTGAAAATCTTAAGGGCAAGCCTGCAACATTCAAGGTTTCCGTAAAGGAAATCAAGGAGAAGCAGCTTCCAGAGCTTGATGATGATTTCGCACAGGATGTATCTGATTTTGATACACTTGCAGAGTACAAGGAAGATTTAAAGAAGAAGATTGCTGAGCGCAAGGAAGCGGACGCTAAGTCTAAGAAGGAGTCAGAGGTTCTTGCGAAGGTTGTTGAGGCGTCAAACATGGATATTCCTCAGGCAATGATAGATACACAGGTCAACAGAATGGTTGAGGATTTTGCTATGAGACTTCAGCAGCAGGGTCTTTCTGTGGAGCAGTACTTCCAGTACACAGGTCTTACACCTGACAAGATTATGGAGGATATGAAGCCGGAGGCTGTTAAGAGAATTAAGAACAGTCTTGTTCTCGAGGCGATTGCTAAGGCTGAGAATATCGAAGTATCTGACGAGGAGTTTGAGGACGAACTTAAGAAAATGGCAGATATGTACAAGATGGAAGTTGAAAAGATTAAAGAGTTTATGCAGGATGCTGAGGCAAAGCAGATGAGAGATGACATTGCTGTTCAGAAGGCTGTAGATTTAATCGTTTCCTCAGCAGTTGAAAAGTAATACTTCATACCAGGCGCAAAGCGCAGAACAGGAGGCAATTATGAGTTTAGTACCTTACGTCATAGAGCAGAACAGTCGTGGCGAGCGTTCTTATGATATTTATTCACGACTTTTAAAGGACAGAATTATCTTTCTCGGAGAGGAAGTTACAGATGTTTCAGCAAATATTGTAGTTGCACAGCTTTTGTTTCTGGAGGCTGAAGACCCGAGCAAGGATATACATTTATATATAAACAGTCCGGGCGGGTCTGTTTCGGCAGGCTTTGCAATTTATGACACAATGCAGTATATTAAGTGTGATGTGTCTACTATCTGTATGGGAATGGCTGCCAGCATGGGCGCATTCCTGCTTTCAGGCGGCGCAAAAGGCAAGAGAATGGCTCTTCCGAATGCAGAGATTATGATTCATCAGCCTTCAGGCGGCGCAAGAGGACAGGAGACTGAGATTCGTATTGTTGCAGAGAATATTTTAAAGACAAGAAATAAGTTAAATGAAATTCTTGCTGCAAATACAGGCAAGACTGTCGAAGAGATTGCAAGAGATACAGAGCGCGATAATTATATGACAGCACAGGAAGCACTTGCATACGGATTGATTGACAGCATAGTTGAAAAGAGATAATAAGTGCAAAGGGCTGTTACTTAGGTGGCAGTCCTTTTTTGTCTAACAGTAAGGAAGATTAACCGCAGCAAGCTGCGGGGCGTGCGGATATTGCAGCTTAGCTGTCTGTCCGCGGAAATAAAGAGTTTGGAGGAATTATGGCAGGCAAAAATATAGACGACAGACTGAGATGCTCATTTTGCAATAAAACTCAGAACCAGGTTAAAAAGCTTATTGCGGGACCTAACGGAGCATATATATGCGACGAGTGTGTCGGCATATGCAGTGAAATTCTTGATGAGGAGTTTATGACGGAGGAGGAGAACGAGAACAGTTCATCTCCTGAGTTTGAGATTAATCTTTTAAAGCCGAAAGAAATCAAGGAATTTCTGGACGATTATGTAATAGGTCAGGATGAGGCAAAGAAGGTGCTTTCCGTGGCTGTATACAATCATTATAAGCGCATAATGTCCGGCAAAAATCTTGATGTTGAGCTTCAAAAGAGCAATATTTTAATGCTTGGACCGACAGGCTCCGGAAAGACATTTCTTGCGCAGAATCTAGCAAAGCTCCTTAACGTTCCTTTTGCTATCGCGGACGCGACAACTCTCACGGAGGCGGGATATGTCGGCGAGGACGTTGAGAATATTTTATTGAAGATTATACAGGCTGCTGATTACGATATTGAGAAGGCACAGTACGGAATAATCTATATTGACGAGATTGATAAGATTACAAAGAAGTCTGAAAATGTCTCAATTACAAGGGATGTTTCAGGTGAGGGAGTTCAGCAGGCGCTTCTTAAAATTCTTGAGGGAACGATTGCTTCTGTTCCGCCTCAGGGAGGAAGAAAGCACCCTCAGCAGGAGCTTATCCCTATCGATACAACAAATATTCTTTTTATCTGCGGAGGTGCATTTGACGGGCTTGAAAAGATAATTGAGTCGAGAATGGATAAGAGCTCCATTGGCTTTAATGCGGAGATAAAGGAAAAAACAGACGCCGATGTCGGAGAGATGTTCCATAAGGTACTTCCTCAGGATTTGATAAAGTTTGGACTTATCCCTGAATTTGTGGGACGAGTGCCTGTTGTTGTAGCGCTCGATTCACTTGACGAGGAGGCACTGGTGAAGATACTTCGCGAGCCTAAGAACGCTATTATAAAGCAGTATCAGGCGTTATTCTCGCTTGACGAGGTTGAGCTTGAGTTCACAGACGATGCAGTTCGTGAGGTTGCAAAGAAGAGTTTTGAGAGAAAGACAGGAGCAAGAGGGCTGCGCTCAATTCTCGAATCGGTTATGAATGACGTAATGTATACAATACCTTCGGATGATAATATCGCGAAATGTATAATAACAAAGGAAGCTGTTGACGGTACGGGAAGCCCGTTGATTGAATACAGGACACAGCAGGTTAAGAAAGCACAATAAAACGGAGTGTTGGATTATGAAAGAAAAAATATTGCCAACAATCGCATTGAGAAGTATGACCGTGTTGCCGGACATGGTCATACATTTTGATATAAGCAGGAAAAAATCAATACGCGCCATTGAGAAGGCGATGGAAGAAGAACAGAATATATTTCTTGTGACGCAGAGGCAGCCTGAGGTATCAGAGCCGGAAGAGAAGGACTTATTTAAGGCAGGTACGGTTGCAAGGGTTAAGCAGCTTATCAAATTGCCTGACAGGATAGTCCGTGTTCAGGTTGAGGGAGTTCACAAGGCGGTTTTAAGCAGGTTGTCCGTCTCTGACGGGATGCTTATGTCGGAGGTGGAGATTTGTGATAAATGGCCGGGAGCTGCAGACGAGCTTACCCAAAAGGCTATGGTTGAAGCGCTTGACGAAATGATTTACAAGTACGCGTCGGCAAATCCCAAAATGAGCAGAGATATTTTAAAGCAGTGGATTGATATAAAGCGGGTAGACTTAAAACTCAGGCATATATTAATCGATTATCCAATGGTGTATCTCGAGCGACAGCGCTTTCTTGAAATGGACGACATAAATGTTATATATGAAAATACGGCAAAAATGTTTATTGAGGCTATAAACGTCAGTGTTATTAAGGCTGAGCTGTCAGAGCGTCTGCATGAGGCTGTTGACAAACATCAGAAGGAGTATATTCTGCGTGAGCAGTTAAAGGTGTTAAGCCGTGAGCTTGACGGTGACGACAGCGAATCGGAATTTGACGAGTATGAAAAAAAGCTTGCAGAGTTAAATGCCTCAGAGGAGATCAAAGCGAAAATCAGTAAGGAGATAAAGCGGTATAAAGCTGTTTCGCAGGGCTCTGCCGAGGCAAATGTCGAGAGAGGGTATATAGAGACGCTTCTTTCTCTTCCGTGGGATGCTCAGTCGGAGGATAATCTTGACATAGAAGACGCACAGCGCATTTTGGACCGTGACCACTACGGCATGAAAAAGGTTAAGGAAAGAATTATTGAGGCGCTGGCTGTCAGAAATACAGTTAAAAATTCTGAAGCATCTATAATATGTCTTGTCGGACCTCCGGGAACAGGAAAGACGAGCATTGCAAAATCCGTAGCGGAGGCTCTCAAGAGAAAGTATGTAAGGATATGTCTCGGCGGTGTGCGCGACGAGGCGGAAATACGCGGTCACAGAAAGACTTATGTCGGAGCAATGCCGGGGCGTATTATTGACGGATTAAGGCAGGCAGGCGTAAAAAATCCGCTTATGCTGCTTGACGAGATTGACAAAGTCAGCAATGATTACCGCTCAGATACTACATCTGCGCTTCTTGAAGTGCTTGACGGTGAGCAGAATTCGCATTTTGTAGACCATTACATAGAGCTTCCAACTGATTTATCGCAGGTTTTATTTATAGCTACGGCAAACGATCTGTCCCAGGTCAGCAGACCGCTGCTTGACAGAATGGAAATTATCGAGGTAAACAGCTATACAAAAAATGAAAAGCTTCACATTGCAAAGGAGCATCTCATAAGGAAGCAGCTTGCCAAAAACGGTCTTACAAAAAAACAGCTCAGATTTACGGATAAAGCGATAGCGTCCATAATAGACGGATATACAATGGAAGCCGGCGTCAGAGAACTTGAGCGGATGATTGCGTCCGTGTGCCGCAAGGTTGTAAGAAAGCTTTATGATAACGGCGAGCTTAAGCCGTCCAAACAGATTATAGTCACAGAAAAAAATCTGTCGGAATATCTTGGGAATATTAAATATCGACGCGAAAAAATAGGAAGAAAAAATGAGGTGGGAATAGTAAGAGGTCTTGCATGGACTGCGGCGGGAGGAGATACGCTGGAAATTGAGGTAAATGTGATAAGCGGAAAGCCTGACCTGATACTTACCGGCAGCATGGGAGACGTTATGCGTGAATCCGCACAGATTGCGCTGTCTTACGTTCGTTCTTTGATGAAAAGAACTTCGTTTTTTGATGAAAATGCGCTTCATTTACACATTCCTGAGGGTGCGGTGCCTAAAGACGGTCCGTCTGCGGGCGTCACAATGGCTGCGGCAATTTATTCGGCTGTAACGGGAACCGCGGTTAAATCTGATGTTGCCATGACAGGTGAGCTTACTCTTCGCGGACGTGTGCTTCCGGTAGGAGGACTTAAGGAAAAGCTGCTCGCGGCAAAAACAGCCGGCGTTAAGAGGGTGCTTGTACCGAAAAAAAACGAGCCGGATATTGCGGAATTTGACAGTGAGATTGTTGAGGGGCTTGATATTGTTTATGTCAGCGATATGAAAGAAGTGCTCGGTGAAGCGCTTGCAAAGTGAAAAGGGGACTTGTATGGTTATAAAAAAAGTAAATCTTGATATTGTAATAGGAGTGTCAAGCGAAGTACCGGCAACGCAGTTTCCTGAGGTTGCGTTTGCCGGAAAATCAAATGTGGGAAAGTCTTCATTGATAAACGCGCTGATGAACAGAAAGTCTTATGCAAGAACTTCTTCTCAGCCGGGAAAAACACAGACAATAAATTATTATAATATCAATGACAGTATGTTTCTGGTCGATTTGCCCGGCTACGGGTATGCCAGTGTAAGCCAGTCTGTAAAGGAAAAATGGGGGAAAATGGTGGAGCGTTATCTTAAGCGTTCGCGTCAGTTAAGGCAGGTGTTTCTTCTCATTGATATACGCCATGACCCTTCTGCAAACGATAAGATGATGTATGACTGGATAGTTTCAAATGGTTTTCAGCCAGTCATAGTGGCGACTAAGCTTGATAAAATCAAGAGAAGCCAGCAGGATAAGCAGATAAAGGCGGTCAGAAACGGTCTGGGACTGGGAAAGGACGATATACTTATTCCTGTATCGTCAGAGACAAAACAGGGCGTGGATAAGCTCTGGGAGACAATAGAAAGTTTTATCTCAGACGAGCACGAAGAGACTGTTCCTGACAGTGAAATTTAAGGTATAATAGTGTCAGCTTTGCTGACGCATGCAAGTTTGCAAAGCAAACTTGTTGATGGGCAAAAAGATATCCGAAATTATGGTATAATTTTGCATTCTTACAGGCGCGGACTATTCCTGTCCGTGCCTGTATCCATTTCCGCTGCCATTTCCGTTACCGTGACCGTATCCGTTTCCACTTCCGCTGCCGTTGCTGTTATTATTGTATTCCCCGTTAATGTCTTCTTCTGTGTCAGCTTCACCGTCAGATGAGAGGGAGGCTGTTAAATCTCTGATTTCCCTCATAGTCATGTTTTGTATATCTTCCGGCGTTATATCGGGTTTAACAGCCTGAAGTTCTAAAAATGCTCTGTATTTCCCGTATGAAAGCCCCAGTTCGTGAGCGTTTTCTACCTCATCAGGGAGGGCGAGATAACAGCAGATATTTCTATTTTCAGATGTATATGACTCAATATTTGAAAAAATATCTGATGATTGCGTTCCGTTCGAGTCAGTCACAGCGATAGTCATAAATTCATTTTCAGATAGCAGAGCAGAAATATTTTCATTGTTAAGTATCTGATCTATCGCTTCGGAGTAATCCATATATTTTATATTGAGCAGGTTTATCAGTTCCTGCCCGTCATCATTATAGCTTTTTACTGAAATTACCCTGTTAAATCTGTTTATGCCGAGTTCAATCGACGGATTAATATCAATACTTACAGCGACAGTCGGCGTAAAGTAAAATCGGTGTCCGCCGAATAATAATAAAAGCAGACATGCGGCAGCGGCGGCAATGAGTTTATAGTTTGATTTTTTGGATTTTGTATAGCCGTTTGTTTTTTGTGCGAGAAAAGCTCTTGTAGCTTCCTTTAAATCTTTTTCGGCATGAACCTGATTGAAAGTTTCTTTTATCTTATCCTTCATACTCATCACCTCCCAGCTTTTCCCTGAGCATTTGTCTGGAACGTGTCAGGAGCGTATAGACTGTATTTACATTTTTGCCTAAAATATTGCCGATTTGCGGGGCGGTGTAATCTTCAAAATAATGCAGATATACCACATCCCTGTATTTTTTAGGCAGAGAGAGCACTGCCTCTAAGACTTCTTTATTTTCCGCAGGCAGGGCGGAGGGCAGCTCCATAATTTCTTCTAATGATGTTGTGCGGCTGCGGAAGAAGCTTTTAAGCAAATCCTTACATGCGTTTATTGTGACACGGATAAACCATGCTTTCTCATGTTCTTCGCTTTCAAAGCAGACAGAGCTGAGGACATACTTCAAAAACACGGTTTGAAATATGTCCTCTGTATCTGCATAATTTTTTAAATGTATCATACAAAGCCTCCGAACAGTATCGGAATAGCGTTCTATAGCCCTGTTTACCTCTTGTTCGCTCCGCATTGAAAATTCCTCTGATGTCTGCCGTGACCGCCTCGCAGGCCGTTTGTACTGTTTGCTCCTTGTCCTGAGCCATAATTGTCACATACGCCGTCATTGTCGCTGTCAGTGAAATTAGGCCTGCTTTCGTAATTGTCGCATACGCCGTCGTTGTCGCTGTCAGTGAAATTAGGCCTTCTTTCGTAATTGCCGAATATCCCGTTTTTGTATGTATCGATAAAATTCTTACCGGCTTTGCTGCCGGCAGCAAACGCGCATGTAGTTCCTGCTGACAATATGGTCAAGGCAGTTAAAAGTCCAATTAATGGTTTTTTCATAATCAATCCTCTCTTTCATTATTGGTTTGTTTTATTTTTGGTTTCACATATAATACGATTGAAAATGAAAAATCCATTCATAATTTATAAAAAATTTTTATTTTTTGTTAAATGATTTATAAAGCCTACATAAGCTTATGTATCACAAAATCATAAATATCCTGGCTTGCGTCCTTCCATTTTGCGCACATTGCATCCGCCTGCTGTTCAAGCGGAACGGCTATGTTGAGTTCAATAAGATTAGTATTGCCTTCTTTTACCTGACAGTGGACTATATAGTCGCCGCCGGTAGATTTATAATAGTCAGAGGTAGTTCCGACCTCACATTTCAGGTCGTATTTATTTTCTTTCAGATATTTGTCAATATCCTCCCGGATTGCAGGGGAAATTTTACTGTCAAAAAAAGAAATTGTGTCAATTCCCTCTCTTGTCAGCTTATACTGTGTGCTGCTGCGGTATGTGAGTATCTGTACAAAACCGTCGTTTGCGAGAGAATTTAAAACTTCCTGAAGCGTAAAATAATTGGTGTACTGTCTGTCCAGCATAAATTCGGCAATCTGGCTGTTGGACAGCGGAAAATTTACTTTATTTAACATATATAAAACCATCAGTTTATAGAGGGTAGTTGCGTCCGTACTCATTTGTATTTCCGTCCTTGAATAATATTGTTGTTTTTAAAATACTGCATTATGCTGTTGTGAACATGCTTTTTGTCAGCGCTCCAGAGCGGAGCCGTAAGCAGTCTCTTTGCTCCGTCTCCTGTGAGACGGTGTATTACCATATCTTTCGGGAGATTTTCTATTATCTCGCCGAGAAGCTGTATGTAGGCGTCCTGTGTCATTGTCTCAAACATACCGCTTTCATAGTCTTTTGCCAAATCAGTGCCTTTCAGAACATGCAGAAGCTGGAGCTTAATTCCCCATGCTCCGCTGTGTGCGATATAGCGTGCGGTATCAAGTATCATTCCGTCAGTTTCGCCGGGAAGACCTATAATCATATGTACAATGGTTTTAACACCGATATTATTAAGCTTCTGCATCGCATCGTCGTAGACATTAAGCGAATAGCCGCGTCTTATATATTTTGCGGTTTTTTCATGAATTGTCTGAAGCCCGAGTTCAATCCAGACGGGTTTAATCCTGCTCAGCTCATCGAGAAGTGAAATAATGTCGGCGTCGAGGCAGTCGGGTCTTGTCGCGATTGACAGTATGCGTATGTCGTCTCTTTTTATTACGGGCATAAAAAGCTGTCTCAGAAAATCAGCTTTCGCATAGGTGTTTGTAAATGACTGAAAATAGGCTATAAAATCGCTGCCGCTGTATTTTTTTGAAATAAGGCGTTTGGCTGCCTCAATCTGTTCCTCGATACACGGCGAGCCGGACATGCCGCCCGCGAAGTCTCCGGAGCCGCCGGCGCTGCAAAAAATACAGCCTCTTGTATCAATAAGCCCATCGCGGTTGGGACATGTCATCCCACCGTTCAGGGCTAGTTTGTACATTTTGACACCGTAGGTTTCTTTTAAGTATTCGTTTACAGAGTAAAATGAAGGTCTCATATTATTTGATAAGACTTTTTATCGCTTCGCTTACGACATCGGCAACGCGAGGGTCAAAGGCCTCGGGAAGAATATTTGTGTCGCAAAGATCACTGTCAGGAATAAGGTTTGCTATTGCAAGCGCCGCAGCCAGCTTCATTTCCTCGGTAATCTGAGTGGCTCTGCCCTCAAGCGCGCCCTTGAAAATGCCCGGGAACGCGATTACGTTGTTTACCTGATTTGGAAAATCCGAGCGACCTGTGCCGACAACCTTTGCTCCGGCAGCCTTAGCGACATCAGGCATTATTTCAGGGACAGGGTTTGCCATTGCGAACAGAATAGCGTCCTTATTCATAGATGCGACCATCTCGGCAGAGACAATATTAGGAGCCGAAACGCCGACAAAAATATCTGCACCCTTTAAGGCGTCTGCGAGCGAGCCGTGCTGCTGTTCAAGGTTTGTCACATTCATCATGGATTCCTGCATCCAGTTGAGGCCCTCACTGTCTTTGGCGAGAATACCCGATTTGTCGCACATGGCTACATTTTTAAAACCGTATGTGAGGAGAAGCTTTGTTATTGCGATACCTGCCGAGCCTGCTCCGTTTACGACTACGCGGCAGTTTTCTTTGTCTTTTCCAGTAACCTTTAAGGCATTTATAATACCTGCCAAAACGACAATGGCAGTACCGTGCTGGTCGTCGTGGAATACGGGAATATCAAGCAGCTCCTTTAAACGCTCTTCAATCTCGAAGCATCTCGGGGCTGAAATATCCTCAAGATTAATTCCGCCGAAGGCGGGAGCAATGTTTACAACTGTCTTTATGATTTCTTCTGTGTCCTGCGTGTCGAGACATATAGGAACTGCGTTGACGCCTCCGAAAGCCTTAAATAATACGGCTTTGCCCTCCATTACAGGCATAGCGGCATGTGCTCCGATATTGCCGAGTCCGAGGACGGCGCTTCCGTCCGAAACAACCGCAATGGTGTTTGACTTGATTGTATATTTGTAAGCTGCTTCCCTGTTCTCTGCGATAACCTTGCATGGCTCTGCAACTCCCGGAGTGTAGGCGAGCGCTAAATCCTCTCTTGTCGTAATTGACATTTTAGGAACAGTCTCAAATTTTCCGTTCCATTCTTCATGTAAAGCCAGAGCTTTTTCTGCGTTTGTCATGATGATTTTTATCCTCCTGAATGTTTGTGTATTGGTTAAAAAGTATATCTGCGGCACAGCCCCGGAAAAACGCCTTTGGCGCGACTTTGCGAATGGCGCGGGCCGAACTGTAACTATTGTTCTAATGATAGCACATCGGTGGTGTGTCGGCAAGGATTGAAATTATTTGAAAAATTTAAAAAAAGGTGTATAATACAAAAAGATATTTCAAATTTCTTTGAGCGCTTAAAAAAGTGAATGGCAGGTTAATTCAGAAGCGCAATCCCCGCATTTATTTTTAAACAGGAGAAAGTTATTGTTATGAGAGAAAAATTACAGACATTGTCTCTTGCTGTGCTGAGAGATTTCGCAAAGGATAAAAAGATAAAGAATGTTTCAACCATGAGAAAGGCTGAGCTGATAGAGGCTCTTCTTGCTGCGGCACAGGAGGAAGAACAGCAGGAAAAGCGCGAACAGGTACAAAATCAGAGTCAGCGCGAACATGGTCAGGGACAGCATGAACACGAACATGAGCAGGCGCAGCCTCAGCAGCATGAGATTGCAGACGGGATTCTGGAGGTGCTTCAGGAGGGCTATGGATTTATAAGATGTGAGAATTTCCTTCCGGGAGAGAACGATGTATATGTATCGCCTTCCCAGATAAGAAGGTTTAATTTAAAGACCGGAGATATGGTAAGAGGCCCGAAGCGGGCAAAAACACAGGGAGAGAAGTTTTCCGCACTGATGTATCTCGAGACGGTAAACGGTGAGGAGCCTTCAAGGGCTGTCAAAAGACCTGCGTTTGAAAGTCTCACGCCTATATTTCCGAATGAGAGAATACACCTTGAGAAAAATACAAATACAACTGCAATGAGAATTGTGGATTTGATTTCGCCGATTGGCAAGGGTCAGAGAGGTATGATAGTTTCACAGCCTAAGGCGGGCAAGACAACTCTTCTGAAGCAGATTGCAAACGCCGTGACTAAAAACAATCCCGAGATGCATCTGATTATTCTTCTTATAGACGAGAGACCTGAGGAAGTAACGGATATTAAGGAGTCTATTGTGGGTGAGAACGTAGAGGTTATCTATTCTACATTTGACGAACTTCCGGAGCGCCATAAGAGAGTGTCTGAAATGGTTATTGAGCGCGCCAAGCGGCTTGTCGAATATAAAAAGGATGTTATAATTCTTCTTGACAGTATAACAAGACTTGCCCGCGCCTATAATCTCACAGTTCAGGCGAGCGGCAGAACTCTCTCGGGCGGTCTTGACCCTGCGGCGCTGCATATGCCTAAGCGCTTTTTCGGGGCTGCAAGAAATATGCGTGAGGGAGGAAGCCTGACTATTCTTGCCACAGCTCTCGTGGAGACGGGAAGCAAAATGGATGATGTTGTATTCGAGGAATTTAAAGGTACGGGAAATATGGAGCTTGTGCTTGACAGAAAGCTTTCCGAGAAAAGAGTTTTTCCTGCCATTGATATTGCAAAGTCAAGTACGAGGCGGGAGGATTTGCTTCTGAATGAGGATGAACAGAATGCCGTAGATATTATGCGAAAGGCGCTGAACGGAATGAAGACGGACGAGGCGGCAGAGAGAATTCTGGAAATGTTTGTCAAGACAAAAAATAATCAGGAACTTGTTCATACAATATGTAAAAACAGATACGTTTAAAATCAGCAAATCGGCAAATCAGCGGAATTTTGGCGATTTTTGCGGCTTTTGGTTAAATTTTGGCGGCGTTTTAAAAAAACAGCTTGCATTAGTATAACCTATGTGTTACAATATCAAAGCTGCTTATCAAAGACAAAGAAATACTTTGTAAGTTTAAGTCTTGCAATGATAATAAAGATTATATTAAAGAGGTGAAAAGAATGAGAGAAGGAATCCATCCAGCATACTATCAGGCAAAGGTTGTCTGCAACTGTGGTAATGAGTTTGTAACAGGCTCAACAAAGGAAGAGATTCATGTTGAAATCTGTTCAAAGTGTCATCCTTTCTATACAGGACAGCAGAAGGCTACTACCGCACGCGGACGTATTGATAAGTTTAACAGAAAGTACGGCGTACAGAACAATTAATTTTAGCTATTCATCAAGGTTGAGGTCGTATGCCTCAACCTTTTTTGTCATTATTGAGCCGGGCGTCACAAGTAAACTCTGAGGGCAGACGTAAATCTTATATATGCGCTGTCCCGTCGCGTGAAACGCTCCGGAATGAGGAATTTGAATATGAAAACATCAGGTATTGGAGGTCAGGCTGTTATTGAAGGCATTATGATGCGCAGCGGCGATAAGTACGCCATAGCTGTAAGAAAGCCTGACAATGAGATAGCGCTTTCCGTAAAGGACAGCAGAATGTTGACAGAAAAATATAAATGGCTCAATTTTCCGGTTATCAGGGGCATATTTAATTTTGTCGATTCACTTGTAACAGGAGTTTCTACTATTACATATTCCGCGTCATTTTATGATGACCCGGCAGAGCAGAAAAAGACAAAGGTTGACGAGATTGGCAGGGCTGTTTTCAAGGATAAGCTTGAATCGGTGCTTATGGCGGTGACGGTTATTATATCGGTGGCTCTGGCTGTCGGGCTTTTCATGGTGCTTCCTTATCTTATTTCAAGAACACTGGCAAATTATGTGACATCACAGTTCCTTCTTAATTTTATCGAGGGAATTGTGCGCCTGATAATTTTTATTCTGTATCTTTTTGCAATATCGCGCATGAATGATATTAAGCGGACGTTTATGTACCACGGCGCGGAGCACAAGTGTATCAACTGTATTGAACACGGCGCTCCTCTTACTGCCGACAATGTAATGAACAGTTCAAGGATGCATAAGCGCTGCGGAACAAGCTTTATGTTTCTTGTAATGTTTATAAGTATTGTGTTTTTTATTTTTATCAGGGTGGATAATACGGCTCTTCAGCTTGTGATAAGAATTCTGCTTATTCCTGTTATCGCCGGGGTATCATATGAGGTCCTCAGGTGGGCCGGCAGAAATGACAATAAATTTGTAAATGCAATCAGTAAGCCGGGTATGTGGATGCAGAAGCTTACCACAAAAGAGCCTGAGCGCGACATGGTTGAGGTTGCGATAACGGCTGTAGAGGCTGTGTTTGACTGGAGAGCGTTCCTTGATGAATATTATGCGGATATAGACGGGGAAGAGGCTAAGGCTGCTGCGATTGCGGACGCTGAGAAAGCGCTTGCCGAGAGCAGGGAAGCAGGAGAGTATAATCGTGACAGCAAAGAGCCGGAGCTGATATTTGCCCACACTGATTTGGATTCGGATGAGCCGGAGATATTTAAGTCAAACTCCGACAGTGAAATGAGCGTCAATCAGGGAGAAGCTGCTGATAATACCGGCGGCGAGCAAAGTCTGTCTCAGGAAGGCGAGACTTCGGCTGATGAGGTATCGGGGGCAGGGAGTTCCCGTGCGGATGAAACGGCAGGAATTGAGTCTGAGGGATTTTCAGACAGTGAACATTTATCAAATGAGGATATTGATATTCTCGCTGAGAATGAAAACGGCTTTGATATGTCTGATGAAAACGACGACGAGGATGATGTCCTGTCAGGTTTTGAGTTTGAAGATGAGCCGGAGGAAGAGTTCGGAAATCCGTCGCCGGAGGAGGCTGCGGAGCATGCTGACGACAGTAATTGGGAGGATGATAACAAAGCGTCTTCCGATACGTTAGGCTTTGAGTTTGAGGAGGACGACGGCTCTCAGCAGGTATTTGCGGACGATGTGCCTATTTTCAAACAGAGAGATACAGATTAGCGGGAATTTATTTATGGCGGATATGACTAACAGGGAGGCTGTAAAGCACGGGGCAAGGTTTCTTGAGCAATTCGGCATCGAAAATGCCGAACATGACAGCAGGGAATTGTTTATGGAGGCGTCAGGCATGAATATGACAAGGTATTTGCTTGACGCTTCAAAGTGTGTTGACAAAGCGGTTTATGAAAAGTTTGAGGGCTTTATAGCCAGAAGAGGACAGCATGAGCCGCTGCAGCATATTTTGGGAAAAACATGGTTTTTCGGACATGAATTTATTGTAAACAGAGATGTTTTGGTGCCAAGACCGGACACTGAGCTGCTTGTTGAGCAGGCGCTCAGCGAGCTGAAAAAAAAGGAGCGTCCGGACGTGCTGGATATGTGTACGGGCTCGGGCTGTATTATCATAAGCCTTGCATCAGAGATAAACATGGGGAACGGCATGGGAGCCGATTTTTCTGATAAAGCTCTCCGGACCGCGAAGATAAATGCAGAGAAGAACGGTGTGGAAAATATCTCATTTGTGCGGAGTGATTTGTTTAAAAATATTCCAAGCGGTATATCATTTGATATGATAGTGTCTAATCCGCCTTATATCGAGACGGCGATGATTGAGACGCTCTCTGAGGAGGTGCGCCTGTTTGACCCTTATGAAGCTCTTGACGGTGACGGTGACGGACTTAAGTTTTACAGGGAGATTACTGCCGCCGCTCCTGCATTTTTAAAAAAGGGAGGCTGGCTTATGTATGAAATAGGATGCAGTCAGGCTGAGGCCGTGAGCGGAATAATGAGTGAGACAGGATTTGGCGATATAAAAGTTGTGAAGGATTTGGCAGGGCTTGACCGTGTTGTTCGCGGCAGACTGAAATAAGCCGCTTGCAAATTGCAGACACCTGAGATGAACGGCGTGCAGGTCATGCGTGTGCAAAGACATGAGAATTATTTACGTAAAAACAGCTTATTAATTTTTAGTGAAGGGACTGGATAAAATGGAGATATTTGACAAGCTGGAAGATATTGTGAACAGATATGAGGATATAACAGCGGAGCTCAGTAATCCTGATGTCGTAAACGACCAGGAGCGTTTCAGAAGACTGATGAAGGAACAGAATAATATTCTGCCTATTGTAACTGCGTTTACCGAGTATAAGGAATGCAGGCAGAATATTGACGACAGTCTCCAGATGCTTGACGAGGAGACCGATGAGGAGCTTCTTGAGCTTGTTAAGGAGGAGCTTAACGAGTCAAAAAAGCGTGTGGAGGAGCTTGAAAATGAGCTTAAAATTCTCCTTCTTCCCAAAGACCCTAATGATGAGAAGGATATTATTGTGGAAATCCGCGCCGGTGCCGGCGGTGATGAGGCGGCTTTGTTCGCTGCGGAGCTTTTCAGAATGTATACGCATTATGTAGAGTCGAGAGGCTGGAAAATTGAGGTTGTGAACGCCGACGAGACAGGAATCGGCGGAATGAAGGAAGTCGAATTTATGGTAAAGGGACAGGGGGCATACTCTGTCATGAAATATGAGAGCGGTGTACACCGTGTACAGCGAGTGCCTGAGACGGAGTCGGGCGGACGTATTCACACATCTACCGCATCTGTGGCTGTTATGCCGGAGGCCGAGGAGGTTGACATCCAGATAGACGAGAAGGATATTCGAATTGATGTCATGCGCGCTTCGGGAAACGGCGGGCAGTGTGTAAATACAACCGATTCTGCGGTGCGTCTGACACACTATCCTACCGGAATTGTAATTTATTCGCAGACGGAGAAATCTCAGATACAGAATAAGGAGAAGGCGTTTGCCCTGCTCCGTGCAAAGCTGTATGACATGGAGTGCCAGCGTGCCCATGACGCCGAGGCGGACGCGAGAAGAAGCCAGATTGGAACAGGCGACCGTTCCGAGAAAATAAGAACTTATAACTTCCCTCAGGGGCGCGTTACCGACCACCGTATCGGGCTTACGCTTTACAAGCTCGACAAGATTATGGATGGAGATATTCAGGAGATTATTGACGCGTGCATAGCCGCAGACCAGGCGGCGAAGCTGAGCCGCATGAATGAAGCGGGATAGGAAGCAATGATTGAAAAATACTAAGTAGAACAGCTATGAAAAAATTTATTTTACCGGTAGTGTTATTTTTGATATTTTATCTTTAACAGAGTAGATAATACTTATACAGATGAAAATATAGATACCGTTTATGATTTGCTTAAGAACGGGAGTTTAACATTCAAAATGGATTCAAAAAATAACAAGGGAATATGTCCGGAAGGTTCATTCGATCAAAAATATACAAATGCTGTTATCCAAATGATAGAGTTTTATAGAGATGTAGAAGAACAATTAGATTGGAAGCCATCTGCAAACTATCAATAATTATTGAATTGAAGTTTATAGGGTGAGTAACAACAAAGGGTAGCTGTCGTGACACAAAATTTGCAATATAAAAATGTAAGAAGCTGGATAATTTTCCAGCTTCTTTTTTGCTTTATAGGAAATTCCGAGTTTTAAAGAATCAAAAGAAAACAAGAGTTTACCGAACGTATGTTAGATAAACTCTTGT
>CALWKC010000007.1 GCA_944381165.1 uncultured Lachnospira sp. | reverse complement strand
CTTCATGTACGGGCTGATGTTGGCACATATTGAACAGATGCCTGCTTTCAAGTATGCCAAAAAGCAGTTGTGTGACATTGCTTCTCTACTGGAACGCAAGGCGAATATTCCGCAGATTAAGGAAAAGCTGCCGCTGCTACAGGAAATCCATACCGATGTCTTTTGGAACGCCAATGATATTCTACTGTTTGAAAAAGTTCGGGGAGAGCTTCGTGGTTTGATTCGTTTTTTGGATGAAGACGATGGAGGGCAAAAACGTATTATTACCAAACTTACTGATCCAATTATAGATAGCCAGGAAGGGGTTCAGTTGGATGCGGCGTATGATTTTGAAGACTACCGTGCCAAAGTAAACCGCTATATCAATGGGCACGGAAATACGCTGGCTATTTACAAGCTGACCCATAATATTCCGTTGGCTACGGGCGATTATCAGGAGCTGGAACGAGTGTTGACAAGCGAACTCGGGAGTAAAGAAGATTACAAGCGCGAATTTGGAGACACGCCATTTGGTCTTCTGGTTCGCAAAATTGCCAAGTTGGATCACGAGGCAGCCATGCAGGCATTTTCTGCTTTTATCAACGACCAATCCTTAAATCAGAAGCAGATTGCCTTTGTGAAAAAAATCATCAATCACATAGAGCTGAACGGGTACATGGAAAATGTTTCAGAACTTACAAAGCCGCCATTTGACAAACCGGTTAGCTTTATCAAGCTGTTTGATGCAAAGACTAGAACCGCATTGATAGCAACTATAAATCAAATTCGTGAGAATGCGGTTCAGATAGTAGCATCATAACAGCGAAATCCAACCGGCACGGACGGATGGATAGCCGCTGTGCGAACATGAAGGAGGTCCAGAGGGAAAAATCTCCTTGGCTCTGGGTTCCCAATATGGGCGAGTAGCATCACTGTTGGCACACGACTTTCCACGGAAAGTCATGTGTGTTATACATTTGTGGAGCAGATGGCTGACGAAATTGTAGCACATCACGGAAAGTGTGGTTACATTTGCGGTGTTCTGACGGGAAAGGTTGTTCTGTACTGGTCAAGCATTTTTGTAATACTTTGTTTGAAAAATTTACTATATATTTCGTGTTTTAAATGGTATCATCCAGTTATTGTACGAATGCGGTCTGACATGGTGAGTGGGTGTGGACAGAGTCTCGGACTGGTTATTCAACCAGTCCGAGACTCTGTCGATACTCCCAAAGGATAATATTTCCAAGTGATACTTTTAATACTTTTGGTGTTATACCATATCAGATACTCATTCAGTGTGCTAATAAATTCTGATATTTTGATTCTTGTCCAATCCTGATAATAGAACATCTCATTTTCAAACGGCCAAATAATACTTCACAGGCGGCATTATCAGGAGAACAGCCCTTTTGGGACATGGAGCGCTCCAAACCTGCATTTTCTATACATTCTATCAGTCCGGCTATCGGTAATGGCAGCTTCTATCAGAATGTATGAGCGACCGTTCACATTTCGGCTGCGGAGATATTGCCTGATCAGGCATCGTATTGACAAGTACAGAATCAGATGCCGTGATTACATTCTAACCAGGGGCAGGCCATCAAAATAATCCACAAGTGCAGAAAGATAGACCTTACCAGATGGAAGGTCAAACTCTGAGATGCCGGTCAACCATTTCTGATCTGACTTATCAGTATGAAAATCCGGTTTTACTTTGTTGGATACACATAAGGATATCTCTCCATTATAGGAACTATACCGTCATTAAGGTATTTTTTCGCCAGCTAGTGGTAGTATAAAAATAGTACAAAGTAAAGATGCCATGCAAACCTAAATCATGTATGATAAGAAAGAGGATGAGAAGGAGGAAGTACAGGCATGGCAAAGGGTAGCAGATATAATCAACAGTTTAAGGAGAATGCAGTGAGGTATCGTTTGGATCATCCAGAGCTCTCACTTCAGAAAGCGGCTGAGAATCTCGGAATCAGTGATTCCGCTCTCAAGACATGGCTCCGAGCAGCCAGAGAGCACGAAGGGAACGTACCAACACGGGGATCTGGAAATTATTCCAGTGATGAGGCGAAAGAGATCGCCCGTCTCCAGCGTGAACTAAGGGATACAAAGGATGCGCTTGAAATTCTAAAAAAAGCCATCAGTATCCTGGGAAAATGACAGAGGCTGTCTATACTGCCACAGCGGAGTATATTGTGGAAATGGAGCAGCGTCCGGTGAAGCACCACGTCTCTGTCAGCGGGGTACTGAAACATCTTGGTGTTTCACGATCCGGTTATAATGCTTGGAAAAAAAGAGTCCCTTCTGCCACGGAAAAACACCGTGGGGAGATCAAACAGAAAATCCGAAAAATCTATGAAGATTCCCACCAGAACTATGGAGCCCCTAAGATCACAAGGGAATTGTGGAAAACCGGCGAAAAAATCGCAGTGAAAACTGTGGCGAATTACATGCGTCAGATGGGAATCAAAGCCCAATGGGTAAAGCCATATGTACAAACAACCATAGATTCTGATTTCAGTTCGAAACTGCATAACATTCTGAATGAACAGTTCAATCCCGCTCAGCCGGATGCTGTATGGGTGTCGGATATCACTTATATCTGGACGTTTGACGGCTTTGTATACTTAACCAGCATTATGGATCTGTATTCCCGGAAAATCATCGCATGGGTCTTGAGCGAAACACTGGAAGCATCCCATGTAGTGGAATGTATCGAGAAAGCGAAGAAAAACCGCAGAATTACACATCCGCTTATCATACATACGGACAGGGGCTGCCAGTATGTATCGGATGCGTTCCGTAAAGCAACAGAGGGGATGGTAAACAGCTATTCGAAAAAAGCATATCCATGGGATAATGCGTGTATTGAATCGTTTCATGCATTACTGAAAAGGGAATGGATCAACCGTTTTAAAATTTTTAATTACCGGCATGCATATAAGCTGGTATTCGAATATATAGAAACATTTTATAACACAGTGAGGATACACAGCCATTGTGGATATCTTTCGCCAGATCAGTATGAAGAGGAATACTATGCAGCGTTAGATAAAAGAGCTGAAACTTTAGCAGGGTAACTCAATATTAAAAGGGCATATTTAATTTGTACTTTTTCTTGACATAGGACCAAGCTGTAAATGCTGGGGCTGGTATAACTGATATCTTCTGATACCGATTTTATACTTTCCCCGAGTTCAAAGCAACGACGAATTGCATCCATTTTGACTTCTGCTGAGGGATTTCGTGGATGCTCTGCTGTGTTGACATGTTTCAAAGGTTTTTGTTCGGGTTTGGCTGCGCCTTCATTAGCTATCCATGTGTAAAGCGTTCTGCGAGTTGGATAGCCAAGAATCCGTATAGTGGTAGTTAACGAGCCGCATTAATGATACACTTTTAAAGCAACATTGATTTTTGTTTCGTGAATATATCTGATTTAGCTTTTTTTGAAACCTTTAGGGAGTCTAGGAATTTGTCCGCACCCCGTCTCTTACCCCCTCAACACATACCTGCACTTCATAATTTCAGTGCAAAATGCCCGATACGACTATTAGCTGTACTGTAAATGTCGGCTCAACGCCATATTTTGTCCGGGATATACGAATTACCTCGCTTAATACCTGTTCGCGGTTTTCTTCGGTACAATCAGCGCACAGGTATTTTCCTTTTGGCAGTATCTTTAATCCATCTGTCTCTGCATAGCGAATGCAGACAGCAAAAAGCCTTGATAATCCGTTTTCGGTGTATATGCCGGCTAAATCCTCAAAGGCAAACTGCTCTTTTAAGGCCGGTGTAACTTTATCGTAGAAGTGGCTGAGATAATTCCAGAGATTATCAAGCGTTGGCACTTCTAAGGTATCTGAAAGTAAAATAACACGCTCCGGAAAATCCTTAATAAAGGTGCCGTTAGGATTTTTGCGCATCTGCAATTTTTTTTCATAGTCTGCTTTTGCCAGCTGGATTTTTGATTTACTGTACTGGAGCGCTGCTATTTTATCATCAGCCTTTTTTTCTGCTTGCGCTAAAAATTCCACAATTTTTTCAAGGTCGTCATATTCTAAAACCTTTTTTATCTCCTGCAAAGGCAGGTCCATAAGCTGCAAAGCCCGCACCGTATTCAACCGGACAATATCCTGTTCGGTATAATAGCGGTAATTAGTCCATTCGTCTTTTTTGCTTGGCTTTACTAATCCGATGCGGTCATAATGCCGCAGCGTTTCGCTAGTTGTATGGACAGCCTTTGCAGCTTCTCCAACTGAAAAATATTTCTTCATTTTTATTTTCTCCTATTGACATTTGTGTAACACAAAGGTTTATGATTCACTTTAACATAGGATATTGCGAAAAACAATAGATATTGCAATGTTGTTTAGGAGGAATAGCTGCATGATAGAACTCAAACAGGTAACAAAGCAGTATGGGCAAGCAGCCGTGCTGAAAAATATTACTTTGTCGATTGATGAACCGGGTATTTATTGCCTGCTTGGCAGGAATGGAGCAGGCAAAACAACGCTTCTCAAATCCATTGCCGGGTATCAGAATATTACAGACGGCATTATTAAAGTTGACGGTAAGACAATAACAACATCCGCTTTGGATACAGGCGTCAGCTATATCGAAAATTTTGCAAAGCATTTTAATCTTCCGGTGCGTAAGTTGCTTAGGATTGCTTCGGAAGTAAACCCCAACTACGATTACGACTTTGCTTGGGAAATGATGGAGCGCTTTGAGCTTGATGGAAAAAAGAAGTTTAATCATCTTTCTCTTGGCATGAAAACAATGGTTTCCACGATTATCTGTTTGGCAAGTAATAAAGAGGTCATTCTTTTAGATGAGCCTGTTCTTGGTTTCGACGCAATTATGCGCGTGGAGTTTTATGATATGCTGACAGAGAGTTTTCAGAAACACCCGCGAATTATTATTGTATCCACTCATATAATTGAGGAAATTGCAAATACAATTCAAAAACTAATAATTATTGATAAAGGCAGTATCCTTTTTTTTGATACATTACAGTCGGTTGAGGCAAACGCGTTCAGTATCAGCGGCCTGCAAAAAGACGTGGAAGCTGCGACACAAAATCTGAACATCATTGGACAGGATACAGTTGGAGGCCTTGTAACAAGTTATATTTTTGACGCCCCGCCGGAACAGACGACTTCATTAGAAATTCGCCCGCTGTCTTTGCAGGAATTCTTTATTCAAATGGTGGGACATAAGGGAGGTGTAAAAAGATGAAAGCTGTTTTTGCAATTGTAAAACGATTGCTTGCGAGCAATAAAATCAGTTTTATTATTACTGCGCTTGTGATACTTTGTGCCACATCTTCAGGCGACGTTGCTTTAAGCAACGGAAATTATACATGGCTGCTTGCTGCCTTAACCCCATTCTTTTTTGTGTTTTATGATTTCACGAAGCTGATGCATTTGGGAGCGAGTAAAAAAGATTATTTTTTCGCTTGTCTGATCAGTTATGGTTTCCTGGCATTTTGCATTTCACTTGTCAATACAGTAATACATATCCTGATTGACCCTGTATATTCAGCGCGAACAGTTATCAATATGATGGACGTGTGTAAATGGACGCAAAACGGGATTTTAGTTGCCGGATTACAGCAAATGTTCTTTTTGCTGCTTGTTATGGTTTTTCTTCATGTGCTGTTATTCATGCAGCCGCATTGGTACGGGTGGCTGACCGACGCGGTATTAGCTGCAGTTATTTGTATTTTTACACCGATTGCACCATTACGGGCTATCTTGTCAGGATTTTTCCGAATTATTATGTTTAACGGCAATGCAGTTTTACACATTGGTATCTGTCTGCTGTTAAGTGCTGCTCTGTCTTTTTTGGGACTTGTGGTCTTAAAAAGAAAAACTTTATAGAAAAGAGGGATGGCTGTGATTCGGATAAAAGCGGTTGACGCACAAAATATATTGGACTTGTGTGAATTGACTGCAAATCAAGCTGAAACGGCAACTATCTGCCGCTTAATGGTAGATGATAGATTTCAACATAAAGGGCTTGAGGAAAAAGCCTTAGAACATATCTTGAGAGGTCTGAAAATTCAAGGCGTTAAGAAAGTAATCTTAATGTTAGACGACGCAAACAAAATGGCTGAAAAATTATGTCTTTCTTTCGGATTTCAGTTCACGGGAAAGATTGATAATGACGAATACTGCTATGCATTAGAATTGTAGTTCTAATCTATAAAATTATGGAGGAATCACTATGAAGAAAATCATTTCACTTGTATTGTGTTTTGTATTTGGAAGTTTAATTTTTACGGGTTGCTCAAACAGCAGTGAACCATTTGTGGAAAAAAATTATACATCAGATACAAAGATAAATGAAATCAATCTTGATGTACGGGACAGAGAAATTGAAGTGTCGTTGTCCGAGGACGAACAAGTCCATATTAAATATTATGAAAATAGTAAAGAGTATTACGAATTTTCTGTTTCTGACGAAAATGTGTTGACCATGACAAGTGCAAGCGATAAAGATTGGACGGATTATATTGGGGGAAAAACCTCTGCCGAAGATAGAAAAATATCGCTGCAGATACCAGACACACTTTTAGAAAACCTTACACTATCCACAACAAATGAGGATATAACACTTTCTGCGTTGGATGTAACCGGAAGTATAAATATTTCTTCTAATGGAGGAAATATTACCTTTGGAAACTTAGATGCAGGCAGTGCTCTGACCCTGAACGTTAAAAATGGAGATATTTCCGGTGCGATTGCAGGAAGTTATGATGATTTTTCTATTCAGTCCGAAATAAAAAAAGGTGAAAGCAATCTGCCGGGCAATAAAGATGGCGGCGAAAAAACGTTGAATGTGTCCTGCAATAACGGAGATGTAAATATTGAGTTTGTAAACGAATAATTGTAATTCTGAAAACTGGTATTTTGCGGCTGGAGAATACTAATAAACGGCGTTTTTTTGAGCTGAGGGTGCGGACAAATCCCTGTCTGTTATTACAGAAAAACTGTATTTACAGACTTTTGTCCGCTCCGGCTCAAATTCTCACCTTCTTTGCTTTCCATTTATCACAACCGCTCAATACATTTTCTTAAATATGTCATATATTCAAACAGTATATCTTTCTTTTCAGAGCTGAAATTTTCCCAGACACATTTAACAATCAGAATCCTTCTGTACAGAGCGGGCCGTTTAGGCACATCTGCATAATAAAGATAGACTTTAGTAAAACTTCTTGAAAAAAATGTCCGATTTCTGCCAAAGGTATTGATTGATATTTATAATCTGATATTATTAAGGCAGAGATAATAATACCTTAGTATTATGACATGGGCGACAAATTTTAATTTTTATTTCAGAAAGTACTTTCAAAACTAATGCCATCACAATATTTATAGATTAAAATTATTATTATTTATAAATATTATTCTGTCATATATTTTGGGATTTATGCTCTATGTTACAGATGTGCAAGTCACAAAGTGGTTTGTCATGTCTCGCAAAAAGTATAAATACTGAACATGTGTAGTTTTTCTCATGGGTAAAATTTTAAGTTTGGAGGTTTATAATTATGAAAAGAAAGTTTATAAAAATTTGTGTCGCTGCAATGTCTATAAGTGTGCTTTCAGTAGTTAGTGTATTTGCCTTTCAATCAAGAAATGTAAACTATAATGATCAGCCATTTTCAACATATTATATGGATGATTACAATGTATCACATCATGTGTCTGGAACAGCTTCGGTGGATGCAGCAGTAGGATGGGATGAGGGATATTCTGGCTGGATAATATCGGCTTATTTTCCAAAACCATGTGTTACAATAGATGGAATGAGTGCTGATATAAATTATGTCGGTACGACTGAGATATCGGGTTCAAGTGCATATCAGGAATTTTCTATAAATAATACTACTCATAGCGTAAGACCTACAGTGGTATGTGATGAATATGGAGATACATACTTTTGGGTGAAAAGTTGGTGATATAGTTTATGAAGGAAAAGATTACAATAATTTTCTGTACAGTTATATTAATGTTAACGCTTACTTCATGCAATAAGTATAAGCAGCAGGTTGGTGAGTTTGAATCAGGTAACATATTTGCTGATTATCAATATAATCAGGAAGAGGTACAGTCAAAGTATGGCACGTCAGAAATGGCAATAGCTGAGAATGGATATTATTATATAATTGATAATATTTTATTTTTTTATAATGTGAACAGTGATGTTAATATGCCTGTTTGTTCGAAAGTTAATTGTAAGCATTCTGATGAAAACTGCGATGCTTATGTCAGCTCAGTTAAGTCGGAAACAGGAAGTTTTGCCTGCAATTGTCTGGGTAATAAAATTTTCTTTTACAATAATCATCTGTATTGCATAGAAGTGACAAAAGACAGGGATTATGATTTGTATCAGTATGATGCATCGTTTGGAAATAAGAAGAAAATTTTAAGACTTGCTTCTGTTAAAGAAGATAAATTATTTGTGAGTGATGCAAAGGTTTGTATGATATCGGAAGGTTATCTGTATTATTATACATCATATTTGGATCCTGAATATGCTAATAATGACTATATTACGAAGTTTCAGTGTAACAGGATTAAACTTGAAGAAAATGCAGCTCGGGAAGAATTAGGCGAGTTTGATTTTCCGGGAGATTATGCAGCTAAAGCGGGAGACTCTAATGGACTTGCAATCTATCTGTCGGATAATAACATATATTTTTATGCCGGTGGAACAGCCAGAATGTATTCAAAAGATAACAGAGTACAATACAGGGTTGCAAAATATAATCCAGCTGAAAAACAGTTTGATATTATATGGACACATACGGGTAATGACAGCAGTGATGTGCTGGGGAAAGATACCGGTAATGTGAATTATATGTCCGGTGGAAATTTTGTTAAAATGGATTCAGATGGGAATTTTTATATTCTGAATGCAACAGAGGAGAATGTTGACAGAATCATAAAAGTTAATTTTGAGGATAATATAAGTGAAGTAATATATACGACACAGCAGGACAGAATATATTCTTTGCAGAGTGACGGGGAAAATTTATATTTTTTTGAATCTTCATCAGGCAGAAATACAAAATCATATTTTATATCAACAGACTTTGCAGGTACAATTAAATCAAAGTATGAAATGCTCTATGATGATATTTATTTATCAAAAATGGAAGAACATTATAAAATGTATCCGGATGATAATGCGGTAAAACCCGATGCGTCTCATATTATTGTTTATGGAATTGATGACAGATACATTTTAATGGGATGCGAAGAACCGGCAAATGTTTTTAAAGGTTTAAAATCTTCAGAGACTTCTGACAAACTGGATAAAATATCAGGCGTTGGAGTTCTGAATACAAAGGATTATCTCGACGGAAGTGATGTTACTATAAAACAGATATATCAATATGAACAATAATTATCAGGCAGGATTAAATATAGAAGTGATATATTTAGTCCTGCCTGATATGTTTTGAAATATAAAAAACAGAATGCGTAACCGCAAAGGAAATTTATCAAAGAAATAAAAATATAAAGGCGGTACTTGTATGAGTGAATTTAAGAGGATTTTCAGTTTTAAAAATATATTAATAATGTTTTTATTGTTACTGGCTAATGGAATTTTGATTGCCGGTAATAGGGAAGGTGCTGATTTGGCAGGGATATATGATGAAATGGTTAATATGACGAATGCTAATTATGAAAATCTGTCATCATATACAGAGGCTGCAACAAAAGCATGGCGTGATTATTTTGAAGAGAATAACATAGATGGAAGTGATACTTCAGAGAAAACAATATTGGCAAAGCAAGCAAGAGAAAAAATTGTCACAGAAGCTGAATACATAGATAATTATAAGGCTATAATTGAGAAAAAGGAACAGACAGCCATATTATATGCTTCGTCAGGCACATATAAAGAAAACAGTTTTGAATATAATAATTTATTAAAAACCGGATATGATTTGTCTGGTATTTCAGAGTCCGATGTTAAGCTGAGTAATGGAATTTGGCTGGAAAAATTATTTGAGAAAAGCTATATTCATTTTTTTTCTCTGGCATCAGTTGTATTTACGGTATATCTTTTCTTTGCGGAAAGAAAAAATGGATTATATTATATAGTTCACAGTACCCCTAAAGGAAGAGGCAGTTTGTTTTTTAAAAGATGTTTTATTGTATTTGGGCAGTCGCTGCTTTTTAATGCCATAATATATATTGAATCAGCGTTTTTACTGATTAATATGTATGGAGGGGCAGACGGATTAGGTGTACCTGCAGTAAGCAGTGAATATTTTATGCTGACTTCAGGGAACTTTACAAGAATTGAGTTTCTGGCATTAATTATCATTATATCTGCATTGACTACAGCAGTTATGGCGTTGTTTTTATGGATGATTTTACTGTTTTTTAGAAATGTCAATATAGGAATGTTTTTCTGCTTTTTAATATGTGCAGCAGATATGTTTTTTTATAAAATAATTTCAGCTAAATCGATTTTTAAAGCCGTAAAATTTTTAAATGTATATTATCTGATTTTCCCAAATGAAGGTATTGAGTATTATAACTGGGGATATTCCTGGGGGATTTTTTCACAGTTTACTGTAATGGTAAGTATGTCGCTGGCTGTAGCCGCATCAGTGCTGGCTATAAGTGCCTATATCAGTATTAATAGATATTTTAATAATAAAGAAAATATTATTGAACTCATGGCACAGAAGGCATTAGAACATATTATGCATCTGTTAGAACATATCGGTAATTTTGGCAGAGAAGTATATAAGATTTTGCTGTCTCAAAGGATAATAATAGTATTAATGATTCTGCTGTATATAAGTTCAGATATACAGCCCGGTGTGGGGGTCATATATGATGCAAAAAAAAGCTATATGGCCGGTTACTATGAAAAGGCAGAAGGACTTGGTTATGGACCGGAACTTTTATCTGTATATAATGAATATAAACAGGATTATGAGCAGTTTGTTAATGATTTTGATTATACAATAGAAAACGCAGGAACAGTTCTTAATAATAGAAAAGATATGTTTAATGCTGTTGAAGAAAATGTAAGTTATATAAAGCGGATGAATGAAAATGGCATTGAGGCAGTTGTGATTAATCCATATGCATATATTGATGCAATAGGAGCTAAAGAACGTGATAATCAGGAATTGCTGGCACTGATTAATGTAATTGCAGCCATTGTAATATCATGCGGTTATATTTCATATGAAAAAAAGGTCTGTATACATAATCTTATATTATCATATAAGGGAAGAAGAAACTGGCTCCTGAAAAAAATGGCTGTACAGAGTATTCTTATATTAATATTTTCATGTGTGACATATGGAAGTTATTATATAAGACTTGAAAAAGTTTATGACTTTAGTAATTTATTGGCACCATTAAAAAGTATTATGATATTTGAAAATTTCATAATAAATCCTCCAATTGTGATATACGGATTGATAGATTTTTTAATTAAATTAATAATGTTTATATCTGTGCAGCTTGTAATGAATGTTGTTTCTATATATTTAAAATACATATATGGTTTTGTCGCTGGTGCAGTAATAATTATTCCTCAATTATTATATATGATTGGATTTGATTATGTATACAGGTTTTCAATTTCAGGATATATAGCGTTTTTTCCATGTCTGTCAGATGGGGAAAGAGCAATAAATGCGTATTGGATAGTATTGTGTTTAACAATAGTATTGGGTGTATTTTCAGGTATATATATTTTACATGGCGAAACGTCAAATGCCGGAAAGTGTACCTGAAATTCCTCTCATATATGATAGCTTTCATGTGCCGGATATTATTTCTGCTGGAAGATATGTGGCTTTCATGCTTTGTTTTAGTGAAGGTATAATCCGGACTAACATGTATTGTATAGTGGTAATTTTTTTAATATTGACGGGAAGTATATTGTATATTAAGATGTTTCGCAGTGAAACAGTGAGCAGGAACGGAGAGTATTATGATTGAGCAGAGACTGCAAAGACAGCTGCGCAGAGCTATGATTTTGGCGTTTTGTTTTATTATCGCGTTTTTTATATGCGGAGGGCTTTTTTCGGCATATCTGCACAGAACGAGAAATGAAGCTATACGGAAACAGGTTATTGCGGAGGCGGAGGAATACAAAAAGAGGATATTAAAACAGCTTAAAGCAGATTTTCAGACATTATCCATGCTTTCTGTCTTTATTGAGGAGGACTATGATGAAGATAAGGAGTTTCTGGCACAGCAGCTTGATAAGGTTAATCAGAATAACGAATTTCTGACTATAGTATATTACGATAAGAACGGAGAGGGGATAATATCAAATTTGGGTGAGGAGCCTATAGTGGGAGCCTCTCTTTCGGAGCTTTCGCCGGAGGGCAGGAGGGGCGTTGAACTGGCGCTGGAGGGAAATACTTCAGTTTCAAGGCTTTTTGAGAGTTCAATTTCTGAAAACAGAGTTTTTTCATACAGCGTTCCGGTTTACAGTGAAGGTGAGGTTGTCGGCGCGCTGTCTGCCAGCGATCAGATTGAAATTTTTTCTGAAATTTTGTCGGGTGATACCGTGCTTGGCGGAGCCGGATATATTCATCTTTTAGGCTCAGAGGGGAATTTTCTCGTGCAGTCGCCTAAAATGATTGTACAGGAGGATATTCCGTCGATTTTTGACGGTCCTTATCTGTCTGAGGCGTCAAAGGAGGAAGTGAGGGAAGCTTTGCAGCAGCAGGAAAGGATTTTTAACGCGTTTGATTATGAGGGAAAATCATATTCTTTTCTGCTGGAGCCGATTGGAATTAACGGCTGGTATTTGTTCTGCGTAAATACAGGCGAGGGGTTGGTGGCAAGTTCTGAAACCTCCACATTTATAGCACAAATCACTTTTATAGGTGTGTTTTTGCTTATGATTTGCCTTATGCTGTATGGGTACAGGCTGCTTAAAAATTATAATCGTGTTTTAATACGCATGGCTTATTACGATTCCCTTACCGGAGCTGAAAATTTGACGCGTTTTCAGCAAAGGCTTCGCGGGACATTGAGAAGTGCCGGCGGAAGCGTGGCTGCGGTCAGTATACGGCAGTTTCCTTTTATAAATGAGATATTTGGAAAAGAAAAGGCAAACCAGCTTCTTTGCGAGATTAAGACGGCGGCAGAGCACCATCTGAATAAAGAAGAATTTTTTTGCAGAGATACAGAGGACAGATTTTATCTGTTTTTTAAGGATACTGAGCCGGAAGTGCTGAGTGTGCGTTTAAAAGCGTTTATAGATGAAATTTGTAAAAATTCGGAGATTAGCCATACAAATTATCTTCTGGCTTTATACTGCGGAGTGGCGGCAGCAGCCGAGAGTGATGCTTCTGACAAGACTGCCAATAATCTGATGACACATGTGCTGTTCGCGTTAGAGCGGGCAAAGGGCGCTCATGAAAGTTTTGTCTGGTTTTTTGACGCCGAGCTGCATAAGAAGGAGGAGCTGGAAAATTATATCGAAAGTCATATGCATCAGGCTTTGCAGGCCGGAGAGTTCAAGCTGTTTATGCAGCCGAAGAAAAATCTCAGAAGCGGTATGCTGGACGGCGCGGAGGCGCTTGTGCGCTGGAATGCGGGAGAAGGAAGGCAAATTTTTCCGGACCAGTTTATTCCTCTGTTTGAACGCAACGGTTTTTGTATCAAGCTGGATATTTATATGGTTGAGCAGGCATGCCGTCAGATACGGTCTTGGCTTGACAGAGGTATTTCTCCGATTCCTATTTCGGTAAACCAGTCAAAGCTGCTCTTTTTTGAGGAGAATTATGTAAGTATTTTAACCGATTTGCTGAAAAAATACGATATTCCTGCAAAGTTTATCACTCTTGAGATTCTGGAAGGGCTCGCGCTCGAAAATGTTGAGGAGCTTAACGAAAAAATCGGGCGGCTGCAGGCTGAGGGCTTTAGAATTTCTCTTGATGATTTCGGGAGCGGATTTTCTTCGCTGAACACATTGGGCAAGCTTAAAATTGACGAACTTAAGCTTGACAGGGATTTTCTCATGAGTGCCTCTGAGCAGGAGCATGGGCGTGTAAGACTTATAATGGAACAGATTGTCAGAATGGCGGGGACGCTTGGCATCTCAACGGTGGCTGAGGGCGTGGAAACAACGGAGGATGAGCAGTTTATCAGGGCGATTGGCTGTGATGTCGGACAGGGTTACCTTTACAGCAGACCGATTTGCGCCTCTGATTTTGATGAGATGTTTATGAAGGGCGCGGGGCGTTATCTTGACGATAGTAGCACTAAGTGATAATTTTAATATATTAAAAATGCATATTAACTTGAATTGGGCTTTCAGGTTTCGGAACGGATAATTAATATGAGAAAATCAGTAAATAAGAAAAAAGAAAATAAAATGCAATGGCAGAAATCCATAATAGTGACAGTTGTATTGATTTTGATGATTTCAGCAGGCTCCTTTGTTGCAACAGGTTGGATTAACAGAATGGAGGAGGAAAAGAGCTTTGAAAGATTGTATGAAGAGTCGGCAGAGCTTGCCGGGGAGATAGAGGCAAATGCTCAGAAGGACTCAGAACAGCTCGAGATGCTTGCCACTGTAATTGCGGGATACAGTGATTTGTCTTCACCTGAACTGTGGTCAATTCTGGATTCATACAAAAGAGTCGGTATGATGTCAAGGCTGGAGCTGCTGATGCCGGATGACACTGTTATTATAAAAGGCGGACAGCGTGTGGATGTAAAGGGGCGCATGTCCTTCGAAGAGGAAAAAGCGCAGGGCGTTCACATAACAGACCGTGAAACAGACATTTTAAATGAAGAAGATTATATTTTGCGTCATTTTGTTCCTGTGGTCAGGGATGGTGAGACAGTTGCCATGTTATATGGAGTTGTGGAGCTTGGAAATCTTCCTGAGGAGCTGCTTATGAAACCTTATGACGGTGAGGCTGCCGTATATATAATAGAAGGAGACACAGGAGATTTTCTTGTGGATACATGGCATGATGAGCCCGGAAATATATGGGCGCTCGGAGAGAGAGAGAAATGGCTCCGGGTTATAATCATGAGCAGTTGAAACAGGGCTTAATTGACGGGGAAAAAGGATATGTAGTATTTGTTTCGGAAACAATAGGTAAATATCTGTATTTTTATTATGAGCCTCTCACGATTAATCAGTGGCGCATTGCTCTGTCGGTATCGGAGGATGTTGTATTTTCAGGCGCTCATTCAATCAGGAATGTTCTTTATATATTCCTTGTTTTTGAGGCTTTGTGCTTTATATTATATCTTCTGTGGCTGTTTCGTTATGTCAGGAGCCAGATGAGAAACAAGCAGCGTCAGCTTGACGCCGTCAATAATATTTATGACGTTGAGAAGCTGCTGTTTAATGCGCATGAGAGACAGGAAAATATTGTTATGGCGCTGGAGAAGATAGCCGGTATTATATCGGCGGAGAAGGTTTGTTTCTGGATGCTGGAGCAGTCTGAAGGCACACTCTCTTTTCAATGGGGAAAATTGGAACAGGAGGATGCCGGGGAAAATATCAGAATGGGTAAGGAGAGGCTACGCAGGCTTATAGATTATTGTGCTCAGGGGCAGGGACAATTTAAGGCGTACGATGCGGAAACTCTTCGTACAGTTTTGCCGGCGGGCAAATCACATGATGTAAAAAATATGATAGCAGTTCCGGTAGAGGATATGGACGGAAATGTATGCGGAATTCTGTCGGCCTTTAATATTTCGGATAAGCAGTCTAACTTTACACTGCTCAAAAGCGTAAGCTTCAGTTTTACAATGTTCTGCCATAATATGCGCTCATATAACGCCATTAAAGAGCAGGGAGAAAAGGATGTTCTCTCGGGACTGTATAACAGAAACAGATATGAAATGGATTTGCCGGATTATCTAAACAAATATAAAAGCTCTCTGGCTTGTATTTATGTGGACGCCAACGGGCTTCATGAACTAAACAACAGCATGGGACATGAGGCGGGTGACAGAATGCTCAGGACAGTGGCGTCAAAGCTTCAGGAAAAGTTCGGTACTCAGTATACATATCGCATAGGCGGTGATGAATTTTTGGCTTTCGCGGTGGATATGGATGAAGCGGCTGTAAAGATGCTCAGCCGTGAAACGGAGAGTGAACTTAAAAAAGAAGGTTTTCATGTGTCTGTCGGAGTTGAATGGGAGACAGCTGTTTCATCTATGGACGCTCTGGTAAAGGCGGCAGAGAAGAAAATGTACGCGTCGAAAAAGGCGTATTACGAGAGAAAAGGAAACGACCGAAGACAGAGGGGCGGGCATTAATGCCCGCCCTGTATGGAGCTTGTCTTTATTGAAGCTTAATATTAGAAATTATTTAATCAAGAATGAAGTTTTTTTGCCAGCTCTTCTATTTTTAAATGTATAGCTGAGATAACCTTATAAAATTCTTCGTCACCCTTACCTGTAGGGTCGCTCAAACCCCAGTCTTCTCTGTGCCTGCATGGAAGATTGGGGCAGCTTACATTACAGCCCATTGTAATTACAACATCAACAGGCGGTATATCCGACAGAAGCTTAGAATATTGAGTCTTTTCCATATCTATCCCATATTTTTCTTTCATTAAACGAACGGCATCCTGATTGATTTGAGGCTTTATCTCAGTTCCGGCGGAATAGCTTTCAAATACATCCGATGCCAGATATTTTCCGAGAGCTTCCGCTATTTGGCTGCGGCAGGAGTTATGCACGCAGACGAATGCTACTTTTGGCAAATTATTATTCATTTTTAAAATCAGCCTTTCATATAGTTATAGGTAACGTTAGGATTTCCTGTTTTATTATCTGCGCATGTATTGATTTATTTTTTTACAGATGAAACAAGCAGCATCATAGGACGGCGCATTTCATCTTTCATGCCTGCGATATTCATCATTTCTTCAGGAGGCTGCGGCTCAATGATGTGCTGAAGCTCAAACCCTTTTTGAATCAGGGTATTAAGATATGTAGTCAGTGTTCTGTGATATTTTGTAACATGTTCACCTAAAAATACAGCGTCGCGTTTTCCTTCATAGTAGTAATTATCCACTGGAAAATGCAGTATATTTCCCTCACTGTCATAGTACCAGTCCTGCGATCCGTATGAAGTAAATACAGGGTGTTCTGCAGAAAAAACAAATTCCCCGTTTATTTTTAGCCATTTATAAATATTTTCCACTAATGGCTCAAAGTCTTTTACATAATGAAACGCCAAAGAACTCAAAATAATATCAAATGAATCTGCCGGCAAAATAAGGTCTTCCATTGAGATACATTTATATTCGATATTTTTGTCACTATTATTTTGTCTGGCGACTTCAAGCATTTTATGCGATATATCTGTTCCGAGCACATATTCGGCTCCATTGTCTGCTGCATATTTACAATGCCAGCCATATCCGCATCCTAAATCTAAAACCTTTTTCCCTTTAAAAGCCGGAAGAATTTTTTTTAATGCTGACCACTCGCCGGCTCCCTGTAATCCTTTTCTGGAACGCTCCATTTGGCTGTATTTAGCGAAAAACAGTTCATTATCATATTTGTTTTCTTTCATTTAAGTTCCTCTCAGGTAAATATATAGAGATTATATCATTCATTTTAAGTTTAGTCATCTGTTTATAAGGCACTCTTTTTAATACTTAACGGAATGAAGCGTCCGAAATTTATATAAACAATTTTATACAAACAACATAGAAAGGATACAATTAATGTGCTATTATAAAGCTATAAAAAGAGGAGCTGAAATTCAGATGAGAAGTGAAAAAGAGATGTTTGAACTGTTTTTAAATATCGCAGACAGCGATGACAGAATTGCCGCTTTGTATATGAATGGCTCACGGACTAATCCGAATGTTCCAAAAGATATTTTTCAGGATTATGATATTGTTTATGTTGTCAGTGAAACGCAAAGTTTTATCAGCGATAAAAACTGGATTGAGAAGTTCGGGGAAATTTTATATATGCAGTATCCCGATGAATTTCCTGAAGAAGCTTCGTCTTATGAACATGACAAGGATAATTTTTACGGGTGGCTGATGCAGTTTAAGGACGGCAGCAGAATTGATTTGCATGTTGAGTCCGTAGCACATGCAAGGGAACATATTTTAGATGACGGTCTGTGTAAAGTTTTATTGGATAAATATAACGTCCTTCCTGAAATTCCTGAGTCGTCGGATAAGGATTATTGGGTGAAAAAGCCTAGTGAAGAACAGTTTGATTTCTGCTGCAATGAATTTTGGTGGTGCACCAATAATCTGGCTAAGGGCTTGTGGAGAGGCGAGATATTATATGTGCACGATATGGCTGATGCTGTAGTGCGAAAACAGCTTGATAAAATGCTTTGCTGGAAAGCAGGCGTACGCAGCGATTTTTGCGTGAGCGTGGGAAAGTCGTCAAAATATTTGTATAAATGGCTTGACGGGAATGAATACCGCCAGTATTTAGATACATTTTTCGCAGGAGATATATCGGGTGCATGGAGTGCAGTTTTAAAGATGTGCGATTTGTTTGAAAAAACGGCGCTTTTTGTTGCAGAGGAGCTTGGATATACATATAACAGAGATGAGGCGGCTGCGGCGAGAGGCTTTCTTGAGCATGTTAAAAGGCTGCCTGAGAATGCCGAAGAGATTTTTTGAACTTATGATTTTTGTGGGAGGAAATGGGGCTTTTCCACGGAGGAAGCCGATTGAATAAGCATCTGATGAAAGGAGAATAATTATATGCTGGAAGTTGGAATGAGGGCTCCGGGATTTGAATTGCCGGACCAGAACGGAGAAATGCACACGCTTGAGGAGTACAGAGGAAAGAAGGTTATATTGTATTTTTATCCTAAGGACAATACCGCAGGCTGTACCAAACAGGCATGCGGGTTTAAAGAACTGTATCCGCAGTTTTTGGAGAAGGATGCCGTGGTTATCGGTGTAAGCAGGGATTCGGCGGCTTCACACAAAAAATTTGAGGAAAAATACGGACTTCCGTTTACTTTATTGTCAGACACAGAGCTTACCTGTATAAAGGCATATGATGTGTGGAAGGAAAAGAAAACAGCGGGAAAGGTCAGCATGGGAGTTGTCAGGACTACTTATTTAATCAACGAAGAGGGCATAATTGAGAAGGCTTTCGGCGCTGTCAAGGCTGCTGATAATCCTGCTCAGATGCTTGGAGAATTATAAATGAAGATTATTATTTCACCGGCAAAAAAGATGAATGTCGACACCGATTCGTTTGACGCAAAGGGACTGCCTGAATATTTAAGCGAGACAGTGGTTGTCATGCAGGCGGTACAGCGTCTTTCTTTAGATGAGTCAAAAAGATTATGGAAATGCAACGATAAGCTGGCTGAACTTAACTATGAGAGATTTAAAAATATGAATCTGTGCAGCGGGCTTACTCCTGCGGTATTTTCCTATGAGGGATTACAGTATCAGCATATGGCTCCACGTGTGTTTACGGAGCGTGCGCTGGAATATATACAGAGACATCTTCGTATTTTGTCGGGGTTTTACGGCATTTTAAAGCCGTTTGACGGAGTTGTGCCGTACAGGCTTGAGATGCAGGCTAAACTGGGGGTGGACGGCAAAAAAGATTTGTATGAATTTTGGGGCAGCAGGCTGTATGACAGTCTCACAAAAAGCCGCGGCGGCTCCGAAAAAATGTGCGGAGGGAACATAATTATTAATCTCGCCTCAAAAGAATATTTTAAGACCATAGAGCCGTATATTAAGCCGTGCGACAGGATTATAACGGTTGATTTTCTTGAGGAGACAGACAGCGGGCTCAAATCTAAGGGGACTCTCGCAAAAATGGCGAGAGGTGAAATGGTCAGGTTTATGGCAGAAAATTGTATTGAGGATATTGAACAAATTAAGAATTTTGACGTTATGAATTTCAGATACAGAGAAGAGCTTTCTGATATCAGTAAGTTTGTGTTTGTCTTATGCAGGTCATAACATGTGTTCTTCTGAAAATTAAGAATTTTGTTTGTGTAAATTATTGACGGGCATAAAACAATAACTTTTATAAATCTTATCATTTTGAAGAATTTTTGTCTAAAATGTACTAAAATGACAAAAAAACAGTAGTATGCCTTGTGTAAATATCAAAAAAGAGGTGGTTTTGCCGGAAGCGATATGGTAATATAAAAATTACAATATTCCTAAAAAAAATAACACAGAAATATAATAATTGTAAAAAAGATGATTATTATACGCGTGTGATATGTGCGTTGTTTGGGAATATAAATTATCAAATTTAAGTAGGAGGATATTTATGAAAAGAAAATTACGGCAAAGAGTAATGGCGATTTTTGCGGCATTGCTTATGGTAATTAGTACTTTTCCAACAAGTTCGCTTTCAGTTGTAAATGCCGAGACAACTGGTACGGACGGGACTGTGTCGGACAAGAAAGCATATGTTTTTGATGCGTCTGATTACAGCCCAAGTTTTGACAAGGATGGAAAAGCTTTCATTACAGAAGATACAAAGGTTGGAACTGATGATTTCTTTACAGTCAGTGGAGTCGATGGAAAGAATTTATGGGTAGCGTTGTCGGACGGCGCTCTCTCATGCGATATGGGCGAGTATACTCAGGCTCTTCAGCTCGGCGGAGAGCTTAAGTCATCAACAGGTAAAGCCGGTATGAGCTTTGAGATTTCTTCGCCTGTAAAGGTTATTGTCTATGACGCGGTAAAATCAGTCAAGGATAAGCATTCTTTCCAGTATGCAAAGGAAGGCGGAGACAAGATTTCCATTGAGATGGAAAATGACAAAAGCGTTGTAAACAGAATTGAGTTCACGCTTGAGGAAGCAGGAAAGTACTGGATTGGCGGTGACAACGGCGGAAATATTCTCTATGTTGAGGTTCAGACACTTCTTCCTGAATATTCAGTTGAGGGCGATACTATTGACGCTTCATTATTTACTGATGCGGATAAGCCTACATTGATAGCTGATTCAACGCTTGGTGGATTTTTCAATGTGAAGAAAATAGATGATGAAGATACCAAAATACAGCTTATTTCGGGACAGTCTGTTGCGTATGGAAACGAGACGCTTACAACATCGCTCAGACTTGACGGAAACGCTGATTTCAACACAGGTAAGGCAACAGTGGAGTTTACAGCGGAGCAGGATTTCAGATTAACTCTCGTAGGCGCGCAGAAAGGCGGGTCTGTACCTACCCTTAAGTATTCTAAGGACGGAGGCGCTGCGGTTGAGCTGTCTGACGCAAAGTTTGAAGTCGGCACAGCTACGGAGTATGTAATTGAGCTTCCGGCAGGTACATATAAGTTTGGCGCTCAGAACGGTCTTGATATATTTAAGCTCAGCGTTAAGTATATTGAAAAATATACAATGAATGCCAATGATTTGGATTCTTCAGGTTTGACGGAAACAGACACAAAAAATAAATATGGTTATACTGCTGATACAGCGGTTGGAACGGACAACTATTATACAATCACTGGTACAAAAAGTAAAAATTTTCTTGTAAAGCTTGATAAGGCAGCCGAGTACAACGGAAGCACATACAGCCAGAAGGTACAGCTCAACAGTGCATTTGACGGAAGCACAGGAAAAGCTGCGATTAAAATTAATGTAGAAAAAACAGCTAAGGTTACAATTATAGCTGCCGCTAAGGGCGAAAGCGCTGAGGGCAAGTCGCTGGTTTACTCTGCTGTCGGCGACAGCCGGACGACAGCTATAGGGACTTTTGGAGTGACAGATGCTATCGATAAGTATACAATAGAGAATCTTAAGCCGGGTGAATATTATATCGGCGGCGAGAGCGGCGCGGATATTTATGAAATCGTAGTTGAATATGACCCTGCTGAGGAAGAGACGGCGGTTGACTGGGATACAGTTGCAGCGCCTGTTATTAATTCAGTTGCATTAAATGATGAAGGAAACTTTGTCGTTAATTTCAATGCCGTTATTGATGCTGTGAACGGCGCAGAAGTTGTAAGAGTTACAATGCTTGAAAGCGGTTATGAGGTTGCAACGCAGACCTTCAAGGCACAGAAGGATACGGCTGAATTTGTACCGCTTTGGTCAGGAGATTATACATTTGTTGCAGTTGCGCAGAGAACAGGTTTCCCTGATAAGACAAGTGAAGTGTATGAATATAATGATTATACTCTTGCAGTTAAAAAGCCTGTTATCACATGGGCTCAGAACAAGGGTAACGGAAGCGTATACTTAGACTGGGTAAATCTTGAGGACGCTGACAAGTATGCGGTAAGCTACAGAGAAGCCGGAAGCGACGCTGAATTTACATATGCGGCTGACAATCTTTCGGGAGATCAGGCTGACTATACAGTGACAGGGCTTACGGCAGGAAAGAGCTATGAATTTAAGATTGAGGCCACAAGAAGCAGCGATAATTTTGTTGCTAATGCAACAGCTACTGTTGAAGTGACAGCAGATGCAGACCAGAAGTGGTATGTGGCAACCGTAGGTTCGGCTCAGGCAACAGATGCCGTAATAACAGCAGATGGAGGAACTGTTACCGAATATCACTTGAGTTCAGCAGATGCAACAGCAAGCAAGACTAACAATGTTGAAGCAGTAGATATTTCTAACACAAACGGAACTATTGACATGGCAGCTCAGTCAAGCGGTAAGATTTCCGATGACGAGGACGGATTTTCAATCTACTACACAAAGATTGACCCTGACACAGAAAACTTTAAACTGAGTGCTAAGTTTACAATTACAGATAATACTAGCGCAGGGACACCTGATAATCAGACAGGTTTCGGTATTGTTGCTGCAGATACGCTCGGTATCAACAACTGGGGAAATCCTGATTATGTGCACAAGTATTTCAACTATACATCATCAATGATGTTCAGCAGTAAGTCTTCCGCACCTGTTATGAGAACGGTTACAGGCTATACATCGGCTGATACATCTAATAATGACGGTGCTGAGAGAACAGTTACGAACTCTAATTTCAGCGGTCAGAAGACTTCTTTCGATGTTGGAACAGAATATGAATTCTCACTGGAGAAGACAGACGACGGATATAAAGCTACCTGCAACGGTGTAGAGCAGAGCCTTTCAGATAATTCATTTACTTCTGTTCAGGAGGACGGAACTATTGTTGTAGGCGTAATCGTAAGCCGTAAGGTCGGAGTAAATGTAAGCAATATTACTTTTGAGAAATCGGCAAGCAACGGCATCACATCATCTGAGTCAGGCGATGATATGATTACACCAGAAGGCAGAGTATATTCATCAGGCACGGTAGGCGCGGCAGAGTATGAATTTATATTTGTTCCTAACTGCGCAGGCAAGCTTACCGTAACAGGTCCTGAAGGGGTTGAAGCTGAGAATATGCAGCTTATTGCCGGCGAGGCTGCAAGAGTAAATGTTTCTGTTAATTTGGGCTCAAATGAAATTAATTATACTTTTGTTCCTGATGCCGCAGACAATGTTACATCTACGGAGCCAATAAGCGGCTCAACAACAGTAAAGCGCAGCACATACGGAAGTGAGAACGGAACTATTGTTGTAGCTCCTGATGGAACAGCCGACGGCGACGGAACAGAGGCTAAGCCTTTAAATATAAGCACAGCTGTTCAGTATGCTCAGCCTGGACAGACTATTCTCTTAAAGAATGGTACATACACAGGCGGCGCTACAATTCAGAGAAGTGTCAGCGGTACAGCGGACAAGATGATTACAATGGTTGCAGAGACAACAGGTGAAGTTATCTTCAGCGGTGCCGGAATTAATTTGATAGGTGATTACTGGCATATCTACGGAATGTATGTAAAGGATGCTTCAGGCGTAGGTATCCAGATAAGCGGAAATAACAATATCGTTGAGATGTGTACGGTTGAACATTCAGGCAATTCAGGTATTCAGATAAGCCGTTCAGGAAGTGCTGATAACTTTACAGGTATTCAGTACAAGCTGTGGCCAACTGATAACCTTATAAAGAACTGTGAGTCATTCGACAACTGTGACGCAGGAAGAAATGATGCAGACGGATTTGCTGCCAAGCTTACATGCGGAAACGGAAATAAGTTCTATGGCTGTATTGCTCACAACAATATTGATGACGGCTGGGATTTATATGCTAAGTCAATAAGCGGTGAAATCGGTGCAGTTACAATAGAAAACTGTGTTGCATACAATAACGGCTGGCTTACAACAGATGACATAACAGATCCGGATTATGTATACGGCGAGGGCAACGGCTTTAAGCTCGGCGGCGGTTACCTTAAGGGAGGACACGTTCTTAAGAACAGTATTACCTTTAACAACCACGGCAAGGGAATTACGAGCAACAGCTGTCCTGACATTCAGATAATAGACTGTACTTCATTCAATAATTCAATAGACAACAGTGCTTATAATGTTGGATTAAATACAAAGGAATCTAACAGAAAAGAATGGGTTGTAAGCGGCTTGATTTCTCTTAACAACAGTAAGAATACAACGCTTGAAGACCTTATACCGTTTGCACTTCACAGTGCTGACAACTATATTTATGACGGCAGTGCATCTTATAACAATCAGGGTGTACAGGCAACAGAAGACTGGTTTGTGAGTGTTGACACATCAGTTCTTCCTACAAGAAATGAAGACGGAACAATTAACATGCACAGTTTGCTGGAGTTAAAGGCAGATGCTCCTTCTGACACAGGTGCAAGACTTGATGTGACAAGTGACGAGGCTAAGTCAGAAAGACCTGGCACAGATGAGCCGGAGCCTACACCGGAAAATCCTGAAACACCGGAAAATCCTGAAACACCAGAAAATCCGGACGATTCAAAGCCTGAAACACCAAGCAATCCGGATGACTCAAATCAGGATACACAGCAGCCTGGAGATGACAGCAATACAGGCGTAAATACACCTGATACAGGTGATACTGCAATGAGAGTAATTATTCCTCTTGTTGTTGTAATGTGTGTTGCAGTTCTCGGAGCAGCATTTGTCTTGGCTTCAAGACATGTTTCTTTAAAAAAGAGAGACGTTGAAAAATAAATACAATAATAATATTTGTTGAATATTTAGTTTTTACGGTCGCAGCGGCTTTTTATTGAGCCGCTGCGATTGTTTTTGTGTTTTATTTGAAACTTTGAGCGTATACTGTTATGGTCCTTGACTGCCGCCTGGCGGAATAAAAAGTTTAGGAATTGTTTAAAATTAAATGTGAGATTGTTTAAGATTTGGTGTTAGACTTTGCAGCATGCAGAAAAGAAATAAAATGCAGGTCAGGAGGCACAAGATTTATGGCAGTAAATATATCCGGATTATCACAACAAGAGGTGCAGAAGCGCAGGGCTCAAAGTTCAGAAAAAACGGCGGAAGAGCGGATAACAAAAAGTAAATCGAAAATTATAAAAGAAAATGTTTTTACGCTGTTTAATTTTCTTAATTTTTTGATTGCGGCGATGCTTTTTGCAGTTGGTGCGTATTCAAACCTGATATTTATAGGAATTATAATTTTAAATATTCTGATTGGAATTGCGCAGGAGTTTAAGGCGAAAAAGCTTGTAGATGAGCTCTCGATATTAAATCGCCCGTCCGTCTGTGTGCGCAGGGATAACAGAGAGTTTCAGGTTGAGCCCGGCGAAATTGTAATGGACGATATTATTGTATTGGAGAGCGGAAAGCAGATTTGCAATGACGCCGTGGTTGTTGAAGGTGCGCTGGAGGTAAACGAGTCTCTGCTTACAGGAGAGAGCGATGCCGTTGTAAAGGAAAACGGAGCTGTGCTGTATTCCGGAAGCTCTGTAATTTCGGGGCGTGCGTATGCAAGGGTTACGCATGTCGGAAATGACAATTATGCTTCTAAGCTCGCAAACGAGGTAAAAAAAGAAAAGAAAGTACAGTCAGAACTGCTGGGCTCAATGCGCAGGGTTACCCGCTTTACAAGTATTTTGATTATCCCGCTTGGAATTGCTTTGTTTCTGGAGGCATTTGTGATGCGGCAGTCATCAGTCTATGCTTCAGTGGTGGCTTCGTCGGCGGCACTTTTGGGAATGCTTCCCAAAGGACTTGTTTTGCTGATTTCCGTTTCGCTTGCTACAGGTGTAATCAGGCTTGCAAAAATGAAAATTCTTGTGCAGAATATTTATTCGCTTGAGACGCTCAGCAGGGTTGACACACTTTGCCTTGACAAGACAGGGACGATAACCAACGGAAAGCTTAAGGTGTGCAGGGTTATTCCTGCCTCGGATGCGGCAGAAATTTCGGATGTCAAATCCGGGAAAAAAGACGAGAATATGCTTGTGAGATCTTATCTGGCAGCCTGTGATGATAATAACGCTACATTTATGGCGCTGAAGGAAAAATTTGATATAAAGGGAAAAACATATAAGCCGGTATGTAAAATTCCTTTCTCTTCAAAAAGGAAGTGGGGGTGCGTGAGTTTCAATGAGGCTGGCAGCGTGTTTGTGGGAGCGCCTGAAAGACTGCTGCACGGTCATCTGCCTTATGAAATGGAGCGTGAGCTGGATATGGGACGCAGGCTTATTGTTATCGGATATACTGAAAAAATATGGAAAAATGACAAAGAGCTTCCCGCTGCAATAAAGCCGATTTACTTTGTTGTGCTTGAAGACACTATAAGGAATAATACAAAAAAAACTCTGGAATTTTTTAAGAAAGAAGGAGTTGACGTAAAGGTTATATCAGGTGACCATATAAAGACAGTGTCAATGATTGCAAAGAGAGCAGGTCTTGAAAACTGGAGAAATGCAGTCGATTTATCAGCGTGCAGCAAAAAAACGGACTATGACAGAATTTGTGAGGAATATTCGGTTTTTGCGAGAGTCACTCCGAAACAGAAACAGGAGCTTGTAAAAGCGTTTAAGAGACAGGGGCATAAGGTTGCCATGACAGGCGACGGGGTGAATGACCTGCTGGCATTAAGAGAGGCGGACTGTTCTATTGCCGTAGCCGACGGAAGCGATGCGAGCAGGCAGATTGCGCAGGTAGTGCTTTTGAATTCTGATTTTACAAATCTGCCGCAGGTAGTAATGGAGGGGAGAAAGGTAGTAAACAATGTCACAAGAACAGCGAGTGTGTTTTTTATAAAAACAATTTACTCTGTGATTGTATCCCTGCTGTGTGTGCTCACAAACACTTCTTTTCCGTTTATACCGATACAGATAACGCTTATAGATGCTTGTATAGAAGCGTATCCGTCGTTTTTGACAATTTTCGAATCTGATACTAGAAAAATAACGGGAAGCTTTTTAAAGACAGCGCTTCTGAATGCCCTGCCTTTTGGCCTCACGGCAGCGGCAATGATTGCAGGAGTGAGCCTGTCATCTCCGTTTGGAGCACAGCAGAGCAGAACGGTTATGTATATGCTTCTTATTTTGATTTCAATGGCGGCTGTTATAAAAAGCTGTGTTCCGTTTAATATGCTCAGAGTCTTCATATGTGTAACTATGGTTATAGGCACGTTTGCGGCTCTTGCGATACTGCCTTCGCTTTTTGAGATAAGCGCGGTAACATCGGCGATGAGAAATTATATAATAACGGGAGCGGCGGTTTCAGTTGTCTCTATTTCTGTGATTTCTCTTTTTACAGGCGGCGGGGAACGTTCGGATGTAAAAAAGAAGTATAATGTTGGGGAAAATACGGTTAAGTAAATGAAGCTGAGCTCAGAGGCATCAATAACAAAAAATAAGCATGTCTTGTTTCAACTCTGTAATTTTATGAATATTGACAATATGGTAAATAACATGTATCTTAATAAAAGATATATAAAATATGAGATAAATACGGGAGAAAAACAAGCATTATGGATAATAAATATGTTATCGAGGTAAAGGGCTTAACTAAGGAATATAATAACCTCAGGGCTGTGGATAATTTGTCGTTTGAGGTTAAAAAGGGAGAGATATTGGGACTTTTGGGTCCGAATGGAAGCGGTAAGTCAACGACAATTAACTGCATTTTATCTCTCCTTAAATTCAGCAGCGGAAGTATTAAGATATTCGGAGAAGAAATGAGCCCTGATGCTTATGATATAAAAAGAAATATTGGGGTGATTTTTCAGGAGGTAGCTGTCTTTGAGGAATTAACGGTATATGAAAATATAGACTATTTCTGCGGACTTTATATTAAGGATAAAGCAACTAGAAAAAAATGCATTGATGATGCGATAAAGCTGGCAGGCCTGGGGGAGTTTAAAAAATTCTATCCTAAGCAGCTTTCAGGAGGACTTTTGAGGAGACTCAATATAGCGTGCGGTATCGCTCATAAGCCTTCGCTTATATTCCTTGATGAGCCTACAGTTGCGGTTGACCCGCAGAGCAGAAACAATATTCTTGACGGGATAAAAAAGCTCAGGGATGAAGGGGCCACAATTTGCTATACGACACATTATATGGAGGAGGCGGAGCTTCTCTGCGACAGAATTATCATTCTTGACAAGGGAAAAATAATTGCTCAGGGCAGCGCGGATGAGTTGAAGGAACTGGCGTCTATAGAAGAGAAGGTAACCGTTGAGATAAATAATTTAAAGCCGGAGATAATTGAAGCTGTAAAAAGTGCAGAGAATGTTGATACTGCCGATTATATCGGCAACACTCTTGTTATCACCTATAAAAAGGGACAAAACAATTTCGGCGCACTTATTGATTTTATGAGCAGAGAAGGAGTTGTATATAATAAGATTTTTTCCGAAAGACCGACGCTTAATGATGTATTTCTTGAATTGACGGGAAAGGAGCTTAGAGATTAATGTTTTTACATAATTTTAAGTATACCTTTAAGATAATATTCAGAAACAAAATGCTGGTTTTTTGGACATTTGCATTTCCTATTGTGCTGGGAACACTTTTTAAAATGGCGTTTTCAAATATAGAGAGCAGTGAAAAATTAAATCTGATTGATATTGCTGTTGTCGACAATCAGAGCTTTAAAGATAATGAGATTTTAAAAGAGGCTTTTGATACTCTCGGTGATGAGAAAGACAGCGAAAGAATTTTTGATATTGTTTATGTGAGCGAGGATAAAGCGGAGGAACTTCTGGAAAGTGAGGATATTTCAGGTTATCTTCTGATGGATGGGGACGAGCCGAAAATTGTCGTTAAGCAAAACGGTATTAATGAAACTATATTTCAGTATGTTACAGAGGAAATAATACAGACCGGAAATACTGTAAATACTTTGGCTGAGGAAGAAATTGCCGCTGAGGTAGCGGCAGGGAACTTTTCGCCAGATTATAAAAATATTTATCTCAGTGCGCTTGAAAGAGTGCAGGACAACGAGGTGAGCTTAAAAGACGTATCGAATAAAAATCTGAGCTACACGATGATAGAGTTTTATACGCTAATTGCTATGACCTGCCTGTATGGCGGAATTATAGGAATGTGCGCAGTAAACAATAATTTGCCGAACATGGGAGATAAGGGAAAAAGGACGGCGGTGACTCCTGTGAGCAAGGGAAAGGTGCTGATTTCAAGCCTGCTTGCAGGGTATATTATACAGCTTATAGGTCTTTCAATATTATTTGTGTATACAATATTTGTGCTTAAGGTAGATTACGGAGACAATCTGGCTCTGATTATAGTTCTTGCCCTTGCGGGAAGTCTTGCAGGGCTTTCGCTTGGAATTGCAGTTGCGGCGCTTATTAAATCCAATGAAAACACAAAGACGGGCGTGCTTATAGGCATTACGATGTTTTGCTGCTTTTTGTCGGGGATGATGGGGATTACCATGAAATATATTGTAGATAAGAATATGCCGTTTCTGGGTAAAATTAATCCCGCCGCGATGATTACGGACGGTTTTTATTCGCTGTATTATTATGACACGTATGACAGATATTTTGTTAATGTTGCAGCTCTGCTTGTATTTTCGCTTGTCATGCTGCTTTTATCAGTAAGGGGGCTAAGGAGGCAGAAATATGACAGTATTTAAGACATTTTTAAAGGTACTTAATAAACTGAAATTTGTGGTTATAATGTATACTGTCATTCTGCTGGTGTTCGGAGTGTTTAATATGCAGGCCGGCGACAGTACCTCGGAGTTTACGGCAAGCAGGCCGGACATATTGATAGTAAACGGTGATAAGGGCTCTGTTCTGACTGAAAATCTTGTCAGATATATGGAAGATAACTGTGAGAGCATAGATGTAAAAAATGATGAGGAGGCTGTCGATGACGCGCTGTTTTACAGAGATGCAGACTATGTTATTTACATACCTGAGAACTATGGCAAAAACGTGCTTGACGGACAAAATCCCCGGATAGAGGTTAAGAGCACGCAGAGTGCAGGGGCAAGCTTTGCTGAAATGCTGCTTTCAAGATATATAAAGATACAGAATATTTATGCAGATGAAATGCGGGACGAAGATGAAATTATAAATAAAATTAATTTATCTCTGGAAAGCAATGTGAAGGCAGAGCTTACATCACAGCTGGATTCGGGCGGTCTGTCGAGAGCGACTTTATATTATAACTTTGCAAGCTACAGCCTGCTTGCAGGGGCAATTTATGTTATTTGTTTAATACTTTCCAGCTTCAATGAAGAAAAAATCAAAAAAAGAATTACGGTAAGCAGTATGAATTACAAGAAGCACAACAGTATTCTTATGCTTTCAAACGGGGTGTTTGCCGTGAGCCTCTGGCTGTTTTATGTGCTTTTAAGTTTTATTTTTATCGGAAAGGTGATGTTTAGTTTTCAGGGATTAATTTATATAATTAATTCATTCTTGTTTGCGATATGCGCACTTACAATAGCATTCTTTATAGGAAGCCTTGTAAATAATAAAAACGCTGTAAACGGTATTGTAAATGTGTTTGCGCTTGGCTCAAGCTTTTTGTGCGGAGCGTTTGTACCGATAGAATGGCTTCCGCAGTCAATAGTAAATGCTGCCCATGTTCTGCCGGCATACTGGTATATTCAGAATAATGAGCTGACAAAGACAATAGAAGTTTTTGACTTTAATACGCTTAAGCCGATATTGGTAAATATGGGAGTGCTTGTGCTGTTTTGTGCAGCGTTTATTCTGTTCTCGAATATATGTGCAAGAAGAAAGAGAAAAATAGCATAAAATGCAGGCACTTGTGCCTGACAGGTTGCCCGTATAAAAAAGAGCCATAAGACAGACCTGAAAGTCTGACCTATGGCTCTTTTTTATTTTCTTAGGAATCCGCGCCTCGCGAAGGAGTTTGCGGGCGAAATCTTTGTTCTTAAATTAAAGGCGCTCGCTGTTTCCGCGCATATTAATATACTCAGCCACAGAGCGGTCAAAAGTCTTAATGTGGTTGAACAGCCAGTCTACAACATTTTTCTGGACCTGTGCGACAAATTCTTCGGTAGGTCCCTCTGACTCTTCAAGCATATCATAGAGTTCTTCTATAGCAGTCTTAAATTCAGTGTGTTTTTTCTTGTGCTGCTCCAGTTCCGGGTAGCCTGAATCAGTCTGGAGCTTTTCCTCTTCAGAAAAGTGGAAATCCGTGTATTCACTTAAGTAGTCAAGCATCTGTATAGCCTTGACCTTTCCTGAGCCATCCTCGCAGCTTGAGACAAGGTTGCTGATTTTTTCGATCAGTTCTTTGTGCTGAGAGTCAATAGTATCATTTCCTGTTATTAATGTATCGTCAAATTCGATAAGCATAGTAAATATACCTCCATTAAAATATTGTTTAAGTGTAATTCTGTACATAAATAAACTGTATTCTGCTGCTTGTTTCATATTATCACAGCGGCAGTATGAAATCAAGAAGCATAAATTTTGTAAATTCTTTTTTACATAAAAATAGACAAAAAATTTTGCTGTATTCCGAAGAATTAATATATATTTCACAAAAACTTTTTTAAATATTAAAAATTTTTTAATATGTATAAAAAAGACTTGTAATTAATTTGGGGCGGATGTATAGTAACGTCGATTGGATGTAATATATTACAATCAGGAGGTGATAAAACACATGGGCAATTTGACAGAGACTCTGATGAAGGAGCTGGAGTGTGAGACGGTTTTTACAATACCGATTTTCGGAGGTATTGATGTGGCGGAATCCGTTGTCGTAACGTGGATTATCATGGCAGTTTTGGTGCTTGCGGCATTTATTCTGACAAGGAATCTTCGTGTTGATCACATCAGTAAGCGTCAGGCAGTAGCTGAGACGATTGTTACCAAGCTGACAGGAATGGTTGAGGATATGACGGGGTCTGAGGGAAAGCGATATGCGCCTTATCTGGCAACAGTGCTTGTGTACATAGGAATCGCCAATATTATAGGTCTGTTCGGCTTTAAGTCCCCTACAAAGGATTTGAATGTCACGGCAGCATTGGCAATCATGAGTATCGTTTTAGTAGAAGCTGCGGGCATATATCAGAGGGGTGTAAAAAAATGGCTGCATAAGTTTACAGAGCCTATAGCTATTGTTACACCAATCAATATTCTTGAAGTTTTTACAAGACCGCTGTCGCTGTGTATGCGACTTTTCGGCAACGTGCTGGGCTCTTTTGTAATTATGGAGCTTTTAAAGATGGTTGTCCCGGTCATTGTTCCGGCAGTATTCTGCCTGTACTTTGATATTTTTGACGGTCTGCTTCAGGCATATGTCTTTGTATTTTTAACGTCTCTGTATATTAAAGAGGCAGTTGAGTAGGCTTGGCATTTTTATCATTTTTAGAAAGAATTTAAACAAAAAGACGGCAAATGTAAATTGTAAATAATACTGCCGGGAAAATGGAGGAAAATTATATGAATACATTAATAGCAATTGGTGCAGGTATTGCGGTTTTGGGCGGACTTGGTGCAGGTATCGGTATAGGAATTGCGACAGGTAAGGCTTCAGAGGCAGTGGCAAGACAGCCTGAGGCAGAAAGCAAAATAAGTAAGACACTGATTCTCGGTTGTGCTCTTGCAGAGGCAACTGCTATTTACGGTTTCGTTATCGCGTTGATGATTATTATTATGTTACAGTAATTTTGAAAGGCAGGTTGGTAAAATGCTCCGTTTAGATTGGAATTTCTTATTTACCGTAATAAATCTTTTACTGCTTTTCGTTTTAATGAGAATATTTTTGTTTAAACCTGTTCAGAAAATTATTGCTGCGAGACAGCAGGAGGCTGACAGACAGTTTGAGGAGGCCGCAGCCAAAAAAGCGGAGGCTGACGGTTTGAAGCTGCAGTACGAACAGTCTATTGCAAGTGCCGAGGAGGAAAAGACCAAGACCTTGCAGGAGACAAGAAGGAAAGCAGACGCAGAGTACCACAGAATTGTCACGGATGCACAGGATAAGGCAAAGCAGATTAAGGATGATGCAGCCGTAGAAGCACAAAATCAGAAGCTTCAGATTTTAAAGAAGGCTGAGAAGGAAATTGCGGATATGGTTGTAAGTGCAGCGGTAAAAGTTGTGGGAGAAAAAAAGGGTTCAGATGTCGACAGTTCCCTTTACAACGAATTTTTAGATAAAGCAGGTGATAGACAGTGACACAGGCAGCTATTGATTATGCGTCAGGATTGCGCAAAACGGAAACTCCAAAGGAATTGCTTTTGCAGGTTAAAGATATTCTTGAAGCTGTGCCGCAGGTTCGCTCGGAATTTGAAAATCCGACCGTGTCTGTTGAGAAAAAACACCTGGTTATTGACAGAGTATTTCCTAAGGAAATAAGAGATTTTTTGAAAATTTTATGTGACAACATGGATTTCAGGCTGTTCGATGAGATTTGTGATGCTTATGAAGAACTCGGAAAAACACCTCAGTCAGAGGCTGATCAGGCACAGTTACTCTATGTTACGCCTCCTACTGACGAACAGCTTGAGGGAATAAAGAATTTTCTTGAAAAGGAATTTCATAGTTCTGATATTAAGCTTGAGTGTAAAGAGGATAAATCTTTAAACAGCGGGTTTATTTTAAGAGTAGGCACAAAGGAGTATGACTGGAGTGAGCGCGGAAGAATTGAACAGCTCCGGAATACTATTGCCAGGGCGGTAAATTCTTCAAGAAATACTACATTCAGCGAAGAGGGAATTATTTCAATTCTCAGAAGCGAGATTGCTGATTTCGAGCTTGAGGCCAAGAATAAGGAAATAGGTGTTGTTAATTGGGTCGGCGACGGAATTGCCAACGTTGACGGAATTGACCATGCGTTTTACGGCGAGATTGTTGTATTTGACTGCGGCGTAAAGGGTATGGTGCAGGATGTCAGAAGAGATGAGATAGGTGTTATACTTTTCGGCAGGGACACAGAGATTAAAGAGGGTACAAGAGTTGTCCGCACAGGCAAGATGGCTGGTATTCCGGTAGGCGACGCATTTAAGGGAAGAATAGTAGACGCGCTGGGAGCTCCGCTTGACGGTCAGGGTGACATTGAGTCTGCGGGCTTCAGACCGATTGAATTTCCTGCGCCGAGCATTGTTGACAGAAAGTCGGTATCAGTTCCTATGGAGACAGGTATTCTATCAATAGATTCAATGTTTCCGATAGGACGCGGTCAGAGAGAGCTCATTATCGGAGACCGTCAGACAGGTAAGACATCTATTGCTATGGACACAATTATTAACCAGAAGGGTAAGGATGTCATATGTATTTATGTGGCTATCGGACAGAAGGCATCTACTATTGCCAAGCTGGTTAATACGCTGAAGAAAAGCGGGGCGATGGAATACACCATAATCGTGTCGGCAACAGCCTCTGACCCGGCGCCTTTACAGTATATTGCTCCTTATTCGGGAACGGCGCTTGCAGAGTACTTTATGTATCAGGGCAAGGATGTATTGATTGTATATGATGACCTTTCAAAGCACGCGGTTGCATACCGTGCTATTTCGCTGCTGCTGGAACGGTCTCCGGGACGAGAGGCGTATCCGGGTGATGTATTTTATCTTCATTCAAGACTGCTGGAACGCTCAAGCCGTCTTACGCCGGAGGCGGGTGGCGGCTCGATTACGGCTCTGCCTATTATTGAGACTCAGGCAGGAGACGTATCGGCATATATTCCTACAAATGTAATTTCTATTACAGACGGTCAGATTTTTCTGGAAAGTGAGCTGTTTTTTGCAGGTCAGAGACCGGCTGTTAATGTAGGCCTTTCAGTATCGCGTGTGGGCGGTGCTGCCCAGACTAAGGCGATGAAGAAGGCGGCAGGAAGTATTCGTATTGATTTGGCTCAGTACAGAGAAATGGAAGTGTTCACACAGTTTTCTTCGGATTTGGACGAGAGCACAAAGAAGCAGCTTGCTCACGGCAAGGCGCTTATGGAGCTGTTAAAACAGCCTCTTGGTTATCCGATGAGCATGGCGGAGCAGGTTGTAACATTAGTTTGTGCAAACGCTCACATTTTCAGCGACCTGGATGTTAAGCAGGTTAAACCGTTTCAGAATGAGCTGCTTTCTGAATTCCGTCTGAATTATTCTGATATTTTAAATCAGCTTGAGACGAATAAGACGCTGTCAGATGATATTAAGGACTCGATTGTTGAAGCGGCACAGGCATTTAAGAACAGCAAAATGCCAAAGGATGAGGAAGCAGAAACTTAAGTGATACGGAGTGATGCGTTATGGCTAATGCAAAGGAAATTCAAAACAGAATAAGAAGCATTCAGGACACTATGAAAATCACAAGGGCAATGTACATGATGTCTTCCATGAAGCTGAGAAAGGCAAAGCAGCAGTTGGAAAATACGGAGCCGTATTTCTTTGGATTGCAGGAGCAGATTTCAAGTATACTGTATCATTTTCCCTATATGGAACATATTTACTTTGACAACCGTAGTAAGGACAATCATGCTGCGCCTAAGAAAAAAGGCTTTGTAGTCCTTACGGGAGATAAGGGAATGGCAGGAGCCTATAATCACAATGTGATTAAGGAGGCTCAGCGTCTGTGCGATACATCGGAAAAGTATGAGCTCTTTGTTGTCGGCGAGCTCGGAAGACAGTATTTCAGGGGACAGGGTTATCCGGTTGACGAAGACTTCAGGTTTACGGCGACAAATCCTTCTGTACACCGCGCGAGGGTTATCACTGAGATTTTGGTTGAGCTGTATAAGCACAAAGAGCTTGATGAGATATATGTAATATATACCAAAATGGCTAACAGTATAAGCGAGGAGGTCGAAGTACAGCAGCTTCTTCCTTTGAAGTCGCATCAGTTTATCAAGCAGGAAATGCTTGAGAAAGCAAAAAAGAAAAAGGGAAACTATAACGGTGCGCAGGGATTGCAGAACAGTAAATTCGATTACGGGAATGCGTTTGATGATACTGACCGTATTGGTGTTTATGAAAATGACGAGGACTTTTTTATATATCCGTCACCAAAGAAGGTGCTCAAAAAGCTTGTGTACAATTATGTTACCGGCTTCATGTATGGTGCCCTGGTTGAGGCTTCAGCCAGTGAAGAGAATGCCAGGATGATGGCGATGCAGTCCGCCACCAACAATGCCGAGGAAATGTTAAAGGAATTATCGGTAGAGTTTAACAGAGTAAGACAGGCTGCAATTACACAGGAAATCACTGAGGTTATCGGTGGTGCTAAGGCCTTGAAGAAGAAAAAGAAGCAAGTGAGGTGAGACTTACAACTATGGATAATATAGGTAGGATTGTACAGGTTTCCGGACCTGTTGTAGACGTAGAGTTTGAAAACAACAATCTGCCGTCCATTAAGGATGCGCTTTATGTTGATAATAACGGCAAAAAATGTGTTATGGAGGTATCACAGCATATTGGACATAATACAGTGCGCTGTATTATGCTGGCGGCCAGCGAAGGTCTTTGCAGGGATATGCAGGTTATAGCCTCCGGAGCGGGCATTAAGGTTCCGGTTGGAGAGAAGACGCTTGGAAGGCTTTTCAATGTTTTGGGTGAGACGATTGACGGCGGTGAGAGTCTCGAGGGTGAGGAGCACTGGTCGATACACAGAGAGCCGCCTACGTTTGAAGAGCAGAGTCCTGTTGTAGAGATGCTTGAGACAGGTATTAAGGTTATTGATTTGCTTGCGCCTTACGCTAAAGGCGGTAAGATTGGTCTGTTCGGCGGCGCCGGAGTCGGTAAAACGGTATTGATTCAGGAGCTGATTCACAATATTGCAACTGAGAGAGGCGGATACTCGATTTTCACAGGCGTAGGAGAGCGTTCAAGGGAGGGTAATGACCTCTGGACTGAGATGAAGGAATCAGGTGTTCTGGACAAGACGGCTCTTGTTTTCGGTCAGATGAACGAGCCGCCTGGAGCACGTATGAGGGTTGCTGAGACAGGTCTTACAATGGCTGAATATTTCAGAGATGTTAAAAAGCAGGATGTGCTTCTGTTTATTGATAATATTTTCCGTTTTGTTCAGGCTGGCTCTGAGGTTTCAGCACTGCTCGGACGAATGCCTTCAGCCGTAGGCTATCAGCCTACGCTTGCTAACGATGTAGGTGAGCTTCAAGAGCGAATTGCTTCTACAAAAAACGGCTCAGTAACCTCTGTTCAGGCCGTATATGTTCCGGCAGACGACCTTACTGACCCGGCACCAGCCACTACGTTTGCCCATCTTGACGCGACAACAGTTCTCTCAAGAAAGATTGTCGAGCAGGGTATTTATCCGGCAGTTGATCCTCTTGAATCTACTTCGAGAATTCTTGAGGCAGATGTTGTCGGTGAGGAGCATTACCGTGTGGCAAGGCGTGTTCAGGAGATTTTGCAGAAATACAGAGAGCTTCAGGATATTATAGCAATTCTCGGTATGGAAGAGCTTTCGGACGAAGATAAGCTGACCGTATACAGGGCAAGAAAGGTACAGAGATTCCTGTCTCAGCCGTTCTTTGTTGCCGAGAACTTTACCGGTACACCGGGACGTTTCGTTCCTGTAAAGGAGACTATCGCCGGGTTTAAGGCAATCCTTGACGGCGAGATGGATGATTACCCTGAGGGTGCATTCTTCAATGTCGGAAATATTGATGACGTTAAGAAGAAGGCAGAACAAATGGCTGATAGCTGAGAGAGGTGTTGGTAATGAGCACTTTTTTATTAAAAATTGTTGCCTGCAACAGAGTCTTTTATGACGGCGAATGTGAAATCCTTGTGTTTCCTGCTTATGACGGGGAGATGGCTGTAATGGCACATCATGAACAGATGACGGCTACGGTTGAAATCGGAGAGATACGTTTTAAGCTGCCTGACGGAACATGGCAGAAGGCGATTGTTTCAGATGGTCTTATAAAAGTAGAAAACAATAAGGTTGATATTCTGGTTTACTCTGCTGAGAGACCGGAAGAGATAGATGAATTCCGTGCCGAGGCAGCGCTTGAAAGAGCCAGAGAGCAGCTTCAGTCTAAGCAGAGCATTATGGAATACCATATTTCACAGGCCTCGCTTTCAAGAGCTATGGCGAGATTAAAGGGAGCGCATGGCTATTCGTCAGGCAAGTGACGCTGTACTTAAAGAAAGCATTCTGTTGCCGGATTGTTGAGCGGAAAATGTCCAAATTCACGGTAAACGTGGGTTTGGACATTCTGCGTTCATGTATTTCCGGTATCTTAAAGGCATCATGGTGCGCTGCAGTGACGGATTTACGCGCTCCTTGATTGCTATTGTCTCAAAAAATGTCTTCCATAATTTCTTAAAATTCTCTTCCTTCTCTGAAAAACCTGAAAAAGCTGTGAGCTGTTCATCAGAAAGAGCGCAGAAAAAAGGAGCGCTGTGAGCTCTGTGCACGGCTGCAAAACTGCGTCCGGTATCAAGTATAATCCAGTTTTCGGTGTGCAGGCGGTCTGAAAAATGTTCTGTTATAAGGGGAATAACATTGCTTTTAGGGTTAATTCTGCATGCGAGCACGCCGTTTTCCAATTCTTCAAAACGCACAAATTCAAGATGGGTGTGAGCTTCGCGGCCTACCTGTCTGTCCAGTTCAAACAGCTTCATCACATCATTATCGGAGAGCGCATTGATTATAGAAGGCCCGTTTCTGAATGCTTTTTGCAAAAAGCTGTATATGTAAGAGGCTCTGTCGGGATTGAAGGACAGCGAGGCCCGGTAAATATAAAAGTATATATTTTCTGAAAGCTTATGTTTTATGCTTTGACATACCTTTTCGGCAAGGTTGTAATCGGTCTTTGTCTCAATATAATTTTCAAAAAACGACAGTGTATCGCAGCTGCCTTTTATTCGCACATCGGTGCGGTTTGTTCCGTCAGCCCACGCACGGTATATGGCGGTGAAGATTCCTTCTGTGGTACCGTCGCACAGATAGATATTTTTAATGATGTTTGTGCTGTTGTCTGAAGAACTGTTGTCATGAAAATTGTTCATTTTTTTTTAAATTCCTTTTCTCAAAATACAAATAAAAGCATTCTGCCGGCTCAGATTCAGGATTGTTCTGCTTTTATAATCGAGGCAGCAGTGTCAGTGCTTACATTAAAATCATCAAAAAGCGAAAGCTGTCTGTAACTGTTGTGGTGTGCTATATCATATGTCTTTTTCCAGTCGCTGCCTATAAGATTGTTAGTTATATAGTTTTCTTCTATCGGAGTGTTGTACATCATGCGGCCCTGACAGGTGATAAAATACAGTGCCCGCTTCAGGACAACCCCCATTTTTTTTATATCAGAAAAATCAAGCTTGGACTGACGCCTGGCGCGTACAATTCTTTTTGCTGAATTGACTCCTATTCCCGGAACGCGCAGCAGGGTGTAGTAGTCGGCGCGGTTAATTTCAACGGGAAAATGCTCAAGATGCCTTAGCGCCCAGTCGCACTTGGGGTCGAGAAGTACGTTAAAATTCGGACGTTCCTGTGACAGAAGCTCGCAGGATTTAAACCCGTAAAAGCGCATAAGCCAGTCTGCTTGGTACAGCCTGTGTTCGCGCAGAAGAGGAACATCGCTGTTATCAGACTGAACAGGAAGAGTATCGTCGTGGTTGACGTTTACAAATGCCGAATAGTATACCCTCTTTAAATTATATTTGTCGTACAGAGCTTCGGCGACAGTCATAATATGGTAGTCGCTCTCGGGAGTTGCTCCGATAATCATCTGTGTGCTCTGACCGGCAGGTACAAAAAGCTTCTTAGAGCGCGCTGACGGCAGATTTTTTTGATGTGTGATTTTTCCTGCGGTTATGTCGGAGACAGTACCGGTATCAGGTTTGCGTGTTGCGCTGTTGAGATTTTCGTCAGAATTGAAGCTGCTGCCGGAGATATAAGCAGACGGGCTGTCATTCACAGCGGAAATGAGTGGCCGTCCGCTGTTGTGATATATTCCGTTCCGGATCTGACGCATCGGCGTGAGGATAGCCTTGCGGCTCTTGTGAGGAGCAAGATTTTTAAGACCTTCCGCCGTAGGAAGCTCAAGATTTACGCTCATTCTGTCAGCATACCACCCGGCAGCCTCAATTAAATCCCCGGAGGCTCCGGGTATTGCCTTGAGGTGGATATAACCGCCGAAATGATATTTGGTGCGCAGCAGGCGCACAGTCTCGACAAGCTGAGACATCGTATAATCGGGGCTGTGAAGAATGCCGGAGCTTAGAAACAGGCCTTCTATATAATTGCGGCGGTAAAATTCGATAGTGAGAGTACAGACCTCTTCGGGAGTAAAGCTTGTCCGAACAACATCGTTTGAGGAGCGGTTGATGCAGTAACGGCAGTCGAAGATACATTCATTTGTATATAAAATTTTGAGAAGAGAAATACATCTGCCGTCAGCGGAAAAACTGTGGCATATGCCGCAGGCTTTGGAATTTCCTATACCGGCGCCGTTGTTGTGCTTTTCAACGCCGCTGGAACTGCATGAGACGTCAAACTTTGCTGCATTGCCTAAAATCGAAAGCTTTTCCATTAATTGCATATTCTCCTGAATAATCATATATGAATAACACCGCCTTTTTATAAATTTGCCATATTTTACAAACATATGTTCTTGATATGTTTATATAATAACATACAAACATATGTTTGTAAACGCTTTTTATTCTATAGGAAAGTTCTCTGAACTTCCTATAGAATAAAAATGCTCCGCATGATCGCAGAGGCGCGGAAAGGTAATTATTCTTACAAATCCGCGCCTCGCGAAAGAGTTCGCAAGCGAACTCTTTGTAATAAAAATTTAAAAGTTTAAAATTCAAAACAAAAAATGTATCGCGCGGACTTGTATAAACATGTCTGATATGCGCAATAATAAGATGCGGCAACAAATTATCGGCGTTTAAAGAAAACAATGAAAGAGATGTTGTGTCTGTTTATCTTTATGTGAACGCTTGTGAATGGAGGTAAAAATGAGCCAGATTTCAGAGAAAGAACTTTCAGCATTAAACGAACTTTTAAATGAGGAAGAGCTTCTTGTAAAAAAATTCAAGATGCTTGCAGAACATACACAGGATGAGGAGATTAAGAGCTGCTTTGAGGAGATTTCCCGCAAGCATCAGGGACATTTCAATATGCTTTACAAGCAGCTTGGCTAAATAACGCGTCTGATTAAAAACAGCTTTGAATGGAGGAAATTTTATGGAGCAGATTTACACTGACAAGGAAGTGCTCGGAGATGCACTTACAGCAGAGAAGACATCAACTAATGTATACAATACATTTTCAAACGAGTGTGTTCATGAAAATGTCAGAAACACATTTTTAAAAATTTTAGAGCAGGAGCATGAAATTCAGGATGATGTTTTTAAGATTATGCATGCTAAAGGCCTATATCCTACTCCAGAGGCGGAGGATAAGAAGGTAGAACAGGCTAAACAGAAATATGCATGCGGATATAAGGAGATTTAAGACGATAGCCGAAAAAGCCGATGAGCCGCGCAGCAGAGCGGAAGCATCGGGCAATAAATTTAAAATTCAGCAAATAAACTGAGCTTTAAGCTTTTTAAGGGCGCTGTTTCCTGACGTTTCTGCGCTGTGTGCGTCAGTAACAGCGCTCTTTGCGAATGGCGCGGGCTGAAGTGCTTTAAAGTTGTTTGACAGAAAAAATAATATTGAGATTTTCAAAATGTTTGATATAATAAAATTTATCTCAATTATTTGAAAAACGGAGGCGGTTTATAATATGAAGAGGATTGGGGTAGTGACTGACAGCCACAGCGGAATAACGAAGGAAGAAGCGGACAGGCTCGGTATTAAGGTTTTGCCGATGCCTTTTTATGTAGACGGGGAATGCTGCTACGAGGGTGTTACATATACATGGGATGATTTTCTTAAAATATTAAAGAGCGGCGCGGATGTGCGGACATCACAGCCGTCGCCTACGGACGTGATGAATATCTGGGATGAGGCGCTTAAAGAGTATGAGCAGATAATATATATACCGATAAGCAGCGGTCTGAGCGGCTCGTGTCATACTGCAGAGACTTTTGCAGAGGATGAAAAATACAAAAACCGTGTGTTTGTCGTCGATAACGGAAGAGTTTCATCGGCACAGCGCAGGGCGGTGCTGGATGCGCTTGAACTGATAGATGAAGGATATGTTGCTCCGTGGATTAAAAAGACGCTCGAGGCGTCAAAGGCCAATATGGTTATTTACATAGGGGTTGAGACGCTTGATAATCTTAAGCGCGGAGGCAGAATTTCTCCGGCTTCGGCAGCTCTCGGAAATGTGCTGAATATTAAGCCCGTGCTCAGATTTGATGTGGGAACGCTTGATGTTTACAGGAAGTGCAGAGGTTTCAACAAAGCAAAGAGAGTGATGATTGAGGCACTGAAGCACGATTTGGAGACAACGTTTTCGGAGTGGTATAAGCGCGGAGAGGTTAATCTTCTGGCAGCTTCAAGCGCCCCGGCTGATGTGTCCCGCGAATGGGAGGAGGAGATCAGGGCAGCGTTTCCGGGAATGGAGGTACACTGCGATAATCTCTCAATGGGAGTGTCCTGTCATATAGGCTACGGAGGACTTGGTATCGGATGTTCATGCCGTCCGGACAGAGGGTAGGCGCTTAAAGTTCACACCCAGTCCCCGGCATAGCTGTGCGTGCAGATTTCTGTAATATCAAGCCCGTTGCTTACCGCAAGCCACAGCTTGCAGTATAATGCTATTGCCGCGCTGTTGTGCACCGGTATAATATCAAGTTTTCTGTACTGCTCAACAGTTTCATACTCGTTTTCGCGGCAGTCAAGACCAGTCAGCAAAATCGGGATATTGAGACGGCGGGCTTTTTCGGCAAAGGCTCTCAGGTCGTCACTTATGCAGATAGTTCCAGAATGATAGCTTTCATGCAAAACCGCTTTAACGTCTTCTGACAATTCGGGATATTTAAAGCCCGGATATGGACGAATGCGAAGAATATAGTCGGTTTTTTCAGTCAGTTTAAGCGTCTTCGGGTTTAAATTAAAGCTGCGGTTATCGGGTAAAATACGGTACGACGGATTTATATTAACGAAGGCTTTGTCTGCATCTGTGCGGAGTATGCTTTTTTCATTATATACAGCTTCAGAGCCTGAGTTATCCCTGAAAGAAAACGTGCATAAATATGAATTGCATACGCTTGATACATCACCCGAATATTCAACGGGAAGAGCCAGTCTTGTGGCAAGGTGAATGGCTGGTGCGCCTCCTTTGTTGCAGTAGCTTACAAATACTCCACTCATGCCTTCAAAACAGCCGCCTTTTACGGTGCTTTTAATAAACTCGACAGCATAGCGGTAGTTGTCTATGCCGTTGGCACGCTCGTCATCAAGAACAAAATCGCTTGATACGAGCACTATTGGGATTTTGGCAGAGCTGAAGATATAGCCGAGAATTGCCGCGGTATATTGAAGCGTGTCAGTTCCGTGAGTTATTATAATTCCGTCATTCGCTGAAAGTTTTTGTGAAGCCAGAAGTTCACCGAGGGCTCTTACTAATTTGAGCAGGTGTTCTGCGTCAAGATTTTCGCTTAGAATTTCATACACGGGAATACATTCGATATTAAAATCCGCAGTAAATTGTTTTTTGTACATTTCCAGGAGACGGTAGGGGCTGTTTTCATCAGGTGAAATCTGTCCGTCTGTATTTATTCTGCTTCCTATTGTGCCTCCGGTAAAAAGGTGGTATATAGTCATAATAATCTCCGTTCCGGAGCGTTTTACACTAATCTCCGTTCTGATTTTTAATAAAAATATTTTATCCGTTTTTAACAAATTATAAAACCTTATTCATGAATTGGCAACATTTGTACCTGTACAAGTGCGCAAAAAAAGGTTGAAAATGACAGGTATATGCTCTATAATTTAACGGAAAATTCAATACGCTGAAAGCGTGCGCAGAAGTGAGGATTAAAATGGGAAACAGAAAAGGTGTTCACGTAAAGAGCAGACGTGAAGTTAATATAAAGAAAATAAAAAAATATATCTCAAAGCACATGTACACAATTATCTGCGCTGGTGCATTGCTGCTTGTGGTTATGATTGTTGTGGGCGTGATTTTGGCGATAAATTTCAATAAAAGTGTTGCAGCTTCTTCAGACGGCGGAAACAACGGCAATGTAAATTCGCAGAGTGAAGAACAGTCAAAAAAAGATGAGGAAAAAAAGACTGATGAAGAGACAACAGAGGAGCCAAAAGATGTGACTGCTCCTGTTATCAGCGGAGTTGAGGATAAGACGTTTGTTCTCGGAGATAAGATTTCATATCTGTCTGGAATCTCAGCAGTTGATGACGTCGATGGCGAGGTGGAGGTTGAGGTCGACAAGTCTGAGGTTGACGTCAATACACCGGGCACTTACACCGTAACTTACAGGGCTGTTGACGCTGCCGGAAATGAGGCTACTGCGCAGGCGCAGATAACCATTGAAAATCCGGCTCCGGTTGAGGGCTCATATCAGGCGCTGGCACAGGAAATTCTTGCCGGCATAACTGATGATACAATGTCAACAGGCCAGAAGCTAAGGGCGATTTTTGACTATGCTCATAACAAGATAGGTTATACGGGTATCTGTTATGACGGAAGTGATTGGGAGAATGAGGCGCTGCTTGCCCTTACAGAGCTTAAGAGGTCCGATTATACGGGCGGGGACTGCTTTACGTACACGTCAGTTGACAGAGCGCTGCTTGAAGCTCTCGGCGCAAAGGTTATGTGGATTGAAAATGAAAATTCACCGACGGGAGACCATGCATGGCTGCTTGTTGACGTCGGTACAGGCTGGTATCACTTTGATTCTACAAGAATGCGTTCGGGTTTTGCATGTTTTATGAAGACTGACCAGGAGATACAGGACTATCTTGACCAGGGAAATTATAATTATGTACGGGACGTATCTAAATATCCGGCGACTCCGACAACTCCATACACTTATTAGAGTAATGGGTTGAGGCTTTTTTTGGTTTTAATTTGTAATATTTTAATATTATTATTCGCGTTGGAATGGAGAATTTATGTTATTTACATCTGTTAATTTTGTGCTTTTTGTGGCGGTTGTGCTGCTGATGTACTATATCGTGCCGAAGAAATGGCAGTGGATAATGCTTTTGTGCGCAAATGTCTGCTTTTATCTTCAGGCGGGTATACGCGGCGCCGTTTTTATGCTGGCGACAATTATCTCAACATATATTTGCGGCCGTATGATTGCAAAGGCAGGGGATCGCCAGAAGCTGGCGATGGACAAGCTTAAGGATATAATGTCTAAGGAGCAGAAAAAGGCGTATAAGGCAAAGACAAAGCGCGTTCAAAAGCTTTGGATGACAGGCTGTCTGCTTTTTAATTTTGGTATTCTCGCGGTTTTGAAATACACAAATTTTTTTATCGGCTTTACATCACTGAAACCTGTTGATTTCATTTTGCCTATGGGTATTTCGTTTTATACCTTCCAGTCAATGGGCTATATTATAGATGTATACCGGGGTGTTGCGGAGGCTGAAAAGAATATTTTCAGGTTTGCTCTGTTTGTGTCATTTTTCCCGCAGCTGATGCAGGGTCCTATCAGCAGATGGAAGGATTTAAAAGAGACTCTTTTTTGCCCTCATACATTTTCATGGGCTCAGTTTGAGATGGGCTTACAGAGAGTGCTCTGGGGGTATTTCAAGAAAATGGTTATCGCTGACCGCGCCGCAATAGGTCTTGCGACGCTGACCGGAGATTTTTCAAAATATACGGGTGCATACGCGTTTCTTGGAATGCTGATTTACGCAGTCGAGCTCTATGCGGATTTTACGGGTGGAATAGACATTACAATCGGCGTCGCCGAAATGTTCGGCATAAGACTTCCGGAGAACTTCAGACAGCCGTTCTTTTCAAAGAGCCTTGCCGAGTACTGGAGAAGGTGGCATATCACGCTGTGCGCATGGTTTAAGGATTATGTTTTTTATCCGATTTCAATGGCTAAATGGATGAACAAATCATCTAAATGGCTAAAAAAACATATTTCGGGCGCGCTCGGACAGAGATTTCCTATCTATACGGCTACGCTGACGGTGTGGTTTGTGACAGGCTTCTGGCACGGAGCGAGCTGGAATTTTATAGTATGGGGACTTTTAAACGGCATTATAATGCTCGTCTCTCAGGAACTTGAGCCGGTGTACGCGAAGGTTGACGCAAAGCTCGGATTGAAGAAACGGAAAGCATATCAGGTGTTTGAGATTGTGAGAACAACCGCGATAGTATGCGCGCTTCAGATGCTTGATTACCACGCAAATATCGCAGATGCGTTTCGGCAGTTTATCTCTATGTTCACAACGGCTAACTACGGAAGTGTTTTCAGTAACGGAATGTTTCATATAGGGCTTAGCGCAGCGGATTATTCTGTTCTTATTATAGGCGTATTTATTATGTATGTCGTAAGCTTTTTGGGACGTGAAAAGCCGGTGAGAGAGCGTCTTGCGCAGAAAAGCTTTGCGCTGAGGTTTGCGTTGTTTCTGGCTGTATTTTTATGTATTGCGGTCTTCGGCGTATACGGTATCGGTTATGAGTCGAGTCAGTTTATTTATAATCAGTTTTAGGAGGACATGTTTATGGTAAAGAAAATAATACGTGTGCTGGCAGTCGTCCTGATACCGATTGTGTGTCTTTATCTGCTGACGCTTCTGCTGACGCCTAAATATGTAAGCGATATACCGGAAGGCTCTATGGTCGAGGAGTATTACGACAGCAGCAAAAATCACGACGTGCTTTTCCTGGGTGACTGTGAGGTATATGAAAATATTTCTACGGTTAAAATGTGGGAGGAGTACGGTATTACAAGCTATATAAGGGGAAGCTCCGAACAGCTCATATGGCAGTCGTACTATCTTTTAGAGGACACTCTCAAATATGAGACGCCTAAAGTTGTGGTTTTAAATGTACTTGCTATGTCTCAGGCTGAATCAAAGAGCGAGGCATACAACCGTATGACTATAGACGGAATGCGCTGGTCTATGTCGAAGCTTAATTCTATTAAGGAGTCAATGACTGATGAGGAATCGCTTTTGAGCTATATTTTTCCTCTTATCAGGTATCATTCGCGCTGGAGCGAGCTCACGTTTGAGGATGTGAGATATATGTTTTCAAAGCCGAAGGTTACAAGCAACGGCTATTTAATGCAGGTAGGAGTTCGTCCTGTAACAACGGTGCCGAAGGTGCAGCCTCTTGCAAATTACAGATTTTCGGACAGAAATTATGAGTATCTTGATAAAATCAGAACGCTTTGCGAAAGCAACGGGATTGAGCTTGTTCTTATGAAAGCTCCAAGTATTTTCCCGCACTGGTACGATGAATGGGATTCTCAGATTCAGGACTATGCAAACGAAAATAATCTGTTATACTTAAATATGGTAAACAGTGCCGATGAGATTGGAATTGATTATCAGACGGACACGTTTGACTACGGACAGCATTTGAATGTGGACGGAGCAGAAAAGACAGCCGTTTATCTCGGAGCATTGCTTCAGGAGGAGTTTTCTCTTCCCGACCACAGGAATGATGCGGAAGTTTCTGCGGAGTGGAATGAGCTGGCAGCAAATTATTACAGCGAAAAGGCCGCCAAGCAGGAGGAATGGAATAAAAATTCAGATGGAGGTTCACAATGAGAAAGAGAAGTTTAATAGCAGCAGGACTTATGGTTTTATGTATGGGGCTCACAGCCTGCGGCTCAAATAATGAGACAAGTAATAATACACCTGGTACACAGGATGAGCAGACTGCGTCAAACGGCTATGTATTCAGTACGGACGGTGTTGATATTGCAATAGACGGAAATATTGAAGACATAACATCAAAGCTCGGAGAGCCTAAGGGAGGTTATTATGAGGCAAAGAGCTGCGCTTTTGACGGAATGGACAAGTTCTGGTATTACGACAGCTTTACGCTTCAGGGATACCAGAAGGATAATGTTGATTTGGTTTACTCTGTGACATTTATGGATGACACGGTAAAGACAAAAGAGGGCGTGAAGATTGGGGACAGTAAGGATAAGATGATTTCGGCTTACGGCAGTTCTTATAAGGAAGAAAACGGACAGTTTATTTATGAGTCCGGGAATATGATGCTGAGCTTTGCAATTCAGGATGACGCGATAAGCAGTATTGTATATTCGGTAAAATAGGTTATTTGAAAGGGCGAGACATTGTGTAAATAGTGTTTCGCCCCTTTGCGCTGACGGAGTTCAGTTAAAAATATGCATTAGTGTAACGCGTAAAATTTTTATTTTATTTATGCGCTGTTTACAAGCGCGGGAACGGAGAGAGCAATGGGAAAAACTTTATGGGTGGTCGGAGATTCGACTCTTAGCAGCTTTGATGACAAATATTATTTTCCGAGATACGGATATGCCACACAGCTTCAGGCATATTTTGACGATGAGATAACAGTTGAAAATATCGCTCTTTCAGGCAGAAGCAGCAAAAGCTATACAACAGAGGAGGAATATCAGACGCTGCTTTCAGGCATGAGAAAGGGCGATTTTTTAATGATTGGCTTCGGGCATAATGACGAGAAGACCGAGGCGGACAGATATACTGAAGGAAATGGCTCATATACAGAGCCGGGAACATTTGCAAATTCTCTTTATGAAAATTATATTGCAAAGGCACAGGAGGCGGGGTGCACGTCTGTTCTGTGTACGCCTATTGTCAGGAGATGCCCGCAGGGGCGCTGGAACGCGCAGGAGCTTCATATAACGGCTCCTGTCGGAGCTTATGCAGGAGGAGATTATCCTAAGTCAATACGTGATTTGGGAAGAGAGCTTAATATTGCGGTTGTTGATATGACGATGATGACAAAGGAGTTATATGACAGTCTCGGACCAGAGGAGACTATATATCTTCACGCATGGCCGTCAAATAAGGAAATCAGCGTTGACAACACTCACACAAATATATGGGGTGCAAGGGTAAATGCGTATCTTTGTCTCTCGGAGTTAAAGCGTCTCGGCGTTGAGGGGTTATCGGAGCACATAACGGGACTTGAAAAGGATGCTCCGCGCCCTTCAAAGGAAAAATATCTTAAACCAAATACCGACTATAAGCCGACAGTGTTTGATTCTAATTTATGCGACAGCGTTTTATGGGAAAAGGCAGGACGGTGGAAACCGACTGTATTCGGTGATATTTCTCAGGCTCCGTCGAAGGATAATTTTACGCTTGAGGCGGCGGATGACGGAAGTTTTCATATTGCTGTCCGGGGAAATACCGGAAAAATAGCTCCGGTCTCTGACGGAATTGCGATGTTTTATACAAAAGTTTCGGTGAATGATAATTTTGTGCTGACTGCAAAGATGAAGATAAACGATTACTTTCTTAACGACCAGGTTTCGTTCGGACTTATGGTAAGGGACGACATATATATTGACAAGGTTACACCTGATGTTCTTGGGGATTATGTCGCTGCGGCGCCGCTTCTGCTGACGCACGAGGATGCGCCTGCGAAATGTTTTGCCAGGAAGAGCGGTGCGCTTATTCTTGGAGGTACATGTTCAAGAGGATATAAGCCGGGAGAGACAGTGGATTTAAAGATAGAGAGTACGTCTGACGGCTACGCATGTACATTCGGGGAGGAGACAACCGTGACGGGCGGTTTTGACTTTAAACTCACCGCGGTTGACCCTGAGAATGTGTATGTGGGAATGTTTGCGGCAAGAAATGCGGATGTTACGTTTTCTGACGTGAAGCTTGAAATAAAGAGCGGGCGCGCATGAAAACAACCGCTGTCACAGAAGAAAAACAGCCATTGAGAAATTTTCTTTGGGTTAAGTATGCGTAAATGCTTCGGAATGGAGATGAATATGGATAAAGTTAAAGGAATTTTGAACAGAATTTTTATTGACGGTCTTGGCGGAATGGCTCTGGGATTGTTTTCAACGCTTATAATAGGCACTATTATCGCGCAGATTGGCACTTTTATCGGAGGCGATACGGGGAGTTATATTAACGGAGCCGCAAATGTTGCAAAGACGCTTACGGGAGCGGGGATAGGAGTGGGCGTTGCCGTAAAATTAGGAGCGGGACCGCTTGTGACTATTGCTGCTGCGGCAGCAGGAATGATTGGAGCATTTCCTTCTGTAAACTCCATGACTGCATTTGAGCTTGGAAAGCCGGGAGAGCCTCTTGGGGCATTTGTGGCTGCTTACGCTGCGATTGAAATAGGAAGGCTGGTGTCTGGAAAGACAAAGGTTGATATTATTGTAACTCCGTTTTTATGTATTGCATCCGGAGCGGCGGTGGGGTTTGTAATCGGACCACCTATCTCCGCGTTTATGACATGGCTCGGAAATCTTGTAAATATTAACGTGGAACAGCATCCTGTTGTGGGCGGAATACTTATTTCTGTGCTTATGGGAATGATACTCACTCTTCCGATAAGCTCGGCAGCAATAGGAGTATCAATGGGAATTACCGGAATTGCCGCAGGGGCGGCAACGGTAGGCTGCTGCTGTCAAATGGTAGGCTTTGCTGTTGCGAGCTACAGGGAGAATAAAATCGGAGGCCTTATAGCGCAGGGCATTGGAACATCTATGCTTCAGGTGCCTAATATAGTAAAGAAGCCTTTGATATGGCTTCCGCCTATTATTTCCAGTGCAATTCTTGGACCTGTATCGAGTGCGGTGCTTGGCATGACAAGTACTCCTACGGGCTCCGGTATGGGCTCTGCCGGGTTTGTGGGGCAGATTATGTCATGGCAGTCAATGACCCGGACAATGTCGGCTCCGTCAGCGGCGGCAGAGATTTTGCTTATGCATTTTGTACTCCCGGCAGTTATCACGCTTGCGGTATCTGAGTGGATGCGAAAAATGAAATGGATAAAAGAGGGAGACATGCTTCTCAGGCTTTGATTTACGCGTGCAGAAAAACGGGCTCACAAAGTGTGTTTCGCTCATTATAATTTAACAGAAGGCGGATATTTGAGTGAGATGAAATATTCTAAAGAACAGATAATAGATGAAAATATTGAGTTTCTTGAGTTTATAAAGAAAAGTCCTACATCCTTTCAGACTGTCGAGACTATTGCGAATATGCTTGAAAGGTCGGGATTTTCACAAATGTACGAAAATAATTACGGCGGGTGGAAAAATGGCAACGGCTATGTAATTAGAGGAGGCTCGTCGCTGATTGCGTTTTCTGTCCCTGAAAAATGTCTGTGCAGGGGCTTTAAGCTTGTATGCGCTCACACGGATTCTCCGATGTTTAAATTTAAGGAAAACGGAGAGTATGCAGGACCTGAAGGCTGCCTGAAGCTTGACGTGGAGAAGTACGGCGGGATGATTGCCGAGTCATGGTTTGACAGACCGTTAAGCGCTGCGGGAAGGATTGTCACGGACAGAAACGGCAGACTTGAAAGCGTTTCCGTTAATCTTAAAAAGCCGTATTTTATTATTCCTAATCTTGCAATACATATGACAAGGTCTTTAAACGGAACAGATAAAAAACCTCTGTCAATTCAAAATGATATGCAGCCGGTTGCCGCCGACGAGGGAATTTATACATTGATACAAAAAGAGACGGGAATATCACGAGAACATATACTGGGCAGCGATTTATATCTTTATAACGCGCAGGAGGGCTGCATTATGGGTGATGCCGCCTCAATGGTTTGCGCGCCGAGAATAGACGATTTGCAGTGCGTATTCGGAGCGCTTAAAGGTTTTCTTGCCGCAGTTTCTGAGGAAAAGCAGGAGACAGGGGAGGAAAACGGAAGTCCGGAAAATGCAAAATCAGGCAATGGTGAAAGGTTTTCTTCATTTATCAAAATTTTAGCTGTTTTTGATAATGAAGAGGTAGGGAGTCTGTCAAGGCAGGGCGCCGCGTCTGATTTTTTGCCGTCGGTTTTAAGAGAGCTTGCCGACATGCAGGGTGTTTCCAGGCAGGATTTCAGAAGAATGATTGCAGGAAGCTTTATGATAAGCGCTGACAACGCTCATGCAATTCATCCAAATCATCCGCAAAAAGCAGATATAATTAACAGGCCGAAGATGAACGGAGGTATTGTGATTAAGTATCACGGAGGTCAGAAGTACACTACTGACGCCGTTACCGGAGCCTGCATAAAAAGTCTGTGCAGGGAAGCGTCTGTACCGTATCAGGTTTATTATAATAATTCTGATGTTCCGGGAGGCTCTACACTGGGAAATCTTGTCATGGCAAATTTATCGGTAAAAGCCGCTGACATAGGACTTGCCCAGCTTGCTATGCACTCGTCCTATGAGACAGCAGGAGCGAGAGATACAGTGTATATGAGCAGGCTTATAGAGCGGTTTATGATGGAGGCGCAGAATGAAGAATATACTTTATGATGCGTCAAAGATAGACCGTAAAAATCTGATGTTTGACAATAAAATGCTGAGGGCACTGCTTATTCCCATTATTATCGAGCAGGTATTAAATTCTTTTATGGGAATGATGGACACGGTGATGGTGAGCAATGTAGGAAGCTCGGCTATGTCGTCTGTCGCTCTTGTGGATTCCGTAAATACGCTGGTTATTCAGGTATTTGCCGCTATGGCTACGGGCGCTTCGATTATTTGTTCTCAGTATCTTGGGAGCGGTGATGTTAAGGGCTGTAACCGCGCGGCAAAACAGGTGCTTTTGACCGTATTTACAATTTCTGTTGTGATAATGGTTTTATGCCTTATTTTCAGAAGAGGGCTTCTGCACACTGTTTTCGGAAAAGTAGAGTCTGAAGTTATGGAGCAGTGTCTTGTATACTTTTTTGTTACGGTGCTTTCGTATCCTTTTCTTGCATTGTTCAGTGCCGGAGCCGCGTTTTTCAGAGCAGGAGGAGCCGCAAAATTTCCTATGCTTGTTTCGTTTGGCGCGAATATAGTAAATATTATAGGAAATGCCGTATTTATTTTTGGTATGAATATGGGAGTGTTTGGTGCGGCGCTTTCAACGCTCATTTCGCGTATAATATGCATGACAGTGGTGTATGCAAGGCTAAGAAAAGATAAACAGCCTGTCGTTCTGAGGGAATATTTTAAAATACGTCCGGATATGGCTCTGATTAAAAAAATTGTTGCGATAGGTCTGCCTGCGGGAATTGAGAACGGAATGTTTCAGTTCGGAAAGCTGGCAATTCAGTCTATGATTTCGTCAATGGGAACTGTTGCAATCGCAGCTCAGTCTATGGCGGCTATATTTGAAAATGTAAACGGAGTTGTGGGCATAGGCGTCGGAATAGGTCTTATGACGGCAGTCGGACAGTGTATAGGAGCAGGAAGAAAGGAAGAGGCAAAGTATTATATAGTTAAGTTTACATGGATAGGCGAGATAGGTATTTTGCTGTCATGTATACTTGTCTTTATTGCCGGCAGGCCGGTTACAATAATTGGAGGCATGGAGCCGGATGCAGCGGCGCTCAGCCTTAAAATGCTCACGGCGATTACTGTTGTAAAGCCTGTATTCTGGTCACTTTCTTATATACCTGCTTACGGAATGAGGGCAGCAGGTGATGTTAAGTTTTCTATGATTGCGGCGACATGCACAATGTGGCTGTGCAGAGTGGTGCTCTGTGTTATTCTTATTAACTGTTTTAATATCGGGGCAATGGCGTTCTGGTATTGTATGTTCGCTGACTGGGCAGTCAGAGGAATTGTGTTTACGGCAAATTATTTCAGCGGTAAGTGGATGAAAAACAGTCTTGTAGGATAAAATTGTTTAAGTGCTTCCGATAATATATGCTCAGGTGTGACGGCAGGTATCAGGCATCATGCTTAATGGTATAAATTGCCGCACAGCCGGGGAACAGGAAAAGTAAAATATTATTACGGAGGGAGCGTCAAAATAACACATAATGAAGACTTTTAAAAAAATCGATATTTTATATATTGCCGTTTGGATTGTTCTGATTGTCGGGGCAGTAATACTGGCATTGAGAAATATACCGGTTAAACATCATATCAGAAAAGAAATACAGTGTATATCTTATGATGCTGAGGGAAAAAGCGAAGAGGTTACGGTAACTGTTGACGGCTATTACTATAATTACATATTGGAAACGTCTGATACGTGTGATAAGTTCAGAGGGCTTTTTTATATCTCAAATATTCCTGAGGCAAATACAGACGCCGTTTCATTTATGTTCAGGGATTCTTTGGATAAAAAGCTGAAGGACGGGCACATGTATTATCCTGATAACAGCTATATCAATATAAATATTTATAATATGGATATGAAGCTGAGTGATTTTGAACTCAGTATAAAATATTATGAAAATGAGTACAGCGTTTTGCCTTTAAGTCATGCGCAGCAGAAAGGAGTACAAAAATGATAGAAGATTTAGTTAAGAAAAACCGCTCTTACCGCAGGTTTTATGAGGACAGGAAAATCAGCAGGGAGACGCTTGTGGAGCTTGTTGACATTGCGAGAAACACGCCGTCTGCCGCTAACAGACAGCCTGTCAGATATAAGCTTGTGTGCGACGAAAAGACAAATGAGAAGGTTTTTGAGTGTCTCGGCTGGGCGGGATATTTGAAGGAATGGGACGGACCTGTGCCGGGGGAGAGACCTGCGGCATATATAATACTTGCAACGTCAAAGCAGGCTAAGGCGGAGTGCGATGAGGGAATCATCGGTCAGACAATGCTTCTTGCGGCGGCGGAGAGAGGCTTTGGAGGTTGTTTCCTTGGAAATGTGAACAGGGATAAGCTCTCGGAAATAATTTCGCTTCCTGATGATATGAAAATTGATTACTGTATAGCTTTTGGCTATCCAAAAGAAGAGGTTGTACTTGAGGATATTCCGGCGGACGGCGACATAAAATATTACAGGGACAGCAAACAGGTACACCATGTTCCCAAAATACGCATAGAGGATGTTATTTTTTGACAAAAACTACTTGATAATATTTATCAATAATGATATAGTTAATTAACTCGAAACCAAGAGGGAGTAATCGGCATAATTTATATTATGTAGTAATATCGACACAATGGTTTACATACCCGGTATTATTTTGAATGATGAGACTCATGGGCAGTTTTAAAAGCTGTCCGTGGGTCTTTTTTATTTTATCAGGAAAGTTTTATGTTCTTGTATGGGAAATTGTTTTGCATATGATGAAATCTCTTGAAAATTAAAACGATGGAGGATGAAATGAGTTTAATTGAATTATTTATTCTTGCACTTGGTCTGTCAATGGATGCTTTTGCTGTTTCTGTCTGTAAAGGGCTTTCTCTGGGTAAAATAAAGGTGAAGCATATGTGCATTGCCGGCGCATGGTTTGGAGGTTTTCAGGCATTAATGCCTCTTATAGGGTATCTTCTGGGAAGTATTTTTGCGGATAAAATTACAATGTATTCGCACTGGATTGCGTTTATTCTGCTGGTTATTATCGGAATAAACATGATTAGGGAGGCGTTTGGAGAGGAAGAAAAAATGGATTCAAATATGGGGATTTCAACAATGTTTCTTCTCGCAGTCGCAACAAGTATAGATGCTCTTGCGGTGGGAGTCAGCTTTGCGTTTCTCAATGTAAATATTATTTATGCCGTAACATTTATAGGAATTACTACATTTGTCTGTTCGGCAGCAGGAATTAAGATAGGAAGCATTTTCGGAGAAAAGTATAAATCAAAGGCTGAGGTCTGCGGGGGTGTGATACTTATATTTATAGGACTTAAAATTTTACTGGACGGTTTGGGGATTTTAGGTTGAAAATATGCTCGTATTATCATAAAATTATATTAAAGATATAAGCGGAAAAGGGGAATATTATGAGGCTGAATTTTTTGGGGGCTGACCATGAGGTCACAGGAAGCTGTCATTTTTTGCAGGCATGCGGTAAGAATATTTTGATTGACTGCGGAATGGAGCAGGGCAATGATGTTTATGAAAATCAGGAACTGCCTGTTCCTGCGGCAGAGGTTGATTTTGTGCTGCTCACGCATGCGCACATCGACCATTCGGGATTAATTCCTCTGCTCTATACTAACGGCTTCAGGGGAAAAGTATATACTACCAGACCAACGGTAGATTTGTGTGAGATTATGCTCAAGGACAGCGCTCACATACAGATGTTTGAGGCTGAATGGCGAAACCGTAAGGCAAAGCGTTCCAACGGAACGCTCAAAGAGTTTGTTCCGCTGTACGATATGGATGCTGCGGTTAATGTAATGAAGCAGTTTGTTGGCTGCCCATATGGGGAAAAGATAGATATATGCGACGGAGTATGTGTGAGGTTTGTTGACGCGGGTCATCTTCTTGGCTCTGCCAGCATAGAAGTATGGATAGACGAGAACGGCATATCAAAGAAAATTGTATTTTCAGGCGATATAGGAAATGTAAATAAGCCTATACTCAAGGACCCTGAGTATATAAAGGATGCGGATTACGTTGTAATGGAATCAACCTACGGCGACCGAAGCCACGGAGGAACTCCTGACTATGTGGCAGAGCTGGTTAAGGTATTTACAAGGACGTTTGAGCGCGGAGGAAATGTTGTAATTCCGTCGTTTGCGGTGGGAAGAGCACAGGAGCTGTTATATTTTATAAGGGAAATAAAAGAAAAAAAGCTGATTGACAGACCGTTTGATGTGTATCTGGACAGTCCGCTTGCAATAGAGTCAACAAATATATTCGGCAAGAACACACATGAGTGTTTTGATGAGGAGGCAATGAGTCTGATAGATTCGGGCGTCAACCCGCTTCTGTTTGACGGACTTAAGTTTGCGACAACGGGTGAAGCTTCCAAGCAGATTAATTTTGACCAAAATCCCAAAGTTATAATTTCGGCGTCGGGAATGTGCGAGGCGGGACGTGTTCGTCACCATTTAAAGCACAATCTCTGGAGACCGGAGTGTACAATTCTTTTTGCGGGCTATCAGGCTCTTGGCACTACGGGAAGGGCTATTATAGACGGTGCAAAGGAGATTAAACTGTTCGGAGAGCCTATACAGGTCAGCGCAGAGATTGCGCAGCTTCCGGGAGCCAGCGGTCATGCTGACAGGGAGGGGTTGATAAAGTGGATTAACGCATTTGAGAAAAAGCCTCAGAAGGTATTTGTTGTCCACGGTGAGGATGCAGTGTGTGATTCTTTTGCAAAGCTTTTGCATGATGTTTACGGCTATGATACGATAGCTCCTTACACCGGGGCGATATTTGATCTGGCTGCAGACCGTGCCGTGGCATACGGAAACGAGCAGAAGAAGAGCAGAAGAACAGTTGCAAAACGCAATCAGGGAGTATTCGGAAGATTGGTGGCTGCAGGACAGCGTCTTATGTCTGTCATCAACCATAATGAGGGCGGTGCAAATAAAGATTTGGCAAAATTTGCAGACCAGATTAATGCACTTTGTGACAAATGGGACAGATAACCGAATATAATACGTCAAGGGCGATGCGCGCAGACTTTGAAGTTCGGGTCTGTCACGGGCAGAAGGCACATTTTTGACAAAGTAAGCGCCGGCGGACATGGAGGGTTATTGTGAAAAAATTACTGTTTATATTTAATCCTAATTCAGGAAAAGCACAGATAAAGAATAAGCTTATGGAGATTATTCAGATATTTTCGCAGGCGGATTATGAGGTTACGGTATATCCTACTAAGGCGCCTTTGGACGGCTTCAATTATATCATTAAAAACGGCATGAAATATGATGTGGTTGCTTGCAGCGGAGGAGACGGCACATTAAATGAGACGGTCGGAGCTGTGCTGAAGCTTGATAAAAGGCTTCCGATAGGTTATATTCCGAGCGGAACAACGAATGATTTTGCGAAGAGTCTGGGAATTCCGCGCGAGATGAGGGAGGCTGCCCGCAATATTGCCAAAGGGAAGCTGTTTAGCTGTGACATAGGAATGATGCTGGGTGAGCGCAGCTTTAATTATGTTGCGGCGTTCGGAGCGTTTACGGAGGTTTCTTATAATACACCGCAGCAGCTTAAGAATGTTCTTGGACATCAGGCTTATATATTGGAGGCGGCAAAGCGTTTTATCGGACTTAAGCCGTACTATGTGCGGGTAAAAAGCGATACGGTGAATGCGGAGGGCAGCTTTGTATACGGAATGGTCAGCAATACTAAGTCTGTTGGAGGCATGAAGTGGATTGTCGGAAATTCTGCCGACTTACAGGACGGAATGTTTGAGGTTACCCTTATCAAAGAAATTCATAATCCGCTAGAGCTGCAGCAGCTTGTCAATGCTTTTGTTACTCAGAATTTTGGGGATTGTGATATGATGTATTCTTTCAAGGCGAGCCATGTTGAATTTGAATCCGCGAATGAACTTGCATGGACGCTGGACGGAGAGTTTGGCGGCTCATATAATAAGACTGTTTTTGATGTGCTTCCGGGGGCTGTGAATTTTATAATCAAAAACAAAAAGAAGAGAAAGCTTTAGTTTTAAACCTGAGTTCAATATGGCGTGCCATGTTTGTGATAATGATGCTGTCAGATGACTTGTACTTAATTTTGTTAAGAAAAAATTGAAATTTATTTATAATTTTAGGCTGATTTGCGTAATTTTTGAAAAAAATTTTGCGAATCAGCCTTTGTTTTTTAGAATTGAACAATTAAACGCTTTAAACAGCTGATAAAATCAATTAAAGCAGGCTTTTTGCTGATAAACAATTCAAATACAATTTCAAAAACAGGGTCATTTTTGGTGCAAAACCAGATGTAAAATTAATGTAAACATGCCTCGTTTTATTTAAAAAAACGATATAATTGCATGCTTTAATTTAAACAAAACGCGCCATTTTCAGATAATAATATTAATAAATGCAATAATATCAAATTATCTGATAATAACAACAAAAAATGATATTTACATGTGTTTAAAAAAAGAGTATATTTATAACCGACAAAAACCATTGCGAAAGGATGATAACGACTTATGGAAAAACAGAGCAGACAACCCGGACTTTACAGTCCAAGCTTTGAACATGACAACTGCGGTATCGGCGCGGTTGTAAGCATCAAAGGAATTAAGACGCATCAGACGGTTTCGGATGCACTCAGTATAGTTGAAAATCTGGAGCACAGAGCCGGTAAAGATGCAGAGGGAAAGACTGGTGACGGCGTGGGTATTCTCCTTCAGGTGTCACATAAATTTTTTAAGAAAGCTGTAAAGCCTCTTGGCATTCAGATAGGTGAAGAGAGAGAGTATGGCGTTGGTATGTTCTTCTTTCCGCAGGATGAACTGAAGAGAAACCAGGCAAAGAAAATGTTTGAAATTATTGTCGAGAAGGAGGGGCTGGAATTCCTCGGCTGGAGAGAGGTCCCTACATATCCTAATGTCCTCGGCAAGAAAGCTGTGGACTGTATGCCTTATATTATGCAGGCGTTTGTAAAGAAGCCTGCGGGCGTTGAGAAGGGAATAGATTTCGACAGAAAGCTCTATGTAGCCAGACGTGTGTTTGAGCAGACAAACGAGGACACATATGTCGTATCTCTTTCAAGCAGAACCATTGTATATAAGGGTATGTTTCTTGTAGGGCAGCTCCGCCAGTTCTTCGGCGATTTGGAAGATACTGATTACGAGTCGGCTATTGCTATCGTACATTCAAGATTTTCAACAAACACAAATCCGAGCTGGGAACGCGCTCATCCTAACAGGTTTATCGTACATAACGGAGAAATCAACACTATAAAGGGAAACGCCGACAGAATGCTCTCGCGTGAGGAGACTATGTATTCTGATTATCTTGAGGCTGAAATGGCGAAGATTACGCCTGTCGTTAATACAAACGGCTCAGACTCGGCTATGCTTGATAATACTCTTGAATTTCTCGTTATGAACGGTATGCCGCTTCCGCTGGCTGTTATGATTACAATTCCGGAGCCGTGGAGCAACAATAAAGCAATGGCACAGGAGAAAAAGGATTTTTACCAGTACTATGCGACTATGATGGAGCCGTGGGACGGTCCTGCGTCAATCCTTTTCTCGGACGGCGATATTATGGGAGCTGTGCTTGACCGAAACGGTCTGCGCCCGTCGCGTTACTATGTGACAAACGACGATTATCTCATTCTCTCATCAGAGGTGGGAGTGCTTCCTATAGATGAGAGCAGGATAAAGGTTAAGGACAGACTCAGACCGGGAAAAATGCTTCTGGTTGATATGGTAAAGGGCGAGCTTATCGACGACGACGAGCTCAAGGAGGAGTATGCGACCAAGCAGCCTTACGGCGAGTGGCTTGACAACAACCTCATTCAGCTCCATGATTTGAAAATTCCTAATCAGAAGGTTCCTATGCACACGAAGGAGGAGCGTGCAAGGCTTCAGAAGGCATTCGGCTATACCTATGAGGATTTAAAGAACTCAATTCTTCCGATGGCGTTAAACGGATCCGAGCAGATCGGGGCGATGGGAATTGACACTCCGCTGGCAGTTCTCTCAAACAAACACCAGCCGCTGTTTAATTATTTTAAGCAGCTTTTTGCACAGGTTACAAATCCGCCTATTGACTCTATCCGCGAGAAGGTTGTTACTGCTACGACGGTTTATCTCGGAACAGACGGAAATGTGTTGGAGGAGAAGGCTGAAAACTGCAAGCAGCTCAAGATTAATCATCCTATTCTTACAAATACAGACCTTTTGAAGATTAAAAATATGAAGGTTGACGGATTTAAGGTAGAGACAATTCCGATTATCTACTATAAAAATACCTCTCTTGAGAAGGCAATCGACCACCTTTATGTAGAAGTTGACAGAGCACACAGGGAGGGGGCAAATATCATCATACTCTCAGACAGGGGAGTTGACGAAAACCACGTTGCAATTCCGTCGCTTCTTGCGGTGTCTGCGCTTCAGCAGTACCTTGTACAGACCAAGAAGAGAACTGCTATGGCTGTAATCTTAGAGAGCGGCGAGCCTAGAGAAGTTCATCATTTTGCAACTCTTCTCGGATACGGCGCGTCTGCCATTAATCCGTATCTCGCGCAGGAGAGTATCCAGGAGCTTATTGATTTGAATATGCTCGACAAGGATTACTATGCGGCTGTCGACGATTACAACAGTGCGATTTTAGGCGGTATTGTCAAGATTGCGGCTAAAATGGGTATTTCGACAATTCAGTCATATCAGGGAGCTAAGATTTTTGAGGCAATCGGTATCAATTCTGATGTTATAAACAAGTACTTTAAGGGAACAGTGAGCAGAATTGAGGGTATCAGTCTTTCGGATATTCAGGAGGACGTTGAGACGCTTCACTCAAAGGCTTTTGACCCGCTCGGACTTCCTACCGATACGACGCTTGACAGTAACGGTGCGCACAAGCTCAGAAGCGGAAAGGAGGAGCATTTATATAATCCTCATACAATACATCTGCTTCAGCTTGCGACGAGGACGGGAGATTACAATGTATTTAAGGAATATACAAAGCTTGTAAATAAAGAGACAGGCGCAATGAACTTAAGAGGCCTTATGGACATTAAGTTCCCTAAGAAGGGTATAAATATAGACGAGGTTGAGAGCGTTGATTCCATTGTGCGCAGGTTTAAGACAGGCGCGATGTCATACGGCTCAATCTCAAAGGAAGCTCACGAGACAATGGCTGTTGCGATGAATATGCTTCACGGCAAGTCAAACAGCGGCGAGGGCGGCGAGGAGGAAGAGCGCCTCACTGTCGGTCCTGACGGCCTGAATAAATGTTCCGCAATCAAGCAGGTTGCATCGGGACGTTTCGGCGTTACATCAAGATATCTTGTGAGCGCTCAGGAGATTCAGATTAAGATGGCTCAGGGAGCTAAGCCGGGTGAGGGCGGACATCTTCCGGGAAAGAAGGTTTATCCGTGGATTGCAAAGACGCGTCTCTCAACACCTGGAGTATCGCTTATATCACCTCCGCCTCATCACGATATTTATTCTATCGAGGATTTGGCGCAGCTTATCTATGATTTGAAAAATGCGAACAAGAATGCGCGTATTTCAGTCAAGCTTGTATCTGAGGCGGGCGTAGGAACGGTCGCATCGGGTGTTGCAAAGGCGGGAGCACAGGTTATCCTGATTTCCGGATATGACGGAGGTACAGGTGCGGCGCCTAGAAGTTCTATTCACAATGCGGGACTTCCGTGGGAGCTCGGACTTGCAGAGGCTCATCAGACGCTCACAATGAACGGACTGAGAAATAAGGTTATAATCGAGACGGACGGTAAGCTTATGAGCGGACGCGACGTTGCTATCGCCGCTATGCTGGGCGCCGAGGAGTTCGGTTTTGCTACTGCACCGCTTGTAACCATGGGCTGTGTGATGATGAGAGTATGTAACCTCGACTCGTGTCCTGTAGGCGTTGCAACACAAAATCCTGAGCTCAGAAAGAAATTTGCGGGCAAGCCTGAGTACGTTGTGAACTTTATGAGATTTATAGCGCAGGAGCTTCGCGAGTATATGGCAAAGCTCGGCGTAAGGACGGTTGACGAGCTGGTGGGAAGAACTGATTTCCTTGAGCAGAGAGATGTCCCTGAGAGCGGACGCTCAAGAAAGGTTGATTTGTCTAAGATTTTGGATAATCCATATATCAAAGAGGCTTCAAAGATACATTATGATAAGAAAAATGTGTTTGACTTTGAGCTTGAAAAGACGATTGACGAAAAAATTCTGCTTAAGAAATTTGCAGCGGCGTTAGATCAAAGGCAGAAGAGAAGCGTTGAGGTTGATGTTACAAATACGGACCGTTCTGTCGGAACTCTGCTTGGAGCTGAAATTACAAGAAGATTCGGAGAGACTCTTGAGGAGGATACTTACACAGTAAAGTGCAACGGCGCAGGCGGACAGAGCTTTGGTGCGTTTGTTCCTAAGGGACTCACTCTTGAGCTTGTCGGAGACAGCAACGACTATTTCGGAAAGGGTCTTTCGGGCGGAAAGCTTATAGTATATCCTCCGACAGGAAGTACTTATAAAGAAGATGAAAATATAATTATCGGTAATGTTGCTCTTTACGGAGCTACGAGCGGAAAAGCGTTCATCAACGGTGTTGCCGGCGAGCGTTTCTGTGTCAGAAATTCAGGAGCGACAGCGGTTGTTGAAGGCTGCGGCGACCACGGCTGTGAGTACATGACAGGCGGACGTGTTGTTGTGCTTGGAAAAACAGGAAAGAACTTTGCGGCAGGTATGAGCGGCGGTATTGCATATGTTCTCGATGAGGATACAAGTCTCTATAAGAGAATGAACAAGCAGCTTGTCTCTATGGAGCCTGTGACAGATAAGTATGATGTACTTGAGCTCAAGGAGCTTATCACGGAGCATGTTGCGTACACGAATTCAAAGAAGGGCAAAGAAGTTCTCGACAATTTTGGCGAATATCTTCCTAAGTTTAAGAGAATTATTCCTCATGACTACAAGAAGATGCTTAACACTATTGTTCAGATGGAAGAGAAGGGCTTGAGCAGCGAGCAGGCTCAGATTGAGGCGTTCTACGCAGTGACAAAGTAAAATGCTGTATTCATGCCCCGTTAATCCGCGTAGGATTTCGGGCATGTGCAGCGGGAGTGATTAAGCGATTACCGAAAGGAGATTTTTATGGGAAAGCCAACAGGATTTTTGGAATATGAGCGAAAAGAAGCGAAAGCAGTTTCGCCTAAAGAGAGAATAAAGAATTTTAATGAGTTTCATACTCCTCTGTCTGAGGATGAACAGAGACGCCAGGGCGCGCGCTGTATGGACTGCGGCGTGCCGTTCTGCCAGTCGGGTATGAATATTAAGGGCATGACGTCAGGATGTCCGTTAAACAATCTTATTCCTGAGTGGAACGACCTTGTATATACGGGAAACTGGGAGGAAGCATACAACAGACTTCACAAGACCAGCAATTTTCCGGAATTTACGAGCCGCGTCTGCCCTGCGCTGTGTGAGAAGGCATGCACCTGCGGCCTGAATGGGGACGCTGTGTGCACTAAGGAAAATGAGATGGCAATTATCGAGCGCGCGTATGAAAACGGCTGGGCAGGTCCTAAGCCGCCTAAGGTCAGAACAGGAAAGCGGATTGCTGTTGTCGGCTCAGGCCCTGCCGGGCTTGCGGCAGCAGACCAGCTCAACACAAGAGGTCATATGGTCACGGTGTTTGAAAGGTCCGACAGAATTGGAGGACTGTTAAGATACGGCATTCCTAATATGAAGCTTGAAAAGCACATTATAGACAGAAAGCTCGATGTGATGAGAGAGGAGGGCGTTGAATTTGTCACTGAGGCAAATATAGGCGAGAAAATCAAAGCCAAGAAGCTTATGGATGAGTATGATGCTGTAATTCTCGCGTGCGGAGCTTCAAATCCGAGAGATATTAACGCGCCGGGCAGAGACGCTAACGGAATATATTTTGCGGTAGATTTCTTGAAGTCTACGACAAAGAGCCTTCTGGACTCTAATTTTGGCGATGGAAAGTATATATCCGCCAAGGATAAAAATGTTATTGTTATCGGAGGCGGAGATACCGGAAATGACTGTGTGGGAACATGCATACGACATGGCTGCAAATCGGTTACCCAGCTTGAGATGATGCCTAAGGCTCCAGATGTCAGAAGCGAGAATAATCCGTGGCCTCAGTGGCCGCTCGTCTGCAAGACCGATTACGGTCAGGAGGAGGCAATCGCAGTGTTTGGTCATGACCCTCGTGTCTACACAACAACTGTCAAGGAGTTCAAGAAGGATAAAAAGGGCAACCTTGAAAAGGTTGTAACTGTAAGGCTTGAGTCTAAGGTTGACGAAAAAACGGGAAGAAAAATGATGGTGCCTGTGGAGGGCAGTGAAAAAGAGCTTCCTTGTGAGCTTGTTCTTATCGCAGCAGGCTTCCTTGGAGTGCAGAAGTATGTAACTGATGCTTTCGGGGTAGAGCTTACAGAGCGCACAAACATTAAGACTGAACAGGACGGCTTTGCAACAAATGTAAATGGTGTGTTTACCGCAGGCGACTGCCACACGGGTCAGTCTCTTGTCGTAAAAGCAATCCGTCAGGGCCGTGACTGTGCAAGAGAAGTTGACCGTTATCTCATGGGTTATACAAATCTGTGACGGATATTCGATATATAAATTTATAAGCGGGGGCGGCTGTGCCGCCCCTGCTTTTTCCGTATGTGGACTGAGAAACGCAAATATGTTATGATATATAAGATATATATTACATGCTGTAAAAGAGACGGAGGATAACATGAAGAAAATTACCCGAAAGATGAAAAAAATTTCAAAGCTTTTATTTGGCCGCACGGCCTTTGTAATCTTTTCTGTCCTTATGCAGCTTGCTTTCTTTATCATCATCGCGAACTGGATGTATTCGTATTCCGTTCTTGTGTATATTATATTTGTTCTTATAGGCGCGCTTGTTGTGATACACATTTTTAATGAAAATTCAAATGCAAGTTTTAAAATGGCATGGATGCTTCCTGTGCTTATAATTCCTGTATTCGGAACTCTTATGTATATTTTTGTCAATCTTCAGCTTGGCACAAAAATCATGCGCAGAAGGCTTGCTCTGATTGACAAACAGCTTCATGAGAGTGAGGAGTATAATCAGGAGATATATGATGAGCTTGAGGGAGTATCACACGGTGAGAACGGTCTTTCGAGGTATCTGTATAATGCGGGTGATTTTCCTGCATATAAGGATAACGGAATTATGTTTTTCCCTCTTGGCGAAAATAAATTTGAAGAGATGCAAAAGCAGCTCAAAGCGGCAAAAAAGTTTATATTTATGGAGTATTTTATAGTTACAGACAGCTATATGTGGAGAACTATACTTGATATTCTGAAGCAGAAGGCGGCAGAGGGCGTTGAGGTCCGTTTTATGTATGACGGAATGTGCAGTCTTATGCTGCTGCCGTACGGTTATTATAAAGAATTGGAAAAATTCGGAATACAGTCCAGACCTTTTTCGCAGATTCGTCCGGTGCTCTCCACGGTGCAGAATAACCGCGACCACAGAAAGATATTAGTGATAGACGGGGAGACTGTTTTTACCGGAGGAATTAATCTAGCCGATGAATATATTGACAGGCTTGACAGGTTTGGTCACTGGAAAGATACTGCAGTTATGATTAAGGGTGATGCGGTCAAGAGTTTTACATATATGTTTCTGAAAATGTGGCAGGTGGCCGGAAAGAAGAGCAGTATTGAGCAGGATGAGCTTAAAAAATATATTCTGAACGTAAGCAGAGAACGGTGTATGCGGGAATTTGACAGGGACAACGCTCTTTTAAGGAGCGGAGGGTATGTGATACCTTATGGAGACAGTCCTTTTTCTTCCGAAAGAATAGGCAAGAGGGTATATGTCGATATTTTAAACCGCGCTACAAAGTATGTTCACATTATGACGCCGTATCTGATTTTGGATGATGAGATGATTGCTGCTCTGTGTTACTGTGCCAAGAGAGGCGTTGAGACGATAATTATAATGCCTCATATACCGGATAAGGTCTATGCGTATCTTCTGGCGAGGACGTATTATCTTGAACTTATCGAAAAAGGCGTTCACATTTATGAGTATACTCCCGGGTTTGTGCATGCGAAGGAATTTATCAGCGATGACGTAAGAGCTACAGTGGGGACGGTAAATCTTGATTTCAGGAGCATGTATCTGCATTTTGAGTGCGGTGCGTATATTTATAAAAACGAGGTAATCAGAGATATTGAGCTTGATTTTATGAAAACTCTTGAAAAGTGTCAGAAAATTACTCCGGAGGACTGTAAAAAGTATCCGTGGTATAAAAAGGCAGCAGGTCAGATACTCCGTTTAATCGCGCCTCTTATGTAGAATGTTTTCGGGTATGTTTAAGTTTTCAGGGGCTTTTTGCCACAAACGTTCCGGGACTTTTTGGTTGTTTTTATCGGTTTGATGTAGTATTATTATTGTACTAAAATAAAAACAAGACTACATAAGGAGGAACGAATATGTTTACAGTTACGGTAATGTTGGATTCGGTTGAGAAGGTGCAGAGGTTTGTGAGTGTTATCAGCAAGTATACGTGTTCGTTTGACATAGAATCAGGGCATAGCTGTGTTGATGCCAAGTCATTGGTTGGTTTGTTCAGCCTTGACCTCAGCAAACCGCTTCATCTTACAATACAGGACGAAGGAGAACAGCTTGAGGATATTTTAAGAGATATTCAGGAATTTATGGGATATTAGCGGTATTACTGATTGATGCCCATGTTAAAGGAAATCCACGGTGTGATTGACGTGCTGACGATATGAAATTTCATGCTTTATTCAGGCGTGCTGATTTTGTAATTATGGTGCCGAGACACTGGCGGATTTTCTTTTTTTGTGGTATAATAATAAAGATACTTGCAACTTATAGACAGAATGGATAGAGGTGATTTATTGAGAATTGTAAACGAAAAGCTTAAGGAAAAGCTGAAAGAATCACTAAAGGCGGTAATGCCTGTTGTTGCGATTCTTATTGTTCTCAGCTTTACCATTGCCCCTATTACGCCGAGCATTTTATTGTGCTTCCTTGTCGGAGCTGTGCTTGTAATGGCGGGTATGATGTTCTTTACGTTGGGGGCAGAGATGTCCATGACGCCTATGGGAGAAAAGGTCGGAGCCTGTATGACTCAGAGTAAAAAAATCTGGTTTATCGTTATTACATCCTTTGTGCTGGGTGTGATTATCACGATTTCGGAGCCGGATTTGCAGGTGTTGGCTACTCAGGTACCGTCCGTACCTAATATGACGCTCATATTGTCGGTGGCAGTAGGAGTCGGTCTTTTTCTGGTGGTTGCTCTTTTGCGTATGTTTATAGGAATAGCGCTTCCGCCGCTTCTTACATTTTTTTATCTCATTATTTTTACGCTTGTATTTTTTGTTCCGGAAAGTTTTCGTGCCGTAGCTTTTGATTCGGGCGGAGTGACGACCGGACCTATGACAGTTCCGTTTATAATGGCATTAGGTGTAGGTATTGCATCTATACGTAATGACCACCATGCTGCCGATGACAGTTTTGGTCTTGTAGCTCTGTGTTCTATCGGGCCTATAATGGCGGTAATGATTTTGGGAATGATTTATAAGCCGTCCGAGAGCAGCTATACTGCTTCAGCAATTCCGGAGATTGCAGATTCGGTTGAACTGTGGAAAATGTTTGGTGAGAGTCTTCCTACTTATATAGAGGAGATTGCTGTTTCACTGCTGCCTATTATAGTTGTATTCGGGCTTTTTCAGATTTTTGCACTGAAGCTTTCGGGAAGAAGTCTTGCCAGAATTATAATAGGACTTGTGTACACATATATAGGACTTGTGCTTTTCCTCACAGGCGCCAATGTAGGATTTATGCCTGCCGGAAATTATCTCGGAAATGTGCTGGCTTCTCTTGATTATAAGTGGGTTATCGTTCCGATAGGTGCGCTGATCGGATACTTTATAGTAAGGGCGGAGCCTGCGGTATATGTGCTTAATCATCAGGTTGAGGAGATGACTGACGGAGCAATCTCTGCAAAAGCTATGGGGATAAGTCTTTCGCTTGGAGTTTCACTGTCTGTTGCCCTTGCTATGATAAGAGTTATCTGGAGAATACCTATTCTGTGGTTTTTGATTCCGGGATATGCGATTGCAATAGGACTTTCGTTTTTTGTACCGAAAATTTTTACCGCAATAGCGTTTGACTCGGGCGGAGTTGCGTCGGGACCAATGACAGCGACATTTTTGCTGCCGCTCGCACAGGGAGCATGTATTGCGGTTGGCGGAAATATCGTGACGGACGCGTTTGGCGTGGTTGCAATGGTTGCGATGACGCCGCTGATAACCATACAGATACTGGGAATGGTTTACAAGATTAAGCAGAATGCAGCCAATACCGGTGTGGAATATGCTTACGAGGCTTTGGATGACGATGCGATTATTGAGTTGTAGGAGGCCGTAATATGAGTGAATTGTATATGATGGTCACTATTACAAATCGTAATCTGACCAAAAAATTTATGGATTTTTATGTTCAGTCCGGATTAGAGGTTTCTGCCATTACTGTTGGCATGGGAACTGCTGCCAGTGATATTCTGGACTATTTCGGACTTGAGGGAGCAGAAAAAGTTATTATTTTTCAAATTGTAACAGATACAAAATGGAAAGAAATAAAGCAGGGGCTCCAGCGCAGAATGAAAATTGATATACCGGGGATTGGTATAGCTTTCGTTGTTCCTCTCAGCAGCATAGGCGGAAAGAAAGCGCTCAATTATTTGACCTGCGGACAGGAATTTGTTAAGGGAGATGAGTCAGTATTGAAAGAGACAAAGTATGAACTTCTTGTGGTAATTGCAAATCAGGGATATACAGAGATGGTTATGGATGCTGCCCGCGAGGTACATGCGACAGGCGGAACAGTTATCCATGCAAAAGGGACGGGCGCAGAGAGGGCTGAAAAGTTTCTGGGAGTGACTCTTGTTCCTGAGAAAGAGATGCTGTTTATCGTGGCAAAAAAGGAAGAAAAAAATAATATCATGCGCGCAATAATGGATAAGGCCGGGCTTGAGAGCAAGGCAAGGAGCATTGTGTTCTCGCTTCCTGTAACCGACACTGCGGGTATGAGAATTATGGAAGAGATAGAGGGCGAAATTACAGAATAATATCATGCGTTAGGTGAAGATGCTATAATATTTTCAATGCGATGCAGCTAAAAAATAAAGATTTAAAACGTCTCGTTTCGGCGTCCGTGTTTTCGGAGCGGCGAAATGGGGCGTTTTTTTTCTGACATATTGACATCGTGTCAGTATAGTGCTATATTACAGTTGCTGACACAGTGTCAGAATATAAATAGCTGTTATTGTTATAAAGGTTTGTCTTCGGAGGATTGTAAGAGACGGCGAAGGGAGAAATTATGCCAAAAGGCTCGGAGGAACTGACAAACTCAAGAAAAGAAGAAATTATCAATGCATGCGCTGAATTATACGAAACTATGAGTTTTAGGGATATAACCATCAAAGAGATAGGAAAGAAAACAACGTTTACAAGGACTTCCATATATAATTATTTTCAGACTAAAGAGGAAATATTTCTTGCCCTGTTGCAGAGGGAATATGAAGCGTGGATTGAAGATTTGAAAGCTATACTCCTCGAACACGATGAGATGTCAGTTGACGCCTTTTCGGATGAACTTGCGCACACGCTGGAGAAAAGGGAGCGTCTGCTGAAAATTATGTCAATGAACCACTATGATATGGAAACTAACAGCCGTATGGAAAATCTTGTGGCCTTTAAAACGGTATACGGCAGTTCTATGCGGGCTGTCGCATGCTGTCTGAAAAAGTTTTTTCCTCAAATGACAGAGGAAGATGTTCAGGGGTTTATATATGCGTTTTTTCCGTTTCTGTTCGGTGTATTTCCATATACTGTTGTGACGGAAAAGCAGCGTGACGCTATGGAACGGTCTCATGCAGATTATGTATATTTTTCAATTTATGAAATTACAAAATCTATCGTGGAGAAGCTGCTGCAAAGCTTTAAATAAAATGTACAAGGGAGGAAACTTGAAAATGAAAATTGTTATGCTTGAGGGAAGCCCAAATCAAAACGGCTCCTCAAATATGCTTGCTGAACAGTTTGCACGCGGAGCAAAAGAGGCGGGGCACAGCGTGAGAATTATCGACGCTGCTCACGCTGATATTCGTGTCTGTACAGGCTGTGTAAGCTGCGGATATGATGGACCGTGTGTTCAAAAGGATGAAATGGAAATTATACGACCGATCATTCTGGAAGCTGACATGGTGGTCTTTGTCACGCCTCTTTATTATTATGGTGTGTCTGCTCAGCTTAAAACGTTAATAGACAGATTTTGTGCTTTTAACAACAGTATCCAGAAAAAGAATATGAGCTCGGCGCTTCTGGCTGCGGCGTGGAATTCTGATGACTGGACTTTTGAAGCGCTGCTGTCGCATTACAGGACGCTGGTAAAATATCTTAATTTTGACGATAGGGGAATTATTCTCGGACGCGGATGCGGAACGCCTTCTTTGACGCGTCATTCCGGTTATCCGGAAAAGGCATATCAGCTTGGAAGGAGCTTATAGGTAAGACTAATAATACAATTTTACAGATAAAATTGCACAAAATTCAAACTGATTTTAAAACTTGACAAAGAAAAATATATGTTATACAATACTATGCGTGTTGCGATGCCGTATATATTGGATGTTTTAAACATACATATATTATGTGCATCACGACGTGTATAATTATATTTTTGTGCGGAAGTGTCGGAATGGCAGACGAGCAAGATTCAGGTTCTTGTGTGGGTCACCACGTGTGGGTTCAAGTCCCATCTTCCGCATTATTAATTTTGTTTTATAGGCTCTGAATCCGGCGGATTCAGGGCTTTTTTCGTTGCCGGACAGTGGATCGGGAGCTTAAAAGGAGCGTAAGAAAAAAGCAAGCCGCGCTTGCAAACCGCTCAACTATGAAGTATTATTATACTATACATACTTAAATTCTTTATATAAGCTTAAGGAGAGGTATTATGTTTGGGCAGTTATTTGGGAAGTATCTTGTAAAAGAAAATGCTCTGGATAAGGAGACATTGAAAAAAATATTGGGGGTACAGTCTCAGATACGTGTAAAACTGGGCGTTATAGCAGTTGCAGAAAAGCTTATTACGCAGGAACAGGCAGATGAAATTAACAGAATACAACAGCAGGAGGATAAGCGGTTTGGAGATATTGCTGTTGAAAAAGGGTATCTTTCCGAGAAACAGATTGCGGAGCTGCTCGATAAGCAGGGGAATCCGTATATGCAGTTTTTGCAGGTGCTCGTTGAAAACAGCAGTATTAAAATTTCCAAGATTGACGGTTATCTCGAAAGTTTTCAAAGAGAATCAGGTCTTGACAGCGAACAGATGGATGCGCTTAAAAAAGACGATATTGACGGCTTTGTGTCTGCGTTTACAAAGGGGACAGAGCCGTATTTGACAGGTATAGTAAGTCTTGTTCTTAGAAACATAACACGTTTCGTGAGTACTGATTTTTATTTTGAGGCGGTTAAGAGTATTGAGCAGCTTGAGTACAGATGTCTGGCGGCTCAGAAAAGCAAGGGCGAGCACGATTTCTGTATCGGATTTGCCATGAAGGAAATAAACAATACGTTTGTCAGGGTTGCGGAGGGCTATACGGGAGAACATTTCAGTTCTACGGGGATTGAGGTCTATGACGCAGTAGGAGAATTTGTAAACTGTATAAGCGGACTGTTCGCTACGGCAATGGCGAAGAAGGGGATACAGCTGGAGATACTTCCTCAGGTTGCATATGAAAATCAGGTCGCAAAGGGAAAAGCATATGTTTTCCCTATATACATAGATGATGAGGAGATTGATTTATATATTGCGGTTGACAGTGATGTAGAGCTCGGAAGTATGCCGATAATCCGCAAGATGCGTATGAATTCTGCAATTTTTGACGATGGCAGCTCTAAGGGAACGGTGGTGATTGTTGATGATTCCGGTATGTCCAGAAAGATGCTTAGAACTATTTTAGAGGATGCAGGTTTTGCGGTGGTAGGAGAGGCTTCTGACGGTATGGAGGGAGTGCTTGCTTATAAGCAGTTGAGCCCTGATGTGATTACATTGGATATTACAATGCCTAATATGGATGGAACAGAGGCTTTAAGGCAGATTAAAGATTATGACGAGGACGCAAAGGCGGTTATGATAACTGCGGCAGGACAGCAGAATAAGGTGATTGAGGCTCTGAAAATAGGCGCTGAGAAGTTTATCACTAAACCGTTTGATAAAGATGAGGTTGTCAAGGCGGTTGAGGAGCTTGTATCGAAATAAAATTTAAAAAATAAACAGAGGTTGCACATATTTATAAAATCAAAAAATGTCACAGATATTTGGAAACATTCCGTGCAATCGGAAACAACGGGGGTTAAAGGATATAGATAACACACTAAGGAAAGGAATAACCACGATTGTTTATGTCGTTTGTGGTTTAAAGGGCTATTAATTTATGGAAAAAAGAGAAAAAGTTTCGGCTATTCATTCAATTTCAACAAAAGTTATATTGCTCACTATTGCAGTAGCGCTGTTTGCGGGAATAGGAAATCTGATAGGCGCGGCAATTAAATCGAGCACGGTGGTTTCGGACCTTACATCGGAGTATATATTAACAGTTGCAGAAGACGGAGCGCGCACTATTGACAATATCCCGGAGCAGATCGCAGACGATGAAGAATATGCTAATGTTATGCAGGGAATTACAATGAAGGGTGTGGATTCGGCATATGCTTATCTGGTTGATGAGGATGGAACAATGCTGTATCATCCTACCGCTGACAAAATAGGTCAGCCTGTGGAAAATGCCGTAATCAATGGAGTGGTGAGTCAGCTTGCTGATGGTCAGAAGCCTGAGAACAAGGTGGTTGAATATGATTTTAACGGTGATATTAAATATGCGGGCTATGCAATCACATCAGACAATATGATTGTTGCCATTTCAGCGGACAGGAATGATGTTATGCAGCCAATTAACACAATGATTTTGCAGATGATATTAATTTCTCTTCCGATACTGCTTATATGTGTGGCTCTTGGATATATAGTAAGCAGGTTTATCTGCAATCCGATTAAGCTGATTACTGCTATTATAGGAGATACGGCACAGCTCGATTTCAGGCAGAATGAAAAGGGCGAGAAGCTTTGTACAAGAAAAGACGAAACCGGAGTTATGGCTCGTGAGGTGCGCACTATGCTCACTAATTTAAAGAGTATGGTGATACAGATTGACGAGGCGAGCAGACAGATTGAGGGAAATGTTGACAGCCTTCAGGATGTTGTAGATACGGTCAATAATATGTGTTCAGATAACTCTGCTACAAGCCAGCAGCTTGCGGCAGGTATGGAGGAGACCTCGGCTACGACTATACATATCAATGAAAATGTCGGCAATATGAAAGAGGGAGCTGAAGCTATCAATTCTTTGGCTGAGCAGGGAGCTGGCACCTCTCAGGAGGTAATGCAGCGTGCCAGAAGCCTTCGTGATAAGACTGTTCAGGCGAGTGCAAGAACCATGGAGATGTATAACAGCGTTAAGGTTAAAGCTGATCAGGCTATTGAGGGCTCGAGAGCAGTTGAACAGATTAATGCTCTTACAGGTACTATCATGGAGATTTCATCGCAGACAAGCCTTCTGGCTTTAAATGCCAGCATTGAGGCTGCCAGAGCGGGCGAGGCAGGAAAAGGTTTTGCGGTTGTTGCCTCTGAAATAGGAAGTCTGGCTGATCAGACGTCAAGCGCTATTGCTGATATAAGTGAGATTGTAAAGGCGGTAAACGAAGCGGTTGCCAATATGGCAGACTGTCTTAAGGAGACTACAACCTTCCTTGAAACTACAGTACTTAGTGATTACAAGGAATTTGAGCAGGTGGGAGACCAGTATCAGGTGGATGCTGATACATTTAAATCCAGCATGAACGGCGTAAAGGATTCAATGCTGCAGCTCTCTGAAGCTATCGAAGCTATTGCTCAGGCAATCAGCGGAATTAACGATACAATCGGCGAATCTGCAATCGGCGTTTCTGATATAGCGGAAAAGACCAGCAACATGGCAGAAAAGACCGCGGATACACACAAGATAGTTTCGGAATGCAACGAGTGTGCTGAAAACTTAAGAAAGATTGTAGAAAAATTCATTCTTTCATAAAAAATAATAACATGTAATAAAATATACCTGTTCCTGTATGATGTGAAGAAGTTAAATCATGCGGGAACAGGTTTTTAAATGCAACAGGCAAATTCATGCAGGTATGATTTGCCTGTCATACAGCTTATGGCAGAACTGTTACAAATATTGCAAAAAAAGTTGAAAAAAGTTGTTGACAAATATCTGGTACGATGCTATTATAATTAAGCGCTGTGGTTACAGCAAATAAAACATGAGCAGTCGTGGCGGAATTGGCATACGCGCTAGACTAAGGATCTAGTCCATATTGCTTGGGTGCGGGTTCAAGTCCCGCCGACTGCACTAAAGAAAAAGCGATAGAGCATGTAGCTTTATCGCTTTTTGTTTTATATAACAGGAAAGTCCTTGTTGTATTAACGTATCAAAGTATTGACTTTTCTGTGATAAAAAAACGCTCCGCTAAGGATGCGCAGAAACGGAGGCTATATTAATTTATGAAAAAGGTTTTGACTATTGCGGGAAGCGATTGCAGCGGTGGAGCAGGGATACAGGCTGATTTAAAAACAATAACGGCGCATAAGCTGTATGGAATGAGTGCGGTAACTTCTCTCACTGCCCAGAATACGACAGGCGTATACGGAATTAGTGATGTTTCGGAAGATTTTCTGGCAAGACAGCTCGAATGTATTTTTTCGGATATATTTCCTGATGCGGTAAAAATCGGAATGGTTTCAAATGCCGGGCTTATAAAGGTTATTGCTGAAAAGCTGGAAAAGTATCACCCGTCAAATATAGTGCTCGACACTGTTATGGTGTCGACAAGCGGAAGCAAGCTGCTGAGAGACGATGCACAGCAGGCGCTTGCCCGTCTGCTTATGCCGCTGGCTGACGTAATTACTCCAAATATACCTGAGGCGGAGGTGCTTGCGGGAAAGAAGATTACCGGAAGCTCCGATATGGCTGAGGCGGGAAAATTAATATATGATAAATTGGACGGAAAAACAGCGGTTTTAATCAAGGGAGGACATGATTTGAATACTGCCAATGACATGCTGTATGTGAATGACAGTCCGGTATGGTTTGAGGGCGTGCGTATTGACAACGACAATACGCACGGAACAGGCTGCACACTGTCATCAGCAATAGCGTGCAATCTGGCTGAAGGTCTTGAACTTTCCAGGGCGATTGGAAAAGCAAAAAAATATATTTCGGGAGCGCTTAATTACGGGCTCAACCTGGGAAAGGGAAGCGGACCTTTAAACCATGCTTACTGGCTTAAAATAGATGAGTAAAGGCTTTCATCAGGTGAGGAGTTTAGACTTGATTTAGAGACAAGGGCATGTTATAATTACCGATAGTTTAAAAACAGAAGGAGGAATTGTCGTGAAGCATATTAAGACAATCAGCAATCGCGTATTAAAGGATACTATGAAGCATGGCGGCTGTGGCGAGTGCCAGACATCATGTCAGTCAGCATGTAAGACATCTTGCACAGTAGGCAACCAGAGCTGTGAGAATAAGAATAACTAATTAAACAATTTATTTACAGAACATTAAGTTGGAGAAAAGAGAGCGTGTTAAGCATTTTCAACACGCTCTTCTTTCACGTAGGAGACATACTTACGTGGGAACGGAGATTACATGGTACATCAGTATAAGAATAACGGATATAATATTGTTCTTGATGTAAACAGCGGGGCTGTTCATGTCGTGGATGATATGGTATATGATATTATTGCTAAGTATGAGGAGTGCTCACTGGATGAAATTATAGAGACTCTCGAAGAAAAATATCCCGAAAATGATGTCCGTGAGGCTTATCACGAGATTGAGCAGTTGAAGGAACAGGGGCAGCTTTTCACGGAGGATATTTATGAGTCATACATAGATTCGTTTAAGGACAGGCCGACCGTGGTAAAGGCTTTGTGTCTGCACATAGCGCATGACTGCAATCTTGCATGCAAATACTGCTTTGCCGAGGAGGGCGAGTATCACGGAAGACGCGCGCTGATGAGCTTTGAGGTCGGAAAAAAAGCACTTGATTTTCTCGTTGCAAATTCCGGCTCAAGAAAAAATCTTGAGGTTGATTTTTTTGGCGGCGAGCCGACAATGAATTTTGAGGTTGTTAAGCAGCTTGTGGAATATGGCAGAAGCCTTGAAGAAAAACATAATAAAAAATTTCGTTTTACACTCACAACCAATGGCATTTTGCTGAATGATGAAATTATGGAATTTGCCAATAAAGAAATGGGAAATATCGTTCTGAGCATTGACGGCCGCAAGGAAGTAAACGACAGGATGAGACCGACGAGAAACGGACACAAGAGCTCTTACGATATAATTATGCCTAAGTTTAAAAAAGTGGCTGAGAGCAGAAATCAGAACAATTACTATGTGAGGGGAACTTTTACGCACTATAATCTTGATTTTGCTAATGACGTTCTGCATCTGGCAGATGAGGGATTTGAGCAGATTTCGGTTGAGCCGGTCGTCGCGCAGCCGACTGACGATTATGCAATCCGTGAGGAGGATGTAGCAATCATATGCGAGCAGTATGACAAGCTGGCAAAGGAACTGGTGAAGCGAAAAAAAGCCGGAAACGGATTTAATTTCTTTCATTTTATGATTGACTTGGACGGCGGTCCATGTGTGGCGAAACGTCTTTCAGGATGCGGCTCGGGCTGTGAATACCTGGCGGTAACTCCGTGGGGCGATTTTTACCCGTGTCATCAGTTTGTCGGAAATGAAGAATTTCTTATGGGGAATGTTGATGAAGGTATCACAAGAACGGATATTCGTGATATGTTTAAAAACAGCAATGTATATTCTAAGGAAAAATGTAAGAACTGTTTTGCAAAGTTTTATTGCAGCGGCGGCTGTGCGGCAAATTCTTATAATTTTCATGGAAATATAAATGACGCGTATGACATCGGCTGTGATTTGCAGAGAAAAAGGATTGAGTGCGCGATTATGATTAAGGCTGCACTGGCAGAAAATTAAGGAAGAAGGGAGTTTTACTAAAACGATGAAGTACAGCAAAGCAAAAAAAATAGTATATTCGGTCATTATACTTGCAATGCTAATTGGCTTTACATTGATTGCCATATTCGGTATAGATGAGAACGGCTCGGGAAGTGCAAAAGATATTGATTTGGGGCTTGACCTTGCAGGCGGTGTAAGTATCACCTACGAGATTCAGGAGGATAACCCGAGCAGTCAGGATATTAAGGATACTATTGCAAAGCTTGAAAAGCGAGTTGAGGGCAAGAGTACAGAGTCACAGGTATATCCTGCGGGCGAGAAGAGAATTACAGTTGAGATTCCGGGGGTTACGGATGCAAATGCAATTCTTGAGGAGCTCGGAACTCCGGGCTCACTTGAGTTTCTTGACAGTACAGGTTATCAGGCATGGTCACAGGGAGAGGATTACACACCGCTGCTGACAGGCTCTGATGTACAGGGGGCTCAGGCATATACGGATACAAGCTCATCTACGACAACATCCTTCGGCGTACAGCTCACATTTACGGACGAGGGAGCTGAAAAATTTGAGCAGGCCACAGAAGATAATCTTGGAAGCATTATATATATTGTATATGACGGTCAGGTGATAAGCTATCCAACGGTTGAGGCAGTAATTTCAGGAGGAACGGCTTCTATAACTAACATGGAATCCTTTGAGGCAGCCGACAATCTTGCTGTATTTATCAGAATAGGCTCAATTCCTCTCACGCTCAATGAGGTGAGCTCAAATGTGGTAGCTGCACAGCTTGGACATAATGCTATTCAGACAAGCTTTTTTGCCGCCGCAGTAGGTCTTATCGTTCTCTGTATATTTATGATTGTATCTTACAGAATGCCGGGTGTGGTAGCCACACTTGCATTGTGGATATACACCGCTCTTGTGCTTATACTTGTAAGCGTATATGACATAACGCTTACACTCCCGGGTCTTGCCGGAATTATTCTCGGTATAGGAATGGCTGTAGACGCAAATGTTGTAATTTATTCGCGTATCAGAGAAGAAATAGGTGCCGGAAGAAGTGTTGAATCGTCTATCCAGGCGGGATATGAGAAGGCTACATCGGCAATCGTGGACGGAAACATCACGACGCTGATTGCAGCGGCTGTTCTCTATATTTTTGGCACGGGTCCTATCAAGGGCTTTGCCATGACGCTTGCGCTTGGTATTGTTGTTTCTATGTTTACGGCTCTTGTTATAACAAGAGTTATCATGAAGCTTTTCTACAACTTCGGAATTACAGACCCGAAGTGGTACGGAAAAACAGTTCATGTCAGAAAGGTGAATTTCTTAGGAATAAGAAAGTGGTGTTTTATCGGCTCTGCAATCGTAATTCTTGCAGGTTTTGTGGGAATGTTCGCTTTCAATGCCGCAGGCAAGAGAGCTCTCAATTACAGTCTTGAGTTTGTCGGCGGTACAACTACAACCTACACATTCCAGCAGGAGTATTCACAGGAGCAGATTGAGAATGAAATTATTCCTGTAATCCGTGAGGCGGCAGGCATAACGGAAGTTCAGCAGCAGAAGGTTAAGGACAGCACAAAGGTTACTTTTAAGACAACCGACCTCTCTCTTGAGCAGAGACAAGCCGCTGAAGAAGCTGTAACAGCAAAGTTCCCTATTGAAGAGGGCTCTATTGTAGAATCTGATACAATCGGCTCATCTGTAAGCGCTACAATGAAGCAGAGCGCGATTATTTCAGTGGTTATTGCCACACTTTGCATGCTGCTCTATATATTTATAAGATTCAGGGACATCAAATTTGCTCTTGCTGCTGTGATAGCGCTTGTGCATGATGTTCTTGTAGTTCTTACATTCTATGCGCTGGCAAGAATTTCAGTAGGGACAACATTTATTGCATGTATGCTTACGATAGTAGGATACTCAATAAACAGTACAATTATTATCTTTGACAGGATAAGGGAGCTTTTAAAGACTTCTACAAAGAAGACAAATATTGCGGACCTTGTAAACGCTGCTATCGGAAATACATTTACGAGAACATTTAATTCTTCACTCACAACATTTATTATGCTGCTCTCACTCTTTATATTCGGCGTGACATCGGTAAGAGAGTTCGCGCTTCCTCTTATGGTTGGTGTTGTTGCCGGAGCGTATTCATCAGTGTGCATCACAAGTGCGCTTTGGTATGTGTTTGGCGGCAGAAAGAAAGGGCTTCAGGAAGCGGAGCCAAAGAAGGAGCCTTCCGTTGCAGAAGACGGAGCGCAGCTTTAATAGCAGCATCGTTTTAATCACAGTTATGGGGAATGGGGAGAAAGTATATCTTCCCATTCTTTTTTTGCGACAAGTTGCTTAAGGAATGGAGAATGTTATGAGCAAATGGATGGTTTACGCCAAAAAAGCAGATTTTAGGTCAATAGGAGAGCGGTACGGAATTGACCAGGTTGTGGCAAGAATTATAAGAAACCGCAACGTGTGCGGCGAAGAAAAAATAGAAATGTATTTGAACGGTACCGAGGATAATCTTTACAGCGCGCACCTGCTTAAAGACGCCGACTTGGCAGTCGATATTATAATGGAAAAAATACGGCAGAAAAGACATATAAGAATTGTCGGAGATTATGATATAGACGGAGTATGTTCCGTAACAATTCTGCTTAAAGGGCTTAAAGCAGCCGGTGCTTTGGCAGATTACACTGTGCCGGACCGTGTGGCGGACGGATACGGAATAAATAAAAATATAATTGACAGAGCACTCTCAGACGGCGTCGACACAATTATAACGTGCGACAACGGAATAGCCGCGATACCTCAGATAAACTATGCAAAAGATAATAATATGACAGTTATTGTTACTGACCATCACGACATTCCGTTTAAGGAGGAGAACGGCAGTAAGGTATTTTTGAAATCAAACGCGGATGCTATTGTTAATCCGAAACAGGAGGAGTGCAGTTATCCGTTTAAAATGCTCTGCGGTGCGGCGGTTGCATATAAGGTTATAAGTATTTTATATGAGAGGCTTTCGCTGCCGGCTTCGGACCTTCTGCAGTACAGACAGCTTGCGGCGGTTGCGACAATAGGAGATGTCGTTGATTTGACGGACGAAAACAGGGTGCTTGTAAAGCATGGTCTTGCTACTATGGAAAAGACGAAAAACACAGGGCTCAGAGCATTGATTGATGTGTGTAAGATAGATATTTCAGCTCTCAGTTCATATCACGTCGGATTTGTCATAGGTCCGTGCCTCAATGCAGGAGGAAGACTTGAAACGGCAAAACTGGCGGTAGAGCTGCTTATCGAGGATAATCCCGGGGAGGCAAGAGTGAGAGCCGAAAAGCTGAAGGAACTCAATGAGGAGAGAAAGGCTATGACTGAAAATGAGGCGGCAAAGGCGATTGATATGGTTGAAAATACCGCTCTGTCTGAGGATAAGGTCCTGGTTGTCTACCTTCCGGAATGCCATGAGAGCATTGCGGGAATAATAGCCGGAAGGCTTAAAGAGTATTTTTACAGGCCGGCGTTTGTGATAACGGATGCGGCAGAGGGGGCAAAGGGCTCCGGGCGTTCCATTGAGGGCTATAATATGTTCGAGGAGATAACAAGGTGCGGGTATCTGCTCAATAAATTCGGAGGACACCCTATGGCTGCGGGAATTTCTCTTGATAAAGAAAATATTGAGGAATTCCGCTGGCAGTTAAACCGCAACCAGACTTTGACTGAGGAGCAGCTTACTCCGGTAACATGGATTGATGTTCCCATGCCTCTGGGATATGTAAATTTTTCTCTTATAGAGCAGCTTAAATGCTTGGAGCCGTTTGGCAAGGGCAACGAGAAGCCTGTGTTTGCTGACAGAAATCTTACCGTGCGTCAGGCTTCAATAATAGGCAAAAATAAAAATGTTCTGAAGCTGGTGCTTGAGGATGAGAACGCTTACTCATATGACGCCGTTATGTTCAGGGCAGATGCATTAAATGTTCCGCGTAAGGGACAGAAAATATCTATCGTATATTATCCGTCGATTAATGAGTATAACGGAAACAAGACAATTCAGTTTATAGTTTCGGAGTGGAGAGTATAATTATAGGAGGAAAAGGAAATGAAAAATAAATCTGACAATATTCTGCTGAGAAAAATTACCGCCTTTCTGCTGTGTATATGTATGGCATTTGTGTTGGCGGCATGCAAAAATGATGCAGGTGTCAATAATGCATCGTCTGAAAACAGCGTTGGCAATGCTGATGAAAATCTTTCATATGAGGCGCATGATATAAAGGCTACTGTGTTAAAAGGTCCTACTGCCATAGGTATGGTTAAGCTTATGGAGGAGGCAAAGGATAATAAAGCTGCTAACAGATATGAGTTCAATATAGCGGCATCGGCTGATGAGTTCAGTGCGTCGCTTATAAAGGGGGACATACAGATTGCAGCCCTTCCGTGTAATGCCGCTGCTGCGCTTTACAATAAAAGCGGAGGCAAAATCAAGGTACTGGGAATTAATACACTTGGAGTTCTCTACATTGTTGAAAACGGAGACAGTGTTCAGAGCGTCTCCGATTTGAAGGGAAAGACAATTTATACTACGGGAAAAGGGACAACGCCGGAGTATACGCTTAAGTATCTGCTGGAAAAAGCAGGGCTTGACCCCGATAAAGATGTAAATATAGAATTTAAGTCGGAGGCCTCAGAGGCGGCAGTCATGCTGTTGTCAGGGGAGCAGAATGCAGTTGCAATGCTTCCTCAGCCTTATGTTACAACAGCCATGATGAATAACAGCGATATTCGCATTGCGCTTGACGTGACAGAAGAGTGGGAGAGGCTTGCAGACGACGGGAGTACGGTAGTAACCGGCGTTATAGCTGTAAATTCAGACTATTACAACAATAACAGAGAGGCTGTCAGCAAATTTATGGAGGAGTATGCCGCGTCGGTAGAATATGTAAATGAGAATATAGATGAGGCTGCGCAGCTTGTCGAGGATTTTGGTATATTTAAGGCTGATGTGGCAAAGAAGGCTATTCCATACTGCAATATAACATTTATCAGTGGAGATGAGATGAAGAGCATGATAACAAAATATCTCACGGTGCTGAATGACGCCAACCCGTTATCAATAGGCGGAAATATGCCGGACGACGGATTTTATGCGCAGTAGGCAAATAATGCGGGCAGGAAGCATGACAGCTTCTCGCCCGCCTGACCATTTATGCTGCTTGTTATAATTTAAGATGAATGCCTGTTAATGTATTCAGTTCTGTATTTTGAGTACATGATTTTCTGGCTGTTGTACAGACTGTAATAGCCTGACAGGAGATAGCCCAGAGCAATGCAAAGCATACAGTATTTTAAGCTTCCGCTTCCGAACATCTCTATCGAAAGAAGCAGAGAGGTTAGCGGACAGTTGGTTACGCCGCAGAATACAGTTACCATTCCGCATGCTGCACATATTCCGACAGGCAGCCCAAACAGAGGCGCCAGAAAGCTTCCAAGAGTTGCACCTACAAACAGTGTGGGTACAATCTCGCCTCCTTTAAAGCCTCCGCCAAGAGTTATGGCGGTAAAAAGCATCTTGAGAAGAAAAACGTACCATGCGCTCTGCTGAATAAAGCTTCTTGCTATGACATCAGTTCCGGCTCCGAGATAGTCGGAGCTCCCCGTTAAAAATCTTAGGGCTATTACCATAACAGCAGCGGTGATAATACGCACATATTGGTTATCAATATATTTGGTAAATGCATGCGAGGTCTTATGCAGAACAATGCATAAAAGAATACTCGCAACGGCAAAAATAATTGAAAGAATTACCATTTTTAATGCGACAGGAAGCGTAAAGGCAGGTATTTCGCTTATTGAAAACCGCGTCGGCGCAAGTCCGGATATCGAAGCTATACTGCTTGCGATAAGCGCGGAAATTGTACACGGAACAATGGCGGCGTAATACATAATTCCTACGCTTATTACTTCCATTGAAAATATTGCAGCTGCGACAGGAGTTCCGAACAGTGCCGCGAAACACGCGCTCATTCCGCACATTATCATTATACGGGTGTCCTTGTCGTCAAACTGGAACAGCTTTGCAAACGCATTTCCCAATGAGCCGCCCACCTGAAGCGCCGCTCCCTCACGTCCTGCGGAGCCGCCGCAAAGATGTGTCAGTATAGTCGATGCGATAATGAGAGGAGCCATTCGTACAGGAACTTCTTCGTTTGACTGAATTGCCGTTATTACAAGATTGGTGCCCTTGCTGCTCTTAATTCCTGCAAGATGATAAATAAGTACGATTATTATACCGGCAGCAGGAAGCAGAAACAAAATCCAGGGATGCGCGTGTCTTATTTCAGCTGCAGCATCGAGAAGCTCGTGAAACAGAGAGCCGATAAGACCGATTACAAGCCCCGAGGCACATGAACATATAAGCCATTTGACTAATGTAAATGAAGCGAGCCTCAGGCGCTGAAGTGTAGTTCTTAAATTTTCCAAATCAATCCGCATTTTCATAGTAAACCTCATTTCAGAGCGTTTCACGCGATGTGGCTGCGCAAATATCAGAGCTGCTTTTGTCTTCTGCTGAGCCTTCTTTTATAATCATCCGGCTCATATTGCTGTTATGGTAGGTTTTGTCATAGGTTACGTCCTCTCTAAACCATGCGGGAGGCGTATACTTCTGAGCTTCCTCCACGGAATCAAATTCAACCTCGGCAAGAACTGTCCCTGAGAAAACTCCCTCAAATATATCAAGCTCAATCAGCTTTCCGGAAGCGTCCGGGATTTCGTACCGCTTTTTTGTAATAATGTTTCCGTCTGCCTTGCTTAAAAGGTGATTATATGCCTCCTCAGTGAGAGGAAGGTTGTATTCCTCATGTGTCATAAGGCCGCTTCCCTTATAGGTAAGATAGTACTCGTTATTGTCGCGGCGTACTCTGACGACAGGGGAGGTGGACAGATAGCCCTGTTCTATGTGTCTGCATTTATATTGTGATAAATCATCAGGAATCTTTGATACTAAAAATTTGCGTTCTGTTTCCAATGTAAACCTCCGAAAATCAGCTTTAATTATGTGTTGATTATTATTTTAAGAATTTTATAATATATTATTAATAATACAAGTTTATCATAAAGAGTATTGCTTGGCAACTTGTTAAATTACGGTATAATGTGCACATTATGCGCTTTCAGGTTTTGCATGCTGCCCGAATAAATAATAAAAACCATGTGTGCGCATATATTATACCTGTATGACGTCACATCATGGTTTTTACGGAAAATTATAAAAATTATTTTTCGTTTAAGGTGTCCTTTAAAAGCTTTCCTGCCTTAAACCTGGGAGCTTTGCAGGCTGCAATTTTAATTGTTTTTCCTGTCTGCGGATTTTTTCCCGTCCTTGCGGCTCTGTCCACAGTCTCGAAAGTTCCGAAGCCGACTAGCTGGATTTTTTCATCCTTTTTTAACTCTTCAGTCACAGTCTCAATAAATGCTTTCAGCGCCAGCTCGGCGTCCTTTTTGGACAGTTCGGACTTTTCTGCGATAGCACAGACAAGCTCTGTTTTATTCATAAAAATAATATCCTCCTAATCTAGTGTTTCTGATAATTCTTCCCATTTTTCATAAAGTTTATCCAAATTTTCAGAAAGCTCCGTCCGCTCGTTGTGAAGAGCGACAAGTTTGGAAGTGTCGCTTGCAATTTCGGGGTTGTTGTATTCTTCGTCAATTTCGGAAATGCGCTCTTCAATTTCGGAAATTTTATCCTCGGTGCGTTTTAGCTCATTTTTGAGCTTTTTAAGACGAGCGGCCTCCTCTTTTGACTGCTGCCATTCGGCTTTTGCTCCGTAAGAGCCGGTTGGTACAGCAGCAGAAGTGGTCGTTACGGCTTTCGGAGTTAAAATATCGCGCTTTTCCAGATAATAGTCATAATTGCCGATATAATTTACGAGCGTGTGCCCGGTCAGCTCGATTATTCTTGTTGCTGTTGTGTTGATAAAATATCTGTCGTGAGAGACATACAGCACAGTTCCCGTATAGCTGTTAAGCGCGTTTTCAAGAATTTCCTTAGATACTATATCCAGATGGTTGGTCGGCTCGTCCAGAATAAGAAAATTTGCGTTTGACAGCATGAGCTTTGCGAGCGAAACGCGTCCGCGCTCGCCGCCGCTGAGTTCGCGTATATACTTAAACACATCGTCGCCTGTAAACAGGAAAGCGGCAAGAGTGTTTCTGATTTGAGTGTTGTTTAAATCAGGATATGTATCCTGAATTTCCTCGAAAAGAGTCTTGTCAGGGTCTAAAACATGGTGTTCCTGGTCGTAATAGCCTATTGATACCTTCGCGCCGAGAGTTATTTCACCGTAATCGGCTGGGATAAGACCGTTGATAATTTTTAATATTGTTGTTTTTCCCGTGCCGTTGTTTCCTATGAGAGCAACCCGCTCGCCTCGTTTAATTTCAAAGTCAAGTCCCGAGAACAGCGAAACATGGTCAAAGCTTTTGGAGAGACCTCTGACGGTGAGCACGTCATTGCCGCTCACAACTTTAGGGTCGAGCCTGATGTTCATTTTGTCATTTATCTCTGCCGGTTTATCCACGCGCTCCATTTTATCAAGCATTTTTTCGCGGCTCTCTGCGCGCTTTATGGATTTTTCGCGGTTAAACTGCTTGAGCTTGGTTATTACCTCCTCCTGATGCTTAATCTCGCGCTGCTGGTTAAGGTATTCCTTCAGCTTCATATTGCGCAGGATTGCCTTTTTTGAGGCGTAATCCGTATAATTTCCGGAAAAGGTTGTCACGTTTGAGTTGTCAATCTCAATAATTTTTGTGACGATTTTATCGAGAAAATACCGGTCATGAGCGACGATAATAACGCTTCCGTCATATGAGAGCAGATAGTTTTCAAGCCATGAGATGGAAGCCATGTCCAGGTGGTTGGTAGGCTCGTCCAAAAGGATGATGTCAGGCTTTGAAAGCAGCAGCTTGCCCAAAGCAACACGCGTTTTCTGACCGCCGGAAAGGGTGTTTACATGGAGTGAAAAGTCTTCATCTGAGAAGCCAAGTCCTTTGAGAACTCCGGTAATTTCGCTTTTATATGCGTATCCGTTGACCAGCTCAAACTCATGGTTGAGTCTTGTATACTGTGAGAGCAGCGCTTCGAGAGCTTCGCCCTCTGTATCCTTCATTTTTTCTTCAAGACTGCGTATATTTTTTTCCATATCTATGATGTTCTGCTTAACCGAGAGGAGCTCATCAAATATGGTTTTGTCAGCTTCCAGTTCCTGATGCTGCGACAGGTATCCGATAGTTTTCCCCTTAGCGACAGTGACAGTTCCGGAGTCAGCGGGAAGCTCTCCGACAATAATTTTTAAAAGCGTGGATTTGCCGGCACCGTTTATTCCGATAACAGCGGCTTTTTCATGGTCTTCTATATGAAAGGAGCAGTCCGTCAGAATTCGGTCTGTTCCGAAAGATTTGTTAATGTGGCTGCATGATAAAATCATAAAAATCTCCATTTCCTGCACCGCAGCAAAATTACAGCTTATAGACTGCTGCTGCGTGATATTATGCACATTATAAATGCTTAATGATTTATTTGCAACTTTATAGATTAGATTTAAGCATTAGGAAAATAGCAGATGAAATTACAGAATTAATTAAAATGTGATAATTAGGAAATAATAATTGACAGGCACAGTAAGCCCGAGGAAAATTTATTGTATTTTCTTTGGTGTTGTGATGTTACTTTTTATCAGAAAGCCCGCACAGATAATCCAGAGAAACCTTATAGAATTTTGCGAGAATAATCGCATAGGAAATAGGAATCTCTCTGGTACCTTTCTCGTATCGTCGATATACTTCTCTCTGGCAGTGGAGTATATCGGCAATCTGCTGCTGCGTCAAATCATGGTCCTGTCTTAAATCAGTCAATCTTTGAAAATACATCCCCAAAACCTCCAATACCTCCGGCGGCAAGTTGAAAAATGCATAATACCTCCGTTGACAATGATACTAAAGTGGAGTATTATTATTTTAATATGCAAACATGCGGTAGCATAATGCAATTCATAAAAAGTACATGCTTCTGAAAAGCGTATGTTGATAAAACAAATTAGAGAGGGAAATAAGTTGATAAAGGATAGGTTGTATAATTATTTTGTTAGAAAAAATGAGAATGTAAGATATGAATATGAAAGATATGTAGTTGAACATATTGATGAACATGATAAGAAGAGGTTTAATCATTGGAAAATATTATGGTTGTTAAATTGGCATTATTGTGTAAGAAAAAAAACAACACCGTATATATGCTTTGAAAGTGAAGATATGCTGGAACAGTCTGAAACAGGTAACATTGTTAATCAAAAAAACACTATAAATGCAAGTAGTAAACCTAATTTAAATAGTAATGTTTCAAATAAAGAAAAAGTGAAATCTAAATATTTGCCTTATCTTGACGGGGCTGAATCAAGAGTCGGTGCGTATACTGCGCCGGCTGACTTAGTAAGAAAATTAATGCAGTATGATGTTATTTCTTTTGATGTATTTGATACGCTGCTGTTCCGGCCATTTGGTAAACCCAGAGATTTATTTCACGTTGTAGGAGAACGACTGGGAATACTTGATTTTCAAAATATCCGATCTGATGCAGAGGATAGTCTTAAGGAATACAGGGGGAAGCTTGTAGGAACAAAAGAAATTACGTTATATGATATTTATGAAGAGATTCATTACAGAACAGGAATAGATATTTCTATTGGCATGAAAACAGAAATAGAAGCTGAGTTGGAATTTTGTTTTGCTAATCCGTATATGAAATATATTTTTGAAACAATGCTGTCAAACAATAAGAGGATAGTAATTGTGACAGATATGTATTTAGAAGCAAAAGTCATCGAGAGTCTTCTTGAAAAAAACGGTTATACGGGTTATGAAAAACTTTTTGTATCATGTGAATACTCTTGCAGCAAACGTAGCGGGAAATTATATGACGCTGTAATCGATTATTTGGGAAAGGATGTCAAGATTATCCATATAGGAGATAATGAGGTATCTGATATTGAAAAAGCCAGGGAAAAAAGAATAGACACCTTTTATTATGAAAATGTGAATAAGTCTGGAAATAAATATCGCGCTATAGATATGTCAATAGTAGTTGGAAGTGCATATAAAGGAATCGTAAATACTCATTTACATAACGGTTTTAAAAGGTATGATGCATATTATGAATTTGGATATATTTATGGAGGCTTGTTCTCTTTGGGATATTGCAACTGGATTTATCAGCTTGCAAAACAGAAGAATACAGACAAAATCCTTTTTGTGGCAAGAGATGGATATCTGCTTAAACAGGTATATGAGCGTGTATATGGTAAAGATATTAAATCTGATTATGTATTTTGGTCAAGAATTGTTGGGCTAAAGCTATGTTCATATAAATATAAAAATGATTTTATGAAAGAGTATGTCTATCGTTGGATTCGTGAAAATAAAAAAATAACTTTTAGAGAAGTTTTTGAAAATATGGAGCTTTTAGAACTTGCGTCAAAGTTTCATGAATATACAAGGATGAGTCTTGATGATTTTCTTACACAGGGAAATCAAAAAGAATTTGTAATGTATATTGAAAGTGTATGGCAGCAGGCACTTGCAATATATGATAAAAAGTCGGAGGCGGCAAAAAAATATATTTCCGGTCTGATAAAAGATTGTAAGAGGGTATGTATTGTAGATATTGGATGGCGTGGACAGGGAGCACTGGCTTTAAAAAGTCTTATTGAAGAAAAATGGATGCTTGACTGTGATATATATGGAACTGTGGCAGCCAGTGCACCGACAAAGGCAAACAGCGCACAGCTTGCAAAAGGAATAATTAATTCGTATATGTTTTCTCCGCTGGAAAATATAGATTGTTTTAAATTCCATTCTAAGAATGCTATTAATAATGTACTCACTGAGCTGCTTGTTGGGGCACCTCATCCATCATTAAAAAGCATACAGCCGGTTGGTGACAGTTATGAATTTGTATTTGATGTTCCTGAAATTTCAAATTATCCGATTATGGAAGGTGTGCATAAAGGAATAAAAGATTTTGTTGAAGAGTATTTTGAGCATTTTAAAAATTGTCCTTATATGTTTAATATCAGTGGGCATGATGCATATATGCCTATTATGTACATTTTTAAGGATTATAGATTCATGAAGAAATTCTTTGGCAGATATGAGTTTCAGGATTTTGTGGGTGGAGTTTTAGGCTATCAGTCGAGAACAATAAAAGATGTTTTTAATAAATTTAAGCTTTAATAAGGGAGAAAAAAATGGTTGTTTATTACGCTATGACAAAATTTCATCTGTTATTTTCACTTACTCATAAACAGATAGAAAATGAGGGTAAGAAAGGTGTTTTGTTTATATATTCAGGTATGCAGGGAGTTGAAGAGTACAGACAAAAAATCTTACAGACAGAGATATTTGATGAAGTTTATATATTGGATGAAATTGAAATGCGGAGTGGTTGGAAGGGGGTTAAAAATGATGGGGATTTTGAGACTCTGACTTATGATATAAAGCTTATGACAGACAGATTTGAAAAATGGATGCCGGTTGATATAAATTCTGCCGAGAAAATTTATATAACAAATGATCATTGGGCAATGGGAATTTACTGCATTTATAAAAAAATACCTTATATATTTTATGAGGATGGAGTTGGAATGTTGTCTAAGGCCGACTATTCATATGAACTTGTGTATAAATTAAATAAAACGCAGGCATATATGGCTAAATTTATGCGGGCATTTGGGCAAAATGAATACGTTGTTGAAAAGCTGGCTGATTTGGAAAATCAGAGTGAAGGCTTTAAGGATGAAAAGGCGGTGCACTTTTCATTACAAGAGCAAATAGAAAGACTTAACAATGAGAAAAGAAATTTGCTTATGTTCATATTTGATGCCCCTCATATTCACCTTGAAAAAGAAAAAAATGCGGTATTGTTTACAGAACATTTTGTTAATATGAAAAGACTTCAGATTGAAGAGCAGCAGGAGATTTATTCTCTTATATGTGATTATTTTGCAGATGGATATTCTTTGATTATAAAAAAACATCCCAATGATATACATACGAATTATAAAAAAATATTTTCCGATGCAGAGATTATATCGCAGAATTTCCCATCAGAACTTCTTCCATACTGTTTTGACCAGAAGGCGCAGTTAGGACTTGCTGCATGTTCAACAGCAGTTCTCGGATTGAAGAAATATTTTGATTTGGTTATCAGATTTAATATAGATATAGAGAAAAAATATACAAAGTTTCACAAATATTATACTGTTGCCAAACTAATAAACGATTTGAATATTTGTATTAATAAAAAAATAGGAATCGATGAATTACAGTTTGAGCATTTTAATAATCTCCAAAGACAAGATGATAATGTAAATAACACAGTTATTGAGGCTGTGCTTGTGGATGAAGTGTCTGAATATTCGGAAACAATAATTGATAACTATGACTGTACAGTGTTTTTGAACACATCTATGCTTTCACTTGATTTTTGGAAAAAATATGACAGTACTAAATTTGTGGTAATTGAAATTAAAAAGAATTGTAGACAAAGATGTTTTTTGCTTGATAAAAAAATAGAATATATTTTTATTTATTGTAAAAATGAAAAAATAAAAAGAAAATTTGAGGGGATAAAATTTATGAAGAATTTACCTTATACTGGTGTTATTTTAGATGTTGATAATATCGCAGATGATGATAAAATTAAAATTAAATTTTTGGAGGCTTATCTTAAATCTGTAAATGAAAAGCTTGATTACTATATTGACAGGGAAAAAGAATTACTTGATGAGATAAAAAAGCAGGATAAAATTTAATGGGGGTAGAAAAAGATGAAAATGAAAGCTTTGATTGCTGTAAGAGCGGGTTCGCAGCGTGTGAAAAACAAAAATATTCGACCCTTTGCAGAAAGTAATCTGTTGACAATAAAAATAGAGCAGCTTAAAAGAATAGATATGCTTGACGGAATTATTGTAAATTCTGATGATGATAAGATGCTGGAGATTGCAGAAGAGCATGGCTGCGAGGTGTTTAAAAGAGAGGCTTATTATGCGTCAAGTTCTGTATCAATGTCTGAAGTTTATAAAAATATGGCAGAAAATGCGGACACGGATATAATAGTATACACAAACGTCACAAACCCTTTGATTGAGGATTATACTATAAAATCTGCAATATTAAAATATATGGAAGTGTCAGGTGAATATGATTCTTTAAATACGGCTCATTTAATCAAGGAATTTTTATTTCAAAACGGAAGGGCAATGAATTATGATTTGAAAAATCAGCCGAGAAGCCAGGATTTACCTGAAATATATGCTTTGAATTTTGCTGTCAATATTTTAAGCAGACAGACAATGATTAAATGTAGAAATGTAGTTGGAATGCATCCTTATATATATGAAATTGGAAATGTAGAGGCGACTGATATTGATGATATGATTGATTTTGATTTTGCAGAGTATTATTACATGAAAAAAAGGTAAGTTCTATTGCAAAAAATGTTCTTATAGAGAATGCAAATCTTGATTCTATTTTTAAAAATCAATATTAAAAGGTTTTGTTATTATTTATATATTCAACTGGGGATTGTGAAAGGAAGATTGAAGTGCTAATTAATAATAAAATGGATTTTTTTGATGAAGAAAAAAGAGGAATTATTATAGGTAAAACTCCTGTGTTAATAGGTGGTAATAGAGAGAAAGGTAATGTGGTAATTGAGGCTCCGTGTGCATTTTTAGGGGGGGAAGCATTGATGTTGGAAGAATAGGAGCTTATACTTATGTTACAGGAAATTCAAATTTTAGATTTGTTGACAGTATAGGACGTTTTTGCATGATTGCAGATGATGTATGTATAGGTTTTCCTGAGCATAATTATAGGAATATAACCGCACATGCGATTTTTGATTTGCCTAATGGAAATTTATTTGGTGATTATTATTCATATCAAAATAGTAAAGAAAATAATTATAATTTAATTCGTAAAAATATGAAAGAAAATAGAAATTATAAAAAAGATAAATATATTATTATAGGAAATGATGTATGGATTGGGCATGGGGCAATTATTTTAAGAGGAGTTGAGATTGGTGATGGAGCTGTAATAGGTGCTGGCGCAGTTGTTGCCTGTGATGTTCCGGCATATTCGATTGTTTCTGGAAATCCTGCAAGGGTTGTTAAATACAGGTTTTCTGACGAGATTATAAATAGGTTAATTGCGGTAAAGTGGTGGGATTATGGACCGGAAATTCTGAAGGATGTTGATATTACAAAAATACCTGAAGCTTTGGAAGAGATAGAGAACAGGACTCAATATATGAAAAAGTATAGTGCAGTGGAATGGCAATTTGATTTGTCTGAGCATAAAATACTTAAAAAACTAAGTGAGAAATAAATTTTATTTCTAATTTACACAATTATATACAGAATATATATTTATGTAAAATAGAATAATGGTTAATAATATTGCTAACTAATAGAGCGTTTTGTGGATAGTTACGAATGGGCAGAACCGATTTTTTCGGTTTCTGCCCATATCTGCATTATGGGCTTTATTCTGTTGAGTGCATCGGAGTTTCTCCCAACGGAGAAACGGAGGATGACGTATAATAAATTTCGCAAAAATAAAAAGTTACAAAAATAGACATGGTCTATAGCCGTTTGGTAAAATTAAGTCACCACAACCAAATCTATCAAAGGAGGCTATACAACCATGTCTGATAAGATTATACAGCTAAATGAGGACTGGTGTGGTATAAAAAAAGTTGACAGCTTATTCTCAAGGATTTCATAATAAAACCAAGAGAATAAGGAGGTATT
>CALWKC010000006.1 GCA_944381165.1 uncultured Lachnospira sp. | reverse complement strand
AATTTGTTGTCAACTCGGATTTGAGATGCCGAAAACCCTTGATTTTACTGGATTTTTTAGTCCAGAGGCTTCATTGTCGGGAACAGCAGCACATCCCTTATCGCAGCGGAATCTGTAAGCAGCATTACCATTCTGTCAATTCCGAAGCCGATTCCTCCCGTCGGAGGCATTCCGTATGCGAGAGCATTGAGGAAATCCTCGTCTGTGTGGTTTGCTTCCTCGTCGCCCGCCGCAAGAGCTTCCTCCTGCGCCGCAAATCTCTCTCTCTGGTCGATCGGGTCGTTAAGCTCAGAATACGCATTTGCCATTTCCCAGCCGTTGATAAAGAGCTCAAAACGCTCAACATAATCAGGAGCGTCAGGCTTTTTCTTTGTGAGCGGAGAAATCTCAATAGGATGATCCATCACAAATGTAGGCTGGATTAAATGCTCCTCGACATACTCCTCAAAGAACAGATTGAGAATGTCGCCCTTCTTGTGTCTCTCCTCAAACTCAATGCCTCTCTCCTTCGCGAGAGCCTTAGCCTCCTCATCTGTCTTTATCTCCGCGAAATCCACACCTGAATATTTCTTCACGGCGTCAAGCATAGTAATTCTCTCAAACGGCTTTGATAAATCAATCTCATACTCGCCGTACTTTATCTTTGTCGTCCCGTTTACCTTCTCGCAGACAGTTCTGTACATAGATTCGGCAAGCTCCATCATACCGTAATAGTCGGTATATGCCTGATAAAGCTCCATAAGAGTAAACTCAGGGTTATGTCTTGTATCCACGCCCTCATTTCTGAACACTCTGCCTATTTCATATACCCTCTCCATGCCGCCGACTATAAGTCTCTTCAAATACAGCTCAAGCGAAATGCGAAGCTTGACATCCTCGTCCAACGCGTTGTAATGGGTCTCGAACGGTCTTGCCGCAGCGCCGCCCGCATTTGAGACGAGCATAGGAGTCTCAACCTCCATAAAGTCTCTTCCGTCCAGGAAATTACGTATTTCCTTTATAATCTGAGAGCGCTTTATAAAAGTGTCCCTTACCTCAGGGTTTACGATAAGATCCACATATCTCTGTCTGTATCTCTGGTCTGTGTTTGTGAGGCCGTGATACTTCTCAGGCAGCACCTGAAGGCTCTTTGTAAGAAGAGTAATCTGCGACACATGAACTGAAATCTCACCCTTCTGTGTGCGGAATACCTCACCCTTAACGCCTACAATATCGCCTATATCAAACTTTTTGAATGCTGCGTACGGCTCTTCACCGACAGCGTCTCTTGCCACATAAAGCTGAATATTGCCCTTGAGGTCAGCAATATTGCAGAATGAGGCCTTTCCCATGACACGCTTCTGCATAAGTCTGCCTGCCACTGAAACCTCTTTGCCCTCGAGCTCGTCAAAATTATCCTTAATATCCTGTGTGTGATGAGTAACCTCGTACTTTGTAATCTCAAACGGGTCCTTTCCGTTCTCCTGAAGCACCTTCAGCTTTTCCATACGGTTTCTGATCTGCTCATTAACATCCGTATTCTGTGTATTCTTATTATCTGCCAACTTGATTTCTCTCCTTTTTACAAAACAACTCAATTATCAGTCATTATTTACAGAAATGATTTTATATTCAATTTCGCCTACAGGTGCCTCAATTTTAACAGTATCACCGACCTTTTTGCCGATAAGCGCAGCCCCAAGCGGAGATTCGTTAGAAATCTTATTGTTAAGGCTGTCCGCCTCTGACGAGCCTACAATAGTATACTCTATGTCCTCGTCATACTCGACATCGTGCAGTTTGACAACGCTTTCCATTTTGATTTTGTCCTTGCTCTTGTCATTGTCCTGAATAATCTCTGCATTTTTCAGGATATTCTCAAGTTCAACAATCTGTGCCTCAATGTCGCGCTGTTCGTCCTTTGCAGCATCATACTCTGCATTCTCTGATAAATCCCCCTGCTCTCTCGCTTCTTTAAGCTTCTGAGCAACTTCCTTTCTTCTGACAACCTTGAGATTCTCAAGTAATGCTACTCTTTCCTCATAACCTTTTTTTGTAAGAAACTGCTTCTCTGCCATGTTACTGTCACCTTTCATTATTTATAATCATATTTTTATTTGTGTACTAAAACCAGTCACAATATTATATACTATGCATTTTCTTATGTCAAATATTAATTCAGACGCTCACATAATCTTTCAAGCTCCTCAAAGCTCTCCACATGATTGACCTCATCTCGCAGAACTGAGGCATGTTTAATACCGGCAGTATACCATGCAAAATGCTTTCTCATTTCCCTTATTCCGGTAAATTCGCCCTTTTCTTCAATAAGCATCGACGCATGATGAAGAATCATTTCGCGGAGTTCTTCCTTCGTTGGAGGCGGAATAATTGTCTTATTTTTAAGATATTCGTTTATCTGCGAGAATATCCACGGATTTCCTCTTGCTTCCCTGCCAATCATTACGGCGTCACAGCCCGTCTCGCTGAACATTCGTATCGCGTCTTCTCCGGTAAGAATATCGCCGTTGCCTATTACCGGAATTGATACCTTCTCCTTGACCTTTCTTATAATACTCCAGTCGGCATGTCCCGAATAATACTGCTCGCGTGTTCTGGCGTGCACCGCCACCGCGGCGCCTCCCGACTCCTGTATAACATGTGCAATCTCGGGAGCGTTGATACTGTTCTCGTTAAAACCCGCGCGTATTTTTACCGTCACAGGCTTTTTGACCGCCTTTGCCATAGCCTCGACAATTTGTCCTACCAGCTTTGGATTTTTCATAAGCGCAGAGCCCTCTCCGTTATTTACAACCTTCGGAACGGGACAGCCCATATTTACGTCAATGACGTCAAACGCCCTCTCCTCCATTCGCTTTGCAATATCCGCCATAATATCGGGCTCCGAGCCAAAAAGCTGAACTGCTATCGGATTTTCCTCCTCAGTTACACGAAGCAGTGACTCTGTATTTTTATTGTTATATAAAATCGCTTTCGCGCTGACCATTTCCGTGTAAAGAAGTCCGCAGCCCATTTTCCTGCAAATCTGCCTGAAGGGCAAATCTGTAACCCCCGCCATCGGCGCCAGAAAGACTCTGTTTTTTATTTCTACATTACCGATTTTTACATTAAGTGTGTTTTCCGTTATCATTATGCGTCCTCGCCGAGAAAAAATACTTTGTAAAACATTTCGAGAGATTCGAGCAGCTCCCTCTTTTCATAGCGCAGTTTTTTTATCAGCATTCCGCATGCTATGTCATCATAAAGCAAATCGTCCTCGTCTGCCTGCGTCTTAAACAGAAGATTTCCGTCCTCGTCGAACACAAGCGTGATAATACCTCCCACCTCCTCGGTAAAAAGCACACACATAATTTTCAGCTCATTCTTTATTTCCTCAGGAAGCTTCGAAAAATCCTCATTCAAATAAAATTTTTTCTCATACGCGCTCGCCGCGCACAAAACTATTTCCTCATCAAACATATCCATATAATCCTCTCACCGAAACCTCGCCCGCAATAACTTTTGACTCGGCGCCGTTTTCATCCTTTACCTCAAGCCTTCCGCATCTGTCAATACCGACTGCTTTTGCCGTGTAAACATTTCCGCCATTTTCTATTCGCACAGTTCTGCCTGCATTTATAAGCATTTTATTATAATCGTCCATGACAAGGCTCAGGTCACCCGTGCTTATGAAGCTCTCATAATACCGTGTAAACTCGCGCGCAAACAGAGCCACAATTTCGCTTCGCTTTACGCGAACTCCTGTCTGGACAAAAATTGATGAAGCAGTATCGCGTATTGCCTCGTCAAAATTCTCCGTGTTTACATTGATACCTATGCCTACTGCGACATAATTAATCATTTCGGGCTCCGCACTCATCTCTGTCAATATGCCGCATATTTTTTTCTCTCCGAGCACAATGTCATTCGGCCATTTTATAAGACATTTTTTCTGTTCCTCCAAACTGACTGCTCCCGCATATCCGGCATTTTTGCCAATCACGCCGGAAACCGCTCCGGCAACAGCCATGGCTGCAACTATCGTGAGCATTGAGGCCGCGTCAGGTCTTATATCCGGTCTTAAAAGCAGAGTCATCCATATACCGTTTCCCTGTGGAGATACCCAGCTTCTGCCCCTGCGCCCGCGTCCTCCTGTCTGACACTCCGTTATAAACAGTGTTCCCGATGAAGCCCCCTCCTCAGCAGCCTGTTTTGCCCTGTTATTTGTAGAATCGGTCTTATCATAATAAACAACCTTTTTAACAATTTCTCCGCCATAGAGCTGGCTTTCTATCTCAGACTGCGTCAAAATATCAGGATATTTTACAATGCGGTATCCTTTGTTGGATACCGCATCAAATTCATAGCCCTCTTCTTTTAACTGATTAATTACCTTCCAAACAGCGGTCCTGGATACGCCGAGCTGCTCACAAATCGCCTGCCCCGACACATAGCCTTCCGCATTTCTCAATATTTTCAAAATACGCGTCTTCATACTACTCCTCATTTGAAGCGATTTACAGAACGATTGCAAAACACATCACCGACATAATCAAAAGCACAAATGCAACTGCACACAGAACGCTTCCTGCAACCTTATTCTTTTCCATAAAACGCTTTGCGCCGGTAAGCGCATTTACCAGTCCCCCTGCAAGAAAAATCAGAGGAAAAATAATTCCGCTTTTGCTCCTCAAAAACAAAATCAAAATAAACATGACTCCCACGCACGCAGTCAGAAAAACATTTGCGTAATCTATAAACATTTTAGATTTTCTGTATGCACCGCTGGTTGTATAATACATAGCTCCGCTTCCTTTCAGGCTTATTTATATGCTCCGAGTGTGGCTGCCATAACAGCCTTAATTGTATGCATTCTGTTTTCTGCCTCATCAAAAACAACCGACTGCTCAGACTCAAATACCTCGTCCGTAACTTCCATCTCGTCAAGTCCGAACTTCTCATGAATCTGCGCTCCAATAGTCGTCTTTAAATCATGGAACGCCGGCAGACAGTGCATGAAAATAGCATTTTCGGATGCATTTTTCATAACGGCGCTGTTTACCTGATAAGGTGAGAGCGCCTTGATACGCTCCTCCCATACCTCGTCCGGCTCTCCCATTGAAACCCACACATCAGTGTAGATAACATCTGCGTCTTTTGTAGCTGTATTTACATCCTCGCTGAGCGTCACCGAGCCGCCGCTCTCCTTTGCCCACTGCTCACACTGAGCAACAAGCTCCGCTGCCGGAAAATATTCCTTTGAAGTGCACGCCGTAAAATGCAGCCCAAGCTTTGAACAAGCTATCATAAGTGAATTTCCCATATTGTAGCGGGCGTCGCCCATATATACAAACTTTACGCCCTTTAACTTTCCGAGCTTCTCACGCACCGTAAGCATATCCGCAAGCATCTGTGTAGGATGATATTCGTTTGTCAATCCGTTCCACACAGGCACCTTTGAATATTTTGCCAGATCCTCAACTATTTCCTGTCCGAAGCCGCGGTATTCAATTCCGTCATACATACCGGCAAGAACTCTCGCGGTGTCTGCTATGCTCTCTTTCTTTCCTATCTGTGAGCCCTTAGGGTCAAGATATGTGGTACCCATGCCTAAATCATGAGCCGCCACCTCAAACGAGCAGCGTGTTCTTGTGCTGGTCTTCTCAAAAATAAGAGCCACATTCTTTCCTATAAGCGGCTGCTCCACTATGCCTCTCTTTTTCTTATCCTTTAACTCTGCCGCCAAATCAATTAAAAACTCAATCTCAGCAGGCGTATAATCTTTTAATGTCAAAAAATCGCGTCCTGTTAAATCCATGCTATCCAGCCTCCTCAATCAGTACATTTTATATTTGCCAAAAACCGCATAATCCCTGCGTTCCAAATCCTGTATGACAAAAAAAGTGCCGGGGCTCCATGCCCGCAAATATGGTATAATGTGCACAGAGTGCACATTATACTGCGCATTAATTTTTGCGTTCACCGCAAAAATTAGAGCGCTTGAAATCCGCCGGAGGCACCATGTTCGCCTTGCGGACATGGTATAGTGTAGCACAAATACCGCGCCTGCGCAAGATGACAACCCCGCCGCTCCGGCGCAAATAATCTGCCGGAACACAGTACGAAAAACGGCACGCCTCCGATTTATCAGATGCGTGCCGCTTTAGATTATATTTTTTAATTTTTGAAATCATTTTAGAAGAAACAATGATTTCCTATAACAGTGTAGCTTGAGTAGGCTTCATAATTTGCCATCCAGAGCGCTCTGAAAGAAGTGTAGGAGCCGATATTATTTACTCCCGAAAGCGCTTCCATAGCTGCTCTCAAACACTCCTCTGTTCGAGGACCGGCCTCAAGCCTTGCCTGAAATGTCGAGCTCGCGTTTCCGTATCCGTCAGATACTCCCGAGAACTGATTTCTGGCATATATAACACCCTTTATTGTATTGTCATATCTTGGATTGCGAACTCTGTTCAGAACTATGTTTGCAACTGCAAGCTTGCCCTCATATGGTTCCCAGCCTGCTTCCCAGTCGACAAGACACGCAAGAATCCATACCTCTTCCTCAGTCGCCTCCATAGTCGGATTATATGAAATTCCGACTTCTGTCATCGCTGCTGCGATTCTCGCTGCCTTTTCCTCCTCAGCTTTTCTTGCTGCCTCTGCCGCTGCTTCTGCCGCCGCCTGAGCAGCCGCTTCCTGAGCTGCAATCTCTTCGTTTGTGTATCCGCTCTCTAAAGCGTATTGAACATTTACCTGGTCTGCAAAGACATATGCCTTAGAATCGCCGTACTCGATTGCAATCATATCACCTTTTTTTCCGACTGCCGTAAACTCTGTTCCGTTGTCGGCGCTTCCGATTTCTTCAGATGTCTTCTCAGATGAATATATGGCTGCTGTTTCTGATGTTACAACCACGGTAACCGCTCCGTTACGGTTTCCAATCACCTGTGCTTCCTCATCGAAACATAATGCGCTTGTCTTAACAAATCCCGTAAGATTTCCGGAGCTGATTTTTGTCCATGCTCCAACAATCTCTTCTGCTGATGCAATGCTGTTCTGATTCATCCTGCCGACAATCTCCGACGCCTCATCGGCCTGTGCATACACCTCTGTATAAGGCTCTGCCACGGCTATTGCCATGCCCGCATACATTCCGGTTTCTTTTTCCTCAACATAACCTGTAGCAACGATGTCCGACACATTTTCCGTGTAGGACGCCTGTCTTAGTTCTGTCTCGAATTGTACTGTACTTTCCTGTTGCTCATAGGTAGTTTTTGCGACAGCCACCTCCGGTACAACCGGCATAAGGAACATCACAACTGCTGTTCCCATACAAAGCGCCGCTTTGCTACTTCTAAGTTTCATAAAGTTTTCCCTTTCCGGCATTTGTTATGCCTAAACAAAATGTTACAAAAATGTTACATTTTGTTACGGATGTATTGTAGCAAAGTTACGCAATTTTGTCAAATCTGTTAAAAACCGCTTAAAATAAGGACTTTCCGGCATTTTACGGAAAGTCCTTAAAAAATTTTTATTATTTTATTGTAAAAAGTGTTCGTCATTTTTTTACAAAATACTCTATTTTAGAAGATTAGAATACCGCCGCTGGCGCATCGCCTCATATGTCAAAACAGTGCATGCTACGGCTGCATTTAATGATTCTACATTTCCCTCCATAGGGATTTTGACCAGCTGTGACGCCGCATCACATGCCTTCTGCGTAAGACCGTTTCCCTCGTTTCCTATAAGAAAAGCGCTCGCTTTCGTGTAGTCAGGCTCAGTATACTCAAACTCTCCGTCCAAGTGCGCAGCATAAACGTTCACTCCCGCTGCCTTCATGGATTTTACAGCTCCGGTAAAATCATTTACATACACAAACGGAACTCTGTAAATTGAGCCCATTGTAGAGCGTATCGTCTTTGGATTATAAATATCAACTGCGTTTGAGCTTATCACAATTCCGGTTACTCCGGCTCCTTCCGCCATTCTGACAATCGTTCCCAGATTTCCCGGATCCTGAAGATTCTCCACACCTATAATCAGAGGCCTGCGTCCCCCTGCACTGTCCGAAGGCTGTACCAGAATATCATCAAGGCTGTATTCTCTCATTCGCACCAGCGCCATAACTCCCTGGGGCGTCTGCGTATCAGACATATGGTCAAACACTGTGTCACTCACAATCTCAGCAGTATTTTTATTTATCCCCAGTCTTTGAATAAAATCCATATTATCCGAAGCAAAACGCTCTGACATATATAACCGCTCAAGCCGCTCTGCCGGCGCTTCTGTAACCATTTTAACGCCCTCAACCACAAAAAGCCCGCTCTCTCTTCTGGCCTTCGATTTTTTCTCTAACTGTATAACACGCTTTACCTGCGCGCTTCCTGTACTTGTAATCATTTTTCAGCCTCCAAAAACGGCGCCCGATACATTCTCTCGTGCGCCGTCACAATTAAGCGTGCATATCCTGACACGCCTCACACTACCTTGAAAGCAGTGAGCTTATGTTAAATTCATACTCATCTATATCCTTTTCCATAGCGAGCGCCTCGTCAATATCATAATCAACAAATTTGCCGTGCTTGTAAGCAACAAGACGATTACTCTTTCCTTCCGCCAGCAAATCCACCGCATACGAGCCCATGACAGACGCATACATCCTGTCCTTGCAGGTAGGCGAGCCGCCGCGCTGCATATATCCCAAAATTGTCGCTCTGGTCTCAATTCCTGTGGCAGCCTCAATTCTTCTAGCCATTCCGGTCGAATGACCGATTCCCTCGGCATTTATAATAAGGTGATGCTTCTTTCCGTTTTTGCGTCCCTCAATTATATGGTTGATTAATGTCTGTTCGTCATTATCATATCTTTCCGGCAGAAGAATATCCTCTGCCCCGTTGGCAATACCGCACCACAGCGCTATATACCCCGCATTTCTTCCCATAACTTCAATAATGCTGCAGCGCTCGTGAGACGTAGACGTATCACGTATCTTATCAATAGCCTGCATCGCAGTATTGACCGCCGTGTCAAAACCGATGGTATAATCTGTACATGCAATATCTAAGTCTATAGTGCCCGGGAGACCTATAGTATTAACGCCATTCTCAGCGAGCTTCTGCGCTCCTCGAAACGACCCGTCGCCGCCTATTACCACTATACCGTCAATCCCGTGCTTCCTGCAAACCTCAGCACCCCTTTTCTGCCCCTCAGGCGTCATAAATTCAAGACATCTGGCAGTATAAAGAATTGTGCCGCCTCTCTGGATAATATCGGATACACTCCTCTTATCCATATCTATAACTTCGTCATTAATAAGGCCATTGTAGCCCTTCTGTATACCCTTTACTTTAAGCCCTTTGTTCAGCGCAGTTCTGACAACCGCTCTGATAGCCGCGTTCATGCCCGGCGCATCGCCGCCGCTCGTTAAAACTCCGATAGTTTTTATTTCCTTTGCCATAACTACTCTTTCCTCCTGCTCATTTTCTCTGAACGATTAAGATAATATTACCTCAATCCGCACGGTATTTCAACATTTTTGTCATACATTACGTAGTCTCTACATTTTTATCACCGTAAACAGCTCTTAAGTCAGCAAGCAGCTCCGGAGTAATCTTAATATTTCTGCTCGGAGGAAGCGGAATGCGTTTATTTTCAGCTGTACAGTAAATAATTATCTGGTCAATTCCGTCAAGATACTTAAATTTTTCCGCGAGAGAAGCCTCCTGATTTTTATAAGCAGCCTCGCTTTCAAATCTAATCCAGAGCTTTCTCGGAATACTGTCAAACGATACAACACGCTCGCAGATCAGTTTTGCATTTTCATCGGCGTTGGCAGTCACCCTTCCGGTAATAAAAATCTTATCCGTTCCTTCTATTATATTCCTGTATGCGGAAAAATCCCTCGGAAATACAATAACCTCGACAGTCCCAACTAAATCCTCTATCGTGAGAAACGCCATAAGCTGACCGTTTTTTGTCGGCTTGACGGTCTTTCCCATAATCATTCCGCCGACAGTCTCTTTTGTTCCGTCCTTTACCCGGGGCTCTCCTGTCTCATCGTCAATTTCAAAATCCGTAGTCATTGCGGATACATGTTTTTTCCACATAGAAGCATACTCGTCAAGCGGATGTCCGCTTACATAAACTCCGAGAACTTCCCTTTCGAAATTAAGCAAATCATTTTTCGTATACTCGCCTATGTCGGGCATTTTTATTTCAAACTGTGCCTTCTGGCTGTCATCAACCAAATCAAAAAGCGACATCTGCCCTGAAATTGCGTCTTTTCCCTGCCTTGCCTCATCGTCCATCATCTGCGCATAAACACTCATCATCTGACGCCGCTTATTTCCAAAGGTATCGAATGCACCCGACTTTATAAGATTTTCAACTGTCCTCTTATTAAGCTCCGTATACATTCTGCTGATAAAATCCTGCATGCTCAGGAATTTTCCGTTTTTCCTGTTGTCGAGAATTGCCTTTATCGTAGGTCTGCCAAGCGCCTTTATCGCGGAAAGCCCAAACCTTATTGCTCCGTTGTCAACCGAAAATCCCATATCGGACTGGTTTACATCGGGAGGCAGAATTTTAATATTCATCTGGCGGCAGGCATAGATATACCCCGCCACCTTGTCAGTGTTATCGACAACAGAGGTCATAAGCGCCGCCATAAATTCAACCGGATAATACGTCTTTAAAAATGCAGTCTGGTATGATACAACCGCATAGCATGCCGCATGTGATTTGTTGAAGGCATACTTTGCGAAATCAATCATATCATCATATATCTTTCCCGCAACCTTTTCGTCAATTCCGTTTTTTATACATCCCGGAACATTCTCCTCAGGATTTCCGTAGATAAAATTTTTGCGCTCCTTCTCCATCACCGACGCCTTTTTCTTTGACATGGCACGGCGCAGCAAATCGCTTCGCCCCAGAGAATATCCCGCAAGGTCACGCACAATCTGCATTACCTGCTCCTGATAAACGATACAGCCGTAAGTCGGTTTCAAAATAGCTTCAAGCTGCGGACAGTAATAGACAACCTTATCAGGATTATTTTTTCCCTCTATATACTGAGGAATGAAATCCATAGGACCCGGTCTGTAAAGTGAAATACCCGCAATCAAATCCTCTATATTGCGCGGCTTTAATTCCTTCATGAAGTTTTTCATTCCCGCACTCTCAAGCTGGAAAATACCCTCGCATTTTCCCGTGCTAATCAGGTCGTATACATTTTTATCTTCATAATCAATTTTATCAATGGAAAAATCAGGATTTTTTTTCTTTGCAAGCTCCTCTGCGTCACGGATAACCGTAAGCGTGCGGAGTCCCAGAAAGTCCATTTTGAGAAGTCCGAGCTCCTCAAGCGTTGTCATTACAAACTGCGCGACAACAGCTCCGTCGGCTCCCGTTGCGACAGGCACATACTCCTCGACAGCTTTCTGGCTGATGAGAACGCCTGCGGCGTGCATTGACGCGTGTCTCGGAAGTCCTTCAAGACGCTTGCTCTTATCTATCAAATCATGAATCTGCGCATCATTTTCGTATGCTGAGCGCAAGTCAGGATTTTCCTTTAAAGCCTTGTCAATCGTTATTCCAATCTCTCTCGGCACCATTTTGGCAATATTGTCAACCATAGCGTACGGCAAATCCAGCACACGACCTACGTCCTTGATAACCGCCCTCGCCGCCATTGTTCCGAAAGTAACAATCTGAACAACACAGTCCTTTCCGTATTTATCTACTACGTAATCTATAACCTCCTGACGCCTCTCGTAGCAGAAATCGACGTCTATATCTGGCATTGAAACACGCTCCGGATTAAGGAAGCGCTCAAAAATGAGACTGTATTTTATAGGGTCAATATCAGTGATACCAAGACAATAAGACACGATACTTCCCGCAGCGGAGCCTCTTCCCGGTCCAACCGCGATACCGTGTGTCTTGGCAAAGTTTATATAGTCCCATACAATAAGGAAGTAATCCACATATCCCATACTGTGAATAACAGAAAGCTCATAGTCCATACGGCTCTTTATCTCATCATCAGCGTCAGGGTATCTTTTCTTTAACCCCTCGCTGCACAGATAATTAAGATAAGACCACGAATCATATCCTTCAGGCACTTCATAGTGAGGAAGCTTCGTAACGCCGAACTCAATCTCGACATTGCATCTCTCGGCAATTCTGCATGTATTTTCCAAAGCCTGCGGCGCATACGGAAACAATTCCGCCATTTCCTCAGGCGACTTTAAGTAATACTGGCCGCCCTCATAGCGCATTCTGTTCTCGTCAGTTACCTTCTTACCGGTCTGTATACACAAAAGAATATCGTGTGCATCCGCATCACCTGCATACGTATAGTGAACGTCATTCGTGCACACCACATCAATCCCCAGCTCCTGCGACATTCGCAGCAACTGGGGATTTACATACTTCTGCTCAGGAATACCATGATCCTGAAGTTCCAGAAAGAAATTGCCTTTTCCGAAAATCTTTTCGTATCTGCGGGCGGCCTCGCATCCCATTTCGTACATACCTCTGGCAAGATACCTCTGAACCTCTCCTGCAAGACACGCGCTCAGAGCTATTATGCCCTCGTGGAACTGCTCAAGAATTTCATAGTCCACACGCGGCTTATAATAAAACCCTTCGGTAAACCCTCTTGAAACAATTTTCATAAGATTTCCGTAGCCTGTGTTATTCTCAGCCAGAAGCACCAGATGATAGTATCGCTCCTCTGATTCTCCCGGCTGTTTGTCAAATCTTGAGCCAGGGGCAACATATACCTCGCAGCCAAGAATCGGCTTAATGCCGACCTCTTTTGCCGCTTTGTAAAAGTCAATCACACCGTACATAACGCCGTGGTCCGTTATCGCCAGACTGTCCATTCCGAGCTCTTTCGCCCGCGCAGTTATTTCCTTTATCTTACTTGAGCCGTCCAGAAGCGAATACTCCGTATGGACATGTAAATGTGTGAATTTCATCCCTACCCCTTTTCTAAATGTGTATATTAACCTGTGTTTTAATTATTATTCATGTGAATTATCGCTCTCATTGCCGTCAGCCTTATCTTTTTCTTCCTGTGCGGCTTGTATTTCTTTTTTCTTTCCGATGTTGTCCCAGAAATCATCCACAGGTCCGCTTACGGTTGACGAATAGCTTCCGTCCTCTGCAAATGTGACACTCTCAGCAACTCTCTCAGTTCTGGTCATTGAGCTTGTGTCAACAGGCTCCGGAATACCTTTAACCTTTCTGAAAATCTGCATAAATTCCTTTCCTGTGATTGTCTCCTTCTCATAGAGGAATTTTGCTATTTCATCGAGCACATCTCTGTTTTCCGAAAGCAGCTTCTTTGCCTCATCAAAACACTCTTTGAGAAGCTTCTTAACCTCTTCGTCAATAATGGCAGCCGTCTCGTCGGAGCAGTTAAGTCTCGCACTTCCGTCAAGATACTTGCTCTCGACAGTCTCAAGACTCATAAGACCGAATTTTTCTGACATGCCGTACTGGGTAATCATCGCTCTCGCCATCTGTGTAGCTTTCTCTATATCATTTGACGCTCCTGTTGTAACAGTGTCAAACACTATCTCCTCGGCAGCGCGCCCGCCAAGCAGCGTCACAAGCCTTGCCATAAGCTCATCCTTAGTCATGAGATACTTCTCTTCCTCAGGCACCTGCATTACATATCCGAGAGAGCCCATTGTTCTTGGAACAATAGTAATCTTCTGAACAGGCTCGGCATCCTTTTTGAGAGCCGTTATGAGAGCGTGACCGACCTCGTGATAAGCCACGGTGCGCTTCTCTTCCCTGCTTAAAATTCTGTCCTTCTTCTCTTTACCCGCTATTACAACCTCAACAGCCTCAAACAAATCCTTCTGTGATACAACTCTTCTGCCGTCCTTAACTGCAGCAATAGCAGCCTCGTTAATCATATTTGCGAGGTCAGAGCCGACTGCTCCGCTTGTAGCAAGACCTATAGCCTCAAGGTCAACGGTATCGTCCATGAGTACATCTTTTGAATGTACTTTAAGCGTATCAATTCTTCCCTTTAAGTCAGGCTTATCAACAATAATTCTTCTGTCGAGACGTCCCGGTCTTAACAGCGCCTTGTCAAGCACCTCAGGGCGGTTTGTCGCCGCAAGAATAAAAAGTCCCTTTGAAGAATCAAATCCGTCCATCTCAGCGAGCAGCTGATTAAGTGTCTGCTCACGCTCATCATTTCCTCCGCCGTATCTCGAATCACGGCTCTTTCCGATAGCATCAATCTCGTCGATAAAAATAATACACGGCGCAAGCTTCTGAGCTTCCTTGAACAAATCACGCACTCGCGAAGCTCCTACGCCGACAAACATTTCCACGAAATCCGAGCCTGCAAGAGAGAAGAACGGTACATTTGCCTCACCTGCAACCGCCTTGGCAAGAAGAGTCTTACCAGTTCCCGGAGGTCCGACAAGCAGAGCACCCTTAGGAAGCTTTGCACCTATACTCGCATATTTATCAGGATTGTGCAGGAAGTCAACTATCTCTGTAAGCGACTCCTTAGCCTCATCCTGCCCGGCAACATCCTTAAACGTAACACCTGTCTTCTTCTGAACATAGACCTTAGCGGTATTTTTTCCGACGCCCATTCCGCCCATCATACCGCTGCCTTTAGCGATCTTCTTATAAATGAATGAGAACATAAATATCATAAGAAGTATAGGTATAACATATGCCAGAAGAAAATCTATAATCGAAGTACTTGAATCCGGAATATAACCCGATATAGTAATATTTGGGTGATCTTTGAGCGTTGAAACCAGCTCATCGTCGTTTACATAGGCAGTGTAATAGGTGTATTTGATTTTACCCATTGCACTGTCTTCTTCGGTATTTTCCGTCGGAGTTATTATAATTCTGTCCTGCTCAAACTTAACTTCTGAAATCTTGTCTTCATCAATCATTTTGAGAAATTCAGAATATGAAATCTCTTTGTATGTTGCATTTCTCAACATTCCGTTAAGAAAAGTAATCCCTATAAAAGTCAGCACGCACGCTATGGCGAGCAGGATAATCGTATTCCAGTTCTTTGGCTTTTTTTCGCCTCCGCCGCCCCTGTTTCCGCGGTTATTTCCGTTGTTGCCGTTATTATAATTATTGTAATTATCATTGTTATAATTGTTGTAATTATTTCCGCGGTTTCCGTAACCGTTAGGCGCACCGTTATAACCGTTCTGCGGATTGTATCCTCCCTGTCCGCCGTAGCCGCCCTGCGGATTATATCCGCCGCGCGCATTATAACCGTCCTGTGGATTATATCCGCCTTGTCCGCCACTATCTGAAGGGTTGCTGCCTCCGGCTTTACCGGTATTTTTCTCATCGTTTTCCCAGTTTCCCATATATTCTCCATTTCCAAAAAATAAATTGATTATATATCTACTATTGGCTTCAACAGATTTTCAGCCAAATTGCATTTTAATTATATAGATTAAAAAAATATAAATCAATGAAAAACACTTATTTTTAGTGAATTTTATACTATCTTAATAATTTTATGTTATCCACCTGACATATATTTATCTATTTATTTTTTAAAAAACTTGTGGAAATTAATAGAGACTCGTTGTATAATAGTGTAAATATTAATGATTCAGACCGGTAGTGATATTTTTGTGCTGCCGGATATTTATTTTTAATGTATTTTTTTTATTTTTAATTTTTACAGCCGCACTGCGGCAGAATGGAGGAAATAATGCCCGTTAAATATGTATTCGTCACCGGCGGTGTCGTTTCAGGACTTGGAAAAGGAATAACTGCCGCGTCTCTTGGACGCCTGCTGAAAGCCCGCGGTTTTTCAGTAACAATGCAGAAGTTTGATCCATATATCAACATTGATCCCGGCACCATGAATCCTATCCAGCACGGCGAGGTTTTTGTAACTGATGACGGCGCCGAGACAGACTTAGACCTCGGACATTATGAGAGATTTATAGACGAAAGCCTTAACAAAAATTCAAATGTGACAACAGGAAAGGTTTACTGGACTGTACTCCAGAAAGAGCGGCGCGGTGACTTTGGAGGCGGCACTGTCCAGGTTATACCTCATATAACTAATGAAATCAAGAGCAGATTTTTCAGAGATTACTCTTCTGATGAAACAAAAATTGCAATTATTGAAGTCGGCGGCACTGTCGGAGATATTGAAAGCCAGCCTTTCCTCGAAGCTATACGTCAGTTCCAGCATGAGGTCGGACGCGAGAACGCAATACTTTGCCACGTTACGCTGATTCCTTACCTTAAGGCATCCGGCGAGATGAAGACAAAGCCTACACAGGCAAGTGTCAAGGAGCTTCAGGGAATGGGTATCCAGCCGGATATTCTTGTCTGCCGTACAGAGCACCCTCTCGAGCCGGGTATAAAAGATAAGATTGCATTATTCTGTAATGTTCCGAAATCTCATGTTTTGCAGAACCTTGACGTTGAAATTCTGTATGATGCGCCTCTCGCTATGGAGGAGGAGCGACTTGCTCAGGTTGCCTGCGAATGTCTGCATCTTGACTGCCCTGAGCCGGATCTGGAGGAATGGCGCGCAATGTGCAAGGCATGGAAAAATCCTACCAAGCAAGTTACTATTGCGCTCGTAGGAAAATATATACAGCTTCATGACGCTTATATAAGCGTTGTGGAGGCTCTTAAACACGGCGGAGTATTTAATTCTGCCGACGTGAATATAAAATGGGTTGATTCTGAGACTGTAACAGCCGAGAATGCAGCCGAAGTTCTGAAAGACGTCTCCGGTATACTTGTTCCCGGAGGTTTCGGCGACAGAGGTATTGAAGGTAAAATTCAGGCAATCCGCTACGCTCGTGAAAATAATGTTCCGTTTCTTGGGCTCTGCCTCGGAATGCAGTTATCCATTGTTGAATTTGCAAGAGATGTTATCGGATACACTGATGCCCACAGTGTCGAGCTTAAGCCTGACACAACACACCCTGTAATTCACCTTATGCCTGACCAGGAGGGTATTGACGACATCGGCGGAACATTGAGACTCGGCTCATATCCATGTGTTTTGGACAAGACCAGCAAAGCATACGAGCTTTACGGCGAAGAGTTAATTCATGAACGCCATCGCCACCGCTATGAGGTAAACAATGATTACAGAAAGGCGCTTATTGAAAACGGAATGAAGCTCTCCGGAATATCGCCTGACGGAAGAATTGTTGAGATGATTGAAATTCCTTCGCATCCGTGGTTTATAGCAACACAGGCTCACCCTGAGCTGAAATCGCGTCCTAACAGACCACACCCTCTTTTCAGAGGATTTATAAGCGCATCTTTAGATTATCAGGAAAGCCACAGATAATTGCCTGTTGATATGATTATAACAATTTTATCTGAATAATTAATTAACTGACAAAAACGGCGCGCCGCTTGCAGCATATCTAAAAAGTATCTGCAAGCGGCGCGCCGTTTGTTTCTCTATTATTATGTCAAATAATTTATCTTAATATTTTTTGTAAATCACCGAAATCTGTTCGCCATCAGTTTCATACTCTATAATCCCCAGCCTCAAATTATCCATAGGAATTAATTTTACTGTATCACAGTCAACGACAAGTGAATTGCCTTCCGGCTTGAAATATATTTTGTTAAGACAAGCGGCAATTCCCTCTCCTGTCATCTTTGAATATGCCTCCTTAAGCGTCCACAGCCTCAGAAATCTTCTGTCACGCTCCTCCTGCGAAGCCCCATCCTCTATCCATATATTCTCATGGTCAGAAAAAAATCTCTTTGCAACGGAGCCGGAATTAGCTCTACGCCCTTCCATATCTATTCCGACAGGCTTATCAAACAGAGCACATGCAGCAGAAGATTTTGAATGGGTAACACTATAATGAATATCGGGATAATCAGTAAAGTAAGGCTTACCTTTTTCCGTCGCTGAAACCTTGTAATCGTATGAGCTGTCATAATCTCGGACTGCCTCTTTCAAATCAACCGCAATGACTTCCTCATGCCTTCTGTTATGTTTGCCCAAAGAATTTTCAGTGTTCAGCCGGTCTGTATGTCTCATTCTCAGTCCATAATTCAGCAAAAGTCCGGCAGCTATACACCTGCATTTATCATCGAAGAATTTAAGCTTATCAGCTTTTGTTCTGCGCTCACCGCTGACCGCTTTATACGCCGTTCCAAAAAACTTTTCATCTCTGAGCTGCTCAACAGAAGCCATATATATAACCGGACTTTTCAAGTTGTAATCAGACGATTTATCTACCATTATGTTCTCCATTCCTGAGCGCTCTCTACACCAAATAATAATACGGCAGCAGCAGTCTCGCGAAATATCCGACAAACGGCACTGCCTGCGTCAGATTGACAAACACAGGGCAGAATAACAGACTTGCCGCGGCAAATACCGGAATTGACGAAACCATTATCTTTTCATCTGGAACTATCACGGTAAGAATACCCGCAAACACCGTAACCGCCAAAACGTACAGCAGCATTTTTACAATTTCAAACGGATACACAGCTGTCTGAGTAATTGACATTGTAAGCTCTGCAGCAGCCGCAAAAAGAAATGTCGGCACAAACGCATACAGAAATCTTCCCGCATTTCTCATTCTTCGCGGAAGCACAAGAAACACGCCGTTATTCCTGTCCTGAAGCCACCATACTCCCCCGTATAGGCCTGCCAGAAACACCAAAACTGACAGCACCCCTCTCAGCGGAAAAACCATTCCTGACGAGCGGACCTTTTCTGACGCACTGCCGTCATCCGCTCCGATGTCAGCCTCAGCACCGTCCGTCAAATTTTCCTGCGTATTTAACGCATCGCCCTGCACATTATCAGAAGCAGTATTTATAGAGCCCTCCAGCGTCTCAAAATCAATATGAAACGTATCGCTGCCCTCGCCGTAGCGCTCATAGCGCAGTCTCACCTGTTCAACCGCCTCACTGCGCACACGCGAAAACATCTCCTCCTGCATTATATAATTTTCAGCCATATTAAGACCATACACGCGAAACATCTCAGCAAATACAATCTCATTTGTCATATACGACATCACACCTGAGCCGCCCTGATACAGTTTAATACAGCCCTTATAGTTTCCGGCGTCAAGCCTGCGCGTAAAGTTTGCATCAAAAACATAGCCGTATGACGCATCTCCCGACTCGATGGCAGCTAACAGCTCCCCGGCATTCTCATATTCGTAGAATGACGCCGAATACTGACCGCTCAGCAGTCTGTCCGCTGTTTTTCTCGCGGTTTCATCATCGCCCTGAACAACAAGTCCCACTGTATTTTCGCCCGCCTCCCTGAATGCGGGAAATTTTACAAAAATTATTCCGAAAAGCACAATTCCTGCCAAAAAACATATCATAGCAGTCGATTTAAGCTGCCTTTTAAAGAGCAGTCCGAGCCACAGAAAAAATCTTCTCACTGCAAATCCTCCTCGTATAATAAGTTTCAAGTTAATATTTTCAGATATCAGCAGGCTTTGAGATGCCCGTGATACAATAGCTGTAGGACAGCAGGGTCAAGTTCTAAGTCCTCCAGTTGAACCGAAAGGTTACTTCTATCTAAGTCCGTTCCCCTGAGCCGGAAGTTAGCTGCATACTCATTAGCTGTTTGCCGGGATGTCGGATCGCCCTCTTAGCAGTGGGGGATGTCGCATTGATTCGCCCCGGAGAGATTCTAATAGCGAGGTAGCGGATGCTCCGGTTATCATGGGTATCTCAAAGCCTGCTGACCTGAAAATCACCACACGGGGAGGTGAAAACTATGAATCCACTTTTTGTTGGCATCGATGTGAGCAGCAAGAATAATGTTGTCTGTCTCATGAAGCCGGACGGAACCAAATTCAGTACATTCTCTGTACAAAACAACCTGGGCGGTGCTAAAATACTCTCAGAGAAAATTGTGTCGGCAATGGACAAGCTCCAACTTAGCGAAGTAAAGATCGGTTTGGAGGCCACATCCATCTATGGTGACAGCCTGGTCTATGCCCTCCGGGAGGATGGCAAGCTGGGCCATTATCAGCGTCATATTCATGTGCTCAATCCTAAGCAGGTTCGCAAGTTCAAGGATGCCTATTCGGATCTGCCTAAGAATGACTATGTGGATGCCTTCGTCATTGCTGACCATCTCAGATTCGGCAGAATTGCTTCGGAGGTCTACATGGATGACTACCGTTACCGTTCTCTCCAAACACTGACCAGAGCCAGATTTGACGCTGTCCAAAACTTAACCAGAGAGAAACAGCGTTTTGCGAACTATCTGTTTCTCAAGTGCTCCGGTATTGCACAGGATAAGGACATATCCAATACCAGTGCTACTACACTGGCTTTAATGGAAGCCTTTGAATCCGTAGATGATCTGGCAAACTGTGACCTTGAGACCTTGACTGCTTTTGTCTCTGCGGCAGGGCGTGGTCGGTTTGCTGACCCGGAAGCAACAGCTAAGACTTTACAAGCTGCGGCCAGAGGTTCCTACAGACTTCCCAAGACTGTCAATGACTCAATTAACCAAGCAATGTCAGTCTCCATGACCTCTATGAGAGCTTTGGAGAGTCAGATCAAGATGTTGGAGAAGGCTATTGCGCAGCAATTTGAAATCATCCCCAACACCCTGACCTCTATCCCAGGTATCGGTCCGGTCTACTCTGCCGGTATCATCGCTGAAATTGGCGATATCCACCGCTTTGAATCTCAGGCTTCTGTTGCCAAGTACGCAGGACTGGTCTGGACACAGCACCAGTCCGGCGACTTTGAAGCACAGAATACACGCATGATTAAATCCGGCAACCGCTACCTTCGCTACTACCTGCTGGAAGCCGCCAACTCCGTGAGAAGATGCGACTCCGAGTTCCGGCGCTACTATGACCTCAAGTTCCATGAGGTTAATAAGTTCCAGCACAAACGCGCACTCGCTTTAACTGCCAGAAAACTGGTTCGTGTTGTCTTTCGACTGCTGAAGGACAACCGCCTGTATATCGTGCCGGAGGGCTGATTGCAGCAGCTTCTCCCGGTGACAACAGGCCCTGTTGAAAAATTGCAGTAAGCAGGGCTTAGGTCGGTGTGCGCATTTTTGCCAATCCTGGCCGGTTTGGGACACTAACTATTGAAAAATTCTTTTCATTCGTCTATTGACATCACACCATTAGACTTAGCATAAGTGCTATGTCCTCCGCCGTTCCTGTAATGCAGGGCACGGGAAACCACAGATGAAACAGCCATAAAAAACACCGCATATGCCGCATTTGCCAGCACACACGCCGCCTGCACCGTACCTGTAAGTATCTGCGCGCAAAGTCTGAAAAACCATGTCGTCGGCAAAAACGCAGCAATTTTAACAACCGCCGGCGGCAGCATTTCCGATGGTATAAATAACCCGGAAGCAAACATCATTACAACCGAAATAAAAAATAAGAAAAGCACTCCCGAGACCATACTAAAACCACCCAGCAGTCTGTATGCCATGCCTGCCATTGATATTACGGCAAGCAGCAGAACAAAGAGCGCTACCAGCCCGATGCCTATATTTTTAAACGAAGCGGCTGCTTTGGATAAGTCAGCCGTCCTGAAGCCGTCAGCCGCCGACACTATATCCGCCGCTTCCGGAAAACGCATAACTGACAGTGACGCAAGCACAAACATCACGGCGTAAACCGAATAAAACACAAGCGTCACACCCAGAATTTTCATACACTGACTCAGACCTCCTGAAATTCCGCGTCTCCAGAATGCATCCGCGAGCGCCTGCTCATCGGGCGCAAGCAGCGACGCGCACACAAGCGTTGTAAGGAGCATAACAGCCACAAATCCGGCAGCCGTATAAAACTGCAAAGCAGTCGGCTGCCCACGGTCCTGTGCGCTTATATTTTCAAAATATATATTTCTGTCAAGGCAAAACGACATATACATTGAATTCATATGGGCATTTGATTTTTCAAGCGCTCCGTTCTGATTAATCAAAGCTCTCACCACATCGTCAACAGCATATATTCCGGCCTGAGCAGTACTTAAATCAGACGCACCCGCCCTGAGCATTTCCTGAAAAACAGACGAGGTAACATTGACGCCGCTCTCCTTAAAAATAACACGCGCCGGAATATTTTCCCCGTTCATAATACTGCTTATAAATCTCTCGGGAATTACGACCACAGCAGTGTATATCTCATTCTTTAAATCTTCAAGAGCCTTAACCTCATCTGCCTCAAATACAAACTCACAGACATTTTTCACACTATCTATCTGTCCCAGATACTCAAACGCATTGCGCACATATTTGTCCTCATCACGCATATTCTGATACTTATCGTCAGGCAGAACGACAGCCACCTGCATTTTTGGCGCGCCGCTGCTCTTATCCGCTGCCTGGGCGCCAAGCGCGACAGCACACAAAACAACAGAAAAAATCAGTGTCCCGGCAAAAATTTTCGGAAGTGTCAAAAAGGCATTTTTTATCTGAAGCTTCAATAAACAAAAATATTTTTTCATAACTCACAGCCCCATTATTACAGACTTAAGCTCTGCTGCGCCGGGATGCCCGTCAAGCTCGTGCATTGTCCCGTTCTTCAAAAGATACATCCTGCTGCACAGTTCAAGCTCCGTCTGTTCATGACTTGTAAGAATAACCGTACCGCCGCTCTGCATATACCGCTGCAGATAATTTTTTATATCTTCCTTACAAACAATATCAAGCGATGCGCCGGGCTCATCCATTATAAGCACCGGAGGCTGCTTGGCAAGCGCACAGGCAATGCTTAAGCGCTTCTTCTGCCCTCCCGAAAGCCTGTCGACACGCTTATCAGCATATGTGGAAATTCCAAGCATCGCAGGCGCACCGTTTATTAAATCATTTTTTAAACTTCTTGAGCTGTCACAGTACCAGAATTTAAGATTATCCATAACAGAAAGCTGAGTCATAAGCGGATTTTCCTGCGGAACATAGCCAATTAGCCTCTCAAATATCTTTACATTTTTTAAAGGGTCAGCCCCGTCATAGACAAGACTCCCGCTGTCAGGCTTTATGCTGCCTGAGAGTATTTTTAAAAGCGTGGACTTTCCGCAGCCGTTTGCGCCTACAATCCCTACGCATTCACCCGTATTCGCATAAAAGCTCACATCTTTAAGCACCTCATGTCTGCCGTATTTTTTCGCGACAGACTTAACCTCAATAAGACTCACCTGTATCTCCTTTTCTAAACTGACGGCTCACTGTCAAAATAGCCTATATATTTTACCCTGAGACTGCTCTTCGGAAACAGATACGCGTACAAATCAACAAAATAATCGTCCGTCATGCTTGCTATATAATCCACCACTATCTGATTCGGCTCCGTCTCCTCATAAACATAATCATCTTTATCATAAGTAAAACTAATTAAATTATTTACAAACGATACATGATGCCTGTAAAGCACCGAATTTTTGTCATGCGCGCGTGCGTCCTCAAGCAGCTTATCATAAACCTGTTCCAGCATTGGCTTGACGCTTTGTGTATACATATTATTTACGTCAGAATTTTTATATATATTCCGCGCGTTGTCGTCCTTAGCCATTACGAGCATATCAAAATATTCCTTATCCATCGAAATAAAAGGCTTGCCGTAGCTGTTCTCGATAATATTGACCGTGAGATTATTGATAATCTGCGCATTGCTGTTTCCAAGCACGCCGCCCGAAAAGCTGCTGTCGTCCTCTATAAGTCCGAGCTTCACAGCGTCCTGCCTGTCCTTTCCGAGATACGCGATAATATCGCATATGCGCATTACGCATCCCTCAAGCGTACATGGCGTGAGCGACTTAATTTTATTGCTGTCAAGACAGCATGCCTCATACTTTTTATCAAATTCCTCAAATTCAGTCATTCTGCACGGGCGGTATTCCTGCTGCTCCATTTCTCCGTTATGGCATAAAATCCCGTCCAATGTCTGAAGACTTAAATTCATATGTATCATTTTATCCAGCACTCTGACGCTGTGAACATTGTGGTTAAAATACTTGCCTGTCCTTCCATGATAGAGAGCGTTCAGCTGGCGCTCGCCCTCATGTCCGAAGGGCGTATGACCGATGTCGTGTCCTAGCGCAATCGCTTCAATCAGGTCATTGTTTAAATTCAACACCCCGCCTATGCTTCTCGCTATCCTTGAGACAAGCTGGACATGCGATGAACGCCTGCTTATGTCGTCATTTTTATAAAATGAAAACACCTGCGTCTTATCGGCATACCTGTTGTAATAAGGAACATTCATAATCTTCTGAGTATCACGCACAAACGCGGGTCTCCACAGATTTGCCCTGTCCCAATTCGGATTGCGTCTTACTATGTCCTCGTCCTTAAAAGCATACGGATTGACAACATGCTTTTCTCTGTCCTCTCTTATCCTATCCTGAAGCTCCTCCGAAAGTTTATTGTATTTGTTCATAACCCCTCCCTTTACAGCTTTAAAAAATTACGGTTTAAGAAACCGCCTGAGGCTGCTTAAGCTGTAACACCTTTTGCTCATGAAAAATTCACTGTATTTCTCAAAATTTGTATATGAGTGCTCAAACTGCCTTGAATAAAGATGCGCTATGTCAACCTGCTCTGTCTTTGAAAGCGTTCCGCCGTTTTCATGCCACACGGCAGCATCAAGATGACGAAGCACCAGATATCCTATTACCGCATTTTTTACTTTGAGAACTATATTGATGTCATAAACTGCATCAAGAAAATATCTGTAAACATAATACATCAAAAGCTGACGGTATTCAAACTCTCTGTCTCTGTAATATTCTTTAAAGCTCTCAAGCCTTTCAATATACTCCGCACTGACTGAACAGTCCTCCAAAAATTTTTTCTGAATACGGCAGTACTTAAGCCAGTCTGAATTTATAACCTCCATTCCCGGAAACTCTTTAAAAAACTCTCCGACAGCCTTAAAGCCCATATCACGCTCTGAGGCTTTGCTCCTCTCCAGTATTTTTTCAAGCTCCTCCTCATCCCTGAATTTATTTACTGCATTGGCTATCAAATCATCTCTCTCCCTGTCCATATGGCGCTGTATCCTTACCGCAAAATCCAGCAGAAGAACGCATACCTCATCAGGCGTAAAGCGTTCATTCTGAATTATATCATATGCACAGCTTCTGACAGCTTTAAGCTGCATATAGAGAAACGCATCTATATCATTATAGGAAGTAACCGGTTTTTTGTCGTCCTCCTCGTCAAATATAAGTCTGCCGCGATAATTAAAAATCAGCTCTCCAGCAGTCTTGCAGGACGGAGCAATTCCAATCTCACGCACATTTCCGTACTCGTTTATAAATCTCGGAAATTCCGCGCATGTATCGCACAGCCTGTCCTCTCCCAGCTCAGTATACAAATCACACAAATTTTTCTCATTTAAAAAAGGACATCTTCCGTCCTGAAGCGTAAAGGTACATCCGCCGCCCTTTTCCGGCACCATAACGTGTTTAAGCCTCTTTCCGAACTCCCCTCCGACACTCTTGTAAAATTTATACGAAGCCTCGTCCACATCTACATCCCAGCCGGCACAGCACGTATCTGTACACGCCCCTGCAATACACTTAAAATCCTTATAGTAATGTGGTGTTATTATTTTCATCAGTCTTAACCTCTCTTCCGGATATAGCAGTAATTTTCTAATACAAATTATACTGTACGCCGCTTGATTTACAATATATAATAATGTAATATGAGCAGAAGAATATAGCAATACAAAAGGAGGAAAAAATGCGTAAATACGTAATTGCAGCTCTATGCTGTCTTTTATCGCTGTTCGCACTGGCAGGCTGCAAGTCATCTGTCCCGGAAAACACCGTATTTTCCGTAGATGACCTATCAGGCAAAAAAATCGGAGTCCAGCTTGGCACAACAGGCGATACTCTTGTCTCTGAATATGAGGAGGATGGCTCAGGCACCGTTGTCGAGCGCTATAACAAAGGCAATGACGCAATACAGGCGCTTAAGCAGGGAAAGGTTGACGCGGTTGTCATCGACATACAGCCTGCCAAAGCCTTTACTGAGGCAAATTCGGACCTTACCATTCTCGAAGAAGAATTTGTCAACGAGGACTACGCACTGTGTATTTCAAAGAGCCGGCCGGAGCTTAAAGCTTCTATCAATGAAGCTATAAGGGCGCTTAAGGAAAACGGAACTCTTGACAATATTCTGAAAAATTATATAGGCGAGGACGCAGGCAAAACACCTTATGTCACGCCAGAAGGTACAGAGCACTCAAACGGTACACTGGTTATGGCGACAAACGCTTATTTCAAGCCTTACGAATATTACGAGGGCGGCGAAATTGTCGGCATTGACGTTGATATGGCAACCGCGATAGCAGACTATCTCGGTATGAATTTAAAAATAGAAGATATGGAATTTGATTCCATCATTACGGCCGTTCAGTCGGGAAAAGCAGATTTTGGCGCTGCTGGAATGACTGTGACACCTGAGCGTCTTAAAAATATCGATTTCTCTGACACCTATACCACGTCTCAGCAGGTAATTGTTGTCCGCGATAACGATGCAATCGGCGCTAATTCTAATATAATTGAAAAGTTTAAGAATGACTTCCTGACAGACAACAGATATGAATTTCTTCTCACAGGTCTCAGAAATACCATAATAATTGCTGTCTGTGCTGCCTTAATGGGTATTTTAATCGGTTTTTTTGTGGCGGTTATCCGCTCGACACATGACAAGACAGGCGGGCTTACGATTGCCAATTTCATTTGCAATATATATCTGACTGTAATCAGAGGAACTCCAACTATGGTACAGCTCCTGATTATTTACTACATTATTTTCGGCTCGGTAGATATCAATAAGCTTGCAGTGGCAATACTTGCTTTCGGAATAAATTCCGGCGCTTACGTTGCCGAAATATTCCGCTCGGGAATTATGTCTATTGACAACGGTCAGTTTGAAGCTGCGAGAAGTCTTGGTCTTACCTACAAAAAAACATTTATATATGTAATTCTTCCGCAAGCTTTTAAAAACGTACTTCCCGCTCTCGCGAATGAGTTTATTGTTCTCTTAAAAGAGACTTCCATAAGCGGTTATATTGGTCTTACCGACCTTACCCGCGGCGGCGATATTATACGAAGCAATACCTATGACGCAATGCTGCCTCTCTTTGTCGTAGCATTAATTTATCTTGTGCTGGTAGTAATTCTCTCAGCACTTGTCAAGAAACTGGAAAGGAGACTGAGAAGCAATGAGCGCAGATTATAATGACAGCGATGTTATTTTAAGAGTCGAAGGCTTAAAAAAAGCCTTCGGCGACCATGTAGTTCTTGAAAATATTAACACCACCGTTAAAAAAGGCGAGGTAATAGCAATAATCGGCCCGTCAGGCTGCGGCAAATCCACCTTTTTAAGGTCTCTTAACCTTCTTGAGACGCCTACCGAGGGGCACATATATTTTCACGGAACAGACATTACGGACAAAAATGTAAATATCAACCAGCTTCGGGAAAAAATCGGTATGGTATTTCAGCATTTTAACCTCTTTCCCAACATGACCGTCAAGAAAAACATTATGCTCGCCCCTGTTCAGTTAAAGCTGATGAGTGAGAGCGAAGCCGAAAAGAGAGCTGTCGAGCTTCTTGAGCGCGTAGGTCTTGCAGAGAAAGCAAATGCGTATCCGGACATGCTCTCAGGCGGTCAGAAACAGCGTGTTGCAATAGCCCGCGCAATGGCGATGAATCCTGATGTTATGCTTTTTGATGAGCCCACATCGGCGCTTGACCCTGAAATGGTGGGCGAGGTTTTAAATATCATGAAGGAGCTGGCTGAATCCGGAATGACAATGATTATTGTCACTCATGAAATGGGCTTTGCGAGAGAAGTCGCAAACCGCTGTATGTTTTTCGCCGACACAAAAATTATGGAGGAAAATAATCCTAAGGAGCTGTTTGAAAATCCTCAGACTCCAAGATTAAAGGATTTCTTATCTAAAGTACTGTAATGAAAACCCGTTCTGATTTAATTACACAAAAGCCGGGAAAAGCTCTGTTTATGTTTGCGCTTCCCATGATTATCGGAAATATGTTCCAGCAGTTTTACAATATGGCAGATTCCATTATCGTGGGGCAGCTTGTCGGCGAAGATGCTCTGGCTGCTGTCGGAGCATCATATTCATTCACGACAGTATTTATAATGATTGCCATAGGAGGAGGAATTGGCGCGTCCGTTCTCACAAGCCAGTATTTGGGTGCCGGAAAACTTAAAGAAATGAAATCGTCTGTATACACATTTCTTATAACCTTTGCGGTACTAAGCACCCTGCTTGCAACTCTCGGCCTGATTGTAAATCCTTTCGTGTTAAGGCTTTTGAAAACGCCTGAAAATATAATGTCTGACGCCCTGTTATATCTGCAGATTTATTTTGTCGGACTGCCGTTTATGTTTATGTACAACATTCTGTCATCAGATTTCAATGCACTGGGAAAATCAAGCATTCCTCTTGCTCTGCTGATTTTTTCTTCGATACTCAATATTGTACTCGACATATGGATGGTGGGGCCTCTTGGTCTCGGGGTTGCAGGAGCCGCGCTCGCCACTGTAATAGCACAGGGCATCTCTGCTCTGATTTCACTTTTTTTGCTGCTGAGACTGTTAAGGTCATACAAAACTACCGAAAAAATTCAGATATTTAACAGAAATATGTTTCTGACCGGAACAAAAATCGCCATTCCTTCTATCATACAGCAGTCTATTGTCAGCATCGGAATGCTTCTGACACAGTCGGCTGTAAACCGTTTCGGCTCCTCTGCGCTGGCGGGATTTTCAGCAGGAAGCCGTCTTGAATCGCTTTGTATTGTTCCGATGATTGCCACCGGAAACGCTATGTCAACCTTCACCGCGCAGAATCTCGGCGCAGGTCAGACCGAGCGTATAAAGAAGGGCTACAGGTCGGCATACATTATTATAACAGCCTTCGGCGCAGCGTTAATTCTTATTTCGCAGCTTTTCTACGAGCCTGTAATATCAGCGTTTGTCGACAAGAAAAGCTCGCTGCAGGCATTTGAGACAGGTGTGTCGTATTTCAGATTTACAGGCTTATTCTTTTCATTTCTGGGATTTAAAGCCATAACGGACGGTATTTTAAGAGGCTCAGGAGACGTAAAGGTATATATGCTTGCAAATCTCATCAATCTTACAATACGTGTCGCCGTTGCACAGCTGTGCTCTCCTGTCTGGGGAATAGAATTTGTATGGTATGCCGTTCCGATGGGATGGGCTGTCAATTATCTCATATCTCTTTTCTGGTACCGCACCGGAAACTGGAAAAAGAATATACTTGTTAAATAATCAGCCCCGAATATCAGAATGAATTTCCTGATATTCGGGGGCTTTACAAAACCTTATTTTTTATTTTTACTTCATATTTTTCTTTATCTCTTCAAGCTGGTCGTCTATGCTTTTTGCCTGACCTTTAAAATCTTCCTCGGATTTATTTTTCCTGCCGCCCTTCTGGCTGCCATTCGACGCAAAAAGCACCTTTGCCACAAAACCCGCTCCTCCGAAAATCAAAACAAGAATTATTATCCACTCATATAATGTCATCGATGTAAGCCTTATATCTGTTCCCATGATAATCGAGGCAAGGATTAACAGAACAGCAAACGCACTGAATACCTTTGATGCAAAGGAATTTGTAGCAAACATCCACACAATTCCTATTATAAGAGGAACTATAACAAGCCCCGAGCTTATGCGAAAGCCTCCGATTGAAAATCCCCCAAAGCCAAACCAGCTTGAACGCACAATTACTTTCTGTGAAAAGATAAACAGCCCCACCGCAAGCATAGCTGCGCCGCCTACAAACTGCAGCAGTTCATTTTTTGAATTTTTCATAATGACTAACCCACTTTCATTTTTTTTTAATTTATTGTATTATGCTTTATGGATAATTTCCGCAGCTTCAAAAATCATCACATTAAAGAACGGAGAACAGCATGCCTGAGAAAAATAATATGTATATTAACGGTATCAAAAGGCTTTTAAGTGATATTTACAGACTTCGCATATTTATTTTATCTTTCTGTGCTGTCTTTATTCTTTTTAACATATTATTTCACAAAATATGTTTTTTTTCAATAGTTTCAGGCTATCCGTGCCCCGGCTGCGGAATAACGAGAGCCTTTGCATGTCTGATAACTCTTCACTGGCATGAGGCGATGCTCATGAATCCGACAATATTTCTATGGTTTCCGGTTCTTGTCTACGGATTTTTAAACCGCTACTTTTTTTGCAAAACAAATAAAATATTTACAATACTATTGATTATAACAGGCATACTGACAATTATTATATATATAATCCGTATGATATTGCTTTTTCCGCACACAGAGCCAATGACATATTCAGAACAGAATCTGATAAATTTCTTTATCGGACTTTTCAAAAACCAGTTTTTATATTTTTGAGGTAAGTCATGTGACTTACGCTCCTATGCCCTTGTCATTACTGCTGCTTTTGTGTTCTTATGATTAATCACGTACAGCACCGCGCTTCCGATAACAATAAATACTGATATAAACTGAGATGTTGACATAAAACCTATCTCACCGCGGTAGTCATTTCTTATGAATTCGACCAAAAATCTTCCTATACCGTATAAAAGCATATATGTGCAGCCAATATCTCCCGGCACACTTCCGTATCTTAATCTTCTGCCGTTTCCTGCATTTTGACTTATTTCATCATTTCCGCTCACATTTATTCGTGCTTCTGCCTCGTTTCTTTTTTTGAATACTACATCTGCAAGAATTATCAACACAAATGCTATTATAAAATTACCTGCGGCAGATATAAGCTGTGTGGGTATAAGCTTGACTCCGGCAGGCGCAAGACTGTTTTCAGGAAAAACAACACCGAAAACCGAGTCTGTCTCCCTTCCGTAGCAGCACCCCGCAAGAAAGCATCCTATTCTTCCGAATCCCTGTGCAACCGCAACCTCAGGCATAACCAAATCAAAATATTCCATAAAACTTAATTTTTTAACCCTGCAATACAAATAGCAGCACAAAACTCCCGAAATAATTCCTCCGTATACAACAAAGCCCTCAGAGCCGATTACAGCAAGAGGATTAACCATAAATTCCTTAAAGCTCACGATAATATAGAGGATTTTAGCGCCGATAAAGCCTGTAACTCCGGCAATTATCGCTAAATCTATAACTGCCTCATCCTTCATATTTTTTCTTTTTGCCCTGAACTCTCCCAGAAACAGCGCTATTATAAATCCAATTCCAATCATAAATCCATATCCGTGAACGGACAGGCTTCCTATTTTAAACAGTTCCATTTTCATTTTTTATATTCTCCCTTTTCATTCCATGCCCAAATCCGTGTATGCCTTGCTTATTCTGTCCTCAATTTCACTGAAAAAATCATTTTCATCAGAGGCTTTATACCCAGCTGCGTAAAATGTCTTAAGCGTATAAAGACATATAACACGTATCTGCTGCTCCGGAGTCATCGAAGATCCTGAAGTCTGCGTCCGGCTCTCCTCCAATGTGTTCTCCGTCTGTTCTGACGCACACTCTGCCGCAAGCTCTCGCACCGCAGCTTCCGTTCTTTTAAGATACTTATGCCATGACACTATAAAATGCTCGTAAGCGCTTCCCTCGTGCATGTCAATCCACTTTTTCACCTTTATCTTTGAAAGCCCCGGCTTATGGCACTGGTCTTTCTGCAATATATACTTGTAGCTGCTCTCGTTCTCCCAATAACGCCCAAGAGGAAAAAGCCTGCACACTCCCGGTCTGGCGTCATGTATAAGACATCTGTCATCCTTACCCAGAAAACCGCAGGCGTTAGTGTCCGGTGCCATTTTCATATTCGGAAGCATTATTCCGTCGACAATATTTATTTCTATTTTTTTATCATCCAGAAGCTTATCAAACGTAGTCTGAAGCCTTCTTGTAAGCCTGTACACATCATATGGGTCGAGCACAATGGACGACTCCATTCCCCTGCAGCAGACCTGCGTGCACCCTGCACAGTTTCCTGTATCTGCCCGCACCATATCATTTTCGGTGTATAGTCTGCCGTCAGAAATTTCCGAAAGGCTCTCCTCTCTAATCATACTCTTTTACCCCGTTCCTTTTGCATATATCAAAAAGGCAGCATTTGCTGCAATGTGGTTTTGTGCGTGCCGTACAGACGTCTCTTCCGTGATAAACCAGCCTGTGGCACAAATCGCTTCCCTCCTCAGGCGGAATAATTTTCCACAGCTCCATTTCAACCTTTTTAGGCTCTTTTATATCTTTTACAAGCCCTATTCTGTTAGAAAGTCTGATACAGTGCGTATCAGTGACAATAGCCGGCTTTCCGAACACGTCTCCCATAATCAGATTTGCGCTCTTCCTTCCCACTCCCGGAAGCTTAAGCAGAGCGTCAAAATCGTCCGGCACACAGTCATTGTATTCCTCATGCAGCATCTTCATACAGGCGCTTATATCCCTCGCCTTGCTCCTTCCCAGCCCGCACGGGTGTACAATTCTTTCTATATCATCGACGTCTGCCTCAGCCAGCGCTGCAACCGAAGTATATTTCTCAAATAAGCCCTCAACCACAATATTTACCCTCGCATCTGTACACTGCGCAGCAAGTCTTACACTGACCAGAAGCTTCCACGCGTCGTCATACTCAAGCGTACATCCCGCATCTGGATATTCTTTCTTTAATCTGTCTATAACTTCAAGTGCAAGCTGCTTTTTCGTCATACTAATCTCCATTCCGGAGCGTTTATCGCGACGGGGCGACGCAAATATCAAATTTGCGTCTGCCATCATGGCTTATTTGTGACGCTCCGGCACAAATAGCCAGCCATGCATGGCTTGTGAAAAATAAGCTATCGAGCTTATTTTTCACACTATCCTCCGTTCCGAGAGATTTATCCCGGTAGAACAAATTTTTTTATATTATTCAGGCATTTCAAGTTTAGCATGACGGGACATAAAATACAACCGGAATAAATATGCTTTGCACAAGCCGTATACCCGTAAGAAATACCGCACAAAACACAAAACTGCCGCACCCGCTTTTTCAGTCAGATACGGCAGTCTTATACAGCCCTTTAAACATAATTTATATAATTACGAATTCCATTTGCAAACCTGTTCTTTAAGCCATTTACACCACTCATCCATTCCCTCTCCGTTCTTAGCGGATACAGGAAAAATCTTTATATCAGGATTGCGTTTATATGCATACTCGCGCACCTTATCCAGGTCAAAATCAAAGTAGTCCAAAACATCAATTTTATTGATTATCATTGCATCGCAGACTGTAAACATCAGCGGATATTTAAGCGGTTTATCATGCCCCTCCGGCACAGACAGAATACACACATTCATTGACGCGCCCGTATCAAACTCAGCCGGACACACCAGATTTCCCACATTCTCAAGGACAGCCAAATCAAGCTCCCCCGTTTCCAGCTCTTTAACTCCCTGTCTGGTCATATCCGCGTCCAGATGACACATTCCGCCTGTATGGAGCTGAATTGTCTTTACTCCCGTCCGCTCTGCGATTGTCCGCGCGTCAACGTCCGAATCTAAATCAGCCTCCATTACTCCGATTTTTATGTCGTCCTTCAGCCTGTCAATAGTCTGAACAAGAACACTGGTCTTACCGCTTCCGGGTGCAGACATCAGATTCAGCAAAAATGTCTTTTCACCCTTTAACTGCTGTCTCAATTTTTCCGCATCTGCATCATTATCGGCAAAAACACTCTGCTTCACCTCTATAATTTTCATTTTGTCTGTCATTTCTTCAATACTCCTGTTGTTTAATGTATTATCCCGTTAATCTTCACTGTCAGCCTGCGGTCTTATCGCCGGGGCAGCGGTATATCACTTAATATCAGCCCTTTCAGCAGCCTCCTTGTAATATCTGAACGAGGTAAATATCTCGCCCTTGTAAGGATTTGTCTTTGTCTTTACCGCTCTGTAAATAATATAAATCAATGCAGCCGCATTTAAAATAAGCGCAAGCGCAGATACTACCGTCATGGCTGTGGGGTCAGCATTAACCGAACTTCCGGCAGTAATTCCGTTCAGTGTTCCGTCAGCATACTGTACAGGAAGAGTCGCCCACGGATAAATCTGTGTGCCGTCTGACATCGTCTCCTGAAACAGCGGGAAAACCTGCGCAAACATACACCAGATACACAGTGTGTTTGCCCTGTTCATAATCCAGCCGCCCTTATTCCATATAAGCGCGGCGATTGTAGGAGCGAGCAGAAGAGCAACACCGCAGAACCATGCATGAGTCGGCAGACAGTTGTATGTGTACGCAAAATTCCATACATCATACACAATTATGTATACCCAAATCATATCAGGCCAAATCATGTCTTTTTTGTCCTTTGATGAGTAAACTGCCCACCAGCCTGTCATACATAAAATATTTATAAGCCCCGCTATTCCGTTCATTACGTTGTGCCAGCCGCCGTAGAGCCAAACGTCCTCTGATGACAGCCACCACTTGTACCAACCGTTGATTGCCGATTCAAAATCACTCACAACAGCTATAAGAATATTAATTGCCACAATCACAAACGGATATGCCTTAAACCAATGTGTTTTTCCTATACCCCACTCATACTTAATCATCATGAAACCGATACAGCCGGCAAGAGAAGCGTACAGCTTCATATAATGAAACCAGCCGTTCATATAAACATGCGTCTGATTTTCGAGAGCCCAGCTCTGCCCGTTCGCCGCACATACCGCAATAGCAATAAAATAGACCGTAAGCACAACCGGAACTGCCCCGAATATTATTAAGCCGCCCGTTTTTGTCCGCCTTGCAACCTCATTCAGAAGAATGAGCCCCAAAAGCACTAAAAGCATTGCCAGCCACTGATATACAGCGTTTCCCCCATAAACATGAAATAACATAAAATCTCTCCCTTCCTATTTAGAAATTTATCATGTGTTCCAATTTATTCAAGCATCTTACTTTTATAATTTTGCTCTGCCTAGCACGCCTCAATTTCCTTAATGTTGCACTCGCTGCCAACGGCAAGCCATGTGTTGTACCCTCCGCAGTACGGACACTGCCTGCCGTAGCGCACAGTCGGATAAAGCTCTTCGCAGTCGTCACAAAATGTTACCGCCTCAAGCTTCTCGATTTTGAGCTCCGAATTTTCAATAAGAGAATCCTTCTTTCGATAATACTGCCAGCAGTCAGTCAGATAACTCTCGACAACGCCTGACACTTCTCCGATTTCCAGCGTCACACTGCCTATTTTGCTGACATTATTCTGCTGTGCAACATTCTTAAGCGTCTTTGCAACATGAACAATAATTCCCAACTCGTGCATAATAATCCTCATTTCCCGCAGGCGGAAAACTCTGCTACTTATTCCTGTTAAATTTAATTTTAATCTCACGTTTAAGCATATAAGGCAGAATTTTCTTCAGCTTATCCTCAGACTTTGTCATGCGGCTCGCCTCAGGCAAATCTCTTGAGAGATGAATTGCATCAAACTCGCACTTTGTCGTACACAGACCGCAGCCTATACATTTGTTAGGGTCGACAATCGTAGCTCCGCAGCCCAGACATCTCGCAGCCTCGGTCTTCAGCTGCTCCTCAGTGAAAATCTCCCTCAAATCACGGAAGGTTGACGCCGCATTGCCTGCCTTTCTGCCGGGTCTCTGCCTCTTGGCATTGTCATATTCCTCAATATCCAGATTGTTTTTGTCAAGCTCTATAAAATGCCTTAAATCTCTTGCAAGCGTCAGACTGTGTCCCTTGTGTACAAATCTGTGAATTGAAACGCAGCCCTCTTTTCCTGCCGCAATCGCGTCAATCGCAAATTTAGGCCCCGTGTAAACGTCACCGCCCACAAATATATCCGGCTCAGCCGTCTGATATGTAACCGGGTCAGCCTTTGCCGTTTTATTCGGGTTAAGCTCAACCTCCGTTCCCTCAAGCAGACTGCCCCAGATAATGGACTGGCCTATCGACAAAAGCACGTTGCTGCACGATACGGTAACAGTATCATTCTCATCGTAGGCAGGCGCAAACCTTCCGTCACTGCCAAATACTGAAACACATTTTTTAAATACAACGCCTGTCACATGACCGTCCTCAGTTAAAATTTCCTTTGGACCCCAGCCGTTTTCAATATCAATATTTTCCTCAAGCGCCTCCTCAATCTCATCTTTAGCCGCCGGCATCTCTTCCCGCTTTTCGAGACAGAACATTGTCACGTCTGAAGAGCCGGCTCTGAGCGCCGTTCTCGCAACGTCCGCAGCAACATTTCCGCCGCCTATGACAACTGTTTTTCCTTTCAGCTTCATACTCTCCTCATCACGGTTTACCTGCCGCAGAAAATCTATACCGCTCATGACTCCCTCAGCGTCCTCACCCGGAACGCCCGGCTTTCTTCCGCCCTGCGCCCCGATTGCGACATAAAACGCCTTATAGCCCTCATCTCGCAGCTTCTGTATTGTAGTGTCCTTTCCAACCTCGACACCGAATTTGAATTCGATTCCCATAGCCTCAAGAACTGAAATCTCAGCAGCAATCACATCTTTTTCAAGACGGAAAGAAGGTATTCCGTAGAGAAGCATACCTCCGGCTCTCTTCTCTTTTTCAAAAACCGTGACCGGATAACCCTTACACCTTAAATAATAGGCAGCCGACATTCCCGCCGGTCCAGCGCCTATCACGGCAATACGCTCCTCAAACTGCTTTCCCTCATGATTTTCAGTCTTTGGAATGTATCTTTCCGACTCGTTGAGTTCCTTTGCCGCTATGAACTTTTTAATCTCATCTATGGCAATAGGCTCATCGACAGTTCCCCTCGTACATGCATCCTCGCACCTTCTGTTGCATACGGCACCGCAGACGGCAGGAAAAGGATTTTCATTCTTTATAAGCTTTAACGCCTCCATGTATCTTCCCTGTGACGCCATTTTTATGTATCCCTGCACCGGAAGGTGCGCCGGACAGGCCGTTTTGCACGGTGACGTCCCGGTATCATAACAGTTAATCTTTGCGCTGTCCCTGTAGTTTAAATCCCACTTTTCTCTGCCCCACTTTACCTTATCCGGAAGCTCTGCCTGCGGATAAACCACAGGCCCCTCTTTTGTGCAAAGCTTCTGCCCCAGCTTAGCCGCACCTGTCGGACAGAACTCAACACATCTGCCGCAAGCAACACACTTGTCAGGAGTCACGCTGGCACGGTATGCGGAGCGCGATAAATTAGGCGTATTAAAAAGCTGCGAAGTACGCAGCGCGTTGCACACACCCGGTGCGCAGTTGCAGATTGCAAATATCTTCTCCTCACCGTCAATATTTGTAATCTGGTGTACAAAACCATTGTCTTCAGCTCTCTGAAGAATTTCCATAACCTCATCAATTTCTATATAGCGTCCTTTTCCGGTCTCTACAAGATAGTCTGCCATATCGCCGACACCGATACAGAGTTCTCCCTCTATCTCTCCGGTTCCCTCGCCCCGGATTCTCTGCTGGCGTCTGCATGAACAGGCTCCGACCGCATATTTGTTCTCATATTTTTTTAACCAGTAGGAGATATGCTCCACGCTCACCGACTTCTGTTCCGCCGGAATTGCCTGCTCAACCGGAATTACATGCATACCTATTCCTGCACCTCCCGGCGGCACCATAGGAGTAATCTTCTCAAGCGGAAGTCTTGACATATTTTCAAAGAAATCCGCAAGCTCCGGATGTTCCTCCACCTGCTTTTCGTTCATCATCATAAATTCCGCGCAGCCGGGAACAAACATAGGAAGTACATACTGCTTTACGCGCTCTTTGTTCTCCCAGTTGTACTCTATTAATCCTACAACGCTCATCTCACGCAAAAGCTCTTCTGTGCGCTCAAGACTCTTTCCGCACTTTTTGGCAATCTGCTCCGCTGTTGCCGGAACACGTACCTTCATCGACAATGCAACCTCTGCCATCTCGTCAGTGACAACCCCAGCAAGCCCCCAGTACTCAGGGTCATCAACAGTAACCTTAACGCCGATTCTGTCTGTAATCTTCTGACCAAGCTTAAGAATCAGTTCTCTTTCTTTCGCCATAAAACACCTCCGTTTCTATACGAAATTGTTTTTATTATTATACAATTTTATTGTTAAAAAATCAACAAAGTCCCGGTAATTTTGTGTTGATTAGTAAATCTGCACAAAATCACCGGGATCTTAGTTCTTAATACTCTATGAGATGTTTTTATTTGAGATAATTATAAAATTATAGCTCTCCAAAGTCCGAATATACGTTACAAGTCTGTTGTAAAGCGGCTCCGCCTTCTCCCCGAAGCTTTCCTTTACAATAACCGCTATATCATAGACTGTTCTCTTTCCGTCCATAAGCGGCCATATAAAATTGCCCATCTCATCGAGATGAATTTGGGAAACCTTCGGCTTTTTAAACAAAAACTGTGCAATCCTGTTAAACACGCCTCTGTTCTCGACAAAAATTGTAATCTCCTGATTTTTTCCTGTCTCGAAGCGATACTTTTCATTGTGAACAGGTATATAATCGAGATAATTTTCGGATTTTTTCTGTTTCTTTTTACTTGGCATCTGTCTTTTTCTTACTCCAAACCGCAAATTTTAATATGCACAACACCATTATAACCATGAGCACCAAAGAACCGATAACTCCAGTATTGACATGCTCAGACAAATCTATAACATCAGTAAACTTAGCTACGGCAACCACTGCAAGAATAATACCTACAAGCCCTTCGCCGGCGATAAGGCCGGAGCAGAACAAAATACCGCTGTTTGCCTCGCTGTCTTTGTCCTTGTCATTTGCCTTTTTGCGGTCAACAAACCAGCGTATAATACCGCCGATCATAATTGTAGATGAAAGCTCAAGCGGCAGGTAAAGTCCGATTGCCACAGGAAGCACAGGAATTCTCAAAATCTCAATGATAACAGCGATAAATACACCGATAAACACAAGAGCCCACGGAAGATTTCCGTCCATTACGCCCTCTGTAATCATACGCATCAGTGTAGCCTGAGGCGCTGAGAGGTCTGTTGTGCCAAATCCCCATGCAGTGTTCAGAAGAATGAGAACTCCTCCTATTGTAAATGCTGCCGCAACCACACCTATAAGCTCTCCAATCTGCTGTTTCTTAGGCGTAGCGCCGAGAATATAACCTGTCTTTAAATCCTGCGATGTATCTCCTGCAATAGCAGCAACTATACATATTACAGAGGCAATTCCGATTGCTCCCGTCATTCCGTGAACGCCCGTATCGCCGGAAATCTTAAGCACAAGCGTAGAAAATAAAAGCGTAGCGATTGCCATTCCGGATACCGGATTGTTGCTGCTTCCGACAAGACCAACCATTCTCGATGAAACTGTCGCAAAGAAGAATCCGAACACAACAATCAGCAAAGCCCCCAGCGGAGATACAGGAATCTCAGGCAGAAGCCAGATTGCGATTGTAATTACAAGAATAGCTATACCGATAAATCTCATATCAAGATTTTTGTTTGTTCTGAGCTCAGTACTGCCGCTGCCTCCCTTTATGCCCTTTATGGCGTCCCTGAAGGTAGTCACAATAAGAGGCATAGACTTAATCAGGCTTATAATACCGCCTGCCGCCACCGCGCCGGCACCGATATATTTTATGTAATTATACCAAATTACACTGGCTCCGCCTTCAGCGTAAAGATTAGCAATAGTATCTGTTCCCGGATAAAGTATTGTATTGCCGCCGAAAGTAATAATCGCAGGGATTAAAACAAACCAGCCGATAAGACCTCCGGCAAACATAAATGAAGAAATTTTAATTCCGCATATATAGCCAACGCTCAAAAGCGCCGGATATACCTGTGCAGAAAATTCCGTCTTAAACGCCTTTATAGGAGCTGTTATTACTCCCGGAACTATCTTAAGCCCGTCCACCACAAACTTAAACAGAGCTGAAAGCCCCATTCCGGCAAATACCATCTTAGCGCTTGTCCCGCCCTCTTCTCCGGCGAGAAGTACCTCGGCGCATGCCGTTCCCTCAGGATAAGGAAGCACTCCGTGCTCTTTTACAATCAGCGCATTTCTCAAAGGAACCATAAACAATACGCCAAGCACGCCGCCAAACAGCGCAATCAGCGTAATGGCAATAAGACTCGGAGTCTCTGTCATTCCGTCCTTTGCCCACAAAAACAATACAGGCAGGGTAAAAATAGCACCCGCTGCCAGCGACTCACCCGCAGAGCCGATAGTCTGCACCATATTGCTCTCCAGAACAGAGTCCTTTTTCAACAGAACTCTGATAACACCCATAGAAATTACTGCCGCAGGAATTGAGGCAGACACGGTCATACCTACACGCAGACCGAGATATGCATTAGCCGCTCCAAATATAACGGCAAGAATAACGCCCATCACAACTGAAGTTACGGTAAATTCAGGCGTAATCTTTTCAGCCGGTATATACGGCTTAAATTCTTTTTTCTCCATTAATAAACCTCCATAAAACTGTTTCGCGAATATAATAACATAATTTTTATTATAAAGAAAGAGGTATCATTTACCTGCCCCGCATTGATTTATATACCGTTTCCGTGATAAAATCTATTTACTATAAACAGAAAGGGCGGGAACTGTTTGAAAACTGCAAATTACTCTCTGAAATATATTTGTCAGAAGCCGTATCTGCTTCCATTCGGTCAGGCGGCGGCAGATTTGAAAAAAGGCATTGAGCTTAACGAGACAGGCGTCTTTTTGTGGAATTGTCTGAGAGAGACTGACAATGAACATAAGCTGCTGTCCATGATGTGCGATAAATACATGCCTGAAAATAAAACCGAAATTAATACGCTTAAAAGCGATTTGACCCGATTTCTCAATGAGCTGAAAGCATTTCATATCTTTGAGCGCGAGGAGGACGTTATGACGCTTCCTCCTAATTATGTCACAAAACATATCAGCATTGCCGGAATTAACATCTGCTTTCACACAGAGCCCGTAATATTTCCCGAAGAATTTAAAGCTTTTGAGACAAATGAAACTCAAAATCCTGACATAACAATAAATATCACTCATTTTATCCCGGCGTACCACAGGGCGGGAAAGGTAATTCTTCGCAGCGACGAATTAATTCTTATGGAGGACGACTATTTTTATATCTGCGCTTATACCGGATCAGCACAGCCCATGGAATGGCATATGTCAAAGGACGGCAGCAGGTGCGTCATATATTACAAAAAAAACAATCAATCTCCCGAATTTCAGCACATAAATGCAAAAACAGAAAGTTCCGGCTTTAAGCCCGAGTCAGGCGGCTTTATTTTTCACGCCGTGAGAATGATTTTTCTTTTTACTGCCCAGAAGAGAGGACTCTTTGCATTACACTCGGCGTCGGTTTTGTACGGAGGCAAGGCCTGGCTTTTTTCCGGACATTCGGGCGCCGGAAAATCGACACACACACGGTTATGGCAGGATATGTTTAATACTCCTGTTATCAACGGAGACTTAAATCTTATAGGAACTGACAAAAACGAGCTTTACGCTGCCGGAATTCCGTGGTGCGGAACATCAGGTATTTTTACCGAAAATACGTATCCTGTCGGCGGAATAATAATGATAAAACAGAGCAGCCGGGATTCTGTCTCAAAATTAAGCGGCGAAAAAGCTGCGCTTAAAATAATGCAGCGCATGATTTCACCGTGCTGGACGGATAAAATGCTTGATTTAAATATTTCAGCCTCACAGCTTATAACCCGAAAAATACCCGTTTTTGAACTGAACTGCACCAAAAATCCTGCTGCCGCATATATAATGAAGGAAGCGATAGACAGACTATGAATATTGTAAAACATACCGCAAAAAAAATTAAAGAGGGCATGTTAAAAGACATGGCACGGCAGACGCGCTGGATTTACGGGTACGCCCGCCGCTACTGGAAATCAATGATTTTTTATACGATTTCAGGACTGACCGGTACTGCCGTAGGACTTGCCGCAAGCGTCATCTCAAAGGACCTCGTCGATATTATCACCGGGCATCACACAGGGGAGCTCATAAAAACCTTCTGCATGATGATAGGCTTTAATTTAGGCAGTCAGGCAATATCTCTTTTTACCTCCTATCTCTCAAACTGGATAAGCATAAGAGTAGACAATGAAATCAAGGCTGACATCTACGAAAAAATGCTGTCGACAGAATGGGAGGCAATAACTCAGTATCACACGGGAGACCTGCTGGTACGCTGGAGCACCGACGCATCGAATATCTCAGAGGGTGTTTTAAGTTTTATCCCAAATCTCATAATATATCTTTTTAAATTTATTATGGCTTTGTCAATAGTAATATACCATGACGCTACCTTTGCAATATTCGCTCTGATCGGAATGCCTGTGAGCGTCATAATGTCAAGAACACTTATGAGACGCATGGTAAACAACAATAAGCGGAGCGCAGCCCTGAATGCAGAAATGTCCGGTTTTAACCAGGAATCATTTTCAAATATACAGACTATAAAGGCATTTGACCTTATACGCTTATATTGCAGGCGTCTGCGCGATTTGCAGCAGAAATATCTCACAATGAAGCTTGAGTTTAACAAAATGTCAATGGTCACTTCGTTTATTATGTCCGTCGTCGGAATGGCAGTATCTTACAGCTGCTACGGCTGGGGAATTTACCGCGTCTGGAGCGGAGCAATAAGCTACGGCACAATGACTCTTTTTCTGTCCCTGTCGGGTCAGCTCACAAGTACGCTGAACGCTCTTATTTCTCTTGTTCCGACGGCAATCAATCTCACCACCTCTGCGGGACGTCTCATGGATATACTGAATATGCCGCGCGAAGATTACTCGCTTTCCGACGATGTCGCACGCCTTAAGGAACATGCAGTTAAAAACGGAATAACTGTTGAAATTCATAATATGTCATACACTTACGCCAACGGAACACAGGTTTTCAAAAATGCGTCTTTTACCGCCAAGCCTCATGAAATAGTAGCTCTCGTCGGTCCTTCCGGGGAGGGGAAAACAACTATGCTTCGCATACTGCTCTCACTGCTGCGGCCGCAGTCCGGTGAATGCACCGTGAGCACCAAATACGGAATTTCTGAAATGTCATTGCAGCTCACACCGGCAACCCGCGCGCTTTTTTCCTATGTGCCGCAGGGAAATACCATGTTTTCCGGAACTATTGCCGAAAATATGCGCAGCGTAAAGCCTGACGCAACCGACGATGAAATTATAAACGCCCTCAAGCTGTCCTGCGCATGGGGTTTTGTGAGCAAACTTCCCGAAGGCATAGACAGCTCTATAAAAGAGCGCGGAGGCGGCTTCTCTGAGGGGCAGTCACAGCGTCTTTCCATTGCCCGGGCGGTTTTAAGAAAAGCGCCGATTCTACTTCTGGACGAGGCAACCTCGGCTCTCGATGTTGCAACGGAAAGAAATGTGCTGAAAAATATTATGCGTGACGACTACCCGCGCACCTGCATTCTGACCACACACCGCCCCACAGTGCTCGGCATGTGCAGCCGCATCTATTCAATAAAGGAAAGACAGTGCCGCGTTTTAGACGATAATGACGTGCAGAAATTAATAGATGATTTTTAATAGTGTTTTTCTCATATTTACGCGGTGAAAGAAAAGAAACGGGATACCCCATGATGTTCATGGAGTATCCCGTTTTGTCGTGAAATCTTTAAATTATATCATAAAATATCTCAGCCGTTATCCGTCATATACGCATATACAACCTGAAGTCCGCTCTCGGAGCTTACGCTTACGTCTCCAAGTCCTATATTATCGCTCGGGTTGTTCCAATATGAATATGCAATCTTTATCTCGCTGCCCGAAGTTACGACAGGAGTGCCTCCGGAACTCTCATACTGCACCGGCTGATTAAATCCCAGCGTCAAAAGCTGCTCGCTGCACGTATGATCGGCAGAATGTTTTGCATTAACCTGAATTACATATGTCTGACGTCCAAGCTCAGGATTTTGATGCATCGTCGTCGAAACGGTATAACAGCCGCTTGCAGCATAAACACCCTCTGCCACATCATCGCATCCGATGACAACCGGTTTCTCATAGTTCATCATACTATATTATCCCTCCGATTAAAATCTTTTTTTATACAATACATTATAAATTATTTTATGTCAAGTATTTTTACTGTACATATATTATTTTATGCCGTCATTAGACATACAATACTGACAAATTTAACTTACTTGAATTTTACGCTTTATATTCTGTTGCACTAATTTACAAAACGGGTTATCATATAAATACTATTATTATAAAACGAGGAGAAATCAATGGAACAACGAGAAACTCTTGGCTCACGTATGGGTTTTATCCTGCTTTCCGCCGGATGTGCCATAGGCATCGGAAACGTATGGAAATTTCCCTATATCACGGGGCAATACGGAGGCGGCGCTTTCGTATTAATTTATTTATTTTTTTTAATCATAATGGGTGCACCGATTATGACTATGGAATTTGCAATAGGACGGGCAAGCCGCAAAAGCCCGCTGCTCTCCTGCAAGGTATTAGAAAAACCGGGGCAGAAATGGCATTTTCACGGCTACATGGCTATGGCAGGCAACTATTTGCTGATGATGTTTTATACATCTGTAACGGGATGGATGCTGTATTACTTTATCCAAAGCGCTTTAGGACGGTTTGAAAATGCCGACACAGCTCAGGTGACAGCGGCATTTCCGGAGATGACGTCAAATCCGTCAGTTATGGTTATTTTCATGATTATAACAGTTATATTGGGATTTCTTGTATGCTCTATGGGCGTTCAGAAGGGCGTTGAGAGAATAACAAAAATTATGATGATTGCGCTCTTTCTGCTTATAGTCGTTCTCGCAGTACACAGCCTCACACTCGAAAACGGAATTGAAGGCTTAAAATTCTACCTTCTTCCTGATTTTGAGAGAATGGCAGAAATAGGAATCGGCGAAACCATTGTCGCGGCGATGAATCAGGCGTTTTTTACACTGAGCCTCGGAATAGGCGCAATGGCTATATTCGGAAGCTACATAAACAAAAAGCGCGCTCTGTTTGGCGAATCAGTGCGTGTATGCGTACTTGATACGTTCGTTGCGATATTTTCAGGCCTTATAATTTTCCCTGCATGCTCATCTTTCGGAGTGGCTGCCGACAGCGGTCCTAATCTTATTTTTATAACACTTCCGAATATTTTTAACCACATGGCAGGAGGAAGATTATGGGGAAGCCTGTTCTTCATTTTTATGGCATTTGCAGCGTTTTCAACCATAATTGCAGTTTTTGAAAACATTATATCCTGCTCTATGGATTTAACCGGAGCGTCAAGAAAAAAAGCCGCGCTTATAAATATTGTCATAATGATATTACTGTCACTGCCGTGTGCGCTCGGCTTTAATGTTCTGTCTGACATTCAGCCTTTTGGAGCCGGCTCTACAATCATGGACCTTGAGGATTTTCTTGTCAGCAATATTATTCTTCCAATCGGCTCTCTCATTTACCTTCTGTTCTGTGTTTCAAAAAGAGGCTGGGGCTGGAAGAACTTTACCGAAGAAGCTAATACGGGAACGGGGCTTAAAATTTCCGGCAAGCTGCGTTTTTATATGACATATATCCTTCCGGTTATTATACTGTTTATGTTCCTCATTGGAATCAAAGATAAATTTTTCTAAAATATATGTCGGTTCCAACGGAAATGTTCCATATCGACATGTCCGTCAATAAACTGTACGCCCTCGGCCTTAAGCAGCTCTATCTGCCTGTTTATTCCACCAAAGGCAAACGCACTCGAGGCATTCCCTGCCTTATTTACGACTCTGTAACAGGGAATGCCTTCGGGGTCGGGGTTTAAGTGCAGCGCGTATCCAACTACTCTCGCCCACCTTTTGTTTCCGGCAAGCTCTGCCACCTGTCCGTATGTCGCAACCTTTCCGTAAGGAATTTGTCTTACTACATCATAAATCTTTGAAAACACTTCACCGTCTGCCATAATCTTTTCCTCCACGCTCTATTTCCACGGACGCTTTTCAGAGTTCACAACCTCCCACGGATTTTCTGCGGCGCGCGTCATCATTTCGGCAATATAGGCATCCTCCAATGCTTCCCGCAGAGGATATACCTCATCCCCACCGTCAACATACTTTTTCATGCCTGCAAGCATTCTCGCGACTGCCGTCTCATCCTCACCTAATCCGCATATTCCAAAAGGAGGAATATATACCGTTTTGCCCATAAATTTAACCGACAAAACCTCGCCGCTGTCCTCGTCCCGGTAAATATCCATTTTCGCAGATGCGGCAAGATTATCGTCCCTGAGGAAATAAAAGGTATCCTCCATTAACTCGCCCCGCGTTCCCCGAACATTCATAAATCTGTTTCGTATGCCGCTCCTGTACTGATCTGACATAAAATCATAAAACGCTGTTTTTTGACTCTCATACTCCATTACAAGATGCTTCTCTTCCTTTTTGACGACCTCCCCTTTGGTGAGGATTTCATAGCGCGTCCTTGTGTCTGTGACCGGCATCATAAACGTTTTTCCTGCTATATGCACATCCTCAAGCCCTGTATCAAGCATTTTGCGTATAATACTTGCGGCGTGATAATCATGCATATAAGACAAGGTCATTGAAACCGGCTCGCCTATAAGCCCCGATTTTATAATTTTTATTCTGGCATCATGTACAGGATAATATGCATACTGCTCCGCAACCTGAAGCTTTGTGCAGGAAAGTTTACCTCCGCTGCAAAGCTCCCATATCTGTTCAAGCCTCCCCCTTTCAAGCGAGACAGGCGTCTCGGAAAGTACCGGGACTCCAAGCCCAAGCCACTTTATTACCGTATCGCACATAGCGGCTTTGCTCACGCACGACACAACAAAATCCGGATTTGCCTTCAGCATAGCCTTTTCGTCACAGCATGCCGGAACATCATACTGCTCTCTTATCCTGCGCGCTTCCTCCTCTCTGCGGCACAAAACCATGCACAAATCAAACTGCTCCGGAAGCGCCTTTGCCGCCCTTAGATAAAACATCGCCCTCCAGCCTGATCCTATAATTCCAAAGCGTATCATATTTTTTCTCTCCTAAATTCTGCGCTGCCCTTTGCGCATTGCAGGTTTGTGTCGGCAGCGCAGCCACAAACCTGACGAGCTATTTTCGCCTTATTCTGTGAAGCTGAGGCTTTAAAGTAATTTCCTGTACGGCAAGCCCGCTGCGGCGGCTTATTATATATTCCACAGCCTCCGCCACCTCCTCGGGAAGAAGCCGCGCCTCTTCCTCCTCAGCCTCGCAAAAATCAGCATTTCTGTATAAATTTGTCTTTGTCATGTCCGGATGAATTAATGCGACACGCACGCCGTATTTTCTTACTTCGTCAAACAGACTGCGCGAAAACCCGGACAGTCCGGCTTTTGCAGCACCGTATGCGCAGCCGTGGGGATTTGACTGATTAGCCGTAACCGATGAAATATTTATTATAAATCCCTTATTTTTTTTCAGTTGACGAAGCGTCTGCTGTGCCAAAATCAAAGGCGCTTCAAGGTTTATGCGCACCATTTGCTGTATCTTTTCCGGATTCAATTCCTCATGAAGCCCGTAATAACCAACTCCCGCGTTGTTTACAAGTATAAAAAGCTGCGTCTCAGACATTATTTTCTTTACTATACTGCATAAATGCTGTGTTTCTGTAATATCACACTCGATTGGATAAAAAAGTTCGCTGTTAAAAATGTCGTTGTCGGAGAAATGTCTCGCAATACCGTATACGCTGTACCCGTTCTTTACAAGCATACTGCTGACTGCAAGCCCAATGCCAGATGAAGCTCCTGTGACAATAGCTGAGCGTTTCATAATAATTTCCTTTCCGAATATTTTATTACGCATGATGATGCGCTTAATTTTCCCACAAAAATATCTTATTTTCGGGAATTTTCTGTTTTAAAAGACTGACCATTTCATTTTCCATTTCGAGCATCAGTTCACGGGGATAATGATAAAAACCGCTGTCATTTTCAAATGGAAACTGTACCGCAGGAGAATACGGCTCCTGTTTTTTCATTTTTTTCAGATATTCGGCTGATACGCGGAATGTACCCACGCTCACATCCAACAGACTGTCAAAATCAATGCTTTCGCATACCTGCTCAAACATCTCTCTGTAAGCCTCACGCCAGTCTTTGCAGTAAATCATAGGGTCAAACGCAAGACGCACTTTCATTTTGCGTGAAATCGCGAGAGCCGCGCACTCAAGCCTTGACTTTAACGGAGCCGTTCTGTGTTCAAAGCTTTCAATCACCGGCTGCGGAGAGAGCGTAAACGCGTAAATAACATTTTCTGCGGCGTCAATTCTTGAAATAAAGGATTTATTTGCGCTCTTAGTGCGTATTTCTATTTTTAACCCGCTGTGCCTTTTTGCAAAGTCAACCCATTCCTCTGTATAGCCAGCGATATTTTCAACAGCCATCAAATCAGTATCATATGATACACACAGATAGACCTCATGCTTCTCAAGTATTTTTTCGACCTGCGCAAAAAAATCCTCCAGATTTACAAATATCACAACATTTCCTGACGGATACATTCCCTTTAAATAGCAGTACTCGCAGTCAAAAACACAGTTCATCATACATGAGGTATAATAAAAATAATCATTTCCGAAGCTCTGACATACAGGAGCGCCCTCATAAATAAAATTATTTTTTTTTGCCGCGAGTATAAGCTGCTGCGCTCTGTGCTGCCCTGCCGTGTATTGGCGGCTTCTGCAAAACACATCCTTATAGTGGTCTATCTCTATTATCTCAGCTTCCGGAAATTTTTCCATAAGTTGTTTTGTTCTCGGATGATTAATTACAGATTTTTCAACATATATATGTGAAAAAAAACTATTATAATAGCTATGATAACTGTCGTTTAAGTTCTTCAAAACAGCGCTTCCCTTCTCTCTTATCAGCACACGGCAAAATTTTTTCTGTGTACATTTTTTCGGCGATTTCACGGCAGTGCGGCTTAAATTTCCGCTTTTCGTCAGGCTGCGCATCCTTTTGAGCTATATCGCGGCTGCCGCCATTAAGGCTTTCGTACCTCTCCTCCAAAATACTGTATCTTATATGCTGCTCAACAGCCGCTTTCATTGTCGCCGAACAATGCATATCGCTGCACAGCATGTCTACCCACTCCCTGTTTCCGTCCGTATCAAGAATATCTTTATTATGCAGCTCAAAAGATGCTTTTTTCAGAGTATCTATATACTCGGCTATCTTGTAAATATTTTTTTCAATCAATGCCTCAAGCTTTTTTTCTGTCACGGACGAGGGCGATGCGTTGTCCGAGATAACTTTTATAAAACTCATCTGATGCGGGCCGAAAAAATACGCTCCAGCCTGATATACGGCGGCAGCCTCCATGTCAAAAAGGGAGTCTTTGCCGCAGCATGGCAGTTCGCCGCTTTTAAGCACCTTCATTACGGTTGTGATTTGCGTTTCACGAAACGGATGGCGATACAACATGTCGGGATAAAATGTTCTCCCCGTCGCAAGCTCGGTAATTTTATTGCATATATAAATTGTTCCCTCCGCCTGCTGCCCGCTGCATGTGCCTATATTTACCAGAAAATCCGCCTTTCCTGATTTGTATCCTGATAACGCTCCCTGAGCGTCTTCATACCGGGCGCATACACCTGAGACAGCCGCTGCCGCAGCTATGCTCCCGACTCCCGTAATCACAAGAAGCATCTCTTTTTCTCTGTCCATAAAAACCTGAAACCTTGTATTTGAGGTGTCTTTTTTCAGTCCAAATTTTTCTATCAGGGCTTTCGCCTCACAGTACAGGGCCGTAGTTATAATAATCATTTTAATCTCCGTTTCTGAACAACAGTTTTGTATCTCATGTTATTATAGCAAAATATTATACTTTTTTCTTTATTTTAATAAAATTTCCCCTTGTTTAGAGTCCCGAAAAATTTTATTATATAATTAAATATTTACATATATATTTTGAAATAGGATTTCACAAAAAACATCTCATTATATTATTACTTTAATACATAACACAGCTTAAGAAAGAGAGGTATTTTATGAAAAAATTAGGTTTCGGCGCAATGCGGCTTCCGCTGCAAAATCCTGAGGATAAAACTTCCATTAATCAGGCGCTTTTAAATGAACTTGTGGATAAATTTATCGCAGCAGGCTTTACTTATTTTGATACCGCATACCCTTATCACGACCAGAAATCAGAGCCCGCTATGAAGGCTGCGCTTGCGGACAGATATGACCGCTCAAGCTATATTTTTGCCGATAAAATGCCTACTGTTCTTGTCAAATCAGGCGAAGAATATCCTGTTTATTTTAAGCAGCAGCTTGAGCGCACTGGCGTGGGCTATTTCGATTATTATCTCATGCACAATATGGGCAAAGACCGTTACGCTAAAACTCAGGCCTTCGGCGGTTTTGAATTTGCGGAGCGCATGAAGGCTGAAGGAAAGATTAAAAATTTCGGTTTTTCCTTTCACGATGACGCGGAAATGCTCGACCGGATTTTAACGGAACACCCTGAGGTTGATTTTGTACAGCTTCAGATTAATTATCTTGACTGGAACAACAATATTATCCAGTCGCGCAAATGCTATGAAACAGCGGTCAGCCACAACAAACCGGTTATCGTTATGGAGCCTGTAAAGGGCGGAACTCTTGCCAATCTCCCTCCTGAGGCGGATGATTTGCTGAAAAATTTTAAACCCGGAGCGTCTGCTGCTTCGTATGCTCTGCGTTTTGCCGCGTCGCTTGACAATGTAATAATGGTTTTAAGCGGTATGAACACTATGGAGCAAATTATTGAAAACACAAATATTTTTGATAACTTTGAGCCTATAAGCGAAGCTGAAAAACAGCTTCTCTCTAAGGTTGTTAATATAATTGAAAAATGTACCGAAATTCCCTGTACTTCATGCGGATACTGCATGGAGGTCTGTCCGAAAAACATCTCTATACCGCAGCTCTTCGGGCTGTACAATAACTATAAAATTAATGGGAATTTTTCGAGAATGTACCACGACAGAATTACATATAACCGAGGAAAGGCTTCTGACTGTCTGAACTGTCACCGCTGTGAGCACAACTGTCCTCAGCATATTGCAATTCCTGAGCATCTTAAAAAAATAGCGGGTTTTGAGCAGTAACAAAGAGTTCGCAAGCGAACTCTTCCGCGAGACGCGGATTCGTAAGAATAAAAAACAGGTCTGTAACAGATTTTAATATCTTGTTACGGACCTGTTTTTCATTTTGTGCCGTCAATTATATATTTTCCCGCAGCACATTATATTTTTTGACTTTGGGAAGGCAGCAAATCATAAACTGTTTTTAATTATTTACAGAAAAGATTATATTTCAGATTATAAAATCTGTGCCTGTTAAAAGCCTACACAGTTTCCTTTTAATGTCGCACCTGAAATATTATTATTTCCGTTTATAGACGTGCAGTCCTGGATAATTGCTTTTCCGAAAGTAACCTGATATCCGAGCGCTGACGGCGTTCCCTTTAACGGCCAGTTATAGTTCTTGCCTTTATTTGAATCTGCTACGCAGTTCTGCATTGTAACTACACCGCTCTGATTATTTCTGTCAAAACCGTTTGCATAATTTCCTTTTGCGCTGCACCCGATTAAAACATGATTCAGTGGGTCAAGATGAGCAGCTACGCCGCTTGTCTTATTGTCAACTCCGCCCATTTTAAAGCCGTTGCCATCGCCATAAATTCCGTCACAATAACCGTTATAATTTGCCTCGCAGTTCACAAGCTTTACTGCTCCGTGTGCCGCATAGCAATCCCAGCCGTCATCACTGTTATACTCAGCCTTACAGTTTTCAAAATAATTTCCCTCTCCTGAATGAAGCTTCACTGCAAATCCGTCTGCATTTTCTCCCTTAGCATCGGCATTGTGATGAGAATAACAATTATAAAAGCTGTTGTATGCGCCTCCGTTTGAAACCTGGAAACCTGCATCATCATTATAGCAGCAGGTTACATACTTAAATGTATTGTTTGACCCGGTTATGTAAATTCCGTTATCAGAAGCATTTTTTACAGTGATATTTTCAACTGTACTTCCGTTCCCTGAAATTGTTATACCTCTGCCGGAACTTCCTGAAGTCTGTGAGAAATCTATTGTGGCATTATTTTTTCCTGAAATATTAACGCCTGCCGGCAATGATACGGCGCCTGATTTTACAGTTCCGTCAATAACTATTGTCGTTCCTGATGATGCTTTTTTAACAGCATCTGAAAGCGATGTTCCGCCGTTTTTTACAGTTATCTGATTTCCGCCCGAAGAACCGCTGCCGGATGAGCTTCCGCCTGAAGAGCCGCTGCCTGAGCCATAGGAATCTACCTGGATTTTATATAAGTTAATTCCGCTGTTTGAGGAATACAGGTATATATATCCTGCTGCTCCCGAATAGCTGTATGTTCCAAGTGACGCCGTACTGTTTGCCGTAATTGTGCCAAGTTTTTTGCCGTTTGAATCAGCAACCACAAGCGTTCTTGACGAGCTTCCCGAGCTTCTGAGCACAACCTTAATTGTATCCACACCTGAAACAGGAACTTTTACAGACCTGTAAGATGTCGTGCCTGAACCTCCAAGAGCAAGCGTATGTGTATATTCTGTCCCGCTCACTGTGACTTTTTCCTGTTTTACTGTCATTGTTTTTGAGCTTGTTGCAATAAGCGACAGCCCGTCTACTGTCTTAGTCGAAGAAATTGTACCTAAATTATTAAACCCCGAATTTTTAAAGTTCCACGACTTTGACGTTGCAGCAGATACGCTCTGTAAATCTGCCGCTGACATAACCCCAACGAACAGGCATATCAGCATCAAATATGATATTGCCCTTCTTACCTTACAATACAAAATAAATACCTCCTTAATAAATGTTATTATTTGCTAACCTTCCCAAAATGAAAATTAACATACTAACGGTTTAAAATATATAGTACTTTGGTACCCATTTTCAAAACACCCACTCATACATAACGCCGAAAAGCTCTCTGAAATAATATGTTGGAAACAGCTTCCATGTTGTTTTCGCTGGTACTGCATATGAATTCATTCCCAAGTCATCTGCCGCCATTGACGCTCTGTACACATGAAATTCATTTGTTACAACTGCAATATCACTGTTTAAGTTCTCCGCTTCAATGATTTTGCCGGAAAACATTAAATTTTCTCTCGTAGATACAGACTTATCCTCAATATACAGCCTGTCCGCCGAGATACCTCTTCCGGTCAGATAGCGATACATACACTCAGCCTCCGAAATATCCTCTCCGCTGCCCTGACCGCCTGACAAAACAGCACAGCAGCCTTCGTTTTCAGAAAGATACTCATATGCTGCCGACAGCCGTTCCTCAAGCATAAGGCTCGGCTCTTCGCCTATGACCCGGCAGCCAAGAACGACAAGTGTTACATCATTTTCAGGCGAGTTGAGCGCAGACTTAATCATAAAGCCGCTTATTACAGCCGCAAGAATTATTGCCGTACACAATAATACAGCAGCCGCACAGCATATAATTCTCCCCGCCAGACTCTTACATAATGCTTTTAACTGCTTTAAGACGAAGCTGAAAAATATTGAAACAAGCAGCAATACTATGCTTACAGCAAGTCCGGATATATTCCATATATTCATAATCCCGTATGACAGCAGCGGCATTATAAAACACACAATTCCCGTAATTCCAAGCAGCATTAAAATACATCTCAGTACAATGCCGATTACTTTTCCCGTCCCATGATTATGCTTTTTATTATTTTCCTGAAACACTTCCATTGTAAAATCTCCTCATTTGTAATTTATTTTATAGCACAAAGACACATTCACCATGTATTTTATACACGGCAAATGTGTCTTCTTAATTATTTTAATTATAATTTTTCACTGTCACAAAACAGCATACATTATTTATCATACTTATAAAATCCCTCGCCTGACGACTTTCCCAGTTTTCCTTCATCTATATACTTTTTGAGCAGCTTTTCCATTCCTTTAAAATTATAAGGAGCCAGAAAAGAAGGAACTTTTACATACATAAGCACAATATTGTAAGCTGTGTTTAGTCCCACGGTGTCCAGAATCTGAAAAGGCCCTTTAGGTGCGCCTGTTCCCAGTGTCCATGCCTTATCAATGCTCTCCGGGTCTGATACTCCGTTTACATATAAATCCAAACCGGAAAAAAGCAGCGGAATAAGCATTGAATTCAATAAATATCCTGATTTTTCCTTGCGCACCGGCAGCGGAATCATTCTGATCTGCTCTGCGAAATCCATAATCAAATCAAAACAACTGTTATCCGTCTGCTTCTGAGCCATAATCTCAGCTGTATTATTTTTCCAGATAGAATTCGCAAAATGCAGCGAGAGATACTTTTCAGGTCTTCCCGTATACTTTGCAAACTTTGATGGAAGCAGTGTTGAAGAGTTAGTGACAATAACCGTTTTTTCAGGCAGAAGCTGTGAGACCTTCCTGTAAAACGCTATTTTCTCATCAGCATTTTCAGCCATAGACTCTATAACCAAATCGGCATCCTTGACCGCTCTTGCCAAATCAAGCTCAAGCTTAACATTATTATATGCAGCCTCAACATTTTTAAGGCACTCATCCTTATCAAACGTATCATACTCGGCAATTCCTCTTGCCCATGTCGACGGCGTCTGTCCCTCAGGCAAGGCCATTAAATTTATTGTATCCGTGTAAACTTCCTTTAAATGGTCGAGTTTAGGCTGAGTGCGCGTTATACTGCTCTCGCTTCTGAGCCATATCGTCACATTAAAGCCGCAGTAAGCAGACTGAAACGCAATCTGGCTTCCCAGAACTCCGCCTCCTATCACAACCACATTTTTTATTTTCATTTACATTTCCTCCAATGCCTTATATATCTGAATTTTAACATTGTACAGGAAAATATACAACAAAAACATTTCTGTTATCGATTGCTAATGAGCCTTAACGGTTGTCCGCCAGTATGCTGTCATCATCGGCAGCATACCGCCGTTTTACCGTCAGCCTTCAAGCTTTGAGTACTCCTCGTCTGTAACAGCCTCCAGCCACTCATTTGAGCAGTTCTCGCCCGGAACTTCTATCGCAATATGTGAAAACCAACTGTCCGCTTTGGCGCCGTGCCAGTGTTTAACCTCAGGCTTAATATACACAAACGAGCCCTCGCTTAAACTGACAGGCTCCTTGCCCTCCTCTACATACCAGCCCTCGCCGCATGTACAGATAAGCATCTGTCCGCCTCCATTTGAAGCGTGATGAATATGCCAGTTATTGCGGCAGCCCGGCTCAAAGGTCACATTGGCAATAAAAATCGGTGCCTTTCCGGCTTCGGTCAGCGGATTTAAGAACGAATTTCCCACAAAGTATTTTGCAAACGCCTCGTTAGGCGCACCCAAGCCAAACTTATTTGCCTTTTCAAATTCTTTTTTATCTGAATATTTCATAGCAGCCTCCATTTAGTTTTTTATTTTTATTATGATTTTACATGTACTTTTACTGTTTTGCCGCCTCTTCGATACATCTGAGCGCATTTAAACTGCGCGGATAGCCGATATAAGGAACACACTGCGACACAACGCTTATAAGAAACTGCTTGTCGTTTCCTATTCTCATATTGCCTCCCGCATGGCTTATAAGCTGTGGCTCGCACCCTCCCTGAGCGGCAATATAACAAAACGTAATCATTTCGCGCTGCTTCAAATCCAGACCATTTCTGGTATATACATCTCCAAAGCAATTTCCTGCAAGCCAGCGGTTTATATGACCTCCCTTGTAAAATTCCTTCATTCCGTCGCCGAAAATATCTACCTGTGTCTGCACGCCTTTTTCAAGACGCGTATCCATAGTTGTTGTAGACTGATTTGGCAGAGGCAAAGCTATCCCAAGCTCTTTCATGACTTCATTTGTGACATTTAAAAAGCCTCTGACTCTTCCTATCCCCAGATAATCTATAGCCTGATATACTATTTCTTTTGCCTCCACAGGAGTAACAGCCTCACAGAGAGCCTTTCTTAAAACCTCTCTGCACTCGTCAAGCCCCTGGCAGCCGAGCAGCGACGCCAAAATCGCCATATATCTCGTCTTTTCGTCAAGCTTGACTCCCGGCTCATTCACAACCTCATTGTACCGGAACTCGTCAAAGCGTTCCATAAACTCGCCGTCTGTCTCATACAAATTCATAACTATACCTTCTTCCATTTTATTTTATTAACTGCCGTTTCTGCATAAATTATTATATATTTTAGTATCATTTATTTCTAATGCTTATATTTAATTTACATTTATGCTTAAAAGACATATTAATCTTCATTCCGGGGATTTTTACGCACTGATTATCTTCTTATCCTGAATGTCTTAGGCGCATATTTATATGCCAGAAAAAGAGAGACAATACAATATACGGCACAGAACAAAACCATAGCCATGCCGAATATAACCGTCGGAAGCTCTACCTCTATACATATATAGCTCACAACGTATGTCAATATCTGTACAACCTTATACGTGCTGCTCTTAATCTCCGTGTCCGCGTTGTATGGCTGAAGCAGATAGTACATAACAAGGTAATGCACTGAGAAAAATATGCTCATCGCCTCTATCGACATAAACAATGCCGGATAATTCCACACATTGTCAGTTCCGCCCGATATATACAGCAAAAGCATAAGCCCTGCCGCTATAACCGAAGCCGGAAGCAGATTTATTTTTATAAGCGTCTTTAAGCGTTCCCTAAAAATTCCCAATATTACTTTAGGAGTTCTGTATATTCTGTATGTAAGCATACTGTGGTCACAGTTCATAAACATCGCCTGAGTGACCGTTGTTCCTCTGTTCATACAGTACATAATAAACACAAAATACGGTATATACGTAAGCAAAAGTCTGTTTGTTGTCTGCTTAAATTCCGCATCCAGAAACGTTCCTGCAAGAGCCCCCGCGAGCATGACAAGGCAAACCGCCGCCTGAAATCTTGCGGATTTTGTGAGAATTTTTCTGTGGCGCTGTACAAAAAGCTCATGAAAATACGCAAAGCCCGATTTATTGCTCACATAATTTTTATCCAGCTCTATGCGGTTTAAGCTTGCCTTCTTCACGGCCTCCGCAGTATTCTGCTTATCACCTCTGTATACATTTGTCTGTGTCAGGAGCTGCTTATACATTTTCCTGTAATCTTCAAAGCTGTTTATTTTTAAGAAGCCGTATATTGCAGCAGCCGCGCAAAGTACGGACAAAACAACAAAAACTGCAGGTCTTATTATTATATCCAACAGAGGAAGCACGTAGGCAGCAAGCAGAAACAGCGCCACAAGCGTCCATAAAACTGCTGAAGGAACATTTTCGTTTTTTGCCTTTTTTGTCCTCTTAAAATCCCATATTGCGTAGCTGCTTACTATAATTTTTACCGAAACAACATACAAAGGCATAATAAGCGCAATCCATACGGATACCCCCGCCAATATACCGAATAATAACGTAAACGGCAGAAATCCGATAAAAACCTTTATGAGCTGATAATAATAGTTTGAGAGCGTATATTTTTTCGCATCAATATTCATAATTATAATCGCGTAATATTTATCTTTCGTGGGATTGAACATATATGTGTTTAAAAGCCCTCCGCACAGGGTAAGGAAAATAAAAATATGAATAAAAATATCAGCATTGTCCGAGCTGTAAAGTATTGACGCCATATATACCATAAGCACCATATATATAAATTTTCCTATGAACGTGTTTACTATTTCCGTCATTATACTGATTATATTCGCAAGGGTTTTCAGCCCTGAACTTTCATACAGGCTGTCAGACAACACTTTTTTAATAAGCGGAAGCTGTTTAATAGAATAAATTATACTGTTGACCCTATATGTATTTCTTAATTTAAAGGAAATTATAAATGTCTCTGTCAAACTAATCCTCCATTCCGGAGCGTTTACGCGAAGGAACGCGAAGAAAAATTCGCGCAGGCGATTTTTCTTCTGCGATAAACGCTGTTTGTGACGCTCCTGCACAAACAGCGGTATGAAAAATCAGCGCATCAGCGTGATTTTTCATACTAATCCTCCTTCAATTCCTCAATAATTTTCTCTTTCAGTTGTTCATTGTCAACGCCTTTTCTGTCAATCTCCGTGAGAACGCCATTATTCAAAACCACAATCTCGTCGCACAAATCAAGAGCAAGCTCCATTATATGTGTAGAAAAAATTATTATATGGTTATTTTTTATTTCCTTGAGCATCTGCTTCATCTCTTCCGCCACGACTACGTCAAATGAGGTCAAAGGCTCGTCAAGCAGCAGCACATCGGGATTTGATATTATATTTACAAGCATCTGCATTTTATTTTTCATTCCGTGAGAATAGTCCTTTAACAGCTTATCTCTGTCCTCAACTTCAATTTTCATAAAATCAAAATATTCGTCCACGGATTTTAAATCAGTTATCCTTTTTCTGTTTATATCAATAAAAAACTTCAGAAATTCTCTTCCCGTCAGAAATTCAGGCACATTCGGAGTCGACAATACATATCCCAAGTCCTCTGCACACAGCTTTCTGACGCCGCCGTCGTCAATATAGAACTCTCCTCCGTCGATTTCAAGGTCCTCGTTAAGACAGTTAAACAGCGTGGTTTTTCCGGCTCCGTTTCTGCCCAGCAGCCCGTAGATTTTTCCGCGCTCAAACTCGTAATTAATATCCTTAAGCACCTGTTTCTGCTCAAAATTCTTTTTGAGATTTTTTATAATAAGCTTCATTATTCTCCTTCCATGCCGCTGCCACCCGGCAATTAAATAATTTTATTCTTCTGTCTGCTGCCTTTCCAAATTTTCTCTTAAATTCTCTATTCTCTCCTGCTGATAACGCTGCTCACGCTCCGCCCTTCTCTTTTTTTCCATAGTGTCGTCTGCCATACACGACAAACATCTGAAAATAATTAAGACAAGCAAAAATACAATAATTTCTCTTTTCCGTCCACGGTTTTCCTTGTAATTTTTAACAATCAGCTCTTCATTCTCAGAAGCATATTTGAGATAAATCTGAATATATTCGCTGTCTGTCTCCGCCTTTCTGCGTATAATTTTTTCAAGACTCTTCTGTTTTACGGTTTTCCAGCCTTTTCCCCATGCGAACATGTTCTTAAACACTGATTTTTTACGGCGCCAGACTGAAGATTTAACCAGCTCCTGTGCCCCTTGCTCTGTAAACCATTTTTCAAAGAAATCAAGAGTCTTTATTTTAAAGCCCCACATGCTGCATATTTTTTCCATAATTTTTGCATAAAAACTTTCGTCTTTATAGAGCTTACTGTATTTCTCAAGGTCCAGAAAAATCTCCCATGCCCCTATATTATTACGAAGATACGGATTCATGACAAAATATGAAAAATCCTTCATGTATTGTCTGCACAGCTCATCCTCCATGATTTTCCGGTAATCAAATATATCGGACTGCTCGGCTGTCTGAGGCTTCTCGGGTATCGTTTCCTTTAAAAGTTCCTGTGCAGATTTCCCCTCGGGCTCCTGCCATGCCGTTTTTGCAGGCTCAGGCTCAATCAATCTGACCGGCTCAGGCTCTGGTTGTTTGACCGGCTCAGGCTCAGATTTTTCATATAAATTTAATGCTTTATTATCTGCGCTCAAATCAGCACCATAAATTTTGCCCGCAAGCTTCGCATATTTCAGCGCGCTTTTATATGCCATTTGAAGCTCCTGAAATTCATCGGGATGTTCCTCCGGATGATATAGCTTTAACTGAGAGGCGTACGCCGATTTAATAACAGCGGTTTCTGTCGTAGGCTCAATGTTCAGCCACTCCCAAATATTTTTCTCACTCATCGGAATCCTCCTCCGACCAGAAGTTCTCGTCAAAGCTGTCAAAATCGAACTGGCCTCTGTCTATTTCCTCAAGCACAACCGCAAAGCGCACATATTCTTCTCTTATCGCCTTATCTTTTCCGTGCATCAGCGTCTCCTTGAAATTGTTTAAAAACGCTGTAATCAGTCTCTGCTTTTCATGGTTTACCTCTCTGTATAAGCGCTCGGCTTTCTCTATCAGCAGTCTGTTTTCTTCTTTTTCGATAGGATGAATTGTCATTTTTCTCAGCTCTTCAAGCCTTTTCTCAACCTCTTTTTCCGACATTCCTATATTTTTATTTACAATTACTTTATGCAGTGTCTGATTGCTGCTCTCGAGCTTAATGTCCAGTATTCCGTTAATATCATACAAAAATGTAACGTCAACTCCCTGCTCGCCCTTAGCGGCTCGCGGAATTTTCGTCACTGTCAGCTCTCCAAGCTTCAGATTGTCATCAGCAACAAGGTTATCCCCCTGATATATAGGAAACGTCATCTGTGTCTGATTATTTTGTACTGTCACATAAGTCCTTGTTCTCCGGCACGGCAGGGTTTCATTGCGCTCAATAATCGGCGAAAACAGCCCGTCGTATGTGGCAGTCCCAAGAGAAAACGGACAAATATCCGTTAAAACCATATCCTTAATTTCTCCCGCTCTCTCCTTAATCGCAGCCGCCGTTCCAACGCCCAGTGCCACGCTTTCATCCGGATTTTGCTCTAAAACAACCTCCGCTTTATCCTCAAAAATACTCTGAATATATTTACGCACTACCGGCATTTTAGACGAGCCGCCGACAAGTATAACCTTATCCAGCTCATACAAATCAAGCTCTGCGGCATTGATTACCTTTTTTATCGGTTGAAGCATCCTTGAAAACAGCTCCGACGATATATGTATAAGCTTCTGATTAGTCATATACATCTTGTATTCACAGTCATTTATGCGCACACTCCCCTCTGCCTCGTTACTTTCAGACAGGGCAATTTTTAGTTTTTCGGCTTCCTTTAAAATAATCTCCTGCTCTTCCTTTGTAAGTGTGGATTTTATGATATTATTTTCCTCATAAAAATTGTCAGCAATTATCTCATTAAAATCTTTTCCTCCAAGATAATTGTCGCCCGCAACAGCCTGTATTTCCACCACATTTTCAAATGCCTCCACCAGAGACACATCAAGAGTGCCTCCGCCGAAATCAAAAACCATAAACTTCTCCGGCTCCTGTGACTGTGTGTGGTGCTTTAACGCTACTGCCGACGGCTCATTAACCAGACGGGCAACATTAAGTCCTGCAAGCCTTCCCGCATTTTTAGTCGCGCAGCGCTTATTGTCGTCAAAATACGCCGGAACACTTATAATTGCCTCTGTCACCGGCTCGCCCAGGAATTTTTCCGCGTCCTCTCTCAGCCTTCTCAGCACAAATGCCGACAGCTCTTCTGCGCGATAACTCTTCTTTCCCGAGTGATACCTGTAATTTGTACCCATATTTCTCTTGAACTCACAAAATGTACTGTACGGATGTGTGACAAGCATTTCCTGCGCAATTTTCCCGACAAACACCTCGTCATCTTCACCAAAGCTGACTACGGAGGGCGTCAGATATTCCCCAAACACATTGGGAATCAACTGCACACGCCCTCCTTTCCACACGCTCACCAAACTGTTAGTAGTCCCCAGATCAATTCCGATAATAGCCATATTTTTGTACCCCTCTCATATTTTTTTGTATTTTTTGTACTTACCACTGTTTTTATAATGCTTCTTATACTATTTTACTTTAACTCATTATATAAATCAATAATACTGCTGCTGTCTTTATTATTTACAAATACTGTCTTATCACCGGTTTCTATTTTAAGCACAGGCGAACAGTCATTAAATATAAACAGCATACACTTTCCGGCAGTTCTGCCGCTGAAATACCCTATACTATACTCGTCTGTTGAGCCGCCGTTTGTTCTTGTAAAATTATCCTCCGGCATTTTTTCCAGCAATTCGACATTTTTTATATCATCGAGAGAAATCTCACATTTATAACCGGCCGCTTTAACCTTTAAATAATTATCGTCCAGCTCTATATTAACCGTAACATTCATAAAAGGTATCAGCAGCACAGCCGTTATTATTATGGCTGCCGCAATAAAAACCGTTATCGCCCCTACTATAACCCTTGCTGCGGGTCTTGCGTAATTAAACGCATAATTTGTATCACACAGACGATTTTGAACAAGAAGGTGTCTGTCGTCCGGATTGAAGTAATAGCCTGTTTTCCAGTACTCGTCATCATCGACATATACAGGCGGATTTTCATCTGCAAGAATTAGATTTTTTTCTTTTCTTAACATCATTAACGTAATAAATATAGCTGCCACGGAAAACATCTGTATAATTATGTAAATTATAAACCATACAAAATTTAATTCCCCGTTAATCAGCATGCCAATATCAACAAACATATATGCCATGCAGTTTACAGCACTGAGCAAAACAAGCCCGATTCCCCAATATTTTTTTACTGCATAATTCACCGTTTGGTTAATCCGCGCATCTTCGCTGTACACGGTATCTAACCTGCGGTCAATGAATATATGAAGCAGGAAAGCTGCCAGCGATACCGCAGCAGCGGCAGCAAAATATACGGCAATTTCCCCAAAATATATTTCCCTTATCCTCCACAGAAATGGTACAAAAAGGATAACTTCAAATATCATAATAAATATATGACATTTCAGACTTACGGGTTTGCCCTGCTGCACAGACGACAGCCCTGTATCGGCATAAACCCTTCTGCTGCTCTCATTAATCCAGCCGTTTTTAATTTTAATTCTGTACATTTTTCTGTGAGCACTGTTTGTGGAGAATGTATAGCCTGCAATGTATATCACAAGCCAAAAAATCCATACAAAAATACCCGCAGCCAGATTAAACAGTATAGGTATGTACACAACTACTGCAAACAGTATATTTATATTCTGAAAATATTTATAACGCTTTCTTGCCGAGGTTAAAAACGTCTCAACCTCGTCGCTTTCAAGCGCACTCTGCGGAATATGAACGCCGAGTATAATTCCGTTTTTATATTCGTAAGTATCCGACATAGCGTATCTGCATATCAGTACCGTAAATAAATCACTCATCAAAAATATAACAAACATTGCTATTCCCATAATACTCCTCCATTCCCGACAAAATACATTTCACGCCCAAAAAAAGTATCGCCTGTATTATAAATTATAATACAGGCGATACTTTTTACAATACGCTATATAAACATTATATCGGCGTTAACGTCCAGTTCTGCGTCAAACCGCGACTGCATAAGTTCCCTGAAGCCCTCGTTATATTCATAGCCGATAAAGTTCCGCCCGCAATTTAAGGCGGAAATCAAAGACGTTCCGCTGCCAAGAAACGGGTCCAGTATAATGTCGCCTGGATTAGACCACGACCTTATATGGTCCTCCGCGAGCTTTTCCGGAAAAATAGCAGGATGCTGATATGCCATTTTATCTTTAGTAGAAAACCCTTTTCCGTTTGCATAACGCCATATATTTGTCCTTATTCCGAATTCATTAACTGTTTTTTTACCCTTGTTGGTCAATGTCCCGTCTTTTTCACGGCGTGTAATTTCGGCATATGTCGTATGATTCACTGCACTATTGGTATGAACAGTAAATCCAAACAAACCTTCTTCTTGAATGCTTAGCGAAAAAACTCCCATATAAACTTCATTTCTCTATCATTTCTTACCAACAATATTTCTTTCGCATCTTCACACAATTCATTCTTTAGCACTGCATATCATCCTTTAATAACATGTACTGAAATACTATGATTTTCATTTAAATATTCAACTATCATATTCATAAGATGCTACATTGATTTATATAATTAACCATAATATTTTCCTATTCACAATATGGTATTTTATTATAATCCATTTTCAACCTCATCTGACTAATTTGGTACAATTGCTGGACCAACAAACATTTGCTCTAACAAACCCAACTTATTCATTTCCAACAAAATGCTAGCAGGATATTGGGCTTCAAATTGCTCTATTTCATTAACAAAACACACATTACCATCTTCTAAATTTATTTTGTAGTCAGCGCCCAGCATTTTACGAAGATTATATAGCATTATGTTTATATCTAAATCTTTATCAAGTTTTTTTGCTATCATATATGCCAATTCTTCAGCGGTTTTATTTTCAACATAACCAATAGTTTTTCCTACTCCGTCTATCGTTGTATCATCTAATCTAACCGGAAGTAAATACTCACTATCGAATTCAGTAAAAATTCTCTCTTGTATAGCTTTTCTCTCATGGCTTGCCCATAATTTTTCTTTGTAATACTTCGAAATAAACATCACACAATATCGAGCTTTATCTTTATACAAATCAAACAAATATGTATATAAATTTTTCCCCCATAATACTTCTTGTTTAAAATTATCATAGAAAACATTTATTTTAAACGATTTCAATATAGTGGCAACCGCCTCTACATAATTTCTATCTTCCCTGCGAATGATAGCGCAACATCATAATAATATTTATCCATTTTTTCCTCCTCTTTATTTAAAATACAATGTTTTTATACTTTCCAACGCTTCTTTAATGTATTCAGAGCTTTTCTTATACTGTTCGAAAACAATGTCAAAACCATCAGGATCATCACATACAAAATTCCAGTAATCTTTCCCAATCAACAATTCTTCCTCTGCAAAAAACTGTTTTACTCGTTCTTGCTTCCATTCAGAATTTTCACCATACTTGTTATAAGCAGTTCCAAAAAATAACTTTATTTTTTCGTCAGGTTTGTCCCTTAATGAATTTTTCAAAATAAAATATTCTTGTAACATTGCAAGTTTTTCCGTCTTTGCTTTCTTATTATCCAAATCCCCTCCCGCTTTAAGTTCTATCAAATAATGTTCTTTCTTCTCGTCATTATAAAAATAATGATCTGTTACGTGTGATTTTTCAAAGCTCCTTGTATCATCAGGAATCATACACATAAAATCACAATAGTCAGAAATCTTTGGTTTTCTATGTTTTTCATATTCAAGAATGATATAATCCATATGTTGTGATTGCTGTGGTAACAAAAACGAATCTATATTTCCACGCACATCATAGGATAACTTCGCTACTTCATTACCTATCTTTTCTAACACCTTACCAAATGAACTATCAAAACTTCTAACAAATGCACTATAAAACATAAACTCTTTACCAAGTTCAGCAACAAAACAATTATTTTTCTTGCTATTAATAACTCCATCTGGATTATCAACTTCTTTAGTGAATCTAGTTTCATAACTATCAGCAAACTTCTTTATCTCTTTATCAACAATATTTTGTATTGCAACCTTTTTTGCTTCATCCATTTACTATTCTCCTATCCGATAGTTTGTAATTAATAAATGCTGAGCATTTTTTTCATTTCTGTCCTGAAAACTCACAAAATACCTCTTATCAAAACATGATACATACAATTGCTTCCCATTAGCTGTTTTAGTACCCTCACGATACAACGAAGAAATATATTCAGTATTTTTTATAACAATCATAAAATTAGCTTTACATTCTTTTATTAAATAATCTGCCAATCTTGTCTGATCATCTTTACTAAATTCATTTTTAGCATATGTACTAAATTCGGAATCATATGGTGGATCCAAGAATACAAAATCATTCTTTTTAGGTGTATACTTATTCATAAAATCATAAAAATCCATATTACCTATTGTTGTATCCGCAAGATGCTTAACCACATCTTCATTTTGATAATAATCTATTTTGTTTGCAAATGATTTTCTATTATATGAGATACCACCATAAGGAACATTAAACTTACCCTCCTTATTGTATCTAAACATAGATGAATAACATACTTGTCTTATAAAAAAATAAATTGCTGTTGCAAACTCTTTACTAAGTCCTAATTCTTCTCTATTATTCATCAACATCCTAAAGTGTGTATAAAAAGCAGCTTTCAAAGAGGATTCTATATTTGATACAACATCTTCATATACTAAATCTCCTTTTTCACCTTCTATTTTATGCATTCGTACCATTTTGTTTTTTATACTCTTACATAATTCAAAAACAAACTCTTCAATCAAATAATTGAATTTTGTCTTTAATAATCCATTAAATTCTTCTGCATTTGCAAGTACAAACTCTGTAATTTTGTCTCCCAATTGTTGTTTATTAAGTTTGCCATTCTTATATTTATAATAAATATCCACTATCGTTTTCTCATGATGGTCTACTACTTTGCTTATAATATTCCAGTTATACTCAATAGCATTAAGTTTATCGAAAAATTCCTTGTTTTGTTCCTTAACCATTTCATAAAGAGAAATTAATTCATCAGACTTATCGTTAATGTAGTATTTTTTAGACTTAATAGCAAAATATACTGCTCCACCGCCAACAAAAGGTTCATAATAATTATCAATTTTATTAGGAAGTGCTGGCACAATAAAATTTAATTCTCTTTCTTTACCACCGGGATATTTAATTAATGGCGATAATCTATTCTCTAACACCGTTTTCATTAGAAGTCCCTCCTATTTTTTGTATATTATCTTATACGCAGAAACCTCTTTTTCGAATACACCTTCAAAATCTGTTCCTGATACATATTCTATTTTTCCTACTTTTGTATTCATATCAAACTCATATACTCTAGCTATTATATAATTATCCTTGTGTAGCTCAAAAAAAGCGTATTCAGTTGATGTCATATAAAATGGCGTTTCCTTTTTCCCTGTTGTTGACTTCACTTCTATATATACTAACTTTTTATCAGCATTAAAGGAACATATATCATATCCGGCACCATCACCATCCAATTTAGAAACATGACGAACACTTTTCAAATATTCTGGAGCACACTCCTTCACAAATTTAATTTGGGCTTTGTATACCAATTCCTCGCCAGCATTTCCAATCAATTTTCTTTCTCTATTAATTCTCTCATAATCTAATTTTCGTGCATAAAATATTGTAGCCTTATTTTTCTTTTGTCCAAGTTCCTCGACATAAACTTTCTCATCAAGATTAACTTTCATTTTTTTACACTCATATGAAACATACTTATCTATCACCTCATCATAATATACATTATTAAAAAATATTTTATTTGAATGCGAACGCAAATTTCTTACCTTTTGAGAAAAATATGAATCATTCCTATTAGCTATAATTTCAATATCATGTCCTGTTGGCTGCATACGTTGAATCAAAATCTCTATTAATTCGCCCATAGAAAGCTCTCCATATTCTTCTACTACCTTAACTGCTTCAACAGCAATTTTGCTTTCTGTATACCTAGACATATCTTCATCTCCTTCTGCATACACATATTTTATCACTATTCACTGTACTATAAGTTTGTACTTCTGATATTTATATTCTTTGTCTAGCCTTAAAATTGTGCCACTTGCTACTCATATTCTCTCCCCTGATCACACGTTCTATTATATTCATTTATCTGAACATTTGCAAGTATTCATCCAAACATTTGTTCTTATTTCTTATTTTGTCCACTTTCCCCACCACCTCTCCAATCTTCTCCAACATATCTTTTTTATGATTCTATCAAGATTATCTTCACTTTTGGATATGTCTGTTGACAGACTTGACCTTCTGCTAAATAACGTATTCTGTTCAAATTTCTGCCACTTATTCTCACTCTCCTGTTTTTTGCCATATTTTTGCAAATCATTCTGTTTTTCAGTCTCCTTTTTGAGCTTGTACTCTGTAACTAATCATGATTGCAATCTTTTGATTTCTCTTCTATCCATTCTTCAGAGTACTCCATTACTTCCAGATTAGCCATCTCTCGCAGCTCATCCTAAAGCACTCTTGACAGCACTTCTTTTGTAATTATCTTTCACTTCGACACTATAAAAGAATATTATGAAGTTATAACTTTAGATGATGCCACTATAAATACCCTTACATTATGTTACGCTTATCAAAAAACATGATAAATGCATATCAATAGCAAAGATATTATCCCATAGAAACTTTAAATATCCTGCTGACCAACTATATAGAAATGGAATATTTATTACGTGTTGTTCAATACTTATTAGAATCCGATTATAAACATATGATAACGTAAAAAGCACAGTTAATAATATTAATGAAAAATACAGATATTGATTATGACATTATAAAAGTTACAGATAATTTCAGCGATATGTATTTACTGACTCTTGTACAAGATAAAACAAAAGCATAGATAATACGTAATTTGCTTTAGATAATAATTGGATGGGTAAGCTGTAGACCTTAAAATAATAGAAAAATATTTACTTCAAATTAAAAATGGGTGTTCAAAAAAGAAGAGTGGTGATTGATGCAACTACATAATGGCTTTGGCTCTGTCTTCAAACTATCCGACAATCACATGACACCATATCATGCTATTGTAACGAAATGCTGGCAGATAAATAGTGATATTAGAAAATATGTGTGCTACGCTTCAAAAAATCTGTACTTTTTTCAAAAAATTACAAAAACATGACATAAAGAAACCCCTTGAAAATACAGGACTTTCAAGGGGGTTGCATAATATCTTATTCTGTTTAAAATTATCTCTTTGTGAACTTCAAACCGCATAAAATAAGGATTTATAAGGCTTTTGTGTGCTACAAGTGTGTTACGAAAGAACATTTTACACCATACAAAGCAACCTATAAACACGCTCTTTTTTGAGGAATACATTGTGACAATTCCCTCATTCTTCTCTCATATTCTTCTTGTATCTCTGCTTTTCGTATAGCAATAAATTCAACCCTTGAAGTAAAGTTATGCTGATTAAAACTATTAAACCCTGTTTTATACATTCCGCTTTCTACAACTTCAAACTTTTCTAATAATCTACGCTTTGCCTTGCCTATCCTCAATTTGCGTAAAGCACTATGTTCAATCTCTCTTGCTCTTTGCATACTGATATTGTTTTTTATTCCAATATCCCGGTATGTCATATCCTGCTTGTATCTATCAGCAATCACTTTGTTTTCTATATCGCTTGTGTACCGTTCTACAATGCCCCATAATTCATTTTTGCTATGCTCTGCATATATTTTATCTATTGTTTCATCTTCAAGGCTAAAATCGGCTTGTACGCTATCGCCTAGTGTCAATTCATCATCTACAGATAAAGGGCTGTCTAAACTGGCTACCCCTTGCATATAGCCTTTGATTTCCTGTACTGCTGCCACCGATACACCCATATTAGCGGCTACTTCTGCATCTGTTGGAGATCTCCCCTGCTTCTGTGATAATCTCTCAACGGTTTTCTTGTAACGTGCTATTTTCTGTCTTGTATGGCTCGGTATTTTAACTACAGCACCGCACTTCTCAATATACCGCTGTACGCTCTGTTTTATCCAGTACCCTGCATAAGTCATAAACAACACATTTTCAGAAGTTTCATAGCGTTTTACCGCTTCCCACAATCCGAAATAGGCTTCCTGTAAACAATCTTCCATAGGCTCATAAGCTGTATATGGTTTTATGTATTGCTTAATCAATGGCAGATTATTTTCATACAGTAATTGCATATTATCCGTTACAGAATAACCGTTCCTAATTCTTTCAACAAGTGCTTCATTCGTCATTGAAATACACCTACCTCTTTGTTATAATTAGGGTAGATGCAGGACATTAAAGGGAAGTCAGACCGCCAAACCTTGACTTCTCTTTTTTATTTTATCACAGAAAAGCCTTTTTGAAAATGCCGGGAAATTCGGGCTACTTAGTAGGGGCTATCTCGCTTTTTATACAGACCCCCCAGGGCATACCTACAGGCAAAAGAAAAGCAGAGCGTTTTAGCCCTGCGATTCTGCTTTCAATTCTCTTTTGTATTTGTAGTATGTGTTTCTTGCAATCCCTGTCAGTTTCATACAATCCACATCAGATAAAGTACCCTCAAAGTCTTTGCTATGCTTCTGTATCTGCTTCTTTGCTTCAATAGATTTCTTTGTTATCAGCTTTGCCCCTTGCTTCTGTCCTATCTGCTTACCGTTTAATCTTGCTGTTTCTATGCCCTCTTTGGTACGTTGGTGTAAGTCCTGTACTTCTTTCTCCGACTGTTCAAATGCAAGTCTTATCTGCTCTTTAGCAAGTGCCATAAGATACTTATTTACACCCTCTAAAATGTAATCTACATTTGTACCTGTCATTGTTACGTTATTCTGCAACGCTTTCTTATATGTGCTTGTGCTTATATGTGGCTCTTTCAGAAATACAAGCTCTATGCCCTTATTATATAATTCCTCATACAGATTAAATCCCTCATCTGCATTTCTGCTCATTCGTGACACACTATCAAATACAACGGTATCTCCTGCCTCTACTTTCTTATACAGTTTATTCCATTCCGGTCTATCCTGCTTTGTGCCTGTGTAGACTTCCGTTACAATAACCGCCTTGTCATACTCTGCCTTTATATTTCTAATCTGCCTGTCAATACTCTGCTGCTTTGTGCTTATTCTGCAATATCCGTATATACACATAATTGACAACCTCACTTTCGTACCATTTCTAATGTTCGTTTGTTTTGATACTAATATTTTATATCTTATTATTGTTGTTGTCAATAACTTTTGATACTATTTTGAATAACATTACTTTTGATACCTTTAATAAAAAAGGGCAGCCGCCAGCCGCCCATTAGAAAAATATGTATTTCCTATTCTTCGAGATATTTATTATAACGCTCATCAAGTAAAAGCAAACTTTCAATATCCGTATCAGCTTCGGCAAGTGCCTTTACTCTATCCCTTGCCAATGACGGATATTTACTATCTATCAACGTATCAATAAACTTACGGTCATTCTCTGTTAATTCACGCTTGATTTTACTTTCCGGCAAGATACTATTTGCTTTCTCCATGACCTTTGAAAATGCTTCATCTGCGTGGTTTCTAAAATAACTATCCATAGATACCGCCACATAATTTGGAGTATCGTTATCAAGCAAGTGTGACATCTCTGCATTTGTTCCAGCATAACTATACAAAAGCCCTTTAGCAGAACGTAAATAACTTTTGAAAGAATTATATGTATTTTCCATATCCGGCAGTTCAAGATTGATATATGGGTTTGCGGTCTGTACTGTCTGATACTCTGGCTCTCCGCTTTGCTTATTAAGTACCGTCTTTTTCTCGGTCTTAGTCCTGCTTTCTGCTAACTGATTAAGTAATCTGCACTCCATATAGCTTGTAGCACTATCCTGTAATATCTTAAATTCAAGGTCTGTAAGCTGTAAGCCGCTTAATTTGATAGCCATAATCTTATTTGCAAAATCCGGCTTAATCGGTGCATTGAAATATCTATCAAGTGATTTTTCCAACATTTCAAGATAGTGTAATACTGTAGGCTCAACTGCTGCCCTCGCTCCTTGTAAACGTGCCTTATAATTTTTATCCGGGCTATGTTCTGAAAGATACTGATTGATATATTCATCAGTCCATTTGCCTTTCATTTCATCAGCCTTTGCCTGTACTTTCTGCTTATCGGCTCTGTATAAGCCCTCCAAAGTGTCAACATCTGTTTTGTACTTTGCTAATGTGTCACTAATTTTCTTTACATAATTTGCATATCTCATAATTTTATACCTCATTCTTTCTATAAATCCTTTAATAGTTACCGTTACAAGAAACCGTCTATTTTCTGTATGTTCTCCTTTTTTGTTCTGCTTCCAATAGAGGTTTTAACCTTTTCGCCTTTAGCCCCAAATAAAGCAATGGATATTTCATATACTCTTCTAATTCTTCATCTGTCAATATTTGAAAAAATTTTACCGCTATTTGTTGTTTATCAATCATTTTCTTTTACCTCACATTCCTCTATTGCTCCTAATTGTGGCAAATCCTCACTCTGCAATTGTTTAAAATCTCCCAATTTAGGAAGTTCGGCAGCAGACAGCACCCTTTTTTCCGTTGTGTTTGGTATGCTTTCCTCAATGCTGATAGTATCTTTATAAGATAACCAGTTTTTCATCAAGAAGATGCCGGACGGTGGGGAAATTTTACCGCCTAACATAGCTTGTTCGATATATGCCCCGATAAATGACTTTGCCGACTGTATCAACTCTTGACATTCTCTGCTGCAATTTGTTCCATTATTCCAATTAAAAAGCGTTGTCCTGCTGATATGTAACGACATACAAAGGCTTTCTATGCCCGGTCTGATGCTGGAACGCTGACAGAATGAAAAATAATCATCAATTCTTTTCTTAATTTCTGCATCAGTTTTGGGCTTTCCCATATCATGTAATTCTTTCAATGATGTAACAATCTCCTGCACCGTTGTAGGTTCCATTTCATCAAGTGCCCCTTGTGGGTAGTTTTTTCCCATATTTTTTACCTCTTTTCTGCCGATTTTGGCTAATTCTTTTTATGATGTTAAGGTTGTGCGTTGCACTTAGCCTTTATGCCCTCTTGCGGTCATAGTATCTGTGTATCAGAATGTGGCACCTTCCACAAAGACATATCAAATCATTTGCCACATCTTCATGCCCTAAATTCTTGTAGCTGATATGATGTATCTGCAAACCCTTTGAATTTTTCTCAAGCCTGCCGCACATCTCGCACTTATGTCCGGCTATCTCTAACCGCTGATTACATTTCTCCTGCCACGCATCAGATTTTATATACTCCTTATATTCTTGCGTCTGCATTATTCTTCATCTCCTTATAAATTCGTTCCAACTCATCAATGACCGCTAATAGCAGATTGATAACAAATTTACATTCGCCATATTGTTTTGCTATCTGATTACTTTCATTTACCACAGCTTCCCAGTACGCATCATCTTCTTTTACGTCTGCATACTTCTTGTGGAAGTTCCAAACATCTTTATAAATATTCCAATAGTCCATATAACACCTACTCTCTGAAATTCCGTTACAAAAAACCGTTAGGCTTTAATGCCTTAGTGCACTTGAAACCCTTGATTTTAATGGGTTTGTGCAAAATGTGCATTTCAAATGAGACTTTTTGAAATTCAATTTCTTTAAGGAAGTTACATTTAATTTGCACAAATTGCACATTTCCATAAATTTTTTAATCAAATGGTAGCGGCTCTTGCCCCTCATATTCAACAAAATCCGTTTCCACCGTATAGCCCTTTACGATATTTTTAACGGTCTTGCCCTCTACCGTTCCACTTGTGGCAAATAAGCCCTTTGTCTTGAGTTCTGCAAAGAAATTACTTTTATTCTCTACTCCGAAGCCGTTTTCCTCGCACCACTTAGAGTACACCTCGTAAATATCCTTTGCTTTGCTATTCCTGCCTGTCTTAGTCAGACATTCGTTTATAAAATTACCTATCTTGTCGCTGTCCGTTCTGTAGGTTTCCGTTGCGTTCTGTACTGCCTTTGGCGGCTCAAGCCCCTGCTGCCTGTATAATTGTAAGCCCTCAATGCACCAATTCAGAATACCCGATAATTCCTCTTTGTCTCGTAATCTATCCTTTAGGTGCTTATCCTGTTCCTCTTGCGTGAAATGTCGGTCAAAGCTGATAACATTTATTCTGCCGGAGCTAAAAACCGTATCATCTGTAATTGTTGGCAGATAATTTGTGTTTATCACCAACTTAAACTTAGGAATAAAACTAAACTCCCTTTGATGTAGATGCCTTGCTGTGATGCTGTCTCGCCCCAACAAAGATTTTAATAATGCTGTATCAAATAACATTCGCTTTGGTGGCTCTGATGCGTTGCAAAACCTACAACCTGCTAACCTTGCTATATCTCCGCTTGCCTGTCGGCTGTCTAAATTTTGCTTTACTGCTAAACTCTCCGGCTTCATTGTTAGTGCATAATCGCCTAGTAAATATATCAGCGTTTCACAAAATGTACTTTTTCCGTTTCGTGTGGTACTTCCGTAGAGAATAAAACAAGTTTCCTGCTCTGTGTTCCCGGTCAATGAAAGTCCTGCTATCTTTTGGAGATACTTTATCTTTTCTGTATCGTCCTGCATGATTTCCATTAAAAACTTTTTCCACTCCTTACAATCGGCAGCAGGATTATATTTAACATTGCATATCTTTGAAAGAAGCATATCCGGGTTATGTTCTATAAACTTAGGCTTGTCCTCCAATAAATCAAGCGTACCATTCTGCACATTCAAAAGATAATCGTTTTTATCCAATTCCTCATTAGTAAAGAAATAAACATCTCTACTATCCTGCAACATATTGTTTCTGCATCTGATATTACATAATGTCGCTACTGCTTTTAGATATTTGCCCTCTGTATCAACATTTACCGCATATCTGATAAGTGCATCTGAAAGTTTTTTTGCTGAAGCCCTGGCACTTAGCCCCTCAATATCATCAATCCACCTTTTACCGTCATACTGCATAAAATCTTTTCGTGAGGGGTTATATCGGTGCTTATCCTTAAATACGTCTGCAAACAATCGCCCAAAGCCCTTATCTGTTGTTTCATATTGTTCAGCGTGTAAATCTTTTAACACCTGTTCTAAAGGCTTATTCTGCTGTCCTGATGCATCTGTAGGGGTATCACATTTCGTTACTCCCTCAATACGCTTTTCTGTAACGTCCTTTAACATCTGTTCAAACTCCTGCTTATTATGTCCGGCTTGAAAATAGTCTGATATATCGCCCTTTGGAATGTCGGGAGTAGGCACAATGACATTTGCACTTTTGGCTACTGTCTGAATGTCATTTAAGATAGCATTTGCAACACGTTTTCCCGGCTCATCATTGTCTGCCAATATGAAAACCTCTGCACCCTGTACCAATGTAGCAAAATCTGATTGCCAGTCATTCACACCACCATAAGTAAAAGCTGTGTAGCCTTGTTTTGTCAGCGTGTCAACATCTTTTTCGCCCTCTGGTATAAAAATAGGTCTGCCCTCTGAAACCGCCTTTTTTAAGGCTTGTACGCTTCCATAAATGGCTTTATAACTCTTTCTACCCTCTCTGCCTATTCCGTATGTAAAGCGGTCATTTTCCAGCTTTCCATATAAAAGTTTTTTGCCCTCAAGTCTAATCTTTGTAAAGGCATAATTACCGTTAATAGAAACGTAAGCGTAGACTGCTTCAATCCGGCGTTTTTCTCGGCTCTCAATATATGCTCTCCAGTTTGCTTTCAAGGGTTCTGTATCATAGAAAGTATCTTTTTTCTCAAGTCCTGCTGCTGATAAAACATCATCAATACTGCAACCGCTATGACAATGAAACAATGTGCATTTTTTACCTTTGGTTATTGTAAGTGATGCCTGCTTATCGCTATGTGCCGGACATATACATTGTGCTTTATCTCCATATCGTTTTGAGATTTTGAAGCGTTGTAAATTGCTCTCAAATATTTCATTATCTGTCAATCACAACACCCCATTTCTAACGTAATGCGTATCTGTTCCGCTTCTTCATCAAGCCTATCCATATTGAGTTGGCAATAATGATAAAATTCTTCATCATTGCTATGTTCTGTCTGCATATCTTCAAACATTTCACGCTCTTTCATTAGGCTGTTTTGCTTTTCAATCAGTTCTTGCCTTGTCTGTTCCGTCATTGCCTTTATACCTCACTTTGTGCCTATATCCAGTTAATTTGTAAAATGGTTCTGCATAAATTATGTAGCTGTATTGTTTTGAACCCGGTCTTTTATAAGCAATTCCAAAATCAACCATTTTGTTTTGAAGCAATAGCCTTAAAGTCTGGCAATCCATTTTTAATACTTTACTTGCTACAGCAATAGGTACAGTACCACGCTCAATATCTGCCATAGTTCCACCGCCTTACTCTGCTGCCAATTCATCTGTAATCTTGTATATTTCTAATCTTTTTTCTTCTGTAATTTCATAACGTAACATTCTTGAAAAACTACTGTCTGCAATTCCTAAACGTTCCGCAACTCTCCAAAGCTGTATATTCTTGGATTTGATATAATCTTTAATTTCTTTATTGCGTTCCATATTTGCCTCCTTAAATTATTATTGTTCTTCATGAAGTTGTTGACATTATATAAAGTATTGTGATACAATTCATCTATAAAACGTAAACATAAACGTAAACTTTATTGTGTGAGGAAATATCAATGATTTTTACAAGAGAAACTACTGAACTTCCAACGCAAAAACTAAAAACTGTAACAAAAGTAAGCAAATGGGATAATTATGAGTGTGTTGATATTAAAAATATAAAATATATCAGAGGATTTAATTCGAATAATGCTATTGATATGTACAGCTTTGAATTGATTGAACAACCGCTTATTTTATATAATCTTATGGAGTTATATAATAAGTTGCCTACTAAAATATTTGATTTTAATCAGTCGTATGTAAATGAAAATATTACAACTAACGATATTGATTTAATTCTTGCTTTTTGTAAAAAAAATGGGCTTCCATTTTGGAGTAAAAAAATAACCGTAGATGTATTTCGCAACGAAGAAGATGTTCCTAACCCTGAAGAGTCAATAGAAGAACATACTTTGCTTCATGGTATTTCACCATTATCAATAGAAAATTTTTTCCCTATTTCATCTTTTATTGTTGGGCTTCTTCAATTACATATGGATTTTTTACGCATCATATCTGCTAATAGTTGGGAAGAAGATGAGAATATTTACCCACTTCTTTCTGAAAATGATGCATCAAAAATAAATGACATAAGAAAAATACAAGCCCACCGCAAAACAATAGGCTTGCACACTCCGGCATTGTGTCCATATACAACTTTTTGGAATGATGAAGCAATGACATTGCAACTGAATTGCAACAACTTAATGCACTTATCTACATATCATTTATGTACATTGCAGCAAGCACAAGATTATACAGGCGGATATATGAAAGTGTGTAAAAAATGTAAACAGCTTTTTGTAGCAACAACGCCGCAACAAAAATTTTGTAATAATCCCTGTACAAGACAGGCATATTATTCTTCAAAAAAAAGAAAAGGAAGTGATGATTGATGAAATTACCAAATGGCTTTGGTTCTGTTTACAAGCTGTCTGGCAATCGGAGAAACCCATACCGGGCTATTGTAACGGAACGTTGGCAGATTGATAGTGATACCGGCAAATGGAAGCAGAAACGTAAAACTATAGGCTACTATGAAAGCAAAAAAGAAGCCCTGCAAGCATTGGCAGATTACAACAAATCACCTTATGATGTAGATGCTTCAAAAGTCACATTTCAAGAAGTCTATGAGCGTTGGAGTGAAGAACATTTCCCTACAGTATCAGAAAGCAATGCAAAGGGCTACCGGGCAGCTTATTTACTATGTGAGCCTATCGCAAATAAGCGTATGGCAGATGTAAAACTTGATGATTTACAGTATATCGCTGATAATTCCGGCAAGAATACACCTACCCTACGCAAATATAAGGTGCTTGTGGGGCTTATGTTCAAATATGCGGTCATACATGACATAATACCGCCCGATATGAATAAAACCCGATATATCGACATTAAGAAAGCAGGAAACCCCAACGCATACAACCGGGAGCCATTCAGTAAGAAAGAGATTGAAAAGGTTTGGAAGTGGAAAGATACGAACGTCTACTTTAACGTAATTTTAATGCTGATATACTCCGGCTGTCGAATTTCTGAATTACTGGATTTGAAAAAAGAAAGCGTTAATATAAATGAGCGTTGGTTTGATGTAACTGCTGCCAAAACAGAAGCAGGAATACGCAAAGTTCCTATATCTGATAAAGTGCTACCGTTTTTTGAATATTGGTATAATCTGAATGATTGCGAATACCTTTTAAGCACACCAGAGGGCAAACATTTTGAATACCGCAATTATTATGATAGTTATTGGAAGCCGTTAATAGAACAATTAGGAATGAGCCACCGCCCACACGATACAAGGCATACTTGTATTTCTTTGCTTGCTGAAGCCGGGGTTGATGATAGGCTTGTCAAAAAAATTGTAGGTCATAAAGGGCAAGGTGTAACACAACAAGTATATACCCACTTTGAAATAGAAGCCCTTTTAGATGCCATAAACAAGATTTAAGAAAAGGAGTTGATGCAGAATTGATTGTAGCAATTAAAAAGGCTCTACAGTACCGCAAATACCATAGAGCCACACCCAATTATTAAGCTATCACACAAAACAAAAGGGATATGCTGATTATAGCATACTTCCCGACCAAAAGAAAGGAAGATTTGACAATGAAAGATGAAACAAAAAAAATTAAGGAATTGAAAGAAAAGGTAGCAGACCTGGAACTTGAATTAGAGGATTGCAAGTATGATTTAAAGACAGCATTGACAAGGCTTGAATTGATAGGATTGATTTATCAAAAATTAACAAGCAAAGATGTTGAGGAACTTCTTGAAAGTGCTAAGAAACGGTATAAGAAGTGGCAGGGGCTTTCTTCTGCTGAACTGTATGAACACAACATTTGTACTATGGCTAAAAATTTACATTCTCTTTATACAAGTGAAGCAATAGAGGAATTGCAGTATTTTAACACGCTCATGTACGGAATGTTACTTAGAATGGAAAATTCTGAAGTTTATTTGAAAGATTTAACGCTTACGGACACTATGAAAGTGGCTAAGTTAGAACACCTTGAACAGAAACAAGCAAGCGAAAAGCAATAACCGTTACATAAAAACCGTATTTTAGGTACACTTAACAAGGGTGTCTGTATCATGCAGATGCCCTTTTCTTCTGCCCTCCGTACCTATTCCGCTTTTAGCCCCCTAAACCGTCATAGTTGCCCCTACAGAAAGCATAATATGAGATTGTACGCATAATATCAGCAATTTCCAAAAAAGTCAATCAAATTTGTGCGCTACCTGTGTGCTACTTGTGTGCTACGCTTCAAAATTTTGCACTTTTTTCAAAAATTTTCAAAAATGCCGACATAAAGAAACCCCTTGAAAATACAGGACTTTCAAGGGGGTTGCATAATATCTTATTCTGTTTAAAATTATCTCTTTGAGAACTGTGGAGCACGACGAGCTGCCTTTAAGCCGTACTTCTTTCTCTCCTTCATTCTTGGGTCTCTTGTAAGGAAACCTGCCTTCTTAAGTGAAGGACGATATTCTTCCTCATCAACCTCAAGAAGCGCTCTTGAAATACCGTGTCTGATAGCGCCTGCCTGACCTGTATATCCGCCACCGTGTACATTAACGATGACATCATACTTGTCAGTTGTCTCTGTGAGAACTAATGGCTGTCTTACAACAACCTTTAAAGTCTCAAGACCGAAATATTCGTCAATAGGTCTCTTATTTATAGTAATTGTACCGTTGCCTGGTACTAAATATACTCTAGCGATACTGCTTTTTCTTCTACCTGTTCCGTAGAACTTTGAGTTTGCTTTCTTAGCCACTGTTATTTCCTCCTTATATGTCCAAAATTAAAACTTTAAAACTTCTGGCTTTTGAGCTGCCTGCTCATGGTCAGGGCCGGCATAAACATGAAGTTTTGTGTACATCTGTCTTCCCAAAGGTCCCTTTGGAAGCATTCCCTTAACAGCGAGTTCAATAACTCTTTCAGGCTTCTTATCCATCATCTCTCTGAGAGTTGTCTCCTTCATTCCGCCAACATACTCTGAGTGATTGTAGTAAATTTTCTGGTCTAACTTCTTACCTGTAAGCTGAACCTTCTCAGCGTTAATAACTATAACGTTATCACCACAGTCCAAAAACGGTGTGTAAGTAGGCTTGTTCTTGCCTCTCAGCACAGCTGCAACCTGTGATGCTAAACGACCTAATGTATAATCTGCGGCATCAACAACATACCATTTTCTATCAATGCTTGATGCAGTAGCCATATAAGTTTTCATTGGTTTTCCTCCTGAAAAAATCTTTAATTGCATAATCATAATATCTGTAATCTTTGCTGCCGGTGTGTCATAACATATCTGCGGCACATTAAGTTAATTATATATTAAATGCTTTTCCGGGGCATTGGTGATGCATTTAAAATCATGATTAACCATATTTAGGACGTACTTTCCCACGTCACATCTAAGAATTATATAACACACTGCCAAGTGTGTCAACAAATTTTAATTAAAAAATATGCCAAAAAATCAAATTCTCAGCCGGGTTTTAATCTATTTTTTATAAAATTATAATCAAAACTTTTCTGTCACAGCAAGCCGGCATTAATAAGAGCAACTGCTATAATGTCTGCAATTACTATTGTAAGTGAGACAAATGCTTTATTCCTCTTTCCGGCAATAAACGCAGAAATAAGCATTGATACGACAGCAGCCGCTTCTGTAAATATAAACTTTGCCGACTGCCTTATAACAATATATTCAAAAATACTTACTTTCCATTTACAGCCTTCCATAAATGTAAGACTCTGTACAGGCGCCTCCATAAACGGCATTCCGTAGTTTAAATATAGGCTTATCAGGTCAATTGCATAAACCATAAAATACACCAATGCCGCTATAAGCACACCAACAATAAGTTTTTTTGCAAATATCCGCTTCCAGCCTTTACTTGATGACTTTATTATATTCTTCATTCCTGTTGAATACTCTAAAATAAAGCTTTCAGATACAATCAGCATAACACCTGAAACCAAAGCTATCAAAAGAAAGCTTTCTCTTGCGGCGCTTCGCTCCCCGAATATTTCATTATACCCCCTGTCAGACATCATATATCCGTCAATATTTTTATTTTCTGACAATTCCCGCAAATATGCAGCCTTATCCTCAAATTCCTTTAATGCTGCATATTGTGCTTTCATTCTTTCGGCATAATTGGACACAGACATTAAATCGTTAAAATCAATCTCACCCCTGCCGTAGCTTTCCTGTACCTGCTGAAGATATATACTTGCCTCCTCGTATTCGTTTCGGCGCTGTTCAACCATATCTATAATCTGCGGATATTCCTTCCCGCCCTGTTCAAGATAAATTTTTTCCTTAACCGTTTCATTTTCTGTAAAATTTCTCAGCCCTGTTCCGGTAAGATAAAACGAAACCGCCAAAATCGCAGCAATAACAACAATTCCTCTGCTGCTTATCAGCAATTTATGAAATTCCTTTCCAAGCATCGGGATACACATAAAAATACGCTGATACGCAGACCACATTTTTTCGTATAATATTTCCAGCCATGATGTTTTACGGGAAGGTCTCATACAAATTCCTGCTGCTACAGCGGCAGTTCCGGACACGGCAATAACCGCGGATACACATATCATCACAGTTTGAAAAACTGTTATAATAAACTGCCCGCTTCCGATGTTGGCATACGAGCAAAAATCTTCATTTATCTTAAAAAACCGTATAATATTTACTTTTTTAAAGACCTCATAGACACTACCGTCTTTAATATTCTGATAAAGAAAAATTTCTGTTCCTGTTATAATTCCCGTCAGCACCAAAGCCACATTTCGCACTCTGCATATTGTAAACAAAAGCCATAAAATCATGCTGATTGAGAGTATTGCCAGCCATGAAAAAACAAGGTTAAACAATATGACCTGCCCCTGACTTAACAAATACGTAAATTTCTTATAGCTTTCTATCGACTGAACCGGCGACGAGAACTCAGGCCAGCCATACACAAAAACTGATACAATAAAAGTGCTTAAATATAGCAGGGCCGTAACCGCAAGAGAGCCAAAAGTAATTATTGTCAGCCTTATAAAAGCAATCCCCGCACGACCGTTTTTTGTACTGTGTACAAGCTCCCACAGTCCGTTATCACGCTCCTCAAAACAACGGTAAATTATAAAAAGTACAGCCGCAGCCGATATATAAAACGTATAATAATAAGCGGTAAATTCCTCTACCGCTCTATTATTTGTAATTCCAAGCTCTAAATCAGCGACCCTGCTGTAATCATGCTCAGTCTTTTTTATATTTGCATATGAAAAGGAGCCTTTATCGGAAAAAACCGCAAAATTCTGCATCTGCTGCGCATTATTTATAATTCCCTGTATATAACCGCTGTAATTGGCAGCATAAGACGCCTGATTTTTAATCTCTTTCAGGACCTCCATAAACCATTCTTTTTCGCTGCTGTCAAACTGTTCATAGTATGCTGATATTTCTTCATAATCGTATTGCTGATTTTTCTGTTCACCGTCACACAGTTGATTTTCCAATTCTCTCAAGTTTCTGAGCGCTTGCGCGGCATCACACCCCGAATATTTGTCAATCAGGTATTCTCTCTGCTCTTTCTCAAACATAATCTTAGAAAAAGACTTTCCTCCGATTGCCTGATATGTAAAAAGGAATATATTCAAAGCAGTCACACCTGCAATTATCAGTAACATTCTGATATTAAATATCCTTCTGCACTCTCCCATACGCGCCACCTTTACTCACTGCACATAAGTAAACTCTCTGGCAGACGCAATATCCTTCTTCGGAATATAGCACAAGCCCTCCCCGCCTTCAGCAAAAAGATAGTCCGAATCGCCAAAAAGCACTGTATATATCAGTGTGTCAATACGATTAACTTCCTTTCCGTCAGTGTCCATCACGATAAGCGACTTCGTCCAGTCAATCTTGGTGTAATCCGCAAAGCTAAACCATCTCGAATTGTCAAGATATATATACTGTCCGTCAAACGACATGAAACAAATCCCCGTATCCTCCTGAGCCTTATATAAAAGCTCTGCCTCGCCTCCTGACAACAGCTTCTTGTACAGACCGTCTTCGAGCACATAATAATATATAATATTATTCTCCATATCTACGGAATAATCGCATACCTGCTCGTCAAGAAGCCTGACGACCTCCTTTGAGTCAACGTCATATACATACAATCCCCTTGAAACCATGGTGTTCTGTCTAGTCTCAACGTCTGTCTTTCCCTCCTTAACAGTAAAGAAAAGCTTTCCTCCGTAATATTTTACAGCCTCAAAAAAGCAGCCGTCTCCGGTGTACGTATAAACAATTTCGTCCTCCTTGCCGTCCAGCGACCTTCGCCTTATTACAATGTCGCCCTGTGTCTCGACTGTCAGCCTTCTCCCCCCTTTGTTATAGATAAAAACGCTGTCGTCGGCAAATACAAGGAAAACATTCAACCAGTTCGTCTCTGTAAGCGTCGGCAGATTAATCTCAAACATCTCCCTGTATGAAGTACCGTCCGGGGCAAGCTGTATAAGCATAAGATTTCCTGTCTCATCGCTGTATTCTGTTGTATAACAGAAACCATTATAGTAATATATTGAGCTGCTGCCTATGCGTGCCAAACAGTCAGGATTATTTCTTTCACTGTGGTCACAGTCCGGTTTTGCGCAAAGCACCGTTCTTTTCATATATTCTGCATCAATATAATATGTAGTAAATCTTTTAAAATAATATCCGTTCTCTGATTTTGTTATTTCACAATTCAAAGCATGCCAATACGGCTGCCCCTCCTCATCCGGCTCCAGCGTAATTGAATCCACCAAAACAACATCGTTATTATAACCTGTCTCTGTCTGCTTTTTCTCTGAGCAGCCCATTGTATACAACACAGCAGGCACACAAAGAAATATGACAAAGCACAATATTTTAAACTTATTTCTCATAACACTCCCCCTATGTCAGTCAAAATCATATATTGTTAATACATTTCATACAAATGAACTTCTCTTTCATATACACCTGTTCCGTCATCAGAGTAAACTGTCGATTTTGCATATACACGTTCTATGTCTGTAGGAAACGGAGAACTTTGTGTACCAGCCGCTGCTGTAGTAGCATAATCAGACCTGCCTGCAAAATCATAATGGTCTCCCCAAGTATCATAAATCTTACCTTCAATATAAAAATCACAGTAATCTGACGAGTACAGATTTACACCGCCTTTGAAATAATCAATATAATACTCTATACTAGCATATGCAGAGCCCACATCAAACATCGTCTCCCAATGTACCTGATAATGCGGTATAATCCGGCTCTGTGCCGATACAGGAACACATAGAGCAATCAATAAAACCAATGATAAAATAACAGTACCTAATCTTCTTTTTAAACCTCTCATAGACATTCCCTCCTATATATAAACATTTTATATATTTTATTATACTGGTATATCTATGTAAAGTCAATTTTTTTCATCACACGTACTCAATCCCCACAAGCGTCAATCCCTGCGGCGGAGCAGTCTGTCCTGCCTGACAGCGGTCTTTCGCCATAAGCATTTTCCTGACGTCGTCAGCGCTCTTCTTTCCCCTTCCCACCTGAACCAGCGTCCCCGCAATTATCCTTACCATATTGTAGAGAAATCCGTTTCCGGATATGCGAATAACAACAAACTCTGCCCCAGGTATCGGCGCCGGCACAGAGCTTACCTCAAGCGAGTAGACAGTCCTGACGGTAGATTCCGCCTGCGTCCTCACACAGCAGAAGCTCTTAAAATCATGCTCTCCAACAAGTACCTGAGCTGCGGACTGCATAGCCGAAATATCCAGTTTTTCCTTAACATGCCACGAATAATTCCTGAGCTGCGGTATAGGAAATACCGAGCTTAATATCCTGTACTCATACGTCTTTACCGTATCACAGTGTCTCGGATGAAAATTCGATGCGACCTGCACTGAAGAAATCACGCTTATATCCTCCGGCAAATATCTGTTTAACGCATGAGCCCAGCGCTCCGCCGGAATATTCATATCCGTATCAAAAACAGCTACATTTCCCAGTCCGTGAACTCCCGCATCCGTTCTGCTCGCACCGGTTACGTGTATCCTCTCGCCGCTCACTCTGTAAACGGCGTCGTCCAGCGCAGCCTCGACAGTCGGTGAATTCGGCTGTATCTGCCAGCCGCTGTACCCTGTTCCGTCATAGGCGACAGTCAGCTTAATTCTCATCATAAACGCTTTTCTCCATTTATACATTTATACAATGAAATGTCCATTGTATGAATTTGATAAAAACAAGGCAGCCTTGTCACAAAATACAACTGCTGAATATCAAATAATTCTTCCGCCCATATATATGTTCAGAGCTGCTATCCCGCAAAGATATACAGCCAGAACAGCGTACGCAATCCTGTCTCTGCGGTTATATTTCAGCGGCTTCATTTTCGTTCGCCCCTCGGAGCCGTGGTAGCATCTCGCCTCCATTGCCATAGCAAGCTCGTTAGCCCTTCTGAAAGCAGAAATAAACAGCGGAACAAGTACAGGTACCATAGCCTTAGCCCGCTTTATAAGATTTCCGTTTTCAAAGTCAGCGCCGCGCGCCATCTGCGCTTTCATAATTTTATCTGTCTCCTCTATAAGAATAGGAATAAACCTCAATGCGATAGACATTATCATTGCGATCTCATGTACCGGAACTTTTATCACCTTTAAAAATCCCAGACTCTTTTCGAGCGCGTCAGTAAGATTATTAGGCGTAGTCGTAAGCGTCATAAGAGATGAGCCCATAATCAGATACATCAGCCTGATAACCATAAATACAGCCTGATATATTCCTTCCTTTGTAATTTTAAGCTTCCAAAGGCGAACAACAACCTCACCGTCGGTCAAAAACAGATTAAAAGCCGCGGAAAATATAATAAGAATTAAAACAGCCTTCAGTCCCTTTACTATAAACTTTAACGGCACCCTTGATAATTTGATTACCGCTGCCAAAAAAACAGTTACTGCCAGATACATCCAGATACTTTTCCCAAAGAATAACGAGATGATAAACACCATTGTTCCCATAAGTTTAACTCTCGGGTCCAGTTCGTGAATTACCGATTTTGTCTGATAATACTGCCCTATTGTTATATCCCTAATCATAGCGTTCCTTTCCGAAAAATTTTAATTTCTCCCCAGCGCTTTAAGAATTGAAGCTTTCGCCTCATCTACCGTTATAGCGCTGACGTCCACATCAAGGCCGGCATTTTTTAAATCATTCATTATATATGTCACCTGAGGCGCGGCGAGTCCGATTTCCTCAAGCTCTCTGTAATGTGAAAATATCTCCTTAGGCGTTCCGTTAAACATAAGCATTCCGTCATTCATAACCATAATTCTGCCGACATATTTTGCCACGTCCTCCATGCTGTGAGATACAAGAATAACCGTTATCCCCGTCTCCTGCTGAAGCGCTTTTACGCAGTCCAATATATCGTCACGTCCCTTAGGGTCAAGCCCGGCAGTCGGCTCATCCAGTATAAGCACCTCCGGCTTCATAGCCAGAACTCCGGCGATTGCCACACGGCGCTTCTGACCGCCCGACAAATCAAACGGTGACTGGTAGTACAGCGACTCATCAAGTCCGACAAGTCTCAAAGCCTCAAATGCCCTGAGCTCAACATCAGCCTTTGTAAGCCCCAAATTTTTCGGGCCGAAGCAGACATCCTTGAATATATCCGTCTCAAAAAGCTGATGCTCCGGATACTGGAATACAAGCCCCACCTTGCTTCTCAGCTCTCTCATATTGTAATCTTTATCATAAATATCCTGTCCGTCATAATAAATGCTGCCTGAGGTAGCCCTGACAAGCCCGTTTAAATGCTGTATAAATGTAGATTTTCCTGAGCCGGTATGACCGATTAGTCCGATAAATTCTCCCTTTTCAATTACACAGCTCACTTCCTTTAACGCCTGACGCTCAAATCCCGTTCCTATTTCGTAGGTGTAGCTTATTTTATCTACTATAATTGACATATCTTCCCTTTCCGCTCTGACCGATGCACAATTCCGCACGCAAAATCTATTACTATCAACCTTTAAACGCCGTCAGCGCCGCTGTCAGCTCTTCCTTTGTGAGAATTCCGTCAGGAAGCGGAATTCCCGCCTGCTTAAGCTCATATGCCAGCTCTGTCACCTGAGGCACGTCAAGCCTCAGACGTTTCAGATACTCCGCCTGTGAAAATATTTCTCTGGGAGTGCCTGAAAGCACTATCTTTCCGTCATCCATCACAAAAACCCTGTCCGCATCTATAACCTCTTCCATATAGTGGGTTATGAGAATAATCGTGACATTTTCTCTTTTATTGAGCTCATGCAGGACTGAAATAACCTCTTTTCGACCCGACGGGTCAAGCATTGCAGTCGGCTCGTCAAGAATAATACACTTAGGCTTCATTGCCACTATTCCTGCTATCGCCACGCGCTGCTTCTGTCCTCCCGACAGCTTATTCGGAGATGCTTTTCTGAACTGATACATTCCTACCGCCTTGAGGCTTTCCTCAACGCGGAGCCAAATCTCGTCCGTAGGCACTCCTATATTTTCAGGGCCGAAGCCCACTTCTTCCTCAACTAATGTACAAATAATCTGATTATCGGGATTTTGAAAGACCATTCCTGCTGTCTGCCTGATGTCAAGCGTTTTTGCGTCATCTCTTGTGTCCATTCCGTCAACCCAGACAGTTCCCTCTGTCGGAGACACAAGCGCATTAAAATGCTTCGCCAGCGTGGATTTCCCGGAGCCGTTATGTCCGAGAATTGCGATAAACTGTCCCGCCTGCAAATCGAGGTTTACGTTGTCTACCGCTGTTGTAATTCCCTCTACATTTCCCTCCTCATCTCTGCGGATATATTCAAATGTAAGATTTTCGGTCCTGACAATTCCCATAATCATCCTCCAAACGCCATACAGCGCAATAAATTTGTCTGTCTTGCCAAAAAAGTGCCGACAGCGGCACCTTTTTCATTAAGAAATTTTCCCAAAAATTTCCTGTTTAACAAAAAGCGTGGATATTGAGTAATACAACATCCACGCAATTTAAGCCCGATGTATTTTATCACAGAAAAATATTTTTCTGTAATTAAAGGGCTTTTAAGTTCATTATACTAACTCAAGAAGCACTTCCATTGCTGCATCGCCTTTTCTAAGACCGATTTTAACAATTCTTGTGTAGCCGCCCTGACGGTCAGCATACTTAGGTGCGATTTCATCGAACAGCTTGTTTGTAAGGTCTACAACCTTTGTGTTTCTCTTTCTTCCGGCAGCTTCAGCAGGAACCTCAGTTACCTTGTAAAGTATCTTATCCATCTGCTTTCTCGCATGAAGTCTTGAAGGTAAATCCTTCTTGATTTCCTTCTCAACTGTATCATATACAGTAACCTTCTTGCCGTCTACAACTTCCTTAACTCTCTTTCCGTTGGCATCCTTCTTAGGAACCTTTGCAGATACCTTTACAGTCTCAAAGTTATCCTTTTCCCTGACTGCAAGAGTGATAAGCTTCTCAGCCTGCTTCTTTACTTCCTTTGCTCTTGCCTCAGTTGTAATAATTTTGCCGTTCTCAATAAGAGCCGTAACCTGACCTCTGAGCAATGCCTTTCTCTGGCTTGAATTTCTTCCAAGCTTTCTATACTTTGCCATTATTTACCTCCATTTGTAACGCGCATACATGCGCTTATGGACTTACTGTATGCGTGTTTTAATCTACAAATCCTAACGTGCGTAACCTGCGCACGACCTCCTTTTGACAGGAAAATCAACAAAACCCTGTCATTAAAATCAGTCCTCATTCGGACTGAGACTTAAATTTAATTCCTTAAGCTTAAGAAGCACCTCGTCGAGCGACTTCTTACCAAGATTACGAACTTTCATCATGTCGTCCGGTGTCTTGTTGCAAAGCTGCTCAACTGTGTTGATGCCGGCTCTCTTAAGACAATTAAATGAACGAACTGATAACTCAAGGTCTTCAATGCTCATTGAAAGTACCTTGCTTGACTCGTCCTCCTGTGCAACCACCATAACTTCAGCGTTTGCAGCGTTCTCGGAAAGATTGATAAATACCTTAAGATGTTCACTCAAAACCTTAGCTGCAAGGCTTAATGCCTCATCAGGTGCAATAGTTCCGTTAGTGAATATATCAAGAGTAAGCTTATCAAAATCTGTATCCTGACCTACACGAGTATTCTCAACTGCCATGTTCACACGTTCAACCGGTGTGTAAATAGAATCAACAGCGATAACGCCTGCCGGCATATCTTCACGTTTGTTCTTCTCAGAACTTACATAGCCTCTGCCGTTTGTAATTGTAAGCTCCATTACAAGCTTACAGTCTGCGCCTCCGTTTAAATGTGCAATAACAAGGTCCGGGTTCACGATTTCAATATCAGGGTCAACCTTGATATCTGATGCTTTTACAACACCTTCTCCGGCAAAGTCAATATGTGCAGTAATAGGCTCTATTGAGTTGCTGTTGTTCTTAATAGCAAGCTGCTTGATATTAAGTATAATCTCTGTTACGTCTTCCTTGACACCAGGAATCGAACTGAACTCATGGAGTACGCCCTCAATCTTAACACTGCTCACAGCAGTGCCTACCAATGAGGAAAGCATGATTCTTCTGAGAGAGTTTCCCAATGTCAAACCATAACCTCTTTCAAGCGGTTCTACTACAAATCTCCCATATTTGCCGTCATCTGACTGTTCGGTCATCTCAATCTTTGGCATTTTGAAATTAAAATCTGCATCAACCATGTATAGCCCCTCCTTTTATGGGTTAATTTGAGTCTACTCTTATTACTTAGAATACAACTCGACGATAAGCATCTCGTTGACTGGGACATCTATAACTTCTCTTGTAGGTATAGACTTTACTGTACCCTTAAGAGCCTCGCTGTCAGCCTCAAGCCATTCCGGAACAAGTCTTCCGTTAGTAGCCTCAAGAACTTCCTTATATCTTGCTGATGACTTAGACTTCTCTCTGATTTCGATAACGTCGCCTGCCTTAACGAGATATGATGGGATATTGATGCACTTACCGTTTACCAATACATGCTTGTGGTCAACAATCTGTCTTGCTTCTCTTCTTGTTCTTGCAAATCCCATTCTGAAAATAACATTGTCAAGTCTGAGCTCAAGCATAACCATAAGGTTTTCACCAGTCATGCCCTTCTGCTTCTCAGCCTTCTTATAGTAATTTCTGAAAGGCTTCTCAAGTACGCCGTAGATAAACTTAGCCTTCTGCTTTTCGCGAAGCTGCATGCCATACTCGCTTATCTTTCTTCCGGCATTCTTTGCCTTTCTTCTTGACTTCTTATCTATACCCAAATATACAGGGTCTAAATCAAGAGATCTACATCTCTTGAGCACAGGTGTTCTATTAACTGCCATTTTAACTCTACCTCCTAATTAAACTCTTCTACGCTTTGGTGGACGGCATCCGTTATGTGGAACCGGTGTAACGTCCTTGATGCTTGTAACCTCAAGACCGCAAGCTGAAAGTGCACGAATAGCTGCCTCTCTGCCTGAGCCCGGGCCCTTTACCATAACGTCAACAGACTTTAATCCGTGAACTAATGCAGCCTTTGTAGCAGTCTCAGCTGCCATCTGCGCTGCATAAGGAGTTGATTTCTTAGAACCTCTGAAACCAAGACCGCCGGCACTTGCCCATGATAAAGCATTGCCTTCTGCATCTGTCAATGTAACGATTGTATTGTTAAAAGATGACTGGATATGTGCCTGTCCTCTTTCTACGTTTTTTCTAACACGCTTCTTTGTCACTTTTTTTGTAACCTTTTGAGCCATTTCTAAACTAACCTCCTACTTAAAAGTCTACCTTATTACTTCTTCTTATTTGCAACTGTCTTCTTTGGACCCTTGCAAGTTCTGGCATTAGTCTTTGTTTTCTGACCTCTGCAAGGAAGACCTTTTCTGTGACGGATTCCTCTGTAGCATCCAATTTCCTTTAATCTCTTGATGTTCATGGCAACTTCTCTTCTCAAGTCACCCTCTACAAGATGTTCTGTATCAGCATCAATAACCTTTGCAATTCTTGCAACTTCCTCATCAGTTAAATCCTTAACACGTGTGTCCGGATTAACCCCTGCCTCTGCAAGAATCTTAGATGCTCTGACTCTGCCTATGCCATAGACATAAGTAAGACCGATTTCAATTCTCTTTTCTCTTGGTAAATCTACACCTGAAATACGAGCCATGTGTTCTTTAACCTCCGTTAATCAACTAATAATTATTATTTATTATAATGAAATCTTGCAGTACGAATAACATACGCAGCTCGTCACTTACGTGCCGCCTGAAATGTGTGCGCTGCCACTCTTCCCGCATATATTTAATAGTGAGAGCCACCTTACAACTATGCCGTGTGGTTCATCACTGCAGCCGCATAATTAAAAACTCTCCGTATGTCCATAAATGACACACACGAAAGCTTCTTGCGCAAATAAAATACACTGTACCTGTAATGCATTCTATCCGCAAACGCACAAACATGAGAAGTATCTCTACTTCTCCCGAAAACTGTCAATCAGCCCTGTCTCTGCTTGTGCTTAGGGTTTTCACAGATAATTCTGATACTTCCCTTTCTTTTAATGACTTTGCATTTTTCACAAATTGGTTTTACTGATGATCTAACCTTCACTGCAAAAGCCTCCTTTCAGACAAGTTCGTTTGATATTATATCACAACATAATTTTCCATTGCAACTAAAATTTTTAATTTTGCGCCAAAAAAATTTATTTGTCTCTCCAAATAATTCTGCCCTTGCTCAAATCATATGGAGAAAGTTCAATAGTCACCTTATCTCCCGGTAAAATACGGATATAGTTCATTCTGAGTTTGCCGCTGATGTGTGCAAGCACCTGGTGACCGTTCTCAAGTTCTACCTGAAACATCGCATTAGGAAGTTTCTCAACAACAGTTCCTTCAATTTCAATTACATCTGATTTTGACATTTATTGTCCTCCTTCATATTAGAAATATATAGCTTGATTGCCCTTTTTATATCTTCATTCTGCAAATCTTTGTGTTTCTCTAACTTTTCCGCAATGTTATCATCAATGCGCTTAACTGTCTGGACATGTTTTTTCTTTTTTTTCTTAGGCTTATCAACTGTCCGAATAACGCCGTCCGAAAGATAAACATATCCCGGCTCCTCATCTATGATAACATAGACTCTGCATTTATCGTGCCCCGCAAGCGAACTGGCAAAACAGCCTGTCAGTTTATTTTCCATACTATTCACCTTTTAATCCTCTGCAAGCGAAAGAATTTCCGGTCCGTTTTTCGTTACCAGCACTGTATTTTCATAATGCGCGGCAAGCGAATGGTCAACTGTAACCATAGTCCAGTCATCGTCAAGGCACCTTACCTGCCAGCCGCCCGCAGCAACCATTGGCTCAATAGCAAGCGTCATTCCCTCATACAGACGTATGCCTCTGCGCTCCTGTCTGAAATTGGGAATCTGCGGCTCCTCGTGAAGCTGCGTACCTATGCCGTGCCCCACCAAATCGCGAATAACACCGTAACCGTAGCTCTCGTTGTAATCCGCAATGGCATTTGAAATTTCATGCAGATGACATCCTTCTTTTGCAAATTTTATACCTTCAAAAAAGCTCTGTCTTGTAACCTCAATCAACTGTGACGCCTCTTTGCTGATTTCTCCGACGCCGACAGTTCTCGCAGCGTCAGACTGATACCCTTTATATATTACTCCGGCATCGAGACTCACAATGTCTCCGTTTTTTAAAATTCTGCTCTTGGAAGGAATGCCGTGAACCACCTCATCATTAACCGAAACACATATTGAAGCAGGATAACCGCCATATCCAAGAAACGAAGGGACACAGCCAAAACTTCTTATCATATCCTCGCCGAGCTGATTGACCCGCCAAGTTGACATTCCGGGCTTGATTTCCTTACACAAATCATTGAGCACCTTTCCCAGAATTCTGCCTGCCTCTCTCATCAATTCTATTTCTCTGTGTGATTTTACCGAAACTGCCATGACTGCACTACTTTCCTAATATTTTTACAATGTCGCCGAATACTTCTTCCATATCCTTTGTTCCGTCAACCTCTGCCAGAACGCCCTTCTTTGCATAAAAATCAATCAAAGGCTGAGTCTGCTCATGATATACATTAAGTCTGTTCTTCACTGTCTCCGGCTTATCGTCATCTCTCAAAATGAGCTTTTCCCCGCAGACATCGCAGATACCATCTTCCTTCGCAGGGTTATACTTTACGTGGTATGTCGCACCGCAGCCAACGCATGCTCTTCTTCCTGACATTCTGTTTACAATACTCTCGTCAGGCACTTCCACGTTAATCGCATAATCAACAGCCTCACCCTTTGCTGTAAGAGCAGCGTCAAGAGCTTCTGCCTGCGGAATTGTTCTTGGAAAACCATCGAGAACATATCCGTTTGCACAGTCAGGCTGCTGAAATCTATCCATTATTAAATCAAGCGTAAGCTCATCAGGAACAAGCTCACCCTTATCCATATAAGTCTTTGCTTTCTTACCGAGTTCCGTATTGTTTTTAATATTTGCCCTGAAAATATCTCCGGTAGAGATATGTGGAATCTTATACTCTGCCGCAATCTTTTTTGCCTGTGTACCTTTGCCGGCACCAGGTGCTCCTAACATGATAATCTTCATAACTTCCTCCGTAAACGCATTATACACAAACGACTCGCCCGGAGATTATCCAGGCAAGTCACCCATGTCTATATCATTACTCGCTCAAAAATCCTTTGTAGTTGCGATTTACCATCATTGATTCAATCTTTTTCATTGTCTCAAGAACAACTCCGACTATAATGATGATAGATGTTCCGCCAAATGATACACTGGCATTAAAAAAGCCTGTGCACATAATAGGAATTAACGCTACAATCATAAGACCAACCGCGCCAATAAATACGATATAATTTAATATTTTGTTCAAATACTCGCTGGTGGATTTGCCAGGTGTGATACCCGGAATAACTCCGCCTGCTTTCTTTAAGTTATCCGCAATCTGTACAGGATTAAACGTAATCGAAGTATAGAAGTATGCGAATACAACAACCAGAATGATGTAGAGCACAAGACCTATAGAATACTTAGGCATCTCTATTCTGCACCAATATGACTGGCTTAAATACTTTGTCCATTCATACGCATTGCTTGTAAACAACTGTACGATGATTACAGGAAACTGCATAATAGATGAAGCAAAGATAATAGGCATAACTCCGGCAGTATTAACCTTCAGCGGAATATTTGTAGACTGACCGCCTACAGTCTTTCTTCCCGCAATTTTCTGTGAATACTGTACAGGAATTCTGCGCTCGCCGTCCTGCAGGAAAATAACCAGCACAACAACCGCTATAATAATTGCAAGAATAATAGCAGCCACAGTCACACCTCTTGCAATACTCTTGTTTGCAACAAACGTACTGTAAAGCGTAACGAAATCGCCAGGTATACCGGAAATAATATTTATAAGCAGGACAATCGAGATACCGTTTCCGACGCCGTTTTCCGTAATCTGCTCACCAATCCACATAAGTACTGCTGAGCCGGCAGTGAGTGCTGCCACTACAACAATAATGCTTGTAACATAGTGAAGCGTGCTCATATTCTGATAGTCCTTGATAAGGCCCTGTCTGCCGAAGCCGACTGCCATAGCAATACTCTCAATAAGAGCCAATGCAACTGTCACATATCTCGTAATAGAAGCAATCTTCTTTCTGCCATCTTCGCCCTCTTTCTGCATTTCTTCCAGTTTAGGAATAGCTATGGTCAAGAGCTGCATGATGATAGAAGAAGTAATGTAAGGTGTTATGCTCAGTGCAAACAGGGACATTTTTTCAAATGAACCACCTGTAAATGCACTCAGATAACTTAAGTCGCCGCTGTTAAAACCACTCAGAAGCGTACTGAAATACTCTGTATCAACACCCGGAATAGGGAGAAGACTTCCTATTCTCACTACAACAAGCATCATAAGTGTATAAAGCAATTTTTTGCGTATATCCTTATTTTTAAATGCGCTCGCAAGTGTTTTTATCATTATACCACCTCACAAGTTCCACCAACAGCTTCGATTTTTTCCTTAGCTGAAGCGCTGAAAGCATTAGCCTTAACTGTAAGCTTCTTTGTGAGTTCTCCGTTTCCAAGAATCTTAACGCCATCCTTAGGATTTTTAACAATACCGGATTCGATAAGTGTATCTACCGTAACCTCTGCTCCGTTGTCAAATCTCTCTAATACACTGACATTGATTGCTACGATTTCCAGACGGTTTCTGTTAGTAAAACCTCTCTTAGGAATTCGTCTGTATAATGGCATCTGGCCACCTTCAAAGCCTGGTCTAGGAGCACCTGAACGCGCCTTCTGACCCTTATGGCCCTTGCCGGCTGTCTTGCCGTTGCCGGAGCCATGTCCACGGCCTCTTCTGAAATTATCGCTTTTTACTGAGCCCTCTGCCGGTCTTAAATTAGATAAATCCATTATTGCACCTCCTTCATCTAAATAGAATTAGATTTCTTCTACCTTTAACATGTAACCAATCTGCTGTATCTGACCTCTTGTTGCCTCATTATCCGGAAGCTCTACGGTCTTGTGCATCTTTGTAAGACCCATTGCCTCAACAGTTCTTCTATGCTTTGGAACAGCACTGATTGGAGACTTCACTAAAGTTATTCTCAACTTTTTATCAGCCATTTTTAACCTCCATATCGCCGCATAACTGCGGACATTACAATATCACAAATTAACCAAGAATCTCGCTTACTGACTTGCCGCGAAGTCTTGCCACTTCCTCAGGTGTCTTCATAGACTGAAGTCCTGCGATTGTCGCAAGTACTACGTTCTGCTTAT